>QCJD01000007.1 GCA_003216255.1 Pelagibacteraceae bacterium AG-404-N13
TTGAACCTTTTTTAACTGAACAATGGTTTGCTGATGCTAAAAAATTATCTGTTAAAGCTAAAGAAGTTGTAAATAATAAAAAAACAAATTTCTTTCCTGAAAATTGGTCTAAAACTTATTTTCAATGGATGGATAATATTGAGCCATGGTGTATCTCAAGACAATTATGGTGGGGTCATCAAATACCAGCTTGGTACGGCCCAGATAAAAAAATTTTTGTAGCAATAAATGAAGACGAAGCAAAAGCAAATGCGAATAAACATTATAATAAAGATGTTGAATTAATTCGAGATCCAGATGTTCTTGATACATGGTTTTCTTCTGGTCTATGGCCATTTGCAACTTTAGGATGGCCAGATGAAAAAGAATTTGTAGAAAAATTTTATCCTACTTCAGTTTTAGTTACCGGCTTTGATATCATATTTTTTTGGGTTGCAAGAATGATTATGTTTGGAACAGAATTTTTACATAAAGAACCATTTAAAGATATTTATGTTCATGCATTAGTTAGAGATGAAAAAGGACAAAAAATGTCTAAGTCAAAAGGCAATGTAATTGATCCTTTGGATTTAATAGAAAAATATAGTGCTGATGCTTTAAGATTTACTTTACTTTCAATGGCATCACCAGGTCGTGATGTAAAATTATCTGAAGATAGAGTTAAAGGATATAGAAATTTTTTAAATAAAATATGGAATGCAAACAATTTTTTAATTCAAAATGAATGCAGTTTTAATAATGTAGAAAAACCTAATGATTTAAAAGTTAATATTAATAAATGGATTTATTCAGAATTTTTAACCAAAAAGGATGAAATACAAAAAAATATCAAAGGTTATCGTTTTGATGAAGCCGCAAAAAATGTATATCAATTTGTATGGCATTCATTTTGTGATTGGTATTTAGAACTTTCAAAGACAATACTATTTTCAGATAATAAAGAAGCTATTAATGAAGTAAGAAATGTTTCTAGCTTTATATTTAGAGAAATACTAATAATCCTTCACCCTTTTATACCTTTTATAACGGAAGAAATTTGGCTTAAAAATAAGTTAGATAAAAATAGCAATGATTTCTTGATGTATGCTAACTGGTCTAATGAAAATTCAACTAAAGATAGAGAAATTGATGATGTATACAAAATCATCGATATAATAACCTCAATTAGATCGTTTAAAAATGAATTAGGTGTAAGTCCTGGATCATTAATTGATATATCTTTAAAAAATACATCTAAAGAGACAATTGATTTTTTTAATAACAATCAAATTGTCGTAAAAAAACTTGGTAGAATAAATAATATTTTAGACAAAGATCTTGATAAGGGATCGGCTACTTTAGTTATCAATGGTGAATTATTTAAACTTTATTTTGAGCAAGATGTTGATTTAGAAATAATTAAAAACAATCTTTCAAAAAAACATTCTAAAATTAAAGAAGAAATAAACAAAATCAATACAAGACTAAGTAATAAAAGTTTTACAGATAAAGCACCTAAAGATATTGTAGAACAAGAAAAAACAAACTTTGATAAATTAGAAAAAGATGCTAAAAAAATAGAGTTAACTTTAGAAAGTTTATAATGCGGAAATTCAATAAAAAGAAATTACCTAGCAGGCATACTTCTTTAGGTCCAGATAAAGCTCCACAAAGATCTTTTTATTATGCAATGGATTTAACAGAAAAAGATGTGGCAAAACCATTTGTTGGCGTTGTTTCAACCTGGAATGAGGCAGCCCCTTGTAACATTAATTTAATGAAACAGGCCCAATCTGTTAAAAAAGGTGTTCATGCAGCAGGCGGTACACCAAGAGAATTTTGCACAATTACAGTAACAGACGGAATTGCAATGGGACATGAGGGAATGAAGTCTTCGTTAATTTCAAGGGATGTAATTGCAGATTCAACGGAACTTACAGTTAGAGGTCATTGTTATGATGCCTTAGTTGGTTTAGCTGGTTGTGATAAATCATTACCTGGTCTTATGATGTCTATGGTTCGATTAAATGTACCAAGTGTATTTATTTATGGCGGATCAATATTACCAGGAAGATTTAATGGCAAGGATGTAACTGTAGTAGATGTTTTTGAAGGTGTTGGAAAATATACATCAAAAAAAATGACTGCTCATGCTTTAAGAAAACTTGAATTAAAAGCATGTCCTAGTGCAGGTGCTTGTGGTGGACAGTTTACTGCAAACACAATGGCCTGTGTTTCAGAAGCAATTGGATTAGCGTTACCTTATTCAGCTGGAACACCAGCTCCATATACTGAAAGAAATAAATATGCGCTAGCAAGTGGTAAAGCTGTGATGAATTTATTAGCAAAAAATATTAGACCAAGAGATATTGTTACAAGAAAGTCATTAGAAAATGCTGCAACAATTGTTGCTGCTACAGGTGGATCTACAAATGCTGGTTTACATTTACCGGCTATTGCAAATGAAATTGGAATTAAATTTGATTTAATGGATGTAGCAAAAATTTTTAAAAGAACTCCTTACTTAGCTGATTTAAAACCAGGTGGAAAATATGTTGCTAAAGATATGTGGGAAGCTGGTGGAGTACCAATGTTATTAAAAACTTTAATGGATGGTGGTTTTATTCATGGAGATTGCATGACAGTCACGGGAAAAACTATGAAGGAAAATTTAAAAAATGTTAAATTTAAAACAAACCAAAAAGTAATGAGAAAATATAATAACCCATTATCTAAAACTGGAGGCGTTGTTGGATTAAAAGGAAATTTAGCACCAGAAGGTGGAATAGTAAAAATTGCAGGATTAAAAAAATTACAATTCACTGGAAAAGCAAGATGTTTTAATACAGAAGAAGATGCATACAAAGCAGTTAAAAATAGAAAATATAAAGATGGTGATATCATAATAATTAGATACGAAGGACCCAAAGGTGGTCCTGGCATGAGAGAAATGCTTCAAACAACAGCTGCAATATATGGACAAGGAAAAGGGGAGAAAGTAGCCCTTATAACGGATGGAAGGTTCTCTGGGGCTACCAGAGGCTTTTGTATAGGTCATGTGGGTCCTGAGGCCTCTGTAGGCGGTCCTATAGCCCTTTTAAGGAACGGAGATGTTATCGATATTGATGCTAAAAAAGGAACTATCAATGTCAGACTTTCTAAAAAAGAATTAAGTGCAAGAAGAAAAAAATGGAAACCAAAGAAAATGAATTTTGGTAACGGTACATTATGGAAATATGCTCAAACTGTAGGTCCAGCTTACAAAGGAGCGCCAACACATCCAGGTGGAAAAAACGAGGTTAGAACTTACGCTGATATTTAATGAAAATTAGACCTGTAATACTCTGTGGTGGTGCAGGAAGACGTCTCTGGCCAAATCAAAAAAATCATCAAGCAAAACAATTTATAGATTTTGGCGGATGGACACTAATGCAAAAAACATTAGAAAGAGTAAAAAACTCTACATTTGATTATCCAATTATAAGCACTAATTCTAAGTACTTAAAGCAAGTAAGATCAGCTTTAAAAAAAAACAAAGTTAAAAAATATAAAATTGTACTAGAACCAGCAAAAAAAAATACAGCTCCAGCAATCCTTGCTTCAGCTTTAATTAAAGATATACCAATAAATCAACCATTAATGTTTTTCGCTGCAGATCATTTGATAGAAAAATCAAGTATTTTAAACAAATCAATTAATATAAATAAACATAACTTAAATGATAAGAACTTATTTATATTTGGTATAAAACCAACAAATCCATCCAGTGAATATGGATACTTTTTAACTAAAAAAGTTAAAAGCATTAACAAAGTCACCAGATTTATTGAAAAACCAAAACCTGCAAAAGTGAAACAAGTTATTAAAAGGAAGGGTTATTGGAATTCTGGAATGTTTTTCTTAAGAAAAGACTCAATTATTAATAACTTTAAGAAATATCAACCAAAAACATATAAAAGCTGTTTAGCTTCAGTAAACAAGGCTAAATATAAAAATAATACTTATTATTTAAATAAAAGTTCATTTGTTAAATCAGTAGAAAAATCTTTTGATTATGCAATTCTTGAAAAAACTAAACAAATCAATGCCATTAAACTAGATATTCCTTGGTCTGATCTTGGCAGCTGGAAAGAGATTTTAAAAGTATATGATAAAAATAAGAACAAATATGTTAAGAAAAAGAACGTTTATTATAGACCGTGGGGTAGATATACAAATTTATTTAATGGTAAGAGATTTCTGATTAAAGAATTATTTGTTAAATCCAAAGGTATTTTAAGCCTACAAAAGCATCACCACAGAGCTGAACATTGGTTAATTACACAAGGAAACCCAAAAATAACATTAAACAAAAATATTTTTAACAAAAAACCAAATGAACATATATTTATTCCGTTAGAAGCAATTCATAGAATTCAAAACCCTGGAAAAAAACCAGTTAAAATCATGGAAGCTCAGGTAGGATCAATACTTAAAGAAACAGATATTGTTAGATATCAAGATGTTTATGGCCGTGTTAAATAGATTAACACGACCATATAGATTTATTTAAAACCAATTATTTGGAATAATTATGTAGTGAATTGCTAAAACAATTCCAACCGATACACTTAATCCAAAGATCATTTTAAGAAAATCTTTACCAATAAGAGGAAAAACATAGCCAAATTTATATTCTTTGTTCATTGATGCTATGGCTAATTCTCTTCCACATAATAACCCTACAAATACCCAAGTTGTTGACATTGGCAGATCATTTAATTCTTTAAAATAAAATAAAACACCTGCATAAATTATATTAATAATGGTAGCTGATCTTGCATATCTTGTTCCTGTTTTTTCAAGAACTACTTTCTGAATTGGACCACCTTGAATGTAGAAAATATAAAATAATAAGGCAGTAAAATACCCCATTACAATTAAGAGCAATGTTATATCTAATTGTCTTGGAAGATATACGGCAATATTTGCTACATCGTGAGATAACCAAACCCACCATAACCAACCAGATGTTATCCAAACAGAATTTCTCCAAAACCCAACCCATTTTTCATCTACTTCATCAAATTTTTCATTGATAAATTTAGATACAGCTATCCACGCTATGTAAGCAACCATTGCTGCTAATCCATAACCAACCACACTTTTCAATAGCATTTTTTCAAGCACAACTGTTGAAGCAAATGCTGAAAGAACTAAGAAAGTAGTAGATACTGGTATTCCAATTCTTGTTAATAATAATAGTATTGCAGGTGCTACTGCATGATACCATTGAATTTCTTGATAAGGTATTCTAGTTAATCTTCCATAAGAAATATCACCATCATACGCATACCATCCCCATGCTAACGCAAAAATCATTACAGCTGATGCAGATCCTGCAAGAGTATACCATTTAAACCACTTTTTTTTTGAAGCAATAAATGTTCCTAGTGTTTGAATTGAGTCGTTAGCGATTACGCTATAACCAGCAAGGGCAAAGCCTATGATGGTATAAATTAAAGTCATTTCCATTTTTTTTCTCCTTTATATTATTGTTTTCGGTTCCATCTATTTATGACTTAAAATCTATGTAATCTGTGAAGGAAAGATTTACTATCTTTAAATTTTTTTTTTTGAGAATCAGTACGGTGATTCAATTACGTTTAAACTAATTAAGATTAATGTCTACTTTAATCATTTTTAAAATTCTTAGTAGAGTTGTATTTATTTGATTAGTCGCTTGATTATATAAACAGCAACAACAGCCCCCAGTAGTTCAGCAAATATATAAGTTGGTGTATTTAAGTAATTAATGCCAGTAAATGAATCTGTAAAAGTTCTAGCAATTGCAACAGCTGGATTCGCAAATGATGTGGATGAAGTAAACCAATAACCAGCTGATATATAGGTAGCAACACATGCAGCTACTGTAATTTTACCATCTTTTAATGTAGCAAAAATAATAAAAATAAGACCGAAAGTTGCTACTATTTCTGATAAAAATATATGAAAACCATCTCTATTTTTTGCAGATAATTCAATAATACTGTGTTCAAAAAAAACATTTGCCAACATAACTCCTAATAGACAACCTAGTATCTGAGCAGGAATAAATGTTAATAATTCTTTTCCTTTAATTCTTTTAGTTAAATACATAGATAAACTTACAAAAGGATTTAGATGAGCACCTGAAATATTAGCAAAAGCTGTTATTAATACAAATAAACCCGCTCCAGTAGCAATTGTATTTGCTAATAATCTAACAGCATTATCATTAGTTAGATTTTCAGCCATTATTCCAGAACCAACAATAACCATTACTAGGAAGCAGCTAGCTATAAACTCACCTAAGAAAATTTTATTATTATTCTTCATTTTTTATCCAATTTTTAATTTTTTCGTTAATAACATTAAACGTGTTTAAGATAATGTTATTTTTTTCGTTTTCATTTAAATTTATTAATTTAGATACAGGATCTTCAATATCCCAGTGAATAATTTGATCTTTTTTAGGCCAAATAGGGCACACCTCGTGATTTGCATTATTACAAACGGTAATCACATGATCCATTTTAATTTCACTATTAATAAAAATATCAAAGTTTTTGGATGTTGTTTTGCTTAGATCATAGTTTTTCATTTCTAAAAATTTTTTAATATCACTATTTATTTTACCTGTTGGATTACTACCGGCACTGTAGGCTTTAAATTTATTATTGAAATTATTGTTAATTATAGCTTCAGCAATAATGCTTCTTGCTGAGTTACCAGTACAAACAAACAAGATATTTTTCATTAAATTATAATTTTATAAATTCCTATTACAAACAATGGTATTTGCAATCCAAAGTTAGTTAATATCGCTTTGTCTTTAGATATAAACCCTGCAATCGTCCAACCAATAACGCCTAATCCATGAAAATATATATTTATTGGATAGATGTTAAGATTAGTTAATAAAATACCTGTTAATACTAAAAATGTACTTATCCATTTAAGATATTTTTTTATAAACATAATAATCCCTCCTAGTTTTTATAAAAATTTAATTATTTAAGATGTTTTTACTTATTTTTTACAGTTTTTACACAAACCAAAAAACTCTAAATTGTATTTATTGTATTTCATTCCTGATTTGTCAGCAAAATTACTAAGGTACTTGGAAAGCTTTAAGTTGCTTACTTCTGTTACATCTTCGCAGTTTTCACAAATTGAAAAAGCTGTAGCCTTAGAAACTTGACAATTTGAATTTTTGCAAGCAACAAATGCATTTCTACTCTCAATTTTGTGAATTTTACCAATCTCTATCAGTTTGTCTAAAGCTCTATAAACTTGTAAAGGAGCTTTAATACCTTGCTTTTTAACATTAAATAAAATTGAATATGCTTTTAATGGACCAGATGATTTTTCGATTAAGTCCAAAATAATTTTTTGATTTTTAGATAAATTTTCTTGTTTTTGCATTAGATTATTTTTTACTATACTCCTTTAATTTTTCAATTGAATCGTTTGTTTAATTTTAAGCAATGATAATATAAATAGTATTAGGGCTGCAGCAATTATCGAAGGACCGGATGGAGTATTAAATTCTAATGAAGAAAATAATCCAATAAAAACTGATAACAATCCTCCAATTACAGAAAATACAACCATCTTTTGCGGATTATCTGATAGATTTCTTGCCATAGCTGTAGGTATAATTAACATTCCTGTGATTAATAACACTCCAACTAATTTAATTGAAATAGCTATTATGGCCGCTAATAAAATTGTAAAGATCGCTTTAGCTCTATCAGGATAAAGACCTTCTGCTTGTGCCAATTCATAGTTTACAGTAGAAGCAAACAACGGTTTCCAAATTAATCTTAAAACTAATAAAATTAAGGCCCCACCAACCCATATAGTAATTAAATCTTTTTTATTAACAGCTAATATATCTCCAAACAGTAATCCCATAATGTCAAATCTAATAAATGTTAAAAAGCCAATTACCACCAAACCAACAGCTAATGATGAGTGGGCTAAAAGTCCAAGCAGGGCATCACTCGGTAGATTAGTTTTTTTTTGTAGTTGTATTAATATTAAGGCAATAATTGATGAAACTAAAAATATTGAAACTGCAATATTAAACTCTAATGAATATGCAATTGTTACACCAAGTAAAGCTGAATGAGCAAGTGTATCTCCAAAATAAGATAATCTTCTCCAAACAACAAAACATCCAAGTGGACCTGTAACAAATGCAATACCTATACCTGCAACTAAAGCTCTTATAAAAAAATCATCAAACATTTAATTTTTTTTAATTTCTCCGTCACTAGAGTGAACATGATCGTGTTTATGTTCATAAATTGATAGTGTTTGAGCAGCCTGTTCACCAAATAATGCTTTGTACTCATTATTTTTTGCAACAGCTATTGGAGTGCCTGAACAACAGACATGACCATTTAAACAAACAACATGATCTGTTGCACTCATGACCGTATGCAAGTCATGAGAAATTAACAAAATCCCACAATTTAATTTTTCCGAGATTTTTTTAATTAATTCATACAAGGCTATTTCTCCTGTAAAGTCTACACCCTGAACAGGCTCAT
Organism: Pelagibacteraceae bacterium AG-404-N13; assembly: GCA_003216255.1. Lineage (GTDB taxonomy): Bacteria > Pseudomonadota > Alphaproteobacteria > Pelagibacterales > Pelagibacteraceae > Pelagibacter. The sequence goes on from QCJD01000007.1 coordinate 8,559, forward strand.
CAAGTACTAATAATTCTGGTTTTTTTGAAATAGCTCTAGCAAGTAGCACTCTTTGAAATTCCCCACCTGATAAATTTCCTAAGTTTTTATCTTTAAGATGACTTACTCCAGTCATTGAAAGAGCTTCATCTACTGTAGCATCTCTAAGATTTTCAGTTAAAAGCATAAAATCTTTAACTCTCAGAGGAAGCGTCCAATCTATAGATATTTTTTGAGGAACATACCCAATATTATTTGTGTATTTTTCAACTTCTCCTTCAATATTTTTAAATAAACCTAAAGCAATTTTAGCAGTTGTGCTTTTGCCAGATCCGTTAGGACCAATTAAGGTAACAATTTTACCTTTTTCGACTTGTAGAGAAACACCTTTGACAAGCCACTTTGTATTTTGTTGAAAACCAACGTTATTCAACTTTACTAAAATATTATTTTCTGAGCTCATTTATTCACTTGACTTAATTATGTTATATTATTACACAGCGTTATATTATAACAATTAACAAAAACCAATTACTATGAAAAATATAAAAAAATCTTCAATAATCATAACAATACTATCATTTTTAACCTTATTTACATCAGCAAATGCTGAAATTAAGGTTGTTGCATCAATTAAACCAATACATTCATTAGCAAGTTATCTAATGGATGGAGTAGCCAAACCTGATTTAATAGTTGATGGATACGCATCACCACATGGGTTTGCCATGAAGCCTTCGCATGCAAAAATGTTACAAGACGCTGACATTGTTTTTTGGGTAGGTGAGGATTTAGAAAATTTTTTAGAAAAACCATTAGATTCAATTGCAGCTAAAGCAGAAAAGATTGAGTTATTAGAAGTTAAAGGTTTAGTTAAGTTAAAATTCAGAGAGAGAAATATTTTTGATGACCATGACGATCATGATGATCATGGACACAAAAAAAAAGATGACCATGATGACCATGATGACCATGCAAAAAAAGAAGATGGTCATAAAGAGGACGATCATGACGATCATGGACACAAAAAAAAAGATGATCATGATGACCACGACCATGATGACCATGCAAAGAAAGAGGATGGTCATGACGATCACGATGATCATGATGGACATGAAGGACATCACCACGGTGAATTTGATCCACACATTTGGTTAGATCCAATTAACGCAAAAGTGATTTTATTTGAAATGTCTAAACACTTAATTGAAAATGACCCAACAAATGAAACTACTTATAGAGCTAATTTAAGCAAGGCTTATAAAGAAATTGATAAACTTATAAATGATGTGACCACAGAATTAAATGAGAGTACTGCCTCGATTGTTTTTCATGATGCTTACCAATACTTTGAGAAAAGATTTAATGTAAATATATTAGGAGCATTTACAGTAAACACAGATGTATTACCCGGCGCGGAACAACTTTCAGAGATCAGAGAAGTAATTGAGCATGAGAAAGTTGCTTGTGTATTTTCTGAGCCTCAATTTAATCCTGATATTATTCAAGCTGTTGCAAAGGATATGAATATTAAGACAGGAATTGTAGATCCGTTAGGTGCAACTTTAACTCCAGGAAAAAGCTTGTATTTTGATTTAATTAAAAATATGTCAAAATCTTTTAAAGGATGTTAAATTAATTAATGGAAGAAGCAAACAAACAAGTTCCTGTTACAGTTTTAACAGGTTTTTTAGGTGCAGGAAAAACAACTCTTTTAAATAGAATATTAACCGAACAGCATGGAAAAAAATATGCTGTAATAGTTAATGAATTTGGAGAACAGGGCATTGATAACGATCTTGTAGTTGATGCTGATGAAGAAGTGTTTGAAATGAACAATGGTTGCATCTGTTGCACCGTAAGGGGAGATCTAATTCGTATTTTAAGTGGATTAATGAAGCGTGCAGACAAACTTGATGCAATAATAGTAGAGACTACTGGATTAGCCGATCCAGCCCCAGTTGCTCAAACATTTTTTGTCGACCAGGATGTTGCTGATCGTACAAAATTAGATGCAATTGTTACTGTTGCAGATGCTGTTCATTTAAGCTCTCAATTAACTGATCATCACGAGGCTGAGGAACAAATTGCTTTTGCAGATGTCGTGTTACTTAATAAAATTGATCTTGTTGATGAAAGTGGATTAGAAGTTGTAAAAGAGAGAATTAAAAAGATTAATCCATTTGCTAAAATTATTAATACCACTAAATGTGGAGTCCCATTAAAAGAAATTCTTAATCTTGATGCATTTAGTTTAAAACGTGTCTTAGATGTTGAGCCTGATTTTCTTACATCAGATCATGATCACGAACATGACGATGATGTTACTAGCTTATCTTTTGTTTCTAACACCCCTTTGAATATGGAAAAGTTTCAAGAATGGTTTGGCAATCTATTGCAAACCAAGGGTCAAGATATACTCAGAACTAAAGGCATTCTTGATTTTAAAGACCAAAGTGATCGATACGTGTTTCAAGGTGTACATATGTTAATGGATGCTTCGCCAATGGGGAAATGGCCTGAAGGAAAAGAACGAAGTTCTCGTTTAGTTTTCATTGGTCGAAATCTTGAAAGTATGAACTTAAAAGAAGGATTTGAAAACTGTAAATCGGCATGATAGCTGATACAAATGAATTCCCAGAATTAGATAAAACTAAATTTGAACAAAGAGGAACTGAGTTTAAACTTGGTATACCTGTAATTAATGCTGTTTCAATTGGCAATTCTATAGCAGTTGGATTTGGAGATGGTACTGTAAGAATTTTTACATCTGGTCAATGTTCTGAACCAATAAAAGCACATAAAGGTATTGTTCTTTGCATGTCAAAAGATGGTGATCATATTTTAACTGGTGGAGATGACGGTCGATTTTTGAAAATTTCACTTGATGGAGAGATAAATGAAATTGGTAATTTTGGTACTCGTTGGGTAGACAATGTTACAGCAAATAATGGAAATTTGGTTTGTTCATCAGGAAAAATTGTTTATCTATGGTCTCCGAATAAAAAAGAACCAAAATTATTTGAGCATAATAGTACCATCGGAGGTATAGCATTTGATGCTAAAGGCAGAAGATTAGCAGTTTCTCGTTATGACGGAGTTACACTTTGGAAAAAAGATTATACCAATAAATGGGAATCTTCGAATTTGATTTTTAAGGGTTCTCATAACAAAGTAAGTTTTAGTCCAGATGGAAAATACTTGGTAACAACTATGCAAGAAAATTTAATTCGTTGCTGGCGTTTAAAAGATAATGTTGACTTTGCTATGTCAGGATACAATACAAAAGTTAAAAGTTTCGCATTCGTTGGTGAAACAAGTTATTTAGCAACCTCTGGAGCTTTAGGAATGGGTATAGCTGCTGCAATATGTTGGCCTTTTGATGGAGATGGACCAATGGGTCGTAAGCCTACCTGTCTTCAGTATTCAGGAAACAATCAAGTTACATTTGTAGAGCCGTTCCCTAGTGAGAAAGCTGTTTTTGCTGGTTTAAGCGATGGTTCTGTTTATTTATCAGAAATTGAAAAATCAAGTAATACAATCATCATTCGTAGCTTTACCGAGTCCGAAGTTACTTCAATTGCTGTTACTGAAGATTGCTCCAGTATATTAATTGGTGATATGGGAGGAAATATTTTATGGACATCAATATGGGATGAGAAAAAAAGTTAAATTATGTTTAATAAAAAAAAACCAAATCCTGAAATTATAAGAAATTTAAAAAAAATTTTTTCAAATGAAAATCAAATTCCAGATACATCAATTTTAAGTATTGCAGAATTAACCTGTCATGAACCTAATTGTCCACCTATTGAGACAATTATAACCGAAAGGGCAATGGATGGGAAAGTAAGAAATTGGCGTATTGGAAAACCAATTAATGAAATTTTAGAATCAGATATTGTTAACTTGACCAACTCCCATAATCATAGTCACTAAAATAATTTAAATTGCACTTTAGGCATAAATAATATTTAATATTATATATGGCTACAGTTTCTTTAACTTTAGATGAGATATTTGATTTAGCAAAAACAACCTTATTAGCTAATGGATGTGATGATGAAACAGCTTCAATTCTATCCAATCTAATTAGAAATGCTGAAAGGGATGGTTCTTTATCTCATGGATTATTTAGATTACCAGCTTATGTTTCTGGACTTAAAAGCGGGAAGATCAATGGAAAAGGTAAACCAGAAATAGAAAAAATTTCTTCATCTGTTATTAAGGTTCATGGAAATAATTGTTTGGCACCAGTAGTATTAAACAAAGGCTTGCCAGAACTAAGCAAAGCTGCAAAAGAAAATGGTGTTGCAGTATTAGCCATTAATAATTCTCATCATATGGCTGCTATGTGGCCTGAAACAGAAAAATTAGCAGAAGATGGCCTGGTAGCTTTTGCATGTACATCCTATAAGCCAGCTGTAGCTCCAGCAGGAGCAATTAAACCTCTTTTTGGAACAAATCCAATTTCATTTGCTTGGCCTAGACAAGGAAAAACTCCAGTTGTGTATGATATGGCTACTGCATCAATGGCAATGGGTGAAGTACAGGTTGCTAAAAGAGAAGGGCATAAAGTTCCATTAGGTACAGGTCTTACAAAAGATGGAAAAGCAACTACAGATCCTGGAGAAATAGCTGATGGTGGTGTCTTATTACCTTTTGGTGGTTACAAAGGTTCAGCAATAGCAATGATGGTAGAATTAATGGCAGGTGCTTTGGTAGGTGATAATTTTAGTTATGAAACAGCAGCTAAAGATACTAATGATGGTGGACCACCAAGTGGTGGTGAATTTATTTTAGCAATTAGTCCTGAAAAAACCGCAGGAACTAACTGGCAAAAACATTCTGAAGAATTTTTTGAAAAAATGAAATCAATGGGCGAAGTAAGATTACCTGGTGAAAGACGTCATAAAAATAGATTAGATACAGGCCCAAGAAATATTAATGAAGAATTAGTTAATAAAATTAAATCTTTAAGTTAATTCAATTTCAATTGGTGTATGGTCTGAAGGTTTAGTTCTTCCTCTAGGATATTTGTTTATTTTAACATCCTTAACTATATTAATTAAAGAATTGGAAACTAAAAAATGATCAATTCTCATTCCATTGTTTTTTTGCCAAGCACCACTAGTATAATCCCAAAATGTATAACCTTCATTATCTGGGAATTTATGTCTGTAAGCATCGTGAAATCCAAGATTTATAATCTCTCTTAATCTTTTTCTTATTTCTAATCTAAATAAAGCATCGTTTTCATAATTTTTTGGGTTATGCACATCCTCAGCTGCAGGTATAATATTAAAATCACCTCCTATAATTATATTTTCATTTTTTTTTAATATTTTTTTTAATGTTTTAATTAAGCTATCCAGCCAATAAATTTTATAATCATATTTTTCTGTATCAACAGGATTACCATTTGGTGTGTAAATATTAATTATTTGTATACTTTTAGATTTATGTTTTAAATCTGCAGTAATAATCCTTGATTGTTTTAATTTATCTTTAAAAATATCATTTTGGATATTTGAAAGTTTTTTTTTAGAAACAATTGCAACGCCATTATAACTTTTTTGACCAAAGACATAGTTTTCATAATTTAATTTTTTTAGATCATCAAAAGGGTATGTTTCATTAGGAGTTTTGATTTCCTGCATCATTATTACGTCAGGACTAAATTTTTTTATGTATTCTTTTATGTTTTCAATTCTAGCTCTTATAGAATTTACATTCCATGAACTAATTATCATTAAAGCGAGAAGGAAACGCCACAGCCACAAGAAGATTTACTTTGTGGGTTATTTATTTTAAATGAATCTCCAATTAATTCCTTAACGAAATCAACTTCAGATCCTTTCAACAAATCTGCAGATGCTTTATCTATTAAAATGTTTTCATGACACAAATCATCATCATTTTTTGAACTATCAAATGAAAAATCATATTGAAATCCCGAGCATCCACCACCTTTTATAGCGATTCTGAAAAAAGAACCTTTCTCCTTAGAAGACAGGAGATGGTTTATTTGATTTATTGCATTATCTGTAAATTTAATTTCTTTAATCATGTTTTAACACTGATATTACTAATATAATTATATTTTACCATTTTTAAAGAATGAAAAATTATTCAAAATTAGGATTATTTAAAAGCAAGGGTAGATTAAATAATGAACCAAGAAATAAGTATAGAAGTCCTTTTCAAAGAGATAGGGATAGAATAATCCATTCAGCATCCTTTCGAAGGCTTAAACACAAGACCCAGGTATTTGTTAATACAGAGGGAGATCATTATAGAACTAGAATTACTCACTCTATTGAAGTTGCGCAAATAGCAAGATCTATAGCAAAGTATTTAAATTTAAATGATGATTTAGCTGAAACTTTAAGTTTAGCTCATGATCTCGGGCACACTCCTTTTGGTCATGCAGGAGAATTTGCCTTAAATGATTGTATGATAAAACATGGTGGATTTGATCATAATTTACAAACGCTTAGGATAGTTATGTTTTTAGAAAATAAATATCTAAAATTTAAGGGATTAAATCTTACAGTTGAAACTTTAGATGGACTTTTAAAGCACAATGGACCCTTTAAAGATTTTAGTAAACTTGATTCTATTATTGGTACAAAAAACTTTAAAAATAAAATTAATTTTCATCATAACACTTCTTTAGAAGCCCAAATTGCAAGTATTTCTGATGATGTGGCTTATAATAATCATGATATACAAGATGGAATTAAAGCTAAATTATTTAGCCTAAATGAATTAATTGAAATTAATTTTTTTAAAGAAATATATAATTCTTACAAAAAAAATATTAAAAGAGACAATAAAGAAATTATTATTTATCAAATTATTAGAGATTCTATTAATTTAATGGTCAAAGATATAATTAAAAACTCAATTAAAAATATTAAAGAAAATAATATAAAAAAAATATCAGATATTCAAAAAAATAAAAAACAAACTGTAATATTCTCAAAAAAATTTTTATCTATTGAAAAAGAAATTAAACAATTTTTAAAAACTAAAATGTATAATAATAAGAGTGTTTTAATTAAAAATAATAATGGTAAAAAAGTTATTAAAAAACTTTTCAAAATGATTACTAATCAACCAAGAAAATTTATTAAAGTATCAGATTTGAAAACAGATCAATACAGATCGATTTCAGATTATATTTCGGGCATGACTGATAGATTTGCAATTCAACTTTATAAATCATCAATATGAATATTTTTGAAATATATCTAAATAAAATTTTAGATTTAATTAAAAAAGCAAATCAAGATGATATAATAGAGTTGCCAGAAAATTTATCAGGTATTAACGTTGATATACCCCCATCTAAATATAATTGTGATATGTCAACAAATGTTGCTATGGTTTTATCAAAACCAAATAAAAAATCTCCTATAGAATTAGCAGAAATTATTGCAAATATTATAAAATCTGATGATGAAAATATTGATGAAATAAAAGTAGAAAAGCCTGGTTTTATAAATCTAAAGTTTAAAAAAATTTTTTGGAATAACTTTCTTAAAAATATTATTAATCAAAATAATTATGGATCAATAAATTCAATAAATTCAAAAAAGTATTTAGTAGAATTTGTATCTGCAAATCCTACTGGACCTCTACATGTAGGTCATTGTCGAGGTGCTATTTTAGGTGATGTTATATCTAATTTATTAAAATTTAATAATCATATAGTAACAAAAGAATATTATGTTAATGATTATGGAAACCAGATTATCTATTTTACAAAATCTATTTATTTTAGAATCCGTGAAATTTTACATAAAGAAAAATTTCCAGTTGATAATAAAGATCTTTATCCAGGAGACTATCTAATTGATATTGCAAAAAATATAATTGAACAAAATCCTAATTTTGAGTTTGATAACTTTGATAAAATATCAAAAGAACTAACAAAATTATCAGTCCAAGAGTCCATTAAATTGATTAAATTTAATTTAAATAATTTAGGTATTTCTCATGATAATTTTGCAAGTGAAACTGAGATAGTTTTAAATAATGAAGTTGAACAGGTTGTTGATAAATTAAAAAAAGATAAATTTGTTTATTTAGGTAAAATTAAAGCACCAGAGGGTGAAGAATCTAAAAACTGGGTTGAAAGAGAGCAATTACTTTTTAAATCTACTGATTTTGGTGATGATAAAGATAGAGCTTTACAAAAAAACGATAAGTCTTGGACATACTTTGCAAGCGATGTTGCTTATCATAATACAAAATTAAAAAGAAATTTTGATGTACTTATAAATATTTTGGGCGCTGATCACGCTGGCTATATTAAAAGAATTACATCAGTAGTTGAAGCTCTTTCTGGAGAAAAAAATAAATTAGTTTGTAAAGTTAGCCAACTTGTTAAATTAATTAAAGACGGCAAACCTTTCAAAATGTCCAAAAGAAAAGGTGACTATATAACCGTTGAAGATTTAATTAGCGAAGTGGGCAAAGATGCTACAAGATTTATAATGCTAAATAGAAGCAATGATGCAGAACTAGATTTTGATTTTACGAAGGTTAAAGAAAAGTCTAAAGATAATCCCTTATATTATGTTCAGTATTGTTATGCACGGATTTCATCAGTATTTAGAAATTTAAATAGAAATATAAATGACAATATTGAAATAACTAATTATGATTTTAAATTTAATGATGATGAAATAAAAATTTTTCAAAAAATATCTCAATGGCCTAAATGTATAGATATAGCAACATCTAAGTTAGAGCCTCACAGAATACCGGTTTATCTTTATGAGTTAGCATCTGAATTTCATTCTTATTGGAATATGGGTAGGAACGATGAAACAAAAAGATTTATAGAAAAAGATAATACAATCAAAGACGAAAAAATTATATTTTTAAAAACTGTTTCCAATGTAATTAAAAGTGGAATGAATATTATTGGTGTTGAAACTCCTGAGAAAATGTAATGTTTAAAGAAATAAAATATTTATTTTTTGTTATTGTTATTTTTTTTTTCATCTTCTTTACTGTAAGGTTTTACTTTTCGGACGAGAATTTAAAAAAATCTTATAGATCAATATCACAATTAGATGAAAAGATTAAAGAATCAGAAAAGCATCTAATCATGCTTAATAATAACACTGATAACATTATTGAATTTGTTGAGTATAAAAATGATAAAAAAATAAAAAAATTTTCTTTTTGGGAACTTATCTATAATGATGAATAAAAATCATAAATCCTTTATATGTGGTTTAAAAGGTAAGCATTTATCTAATCAAGAAAAGAAATTTCTAACAAAGCATAAGCCGTGGGGTGTAATTTTATTTTCAAGAAATATAAGTTCAATCAAACAAACAAAAAACTTAACTAATTCTATCAAAAAAATATTTAAAAATAATAATTATCCAATTTTAATTGATGAAGAAGGTGGTCGAGTTACTAGACTTAAAAAATTTATCGACAGTTCTTTATTCTCAGCAAAATATTTTGGTGACCTATATAAAAAAAACAATAAAAAATTTGAAATTTATTTCAGTGTATATGTTAAACAAATTTCATACCTGCTAAGATCATTAGGAATAAACATTAATTCTGTTCCAGTTTTAGATTTGAGAAGATCAATTACTCATAATATAATTGGTGATAGATCCTATTCTTCAAACAAAAAATTAGTCACAAAAATAGGCGATATATGCATAGAAAAGTTTCACAAAAATAGAATTGCCACTATAATTAAACACATTCCGGGCCATGGATTGGCTATTTCAGATAGTCATAAAAAATTGCCAATTATTAATAAAAATATTGAATATTTAATTCGAAATGACTTTCAAACATTTAAAAATAAAAAGTCTTTGATAGCAATGACTGGTCATTTGTTATTTAAAAAAATTGATAGAAACGAAACTGTTACACATTCTAAAAAAATGATTAATTTAATAAGAAACAAGATTGGTTTTAAAAATATTTTAATCACTGATGACTTATCAATGAAAGCTCTAAAATACTCATTGGAAGAAAATGTTAAAAAATCCTTTCTTGCAGGTTGTAATTTAGCACTTCATTGCAATGGTAATTTAAAAGAAATGTTAATTGTTGCTAAGAATTCACCTAAAATAGATAATTTTATTTTAAAAAAAACATCACAATTGATTGATATAATAAGTTAGAATTAATTATGGAACACACCGATTCTTTAGAATTTAATGTTGAGTTGTCTTCGTACACTGGTTCACTTGAAATATTGCTAGATTTAGCTAAAGCTCAAAAAGTTGATTTGGAAAAAATTTCAGTTACGAAATTAGCTGACCAATTTCATGAATTTATCACAAAAACTAAGAATTTAAATTTAGAGATAGCATCCGAATATCTTTTAATGGCAACATGGTTAACTTATCTAAAATCAAAATTGTTATTGCCAGAGTCCGATGAAGAAGAGTTCAAAGCTTTAGAAGTTGCAGAAAAATTAAAATTACAATTAAAAAAATTAGAATTAATAAGATTGTTATCATCCCAAATGCTAAGTAGAAAAAGACTCGGTAGAGATGTCTTTATGAGAGGATCGAAAAGTGGAATGAAATCTATTTATGACTCAAAATATACTTTAACTTTATTTGATGTTTTAAAAACATATGCAAACATAATTATGACTAAAGATTTTCAAAAAATGAACATTCCTAAATTACCTGTTTTCACAACAGAGGATGGTATAAGTACAATAAAAGATTTTTTTGGTAAGTTAAATGATTGGAAAAATATTTCAGAATTAATACCTAAAAATTTTAAATCTACAAAAGATTTAAAAAGAACTGGACATGCAGGAATTTTAGCTGGTTCATTAGAATTAGTTAAAGAAGGCAATGTTAAAATCAAACAAAATAAACTTTTTGAAGACATATACATTAAAGAGAATTAATGAATAAAGTTAAAAAAAATAATATTGTAAATTTTCCTGGCAAAATTACTGAAGCAGAAAGAGAAGTAGAAGCAATTATTTTTGCTGCGGCTGAACCACTTTCTGTTGAAACAATTGAATCTAAAATTACAAAAAAAATAGATGTAATAAAAACATTAGAAAAATTAAGAAATTTTTATTCTAATAGAGGAATCAATCTTGTTTGCATCTCAAATAAGTGGTCTTTTAGAACTGCTGAAAATCTTTCCTCTTTAATGTCACAACAAAAAACAGTTGAAAAAAAATTATCTAAAGCTGCAATAGAAACTTTAGCTATAATTGTATATCACCAACCTGTTACTAGAGCTGAAATTGAAGAAATAAGAGGTGTTGCATTTGGTACTAATACTCTTGAAATACTTATGGAATTAAACTGGGTAAGACCTCTTGGAAGAAAAGATGTTCCAGGTAAACCAATTCAATATGGTACCTCAGAAGATTTTTTAAGTCATTTTAATTTGCAAAAGTTGTCAGATTTACCAACTGTTGATGAATTAGGTACAGCTGGACTAATTGATACCACAAATGTCGATGCTTCGATTTTTGGTACTGGAAAGTTCTATAAAGAAAAACAAGAAGATAAAAAGGAAAATATTTACTCAGAGATAGATGAAATGTTAGGCAGCACTCTAAAAAATGAAGATGATGAGTAAAAAGATACTTTTAAAATTCAAATTATAGGAGTATAAACTAATTATGAGTATAGGATTTTGGCAAATTGCAATAGTTGTTATCTTAGTTGTTTTACTATTCGGCAGAGGTAAAATTTCAAGTCTGATGGGAGATGTTGCTAAAGGAATTAAAAGTTTTAAAAAAGGTATGTCAACAGATCCAACTGATGACAAAGAGCCAAAAAATATTTCAGATAATCAAGACTCAAATAACAAAGAGTAATCAATGCCACAAATTGGCTGGTTTGAAATCTTAATAATAGTTTCAATTGCAATAATAGTAGTTGGCCCAAAAGATTTTCCAATAATGTTAAAAAAAGTTGGATCTTGGATTGGATCTGCAAAAAGATATGTTTCTGATATTCAAAATCAAGTTACCGATATATCTGATGAAAAATTTGATAGCCCTGATGATAAGGCAAAAAATGAAAATAAAGAAGAAGTGAAAAATGACTAACAAAGATAAAGAGAGTGGTTTTGTAAGTCATTTAATTGAGTTAAGACAAAGATTAATAAATTCATTGATTTGTTTAGCGTTACTATTTGTTCTTTGTTATTTTTTTTCTGAATATATTTATGGTTTTTTAGTAGAACCATATGCAGAAGCAGTAAAAAATGACGATACAAATAGAAGATTAATTTTTACTGCACTACAAGAAACATTTCTAACTTATTTGAAAGTATCTTTTTTTGCAGCTTTTTTTATTACAAGTCCATTTCTTTTGATACAAGTTTGGAAATTTATAGCTCCTGGTTTATATAACCACGAAAAAAAAGCTATCATGCCTTACCTAGTATTAACACCAGTGCTTTTTTTGTTAGGAGGAATGCTTGTTTATTATTTAATTATGCCACTAGCAATTAAGTTTTTTTTATCTTTTGAAAGCGCCGGTCTAAACACAAATTTACCAATTCAACTTGAAGCTAAGGTCAATGAATATTTATCTTTAGTTATGAAATTAATATTTGCTTTTGGTTTAAGTTTTCAATTACCAGTAGTTTTAAGCTTGTTAGCAAGAATAGGAGTAGTAAACTCAACATTTTTGAAAGAAAGAAGAAAATATGTTGTAGTAATAATATTTGCAGCCGCTGCAATATTAACTCCACCAGATCCAGTCACACAAATTGGTTTAGCTATACCTTTACTTATTTTATATGAATTATCAATTTTTTCAGTAAATATAATTGAAAAAAAGGCAGAACAAAGAAATGCACAACATTAAAGATATTAGAAATAATTTTGAAGATTTCAAAAATAGTATCAAACATAGAAATATTGATATTAATTTAAATGAAATAATTGAATTAGATAAAAAAAATAGAAATTTTATTCATGATAAAGAAAAACTTGAAATGGAAAAAAAATCTATTTCTAAATCAAAAGATGAAAGTTTATTTAAGAAATCAAAAGAAATATCAATACAAATTGAAGAATTAAGCAAAAAACAAAAAATTATTAAAGATAAACTTGATAACATACTCAGCTCTATACCAAATGTTCCTTTAAATGATGTGCCTCTTGGTAAAGATGAAAATGATAATAAAGAAGTTGTTAAAGTCGGAAAAATTAATAAATTTTCTTTTAAACCTAAGTCACATTATGAATTAGGTGAAAAACTTAAAATGTTAGATTTTGATCTAGCTTCAAAAACAACTGGATCAAGGTTTGTTTTTGTAAAAGACAAGCTTGCGACTTTAGAAAGAGCAATATCAAATTTTATGATTGATACACACACTAAAATTAATGGTTATACAGAAATTTCTCCACCATTGATGGCCACTGATAATACAATGTTTGGTACTGGACAGTTACCAAAATTTGAAAATGATCAATTTGAAATTAAGTTTGATGATAAAAATGAAAGGAAATTCTTGATACCTACAGCTGAAGTAATACTTACCAATATGGTTAAAAATCAAATTTTAAACATCAATTCATTACCAATGAGACTTGTTGCTTCTACACCATGTTTTAGAAAAGAAGCTGGTAGTTATGGTAAAGATACTAAAGGAATGATCAGACAGCATCAATTTTACAAAGTAGAATTAGTTAGTATTGTTGAGAACAACAAATGTTTAGATGAACTTGAAAGAATGACAAATTGTGCAACAAAAATTTTAGATGATCTAAAACTTCCTTATAGAAAAATTATTTTAAGCACAGGTGATATGGGCTTTAGTGCAGAAAAAACTTATGATATTGAAGTTTGGCTTCCCTCTGAAGAAAAATATAGAGAAATTTCAAGCTGCTCATCATGTGGTACTTTTCAAGCAACGAGAATGAAGGCAAGATACAAAAACAAGGATAATAATACCGAATTTGTTGGTACTTTAAATGGTAGTGGTTTGGCTGTTGGAAGAACATTGATAGCAATTTTAGAAAATTATCAGACTGAAGATGGATCAATTATAATTCCAGATGTACTAAAACCATATATGGGAAATATCGATAAAATTTCTATCAATTAAGAGTTGTCTTTAAATATTAGATAGTATAAATAATCGTAAACTTAAGAGGACATCATGGATGCTGGAATTGGACAATTTATACCTTTAATTTTAATTTTTGTAATATTTTATTTCTTTTTAATAAGACCACAGCAAAAAAAAGTCAAAGAGCACAAACTAATGGTTGAAGGTTTAAAAAGAGGGGACAAAGTTATAACAACAGGTGGAATTATTGGATCAGTTGAAAGAATTATAGATAACGAAAAAGTTGAAGTTAAAATTTCAGAAAATGTTAGTGTTGAAATAGTTAGAGCTAGCGGTATCCAAAGTTTAGTAAATAATACTGTTGAGCCTAAAAAATAATATTCAAAATTTAAAGTGTTATACTTTTCCAAATTAAGGGTTATTTCAGTTTTAATATTTACTTTAATAGTTTCTTATTTTGCAGCATCAAATTTCTTAAAATTTGACGATGAATATTTTTCTAAAAATATAAAACTTGGTCTTGATTTGCAGGGTGGTTCTTATCTGCTTTTAGAAATTGATAACGATCCTGTTATTACTCAAAAATTACAAAGTAAATTGATAGACTTGAAAAGATATTTTAAAGATAAGAAGTTAACAATAAGAAATTTTTCCATTGATAAAAATACGATTATTTTTGAGTCATCAGATGATAATGTAGATGAAGTATTAAAACTTTTAGATGATGATGAAAGCGAAATTAATCCTTATTTTCAACAATATAAATCTCATACATTTGATTTTGTAGAAAATGATAATTTTTTTAAACTTTCTTTATCAAATTATGGTTTAGTATTACTTAAAAATTCATCTCTAGATCAAGCAATCGAAATAGTTAGAAGAAGAGTTGACGAAGTAGGAACAAATGAACCGAATATATTAAAAAGAGGAAATGACAGAATTTTAGTTGAATTACCAGGATTAGATGATCCAGGCAGAATAAAATCATTATTAGGAAAAACTGCCAATCTAACTTTCCAATTTATAACACAGAACAATGAAGAGTCTTTTGGTACTGAAAAGTTGCAATTCGATGATGGTTCTGAAGAAGCATTTGTCAGTAAAAGAATTATTTTAAGTGGTGATAATTTAGTAGATGCAAAGCCGTCTATGGATACACAATCAAATGAAACAGTTGTAAATTTTACCCTTGATAGAGTAGGTGCAAAAAAATTTGGAAAAGCTACAAGCACTGGTGTTGGTAAAAGGTTAGCAATTATATTGGATGGTAAAATTATAAGTGCTCCTAGTGTAAGAGAGCCTATAATTGGTGGCTCAGGACAAATTTCAGGAGATTTTACTTTTCAATCTGCAACAGATTTAGCTTTATTATTAAGATCTGGTGCGTTACCAGCTCCGTTAAACATAATAGAGGAAAGAACAGTTGGTCCTGGTTTAGGTCAAGATTCAATTGATGCAGGAATATTTTCATTAGTTATCGGGTTTGCTTTAGTTGTCTTATTTATGATTTATAAATATAGAATATTTGGTGTTATTGCTAATTTAGCTTTAATTTCTAACTTATTTTTATTAGTTGGAATTTTAACTTTATTTGAAGCAACTTTAACATTACCTGGAATTGCAGGGATAATTCTTACTGTGGGAATGGCTGTTGATGCCAACGTACTTATTTTTGAAAGAATTAAAGAAGAAATAAAAAATGAAAAAAATTATATAATTGCGTTTGACTCAGGTTATATAAAATCTAGAACAACTATATTAGATGCAAATATAACAACTTTAATTGCTGCTTTTATACTATTTTTTATGGGATCTGGTCCCATTAAAGGTTTTTCAGTAACACTAGGCGTTGGAATATTAACTACCTTATTTTCCGTTTATTTTATAGCACGTCTGTTTACAGCATTTTTTGTAATAAAAAATAAAAATAAGGAAAATTTAATCTAAATGAAAACAATTCAATTTAATAAACTATATAAGCTTTTTAATATTACCTCAGTGTTTCTGATTGTTATATCTTTATGCTTATTATTGTTCAAAGGTCTTAACTTTGGTGTTGATTTTAAAGGTGGAACTTTAATTGAAATCAGAACAGATCAAAGTTCTTCTAAAATATCTTTAATAAGAGATAGCTTCAATCAAATGAATTTAGGAGATGTTTCAGTAAAAAGCTTCGGTAATGAAACTGATTATATTGTAAAATTTGAAAAACAAAATTCAAATGATCCTGAATTTATTGAAAATATTAAGCAAAAATTATCAAATTCAATTGGTAACGTAGATTTTAGACGAGTGGAAAACGTGGGGCCTAAAGTAAGCGCAGAATTACTTAGATCAGGAATTATAGCTATAGGTTTATCATTAGCCGCAATGCTGTTGTATATCTGGATAAGATTTGAATGGCAATTTAGTTTAGGAGCAATTTTAGCATTGTTTCATGATGTAATATTAACATTAGGAATATTTTCGCTTTTTTCATTAGAAATTAATTTATCAATTGTTGCAGCTGTTTTAACAATTGTTGGCTATTCAATGAATGACACAGTTGTAATTTTTGATCGTGTAAGAGAAAATTTAAGAAAGTATGCCGATATTAAAATTTTCGAATTAACAAATATTTCAATTAACGAAACTTTATCAAGAACAATAATTACATCTGCAACTACATTATTGGCTCTTTTATCAATATATTTATTTGGAGGAGAAATTTTAAAAGGTTTTTCTCTAGCAATGATACTTGGAGTAATTTTTGGAACTTATTCATCAATATACATAGCAAATCCAATTCTAGTTTTGCTTAAAGTTAGTCAGAGAACAATTATAAAAGAAGAAAAAGATTAGTATAAATTTTGTGCTGCTACCATTGATAAAAGCATTGGTAATGACAGCAAAGTATTTGTTCTAGAAAATAGCATTGCAGTTTTAGCAGACTTAGCTTTTTTTTCAGGATCACAATCGACTATGCCTAAAGCTCTTTTTTGATTTGGCCAAATTACAAACCAAACATTGAAGGCCATTATTAAACCTAACCACATACCAATACCAATTGCAGTATCTCTTCCACCGCCAGATCCAATGCCTAGTGTCATAGCTTGATGAAGATATCCATTAAGGTAAGCTAATATCAATCCAGATATTATTGTTAAAAGTGCTGCCCATCTAAACCAAAACAATGCTGAAGGAGCTATAACTTTACCTATTGCAGGTTTTTGATCATCGGGAATTTTAGGCATATTTGGAATTTGAACAAAGTTGAAATACCATAATAAACCAATCCACATAATTGCGACAACTACATGTATATATCTGAATAACCAACTCCAAAAAATTATATCTATATCAAATCCACCATTTCCAAAATATAAACCTAAGAACAAAAGTATAGATAGTCCTAAAGAAATATGAATTGTTTTTGAAAGTGATTGTAGAATCGAAGTCATTATATTTTTTTATACACTAAATTTGTCTAAATTTTAAGCTGTTTTTTTGAACTTACTGTTAAGCAATGGTGTTAAAAATTTACCTGTGTGACTATTTTCCACCTTTGTTATTTCTTCAGGTTTTCCTTCAGCTATTATATTTCCACCTTTAACTCCGCCTTCAGGACCCATATCTACAATATAATCTGCTGTTTTAATTACATCCAAGTTATGTTCTATGACAACAACAGTATTTCCTGTAGCTACAAAAGTATGTAAAATTTCAAGAAGTTTTTTAATATCATGTTGATGTAAACCAGTTGTAGGTTCGTCTAATATATACATAGTTCTTCCAGTAGATCTTTTTGATAATTCTTTTGCTAATTTTATTCTTTGCGCTTCTCCTCCAGATAGAGTAGTTGCTTGTTGACCTATTTTAATATAGCCAAGTCCAACTTTTTTTAAAGTCAATAATTTTGTTTTAATATTTGAAATATTTTCAAAATAATCACATCCTTCATCTACAGTCATATTTAAAACGTCAGCTATACTTTTATCTTTAAATTTAATTTCTAAAGTTTCCCTATTATATCTTGAGCCTTTGCACTCATCACATGTAATATACACATCGGGTAAAAAATGCATTTCATAGGTTATAACACCATCGCCTTCGCAAGCTTCGCACCTTCCACCTCTTACATTAAATGAAAATCTACCAGGTTTATATCCTCTGCTCTTAGACTCAGGTAAATTTGTAAACCAATCTCTAATAGGTCCAAATGCTCCTGTATAAGTTGCTGGATTTGATCTTGGTGTTCTTCCTATAGGTGATTGGTCTATATCTATTACTTTATCGATTAACTCTATACCCTTAAATCCTCTGAAAGGATGAGGAATTTTTCTAGATTTATTATTATTTAACGTAAGATTTAATGCATTATACAAAGTTTGTAATATTAATGTTGATTTACCACTACCTGATACTCCAGTTACACAAGTAAAACTTCCCAAAGGAATTTTA
The DNA here is from genome assembly GCA_003216255.1 of Pelagibacteraceae bacterium AG-404-N13. GTDB lineage: Bacteria > Pseudomonadota > Alphaproteobacteria > Pelagibacterales > Pelagibacteraceae > Pelagibacter. Next base: position 27,039 of record QCJD01000007.1, read on the forward strand.
AGATTAACATTATTCAAATTATTACCAGTAGCACCATTTATTTCTAAAAATCTTCCATTTTTAGCTAGCCTTCTAGATTTTGGTATAGGGATGAAACTTTTGTTTGATAAATATCTTCCAGTTATACTGTCATTGTTTTTTAATATATCTTCGTATGTTCCTTCAGCAACAACTGTACCTCCTTTGTTACCAGCTTCTGGACCAAGATCAACAATATGATCAGCATTTTCCATTGTTTCAGTGTCATGTTCAACTACTATAACTGTATTTCCTAAATCTCTAAGTCTTTTAAGAGCATCTATTAATTTAACATTATCTTTTTGATGCAAACCTATAGATGGTTCATCAAGTACATATAAAACTCCAGTTAATCCTGAACCGATTTGAGATGCTAATCTTATTCTTTGAGCCTCTCCACCTGATAATGTTCCTGACTCTCTAGATAAAGTTAGATAATCTAAACCTACATTTAAAAGAAAATCTAATCTTTCATTTATTTCTTTTAATATATGTTGTGCAATTTTTATTTGTCTTTTATCTAAGTTATTTTCTAATCCTTCAAACCATTTTTTTGCGTCTGATATAGATTTTTCAGTAACCTGACTTATATTTAAATCATCAATTTTAACACAAAGAGCCTCATCTTTAAGTCTAAAGCCATTGCATCTTTCACATTTTGTATCTGATTGATATTGACCAATTTCTTCTCTTTTCCAATCACTATCTGTTTCCAAATATCTTCTTTCTAGATTATTTATTACACCTTCAAAAGTTTTTTTGTGTGAATATTTTTCATATCCATCGTCATAGGAAAATTTAATTTCTTCATCATCAGAACCATATAAGATAATATTTTTTATATTCTTTGGAAGTTTTGACCATCTGTCACTTAATGAAAATCCATAATGTTTTGATAAAGAAGCTAATGTCTGCGCATAATACATTGAGGTAGATTTAGACCATGGTTGTATAGCACCATCTGCAATACTTTTTTTTTCGTCAGGAACAACCAATTTTGGATCAACATTTAATTTTACTCCTATACCTTCACATTCCTCACAAGCACCATAAGGACTATTAAATGAAAATAATCTTGGTTCAATTTCTTCAATTGTAAATCCACTTTCTGGACAAGCAAATTTTGTGGAAAAAATTAATTTTTCAACTTTTCTAAATTTTTTTGGTAAAGTTTCATTTTCATATTCAACAAACAGTAGACCATTAGATAAGTTTACAGCTGTCTCAACACTTTCTGCTAATCTGTTACCAAGCGAAGAATTTATAATTATTCTGTCAACTAGTATTGAAATATCATGTTTTATTTTTTTATTTAGTTCTGGGGCTTTTTCTATCTCATATAATTTATTATCAATTTTTATTTTTCTAAATCCTCTTTTTTTGTAACCTAAAATTTCCTTTTTATATTCACCTTTTCGTCCTCTAACTACTGGAGCATATAAAAAAATAGTTGATTTTTTTGGCAATTCTTTAATTTTATCTACAATTTGACTGATTGTTTGTGAAGCAATTGGTTTACCTGTAAATGGAGAATACGGAATACCAGCTCTAGCAAACAATACTCTCATATAGTCATAAATTTCAGTTACAGTTGCTACGGTAGATCTTGGATTTTTTGAGGTATTTTTTTGTTCAATTGATATAGCTGGGCTTAAACCTTCAATTAAATCTACATTTGGTTTTTTCATTTTATCCAAAAACTGTCTTGCATAAGCTGAAAGACTTTCTACATATCTCCTTTGACCCTCAGCATATATTGTATCAAATGCTAAAGATGATTTTCCTGAACCAGAAAGACCTGTAATGACAACAAATTTATCTTTTGGTATCTCTAAAGAAATGTTCTTTAAATTGTGCTCTTTTGCACCCTTAATAACTATCTTTTTAAGCATATTTTTTGTTGCTTTAGATTAATAAAATTAATATTCAATATAAATAGTGTTATAATTAAACATATCAAAAATTTAAATTATTATGGCAGGAAGTTTAAATAAAGTACTTTTAATCGGACGTTTAGGCGCAGATCCAGAAATCAAGCAAATGGTTAATGGAAAAAGTGTAGCAAGATTAAGTTTAGCAACCAGTCAATCTTGGAAAGATAAAAATACTGGTGAAAAAAAAGAAAAGACTGAATGGCACCGTATAGTTGTGTTCAATGAAGGGTTAGTAAATGTTGTGCAGCAATATTTAAAAAAAGGAGCTCAAGTATACATAGAAGGACAATTATCTACACGTAAATGGAAAGACGAACAATCAGGCCAAGATAAATATTCTACAGAAATATTAATACAAGGATATAATTCTTCATTAACTATGCTTGGTGGCGGTTCTCAAAATAACATTGGGTCACAAGATACAAACCAAAGTATAGAAAACAATAGTCCCACAGGTCAAAACGATTTGGATGACGATATTCCATTTTAGTTTTTATGCAAAAAGAACAAATCTCTAAAGATAACAACATAAAACCTATCTCAATGTATGATGAGATGAGCTCATCTTATCTTTCATACGCAATGAGCGTGATAATTAGTAGAGCACTTCCCGATGTAAGAGATGGTTTAAAGCCTGTTCATAGAAGAATTTTATATGCAATGCATAAAGGTGGTTTTGACTGGTCAAAGCAATTTAGAAAATCTGCTAGAATAGTTGGAGATGTAATTGGTAAATATCATCCTCATGGAGACCAAGCTGTTTATGATGCCCTAGTTAGAATGGTACAAGATTTTTCAATGAGCTTACCATTGATAGATGGTCAAGGAAATTTTGGATCTATTGATGGAGACCCACCTGCAGCAATGAGATATACAGAAACAAGATTAGCAAAAGTTGCTCAATACTTAATTGACGATATTGAAAAAGAAACAGTATCTTTTAAAAGTAATTATGATGAAACTGAATTTGAACCGTCAGTACTACCAGCTCAATATCCAAATTTACTAGTTAATGGAGCGGGAGGTATAGCAGTTGGAATGGCCACTAGCATTCCACCTCATAATCTAGGAGAAGTTATTGATGGAACTTTAGCTTTGATAAAAAATAAAGATATAAAAATTAAAGATTTAATGAAATTAATACCAGGACCAGATTTTCCAACAGGAGGAGTAATAATTGGAAAAGATATTATTAAACAAGGATATAAGATAGGAAGAGGATCATTTAAAATAAGAGGTGAAATTGATGTAGAAAACCTAAAAAATGGTAAAGATAGATTAGTAATTACATCAATTCCATATCAAATAAATAAATCTAATCTTAACGAAAGAATCGCTGAACTAGTTAGAGAAAAGAAAATTGAAGGTATAAGTGATATAAGAGATGAGTCAAATAGAGAAGGGATAAGAGTTGCTATCGACCTTAGAAGAGGAATTGAGCCAGAAACTGTTAAGAGACAGTTATACAAGTATACTTCTATAGAGAGTTCATTTGGTTTTAATAGTCTGGCTATTGTTGATAACAAACCAAAAACTTGCAGTCTAAAAGATTTCTTAGAAAGTTTTTTAAAATTTAGAGAAGATGTTGTAATTAAAAAAACAAAATTTGATTTAAAAAAAGCTGAAGATAGAGCGCACATACTTGTAGGTTTATCTGTAAGTGTAGAAAATATTGATAAGGTTATCAAGATTATTAGATCCTCTAAAAATCCTGATGATGCAAAAAATTCATTATTAAAAACTAAATGGAAAATATCTAAATCATCAAAATTAATAAAACTTGTTGATAATAAAAACTATAAAGGAACATATAATCTATCTGCAAATCAAGTAGACTCAATATTAGAATTAAGATTACAGAAATTAACAGCTCTTGGGATAAATGAAATAGAACAAGAACTTAAAAAGTTGGCTGATCTAATAATTAAATATAAAAAAATTATTAATTCTAAAAGTGAATTATTGAAAGTTATCAGTACAGATTTACAAACAATTAAAGAAAAATTTTCTTTTCCAAGAAGAACTAAAATTATAGATGCAATTCTAAATTACGATATAGAAGAAACAATTCATAAAGAAGCGGTAATAATAACAATTACTTTACAAGGTTATATAAAAAGAGGAGCTTTAAGCAACGTAAAACAACAAAAAAGAGGTGGTAAAGGAAAAACGGGAATAAAAACTAGAGATGAGGACTCTGTTGTTCAAACACTTTCAGTAAATACTCATACTTCAGTTCTATTCTTTTCAACTCAAGGATTAGCTTATAAAATTAAAGCTTGGAAAATCCCTGAAGGTTCAGCAGCATCAAAAGGTAAATCTTTATTCAATATATTACCTTTAAAAAATCATCAATCCATAAGCTCAATAATGCCTTTTCCTGATGACAATGTTGATAAAGAAAATATGCATATAATATTTGCTACAAGCAAAGGAAAAATTAGAAAAAATAATTTAGAAGATTTTACGTCAATTAATGCATCAGGTAAAATAGCTATGAAACTTGATAATGATGATAAAATTGTTGGTGTTAAAATTTGTAAGGATGATCAAGATATAATACTGAATACAAAACTTGGAAAATGTATAAGATTTGAGTCTAAAAAATTAAGAGTATTTAAAGGAAGATCCTCAAAAGGTATCAGGGGGATTAATTTAGCTGAAAAGGATAGTATAGTTTCATTATCAATAATTGACCATGATGTAAAAAATAACAAAAAAAACAAAGATGCTAAATCTGAGCACATTGCAAAAGAAAAATTTATTTTGTCAATTACAGAAAATGGTTATGGAAAAAGAACTTCACACTATGATTTTAGAGTTACAAATAGAGGCGGAAAGGGAATAATAGGAATTGTTAATTCATCAAGAAATGGCAATGTATCATCCTCATTTCCAGTTTTTGAAGGTGATCAAGTATTAATCTCTACGAATAAAGGCAGAGTTATAAGAACATCTGTAAAAGAAATCAGAGTTGCTGGAAGGAATACCCAAGGCGTTAGAATTATTAAGTTATCTGGTGATGAAAAAGTAGTTTCAGCTATAAAACTTGATGATAATCTTATCTAATGAAAAATATAGCAATTTATCCTGGTACATTTGATCCTATAACTTTTGGCCATATAGATGTAATAAAAAAAGCTTTAAAATTTGTTGACAAAGTAATTGTTGGAATTTCTGATGGAAATCAAAAAAATTTTTTGTTCTCAATTGATGAAAGAGTTAAAATAGTAAAAAAAGCAGTTTTTAATGATTTGAATTTTAAAAAGAATAAAGTTGAGATTATTACATTTGACTCATTAACAACAGACCTTTGTAAAAAATATAAATCAAATATTATATTAAGAGGATTGAGAGCTGTATCGGATTTTGAATATGAGTTTCAACTAGCGGGGATGAATAGAAAACTTAATAGTAGTATAGAAACAATTTTTCTTATGTCTGACCTTGAAAATCAGATTATTTCCTCACGATTTGTAAAAGAAATAGCTCAACACAAAGGTGACTTAAAAAAATTTACAACTAAAAGTACAATAAAATCATTAAAAAATATCTATGCTTAAATTTTTAAATATATTTTTTTATTTATTTTTAATTTTAACAAACAATTTAATCGCAAAGGAGAATATTATGATACTTAAACTTAAAGATGGAGACGTAAAGATTGAAATGTTTCCTGATGTGGCTCCAAATCATGTAAAAAGAATTACTGAATTAGCAAACAGTGGAAAATATGACAATGTAGTATTTCATAGAGTTATCGAGGGATTTATGGCACAAACAGGTGATGTTAAATTTGGCAATTCAGAGTCAAAAGATTTTGATCTAAGAAGAGCAGGAATGGGCGGATCAGACTTACCTGATTTAAAAGAAGAATTTAATGATGTTCCTCATGAAAGAGGGACTCTTTCAATGGCAAGATCATCTGATCCTAATAGTGCAAATAGTCAATTTTTTATTTGTTTTGAACAAGCCTCTTTCCTTGATAGACAATACACTGTTTTTGGTAAAGTTATTGAAGGAATGGAGTTTGTTGATATGATCAAAAAAGGAGATAGCAATAACAATGGTGCGGTTTCTGATCCTGATAAAATAATTAGCTTTAAATCCCAATAATAATGAATGGCATTAAAAAAATTTAATTTTAATGTTAATTATACAGAAAATTATTCAAGAGTAGGACTTATAGAAACTAGCAGGGGAAATATAAATACTCCTGCTTTCATGCCGGTTGGCACTCAAGCCACTATTAAGGGTGCATTTATTAATGATATTTTAAAAACTGGAAGTGAGATAATTCTCTCAAACACTTACCATTTAATGATAAGACCAGGCACAGATAGAATTAAAGCTGTAGGAGGCTTACATGAATTTATGAATTGTAGTTTACCAATATTAACAGACTCAGGAGGATTTCAAGTAATGTCTCTTTCTAAATTAAATAAAATAGATAGAGAAAAAGGTGCAATATTTCAATCACATATAGATGGAAAAAAATTTATTTTAAGTCCAGAGGAAAGTATTAGAATTCAGAAATCTTTAAACTCAGATATTGTTATGGTGATGGACGAATGTCCAAAAAAATCTACTGATTATCAAAAAATAAAAAAATCCATGGAATTATCCATTGAATGGGCCGAGAGATCAAAAAATGCTTTTGGGTTAAATCCACACAAAGCTCTTTTTGGAATTGTGCAAGGGGGTTTGTTTGATGACTTAAGAAATAAATCCCTAAAAGCATTAATCGATATAGATTTTGATGGTTATGCAATAGGTGGATTAGCTGTAGGTGATACACAAGACGAAATGTTTAAAGTTCTTGATAATTTAAAAGAAAACATGCCTAAAGATAAACCTAGATATTTAATGGGTGTTGGAACGCCCTCTGACATATTGGGAGCTGTAAAAAGAGGTGTTGATATGTTTGATTGTGTGTTGCCAACTAGATCAGGTAGGACTGGATTGGCTTTTACATGGAATGGCAGAGTTCAGATTAGAAATTCTAAGAATCAAAATGATAATTCTCCTTTAGATCCTAGTGTGACAAAATTTGATTTAAATAAATATTCGAAAAATTATTTAAATCATTTATTTAATACAAATGAAATGTTGGCCTCAATGATACTGACTTTAAATAATATCAATTTTTACCAAGAACTTATGCATGAAATTAGAGAAAATATAAAAAAAGGTAGCTTTGAACAATTTCATAATAAGTACTTTAATTTATTATAATTTTTCACATTGAAAATTTTTTAAAAATGAATATAAAAACCTCGTTGGGCCCTTAGCTCAGTTGGTAGAGCAATTCCCTTTTAAGGAATGGGTCGTTGGTTCGAGTCCAACAGGGCTCACCACTTAGGATATAGGCGGATATTTTATAATAATTTCATTCATCCATTCAGAAATATTATTTATTCTATTAATTGACGATGGATGAGTGCTCATAAAAACAGGAGGTTCTTTTCCTTTGTTGGCTTCTCTCATTCTTTCCCAAACTTTAACTGTTTCTCTGATATCATAACCTGATAAGGACGCAAAAATCATTCCTAAATAATCAGCTTCAGTTTCTTGTTTTCTGCTAAAAGGATTCATAATACCGATTGAAGATAACAGTCCGACAGTATCCATTCCTGTTGCTCTATTAATTTCAGAAAGCTTTCCACCTGTAGCAATATTGATTAATGTTGTTCCAGTTTTAACTAAAGCACCTCTGCTTGCTCTTTCAACAGAGTGTTTTGCAACAGCATGAGCTATTTCATGACCCATAACTGCTGCTAAACCATTTTTATTTTTTGTAACATCTAAAATACCTGTATAAACTGCTATTTTACCTCCAGGCATACACCAGGCATTTTTCATTTTTTTATTTTCTATTAATATGTATTCCCATTGGAAATTTGCTGTTGGGTTATTTAAATTTTCTCTATAAAAATATTCAGAAATTGAGTTTTCCATTTTACTTCCAATTCTTTTAATAAGATTTAAAGTTTCAATGTCTTCGCTCATCTTTTCTTTTTCTTTTACTTTTTCATAAATTTGTGCGGCTTGAGCATTTAACTTAGATTCGGGTATAATTTTTAATTGTTTTCGTTCTGTAATAGGAGCGTTTGAACATGAGTTCAAACTCATTGATAAACAACCACATCCCAACAATTGTATAAAATTTCTTCTATTCACTTTTTTTAAAAACTATAATAAATGTATTCATATAATAAAAAAACTACTATAAATTTAAGCAAGTTTTTAAACAAACTTAATTGCAAAATATGGCAAAATTAAAAAGAAGATCAATATCAATTTTAGCAAAATTGAGAAATTATTTTATTACAGGTATTGTTGTATTAGTTCCAATTGGTATAACTCTTTATTTAACAAAATTTTTTATCTCAATTTCTTCAAGATTAATTCCATATAACTTAAATCCAAATAATTACTTACCTTTTGCTATCCCTGGTTTAGAAATTTTGTTATCTGTTATATTTATTACATTAATTGGTGGAATATCTTTATCTTTCATTGGAAAAAGAATTTTAAAATTTGTAAATGATTTATTTAAAAGAATACCAATATTACGAACTATTTATTCAGCGATAGGGCAAATGACCGAAAGTTTGGCTCCAAACAAATCTGGTAATAAAAAAAGTGTAGTTTTAATACAATACCCACGTAAAGGAAGTTGGGCTGTTGGTTTTGCCACAAAAGATAATAAAGGCGAAATATCGGAAAAAACTAATTCTAACTTAATAAATGTTTTTGTTCCAACTACACCTAATCCCACTAGTGGTTTTTTACTAATGTTTCCAAAAGAAGAAATAATTTATCTTGATATGTCTTTTGAGGAAGCATCTAAATTTATAGTATCAGCAGGCACTTCTGAAATTGGAGCTAAATAATATCATTCATTATCGAAGCTCTATCATACAGTTTTAAAAGTTTATAATATTCACCTAATTTTGAATTATTTTGTTCAATTTTATTAATTTCTTCTTCAGCAAGTTCAAACAAATCTCTATGCAAAATTGGGTCGGCTATTTTAAATTTTTTAATTCCACTTTGTTTAAATCCAAGTATATCACCGTATCCTCTTAATTTCATATCTTCTTCAGATATTTCAAAACCATCATTTGAACTTTTTAGAATATTAATTCTTTTCTTTGCGTTTTCACTTAGTTGAGATTTAAACAATAAAATACAATAACTTTTTTTGTTACCTCTTCCCACACGTCCACGCAACTGATGAAGTTGTGATAATCCATATTTATTTGCATTCTCTATTACTATTACATTTGCATTTGGAAAATCTATACCGACTTCAATTACTGTAGTCGAAACAAGCACATCAATTTTTTTATGTAAAAAGTCGTTTAATATTTTATTTTTATCAGTCTTTTCCATAGATCCGTGAATTAAACCAACACGATTATCAAAAAATTTCTGTAAATATTTATTTTTTTCTACAGCTGACTGGTGATCTAATTTTTTAGATTTCTCAATCAATGGACATACCCAGAATACTTGTCCACCATTAACTATTTCTTTTTTTGCAAATTTAATGACTTCTTCAATTTTTGAATCTAGTTTGCTGTATGTCTTAATTTCTTTTCTATTTTTTGGTTTTTCTCTTATCAAAGTTACATCCATATCTCCGTAGATGGTCATCATCATTGTTCTTGGTATTGGTGTTGCAGACATTACCAAAACATCACAATCATTACCTCCTTTATCAGATAGCTCTTTTCTCTGGTTTACACCAAACTTATGTTGTTCATCAATTATTATTAAGCCTAATCTGCTAAATTTAATTTTTTTTTGAAATAAAGAATGAGTACCAATAATTAAATTAATTTTATTGTTTTCTAAACTCTCAAGGATTTTTTTTTTACTAGAATAATCTATCTTACCAGTAATTAACTCTATTTTGATATCTGAATTAAAAAAATCTTTTGAAAAATTATAATGCTGTTTTGCTAAAATTTCAGTAGGGACCATCAAAGCAACTTGATATCCTGATTTAATAGTATTTAAAGCAGCTATTAGAGAAACAATTGTCTTACCCGAACCCACATCTCCCTGAACTAATCTAAACATTCTTTCTTTTGAAGATAGATCTTTTTCTATATCCCTAATTGCATTTTTTTGATCATTCGTAAGATCAAACTTAAGTTTACTTAAGTATTCTTTTTTAATGTTTGAATCAAAATGTTTCCTTTTTTTTTTAATTTTTTTTATTTTTAATCTTATTTGTGAAGAAATTAGAAAATTTGCTAAAATCTCATCAAATGTAAGTCTTCTTAAATAATCTGAATTATTTAATTTTTCATATTCAAAATTATGTATTTTTTCAATTGATTCTTTCCATCTAACATTATTAAACTTTCGAATTAAATTTTTGCTGTGCCATTCTTTTAAATCTGGTATATTTTTTAAAACTTCCTGTATAATTTTATTATATTTTGTTATGGATAATCCTTCTGTCAAACTATAGTTTTTTAAATCTTTAATGACACCATCTTCATTTATAGATACAAGTTTAGGATTAGTAATTTGATATTTTCCTTTATAAAATCCTATCTTTCCATAGACGATAGTTTCGTTATTTATTGGTAAAATCTTTTTAATATATCCTTCATAACTATTAAAAAATATACAATCTATCTTTCCATTTGAAGATATACAATTAACTCTATTAGGTAAGTTTTTTATTCTTGGAAAACTATATTTAATTGGTACCAGCTTTACTGATTGATCTTTTCCAATTTCTAGATTTTTGAATTCTGTAGTTCTTGATGTTTCAATATTTGAAATAGGTAAGTGCCACAATAAATCAAATATAGTTTTAATCTTTTTTTTAAAAAATAACTGTATTGTTTTATTACCTATTCCTTTAATTTTATCTAAAGGTGATAATAAATATTCATAATCATTCATAAAATATATATAAATATATAATTAATGAATTCAAATAAACAAAATTTAATAAATAAAATTAAGTATCGTTCTCATTATAGAGGAACTAAAGAGATGGATATTTTTTTAAGTACCTTTGTTGATGAAATTATAAATGATTTAAATTTAAATGAGTTGGAACAGTTGAATAATTTGGTTAATTTAAACGACGAAGAAATTATTAGTATTTCAAAAGGTTCTTTAAAAATTGATATAGATGAAAAAATTTTAAATTTTTTAATTAATTTTAATAATAAATAATGGCGGAGAGACTGGGATTCGAACCCAGGAAAGAGTTGCCCCTTTGCCGGTTTTCAAGACCGGTGCTTTCAACCGCTCAGCCATCTCTCCGTGAGCAAGGTTTTATAAGTATAAAATTAAAATTCAACTAAAAAACATAAGATTTAACTAATAGAATTGTGTAATAGTCTATTTCATTTTCTATGAATAAGAAAAATTTCAATAAAGGAATATTGTTATCAACGCTAGGATCATTCTGGTGGGGTTTTTTTGGAGTAATTTATTTTAAATATATATCTTTTATAGGACATATCGAAGTAGTAATTCATCGTAGTTTTTGGACAACTATTACTTTATTATTAAGTACTATTTTCTTATCAAAATGGAAAATTTTTTTTTCTTTAATTAAAGATAAACGACAACTAATAATACTTTTTTTTACCGGAATTCTAATTTTTTTAAATTGGGCTGTATGGATATATGCAGTTGCCATTGATCAAATAATAGATGCAAGTTTTGGTTATTTTATTATGCCTATTATAAGTGTTTTTTTAGGATATTTTTTTTTTAATGAAAAAATTAGCAATAAAGGAAAAATGTCAATATTTATAGTTTTAATATCAATTATATATTTATTATTAGTTGATTTTAATAGCATACCTTGGATTGGTTTGATCGTTGCTATCCTATGGAGCGTCTACAATTTAATTAGAAAAAAAATTAAAGTAGATACAGATACAGGTTTATTTATTGAAAGTTTATTAATATTACCATTTATTCTTATTGCTTTTTATATAATTACTAAAAATAGTTATAATGATTTTGATATATCAAATCCATCTCTAATGTTAATTTTAATTCTAGCTGGACCAATGACAGTGATTCCTTTATTTTTATATGTTAAAGGTGTTGAATTATCTGGTCTAGGTCCAGCAGGAATGATTTTTTATATAACGCCGTCTTTGCAGTTTATATTGGGGTATTTTATGTTTAATGAACCTTTAAATATTCAAAAGTTAGTAAGTTTCTTTTTAATTTGGATTGCTGTATTTATTTATTTGAAAGATTTATATGAAAAAAATTAATTTAATTTTATTTGTATTTTTTTTAATATTTAATTTTTCTTATTTGAAAGCTGAAAGTACTTTTGATGATTGGAAAGTAAATTTTAAAATTTATGCTCAAGAACAAGGTATAAGTTTAACAACAATAAATAAGCTTATAGATAATAGTAAATTTTTACCAAATGTAATTAAATATGATAGATATCAACCTGAATTTTATGAAGATACAAAAACATATGTTTCAAAAAGAACTTCAAACAAAAAAATAAAAATTGGAAGTAAGGTTTATAACAATAATTTTGATAAAATAGACTTAATATCAAATAAATATAAAGTTGATAAAAATTTATTGCTTTCTTTGATGGGTATAGAAACTAATTTTGGTAGTTACTTAGGCAAAATGGATATTGTATCTTCTTTAGCAACTTTAAGTTTTGATAAAAGAAGAAGTGAATTTTTTACGTCTGAACTTATAATTTTATTAAAACTTGTTGACGAAAATATTGTTGAACCTGAATCATTATTTGGTTCTTGGGCGGGAGCGTTTGGAAATTTTCAGTTTATGCCGTCTACAATAAAAAATTACGCTATTGATTATGATAATGATGGAAAAATAAATCTAAAAAAAACTGACGATTCTTTTGCATCAGCTGCAAATTATTTGAATAAACTTGGATGGACAAACAAAGAACCATGTTTTTATAAAGTAAAATTAAAAGAAAATGTACCTCATAATTATTTAAATGTTTCAGCGAAAAAAATTCATAGCGTTAAAAAAGTTAGTTATCTTAAAAAGTATATCCAAGACTCTCATTTCTTAAATACTCATGATAAACTAAGCGCTGCATTAGTCACTCCTGATGCTGAAATAGTTGAAAATCCAAATAAATTGTCACCAGCCTATGTTGTTTTCAACAATTATAAATTAGTTTTAAAATGGAACAGATCATTAAGATTTGCACTAGCTGTATGCACCTTAAAAGATAAATTTAAAAATGAATTGTAGAATTATTTTATTATTTTGTTTTTTATTAATGTTTTCATGTGATCAGAATCCAAAAAAAATAAATTATGAAAGTGGATTTAAAAATTATTCTAACAAAGGATTTGCCCTTATATATGACGAAAAATTATTTAAGAGCAAAGATTTAAATCGAAAAATGAGTGATAGATCTTTGCTAGTTTTCAGTAATGCTTTAAAAAAAGAAACACCAGTTAAGATAACAAATTTAATTAATGGTAAGTACTTAATAGCAAAAGTTGGAAAAAATACTATATACCCTGAGTTTTATAATTCTGTAATTTCTAAAAGGATTGCGGAAGATTTGAATTTAGATGTAAATCAACCTTATATTGAACTAAAAACATTAGACCACAATAATTCTTTTGTTATTAATAAAGCAAAGACTTTTGATGAAGAAAAGGAAGTTGCAAATAAAGCTCCTGTTGAAGGAATTAAAATTGAAAATATAGGAAATACAATTATTAAAAAAGAAGCAAACGAAGTTATTAAATCTAAAAATACATTTAATTATATTATAAAAATTGCTGATCTATACTTTTTAGAATCCGCAAAAATCCTAAAAGAAAGACTGGCAAATGAGTATAATATTAATAACGTTAAAATTATTAAATTATCAAAAAATAGCTACAGAATTTATAAAGGTCCATTTAAAAATTTGGAATCTATTAAAAAAGATTATAAAGATATTACCAAATTAAATTTTGAAAATATTGAAATTATAAAGTTATGAAAAAAATAATATTACATATTACAGTTATAATTCTAACATTCAGTTATTCTGCTGCAAATGCTCAATTAAATATAAATGCCAGAACGGCTATATTGCAAGATTATCTATCTGGTAAAATTCTTTATGAGAAAGATGCCGACAGAAAAATTTTTCCTGCTTCAATGACAAAAATAATGACCTCAATTATTGCTTTCGATTTATTAAAAAGTAATGAAATTAGTTTAGAAGACAAATTTTTAGTTTCTGAAAATGCATGGAGACTTTCTGAAGCAGGATATTCTTCTATGTTTATAATGGTAGGTGATGAAATTTCAGTAGAAAATTTATTAAGAGGTATAATTGTATCCTCAGGAAATGATGCATGTATTGCTTTAGCTGAAGGAATAGCTGGATCTGAAGAAGAGTTTGCAATTTTAATGAATGAAAAAGCTCAAGAAATAGGCATGGAAAATACTAATTTTTCAAATTCTTCTGGCATCAATGCTCCCGACAATATTTCTACAGTTAGAGATATATTAATTATGTCAAATTATTTAATTAAAAATTATCCTTTATATTATGAGTATTTTAAAGAAAAAGAATTTACCTGGGATAGAACTGGCGGAGATCCAATAAAACAAGGTAACAGAAATCCTTTACTTTATAAAAATGTAGGAGTAGATGGCATTAAAACTGGATATTTATCATACGAAAAATATTCTCTTGCATCATCAATTAAAAGAAAAGAACGAAGACTAATAGCCGTAGGAAGTGGGTTTAATACCAAAAATGATAGATCAAAAGAGTCATTACGATTATTAACTTGGGGATTATCAAAATTTGAAACAATTAAAATTGCTGAAAAAAATAAAGTTTTTACTAACGTAGATGTTTGGCAAGGTAGAAAAAATACATTAGATGTATATTTAAATACCGATATATACGAAACAATACCAAAAGCTAAGAAAAAATATTTAAAGGCCATTGTAAATTATGAAGGACCTATTCCAGCGCCAATTAATAAAAATGATAAAGTAGCAGAGCTAAAAGTTTATTTTAAAGATGAACTGCTTGGGAATTATGATTTGCTAGCTTTAGAAAATATCAAAAAGCAAAATATAATTTCAAGATTATTAACATCAGTTAATTTCTTATTATGGGGCGATGTCTAAAAACCCAGTTATAATTTTTGAGGGTATAGAAGCTTCAGGTAAATCTACAAATCTAGATATAGCAGCTAAATATTTAAAAAAAAAAAGAAAAAAATATATTAAATTAAGAGAACCTGGTGGCACTCTTTTTTCTGAGAAAATTAGAAAACTATTACTTAATAAGAATTATAAATTAGATCACAAAACAGATTTAATGCTTTTTTTTGCATCAAGATCTGAAAATTTTCAAAAAATAATTAAAAAAAATTATAATAAAAGAATTATATTAATTGATCGTTTTATAGACTCAACCGTAGCTTACCAACATTATGGTATGAATATTAATTTAAATATAATTAAAACATTAAATAAATTTATTATTGGTAATTTTAAAGCTGATATTACATTTTTAAGTACAGTAAATGTCATGAATTTAAGATTAAGACTAAATAAAAGGTTAAAACTAAATAGATATGACAAGTTTAAATTAAAGTTTTACACTAAAGTACAGAAAGGTTATTTAAAAATATCAAAAAATAAAAAAAATTATATATTACTAGACTCTAATACTAATTCAGAAAAAGAAATGAGTAAAATAATTATAAAAAAATTAGAAAAAATTATTTAATGTCAGTAAACAATTTAATTGGACATAAAGTTTATTTAAATAATTTAGAACATTTATATAAAAAAAATAAGCTACCTAACAAAATACTTTTATCGGGATACAAAGGTATAGGTAAGTCATTATTAGTTAAAAATTTTTTGTATAAAATTTTTGATGATAATAATTCATATAATTTAATCAATAATAATTCTCATCCAAATATATTAAATATTAAAAAAAAAGATGATAAAAAAATTATTGAAATTGATCAAATAAGAGAAATTATAAAATTTACAAATCAATCATCATTTAATAATAAATCAAAATTTATAGTTATTGATGATGCTGAGTATCTCAATACCAGTTCTTCTAATGCTTTATTAAAATCTTTAGAAGATCCTAATTTTAATGTCTTTTTTTTTCTAGTCTATAATTCTAATTTTAAAATTTTAGATACTATTAAATCAAGATGTATAGAAATTAAAATTAATCTTAATCAAAAAGATACAAGATTAATTGTAAATAAATATTTTGACGATGAAATATATGAAAATATCAATATTAGTTTATCAAATTTTTATTCTACACCAAATTTTTTAATATTAATGGTCAATTATTTGAAGGAAAATGATTTATCTTTAGTTGATACAAATATAAATGTTTTAATAAAAAATATTATTGTAAATAAACATTATAATAAAAATTCTTTTATCAAAGATAACCTAAATTACATTATTGAATTATTTTTTTATAATCATATAAACATCACAAAAAAAATTTCATATAAAGTAAAAGAGTATTATTATAATAAACTACTCAATATCAGAAAGTTTAATCTTGACTATGAAACTTTTTTTTTAGAATTTGATGATAATTTATTAAATGGATAAAAACTTTTATATAACCACACCCATATACTATCCATCTGCTAAACCTCATATGGGGCATGCTTATTCAAGTATAATTGCAGATTTTTTTTCACGTTTTAAAAAAATTGATGGTTATAATGTTTATTTTTTAACTGGTACTGATGAACATGGATTAAAAATTCAAAGATCTGCTGAAAAACAAAATAAAGACCCTAAAGCATTTTGTGATGAAATAAGTAAAACTTTCGAGGATTTAACTAAAACATTAAATTTGTCTAATACTGATTTTATAAGAACAACTGAAAATAGACATAAAATTTCTGTACAAAAACTATGGAATATTCTTGAAGAAAATAATCAAATTTATCTTTCAAAATATTCTGGTTGGTATTCAGTTTCAGATGAAGCTTTTTATAATAATGATGAAGTTGAAAATAAAGATGGATCTAAAGTAGCAAAACTATCCGGATCAATTGTGGAATGGGTTGAAGAAGAATCATATTTTTTTAAACTATCTGAATGGGAAAAACCTTTATTAGAATTTTACGAAAAAAATAAAAATTTTATACTTCCAGAAAGTCGAAGAAATGAAGTAATAAGTTTTGTAAAAAACGGATTAAAAGATTTATCTGTTAGTAGAAAATCATTTACATGGGGCATTAAAGTACCAAGCAATGAAAATCATATCGTTTATGTTTGGTTGGATGCATTAACAAATTATTTAAGTTCGTTAAAATACCCTGATGAAAGTAATGATTTGTTTAAAAATTTTTGGCCAGCAGACATACATATTATTGGAAAAGATATATTGAGATTTCATGCAATTTATTGGCCAGCTTTTTTATTAGCAGCAAAAATAAAACCTCCAAATAGAGTTTATGGTCATGGTTGGATACTTTCTGGTGATGAAAAAATGTCAAAATCTAAAGGGAATATTTTAGATCCATTAGAAATCATTAATATTTATGGACTAGACCCATTAAGATATTATCTTTTGAAAGAGGTATCTTTTGGCAATGATGGTAATATCTCAGAAGATAAATTGGAAAATTGTATAAATAGTGATTTGGCAAATAATTTTGGAAATTTATGTCAAAGGGTTCTTTCTTTTACTGAAAAAAATTGTGCTTCAGTTATACCAGATCATAAATTTATAAAAGATGATTTAGTAATTTTAGAGTCTTTGAATAATATAGACAAAATTAGAAGTTTCATTGATAATCAAGATATTAATCAATATATGAACTTTATTGTTGATCGTCTTTTTGCTTCAAATAAATATTTTAACGATCAAGAACCATGGAAAAAAAAAGATGATAAATTAAGGCTAAATACAATTGTATATACATCTTTAGAGTTGATAAGAAAGATAACTATTCTTTTATATCCTGTAATGCCCAAGACCTCAGTCAAAGTATTAAATACATTTAATATAAAGGAAGATGAGATTGATTTTGCATCTTTAAAAAATAATGAAATATTAAAACAACAAAGTAAAATTAATAAATTAGATATATTGTTTAAAAAGATTGATAAATGATTGATTCGCACTGCCATCTAGATCATGAACCACTATTTTCTAATATAAATGATGTAATTAAAAGATCAAAAAAAGTGGGTATAAAAAAAATTTTAACTATTTCAACGAATATTAAAAGTTTTGAAATTATAAAAAAAATTATTGAAATTGACGAGATGATTTATGGAACTATTGGAATACATCCGCATGAAACAAGTAATGATTTAATTAAAACTGATTATATTATTGATAATGCAAAAAAACATAAGAAGATAATCGGAGTAGGTGAGACTGGTTTAGATTTTTATTACGAGAACAGTAAAAAAAATGATCAAATTAATAGCTTCATCAAGCATATAGAGGCATCTATAGAACTTCAATATCCATTGATAGTTCATTCAAGAAATGCTGAAGTTGATACCTTTAATATTCTAAATAATTATAAAAATACTGATATAAAAATCTTAATGCATTGTTTTACTGGATCAAAAGAGTTTGCAAAAAAATTGATGACTTTAAATACTTATTTTTCAGCAAGTGGAATAATAACTTTTAAAAATAGCGTAGAACTTCAAGAGACTTTTAAGATTATTGATAATGATAGAGTCTTGATTGAGACTGATAGTCCTTTTTTAGCTCCAATACCAATGAGAGGAAAAAAAAATGAACCTTCATTTATAAAATACACTCTTGAAAAACTTTCTGATTTAAAATCTATTAAATTTGAAGACTTAGATCAAATAACAACAAATAATTTTGAAAAATTATTTTCATAATGAAAATTAAATTTATTATATTGGGATGTGGCAGTTCAATGGGTGTACCCAGATCAGATGGATATTTTGGCAATTGTGACCCAAAAAATAAAAAAAATTTTAGAACAAGATGTTCGGCTTTAATAAAAACTTTAAATCAGAACATTTTAATCGATACATCTCCTGACTTAAGACATCAATTATTAAGAAATAAAATTAACAAAATTGATAAAGTTTATTATTCACACAAGCATGCCGATCAAACACACGGGATTAATGATTTAAGATCTTTTTTTATTAATAGCAAAAAACAATTAAATGTATACGCAGATAAAGATACTTCTAAATATTTAAAGCAGAGTTTTTCTTATTGTTTTAAAAGCCTTTCAAAAGAATATCCTGCAATAATGAGGTTAAATAAATTAAATAAAACATCGATTATTAATAATGGAGAAAAAAAAATTATAGTTAGATCTGTTAAAGTAAAACATGGTAGTGTTAAATCAAATTGTTTTATTATTGATAAAAAGTTGGCATATATAACAGACGTTAGTGACTTTTATGAAAAAGATTTCTTATATTTTAAAAATTTAAAGTATTTAATAATTGATTGTCTTTGGTACAATTATCATCCATCACATTTTAACTTAGAAAGATCATTGCATTATATAAAAAAATTTAAACCTGACAAAGCTATACTCTCAAATTTGTCTCCAGTTTTAGATTATAATAAACTTAAAAAGTTATTGCCTAAAAATGTTCAGCCAGCCTATGATGGTATGAACTTTTTAATTTAGAAGTCTTTCAATTATTGCAATTATTTTTTTAGAAGTGGGTTTTGTTAATGATGAATAAGTTTCTTCAATTTTACCTGTTCTGTTAATTAGTATTTTATGAAAATTCCATTTGGGTATAGCTGATTTACCGTGATTTTGTTTAGCCCATTTATATATTTCATGAGCATTATTTCCTTTTACTTCAGTTAACGTTGTTAGAGGGAAATTAATGTTAAAATTTACTTCACAAAATTTTTTAATTTCACTGTTTTTTTTCTTTTCTTGGTTAAATGAATTTGAAGGTATGCCTAAAACTATTAAACCCTTAGATTTATATGTATCCCATAAACTTTGTAAATCATCGTATTGCTTTGTGAAACCACAATAACTTGCTGTATTTACTAAAAGAATTACTTTGTTTTCGTATTGTTTAAAATTTATAATTTCTCCATTAATACTTTCTATTTGAAAATCATAGAAAACTTTTTCATAATTTGAAATTGCTGAATTTTTAAAAAATAAAAACATTAAACTAATTCCAACTATTATAATTTTTTTCATTAACTAAAGTTATTTATTTGGACTAAATAGTATTAAAAAGTAGCCAGTTAAAGTGGACAATAATGACCCAGTTAAAACTCCTATTTTAACTCCATCCATATATTGAATATTATCAACAAATGCTAAATTTCCTACAAATAGGCTCATTGTGAAACCAATACCTGTCAAAATACCTACGCCATACAATTTAAACCAATTAGAATTGTTTGGCATTTGAGCTATTTTTAATTTTATAGAAACATAAGAAAAAACAAAAACACCCAATTGTTTTCCAATAAATAGACCTAAAAGAATGCCTAATGGAACTTTATTTAACAAAGAAGCAAAAGATAAACCTTCTAAAGATACACCGGCATTAGCGAACGCAAATATTGGCATAATTCCAAATGCAACATAAGGACTAATTGCGTGTTCAATTTTCAATAATAACGAGAAATCTTTTTCTTTTTTTCTATGAGGTATTGTCAATGCCAACAAAACTCCAGCAATAGTGGCATGTATTCCTGAATTATGTGTAAAGTCCCAAAGAAAAATTCCAACAATTAGGTAAGGTAGAAATTTTTTTATATTAAATTTATTTATTACTAACAATATAATAAAAGCTAATAGCATTAAGCCTAAATATTTATAACTTAGATCGCCAGAGTAGAAAAGGGCAATTATTACTATTGCTCCTAGATCATCTATTATTGCAAGTGCAGTTAAAAAAACTTTTAATGATAATGGAACTCTTTTACCCAATAAAGACAGAACACCTAAAGAGAATGCTATGTCAGTAGCTGATGGTATTGCCCATCCATTTAAAGTTTCACTATCTCCTAAATTTATAAATATATAAATTAAAGCTGGAACAAGCATGCCTCCAACGGCAGCAATTATTGGTAATAGAGCTTGTTTTATATTTGAAAGTTCTCCTTGTAGAAACTCTCTTTTAATTTCTAATGTAACGAAAAAAAAGAAAACTGCCATAAAAGCATCATTTATCCAATGTAATATGGACAGTTTTAATCCAAAATTGTTTATACCAATAAATAAGTATTTATTTAAAGTAGCAAAATATAATTCTGCTAAAGTAGAATTGCTAATTATTAATGCAATTATTGCCGCAAATAATAATACTAGACCACTTGCAGCCTCAAGATTAAAAAACCATTTAAAAGGTTTTGAAAGATAATTAATCATATACTAATTAAAAAGATCTATAATAAATAGTTTTATATCTTGCAATGTCTCAAATAAGTTCAATAAGATAATTTCTAATTGCGGAAAAGAATTAATTAATGGTTCTTTTAACGTATCAATTAGAATAATTAATGCTACTAAAGATATAATACAAACTACTAAATTTGCAAAAAACTTACTTCCTGATTTTTTTTCTTTTTCTGCAGTTTTATTATTAGTTTTTAAATGTTTATATTTTAATGTTTTTTCAATATCATTTTTAATTTTCTTTGTTTCAATTATATTATTAGAATGATCATCTTTTAAAGTAAGCAGTTCTGAACTTTCTTCTTCAATTTTAAAAAACCAAGCATGACCACAAGAACCACACTTTAAATTCCGTCCTTTTGAGGGTATTTGAGAAGCATCAATTTTAAATTGCTTCATACAATTTGGGCAAGTAATTATCATACTTTATTATATATCAAATCTTTATTAAATTTATTTTAATTTTGATCTCTTTATACTTTTAAATAATTATTATCTACTGTATTAGTACACCATTCGGGGCGTAGCGCAGCCTGGTAGCGCATCTGGTTTGGGACCAGAGGGTCGCAGGTTCAAATCCTGCCGCCCCGACCATTATGAGAAATTTCAAAATAGGTTTAATAAAAATAATACTATTTATTGGTAGCAAAACAATTTTAGGTAGAGGACTGTTCAGAAAAATTTTGATCTATTTTATTGAGTCTATAATTAATACGATCAAATTTAATAAATCCAAACCATTATTTGTAACAAGTTTTTTTGATTTTAAAATTTATTATTATGCCGATAAACAAACAGGGCCAAAATTATATTTTTCCAGAAATGAAACAAAAGAAATTAAATTTATAAAAAATAATATAGAAAACAACTCATGGTTTATTGATATAGGATCAAATATTGGTTTATATTCGTTAAATATTTCAAATATTAATTCTAAATATAAAAACGTAAAAACTTTTTCAATAGAGCCTAATCCAATCATATATCAAAGGCTTAAAAAAAATTATCAATTACTAGTTTCACAAAATAAGTTTGTAAAAAATAATTATATATTAAAAAATTGCGCGATAGGTGACAAAGAAGGTTTTGGAATGATAGATAAAAAAGTTGATCATGCTAACGTAAAAATAATTAAATATAAAAAAAAGGATATTAATAAAAAATTTATAAAAATTAAAATTACAAAACTAAGCTTTTTATTAAAAAAATATAAAATTAATAATATCTCCTTCATAAAAATTGATACAGAAGGTTATGAATTTAAAATTTTAAAAAATTTTTTTAGAAAATATAATTCAAAATTTTTTCCAAAATTTTTAATTGTTGAACATAACAACGACAGAAATTTTATTAAGAGTGAACGAATTATTTTAAAATATAATTACGAAATTTTATTTACTACAAATTCAAATACTATATACAAAAAAAATTATGTCTAAAAATAAGTACAGATATTTAAATTTATACTACTGGCTAAGAAAGTTATCCTTTACAAATTTTTTTCAAAAAAATATTTTTTTATCCAATAATTTAAAAAGAAAAATAATATTTAATTTAATTTTCAGATCATATCATTGGAGAGATTATAATAAAACGACTATAAATGAATCTAATAGTGGAGTAGGTTCAGATTTAAATGTCACAGAAAAATTAATAAAAGATTTAGATTTTTTTTTAAAAAACAACCAAATAGAGTCAATTTTGGATATAGCTTGTGGGGATTTTTTTTGGATGAATAAACTAATAAGCAATAATAAGTATTTAAATTATCTTGGACTAGAAATAGTTGAAAGTATTGTGGAAAATAATAATAAAACATTCTCAAATCAAAAAATTAAATTTATATGTTCCGATGTAATTAATGAAAATTTACCTCAAAATCATGATTTTATTATTGTTAGAGATTTTTTAATTCACATTAAAAATGTTGATATCATCAATTTAATTGAAAAAATTAAAAAAAGTAATTGTAAGTATTTTGCCATTAATAATTTTCCAAAAATTAAATCTAATGATGAAATTAAGGGTTATGGACACCATAGATATGTGAATATTGAAATTCCACCTTTTAATCTAACAAATGTTTATAAAGTAATTGATGATCATGATAGAAAATTAAACATTTATAAAATTTAATGCTATTAATAATTAAATATAAATAATTTAATTTATGAAACGAGCTAAAATTTATAAACCATCTAAAACTGCTATGCAATCAGGAACAAATAACAGTAAGAATTGGATTATTGAATTTTATACAAAAAAACCTGGAATAAATCCTTTGATGGGCTGGGAAAGTTCAACAGATACTTTATCTGAAGTTAAACTTGAATTTTCCACAAAAGAATTAGCTGTAAATTATGCAAGAAATAATAAATTAGATTTTGAACTGCTAGAGCCAAAAGTTAGAAAAAGAGTTAAAAAATCATATGCTGACAATTTTAAATAAACATTAAATTAAATCTTTATTAAGATTATTTAATACTTTATCTAATTTAATAGTTTTTATTGAGTCAACACCTCTTTTAACATCTAAGTCTTTATCAATTGGTAGTATTAAATTAGAATATGTATGTGGAGGGCAGTCACCAAGTATTACATATGTTTTCTTGCTATAAGCGATGGATAGATGTGAAAAGCCCGTATCATTACCTATAACAAATTTACATTTTTTTAAATGTGGTATCACTTCACCGATAGTTTTTGTTGAGGTGTTTATGAATTCAATTGGTTTTGAAAAATTACTAACAATAATTTTTTCAAGATTTGATTGTTCTATACCTGACAAAAGTAAGAATTTATTATAATTTTTTTTAATTAAAAAATTTATTAGTCCAATATAGTTTTCAGCACCCCATTGTTTTTCTGGTCCTGAGCAGGCGATACATATTCCAACTAGATTATTATCAGTTGTCGTATTGTGTTTAAGTGGTAAAAAATCAATTTTATCAATATTTAAAATTTTTTTTGTTAAATTTTTTGTTTCTTCTACAGGGTCAATTATTTTCGAAAAAAATTTTTCATAAAGTTTATTTTTTTTTTTTAAAAAAAAAGTTTGATATCGTATACCTGGGGCATAAACTTTTTTTATTTTTGCTAAATAACAAATTATAACAAATGTAATAGATGAATGAAAAATAAAAATCTCATCTAGTTTAGCTCTTGAAAGAATTTTATATAACCTCAAAGCATATTTAATTGATTTTAAAAATCCTCTCTTATTATCAGGCATTTCATAAAATTCTTTAACAAATTGTTGATCTTCTAAATATGATTTTGCATTTGAAAATTTTTTTGTAATTAAAGTTACATTTGTATTTCTAACTTTTGAAATTGTTTTAAAGCTTGAAATATATGAGACAAAATTTCCCCATCCTTTGCCTGGAGCCAATATACCAACATTAAGAGTCATAAAAATAAATTGTTTTAATATATAAGCTTATATATAAGTCATAAAGTATTTAAATAATTATAAATTAAGTTGAATTATGTTTAAATTTTTCACTGATAAAAAATGGTTTTTATGGGCTTGGATAGGTTCATTTATTATTCTTTCATCTCTTTGGGTTCAGGTTGAAATAGATGTGAAAATAAATGAATGGTTTGGAGTATTTTATGATATGATTCAAAAAGCGTTAGCGGAACCAAATGCTGTAACAATTGAAGAATACTTTGGA
The DNA here is from genome assembly GCA_003216255.1 of Pelagibacteraceae bacterium AG-404-N13. GTDB lineage: Bacteria > Pseudomonadota > Alphaproteobacteria > Pelagibacterales > Pelagibacteraceae > Pelagibacter. The sequence continues at coordinate 52,101 of QCJD01000007.1, forward strand.
AGCTTGTTTTCGTTTATTACTTTAGCGGGTATGTATATTGCTGTTTATGTAGCAATTAGTTTCTTTACAGCTCATTTTTTATTTAGATGGAGAACAGCAATGGTTGAGTGGTATCACTCTGTTTATGACAAAGCTCGAAAAATAGAAGGTGCATCACAAAGAGTTCAAGAAGATACAATTAAATTCACAAGAATTATGGAAGGATTAGGTACAAGTTTGATTGAATCTATAATGATTTTGATCCAATTTATTCCTATATTGTTTGGCTTAAGTATTGGAATTCCTATTTTCTTTTTTGGTGAGTGGGAATACGGTTTAATAGTGGGTGCCTTGATATGGACTATTGGTGGAACTGTTTTTTTAATTGTACTTGGACTGATATTAAGACTAGTTGGTGTTGAATATGATTTACAAAAGCAAGAAGCTGCTTATAGAAAAATCCTTGTAATTGCAGAAGACGATGAGACTGTAAGACCAAAAAGAATTGATGAATTATTTGATGATGTACGTAAAATTCATTTTTTAAGTTATTTAAGATATTTATATTTTAATATTGGACGAATTGCATACTTACAAGCAAATGTTTTATCAGCATATGTTTTTCTAGCTCCAGCTATTGTTGCGGGAGTTGTTACACTTGGAGTTATGCAACAAATTATAAGAGCTTTTGGAAGAGTTGAGGGATCTATGCAATATTTATTAAAAGCTTGGCCAACTATTATAGAACTTGCAAGTGTGTATAAACGTTTAAGGGAATTTGAAGATAAACTAAAATCAACTGAAGAAATAGAAACTATTGAATCTAAATAGTTTATGAATTTTAATAAAGAATTTTTAAATAAAATAATTAGCGTTACCTCGAATGCAGCAATTGCTTGTTATGAACATTTAGGAAAAAAAGATAAAATATTGGTAGATAAAGCTGCTACGGATATAATGAGAAAAAATCTTAATGACTTAGATATAGATGGTAAAATAGTGATAGGTGAGGGTGAACTCGATGAAGCTCCCATGCTATATATTGGAGAAAAATTAGGAACAGGAAAAGGTTTTGCTGTTGATATTGCAGTAGATCCGCTTGAGGGTACAAACTTTGCAGCAAATAATTTACCAGGAGCTCTCTCAGTAATTTCAATAAGTGAAAAAGGAAATTTATTTAATGCACCTGAAACTTACATGGATAAATTGGCTGTTGGTAAAAATGTTCCATTTGATGCAACTGATTTGGATTTTACAATAGAAAAAAATATAAAAAATATCGCTGATGCTAAAAATAAAGATTTAGATAAAATAACTGTCTGTATACTTAATAGACCTAGACATAAGGAGATAATTGATAAAATAAAAGAACTAAAAGTTAATTTAAAATTAATATCAGATGGAGATGTGACAGGTGCATTATTAGTTACAGATGATAAATATGATGTTGATATTTTCTTAGGTATTGGTGGTGGTCCAGAAGGGGTTCTAGCAGCATCAGCTTTAGATGCTTTTAATTGCAAATTTCAAGGAAGATTTTTATTTAAAACTGACACAGATAAAAAAAGAGCAAAAAATATGGGTATTAATGATTTGGATAAAAAGTATGAATTAAATGAAATAATTAAAGGCAATTCAATTTTCTGTGCTACGGGTATAACAAAAAATGAACTAGTGAATGGAGTTAAATTAGCTGATGGTAAATTTATTACTGAAACTTTGGTAACTCAAAAAAACTCATTGCCTTTTATAGCAAAAAAAGAGGTAGCTATTACTTGATTAATCACAGTTATTACAATAAAAGAATTTTTTTTGGTCCCTTCGTCTATCGGTTAGGACACATGGTTTTCATCCATGAAAGAGGGGTTCGATTCCCCTAGGGACCGCCATGAAATTCTATGTATATATGCTTCTGTCAAAATATAAACACAGATTTTTTTCATATGTTGGATACACAACAAATTTAAATAAAAGAATTAATGACCATAATAATTCAAGAGGAGCTAAATATACTAGAGGGAAAAAATGGATCATTATTTATAAAAAAATTTATAAAACAAAATCATTAGCTATGAAAAATGAATATAAATTAAAAATGAATAAAAAATTAAGAGCTACTATTAAATATAATTTTTTAAACAAAAATGAAAATATCAATTTTACTTCCTTATAAAGAAAATTTTTCAAAAGACAAAGCTGGGGCTGTATCTCTTTATGTAAGCGATGTAACAAAAAAAAGTAAATATAAAAAAAAAATTAAAATTTATGGAGAAACTTTTAGTAAAAATATTTTATTAAATAATTTTGTTAATCTTGATATATCAAATAAAATTTTTTTAAGTAAAAGTAGAGCTTATATTTATGAATTCATTAAAAAACAAAAAAGAAATAGTTCAGATATAATTGAAATTCATAACAGACCTTCTTATATACCAACAATAAAAAAAAACTTAACTTCAAAAATTTTTATTTATTTCCATAATGATCCTCTACAGATGAAAGGTTCTATTCATAAGCAAGAAAGAGTTAATTTATTACATACTTGTGAAAAAATCATTTTTAATAGTCAATGGTGTCAATCAAGATTTTTTAAAGATCTAAATATAAACAATTATTTAGAAAAAATATCAGTAATACCACAATCAACTTCGAGTACGAAAATTAATTTTAAAAACAAAAAAAAAATAATTTCATTTGTTGGGAAATTAAATACTTCAAAAGGTTATGATGCATTTGGCAAAGCTATAATTAAAATTTTAAACGAATTTCCTGATTGGTCTACTGTTGTTATAGGTGATGAACCTAGAGAAAAAATTCACTTTGAACATAAAAATTTAAAATTACTTGGTTTTAAAAAAAATTCATTCATTTTAAATTTATTAAAAAAAATTAGTATTTCAGTTGTACCTTCTAGATGGGATGAACCTTTCGGAAGATCAAGTTTAGAGGCATCAAGCAGAGGTTGCGCCTTAATCATTAGTAAAAAAGGAGGATTAACAGAAACTACTAATCATGCTTTGATTTTAAATAATATTAATGAAAATGAAATATATAAAAAGGTTAAATTTTTAATATTAAATAGAAAAAAAAGATTAAAATTACAAAAAGATACTTATAAAAATTTTTATTTGACTAATAAATATATCTCTAAATTAATTGATGAATTAAGAATTGGCACATTATTAGATTTAAAATCAAAAAAAAATATTAAGATTTTGCATATAACCAATTTAAATGAGAGATTTGATGGAAGATTGCATTATAATACTGGTAAAAGAATAAATAATGGTTTTATCAGGTTGGGTCACAATGTTTTAACATTAAGCGACAGAGATACAATTAGTAATAATAGATCATTAACAGATATATCGGGTATAAAATCACTTAACAAAAAAATCTATAATACAGTTAATAATTTTCGCCCTGATTTAATTGTTATTGGTCATGCCGACAACATTAGTAAAGAAAATATTATTAAAATAAAAGAATTGTATAATCCAAGAATTTGTCAGTGGTTTTTAGATCCCTTAATAAAAAATGGACCTGATTTTGAAAAGAATAAAAGAAGAATATGCAATTTACATAAAATTATTGATGCAACATTCCTAACAACACATCCAAGCAATATAATATTCAAATTAAAAAATGCTTATTATATTCCAAATCCTTGCGATGAATCTTTCGAAATACTTAGCAATTTTAAAGAAAATCCAAAAAAAGATTTGTTTTTTGCTATGAGTCATGGAGTTCATAGAGGAGTTTTAAAAGGTGGTAAATATGATGATAGAGAATTTTTTTTAAAAAAACTAAAAAAAAGAATTCCAAATATTAAATTTGATATATTTGGAATGGATGATGTTCAGCCAATTTGGGGTGAGAAATTTTTAAATATTTTAAAAAACTACAAAATGGCAATAAATTTAAGTAGGGGTAAACCTATAAAATATTATAGTAGTGATAGAATAGTTCAATTAATTGGTAACGGTTTATTAACTTTTATTGATGAAAAGACTAAACTAAAAGAAATAATAAGTGATAAAGGTGTTGTTTATTATAAAAATATAAATGATTTATCAAAAAAAATATTATATTTCAGTAAAAATATTAAAAGAATTAATAAGATATCATCAATAGGTAAAAAAGAATATTTTAAAAAATTTAACTCAAATATTGTAGGAAGATTTATTATTGACAAAACATTTAATTATAAATCAATAAATAAATATTATTGGAATTAAATTTGTGAAAATTTATTTTATTGAAAAAACAATTCCTTTTAATTCTTTAGATATTAACAAGCCCTTTATAGGCGGTTCTGAAAAAACATTAATTAATATTTCGAACGAATTAGGTAATTATGAAAATTTAACAATTAAAGTATTCAATTTAACAAAAACTAAAAATGTGATTGAAAAAGTTGAATGGAACAACATAAAAAATATAACACCAAGTGATCAACCAGATATACTTATTGGGATGTCTGATGCTAATTTATTATCTTTATTTAAGTGTAAAAGAAACTATTTATGGTCACATAGTATTCAACCAATAGAAAAATTTTTAAGAAAAAGACAATTATATCCTTTTATTAAAAATAAACCGATTATGATACTTGAGGGAGATTATCATTTTAAAAAAAGAAGTTTTTTAACATCTTTATATGGAAAGAAAATTCTACCGATTGCAGTTGATAATGATTTTATCAATTTTAAAATTGATGAACAATATGTTCCTGATAAAAAAGCTATATTTGTAACTCGATCAGACAGAAATTTAAATTTTTTAATTAAATGTTGGTCGTCAATAAGTTCAGAATTAGATAATTGCAGTCTTTACATCAATCCTCCGTTTAATTTAACAGATGAACATAAGAAACTGGGTATTAGACTCAGAACAAAAGGAAATAAGTTTGATTTAATAAATGAGTTAGCTGCATCAAGAGTAATGCTTAATCCTGGACATAAAGGTGAAGTTTTCTGCTTAGCTGCGGAGGAGGCTAGAGAATTATGTATTCCTATTGTCACCTTAGGAATTGGTGCTTTAAATGAAAGGGTGGAGCATGGTGTAACAGGATTTATTGCTAAAAATGCAAATGAGTTTATAGATTATACAATTAAAATTCTCGATAATGACAATTTTTATCTTAGCCTAAAGAAAAATTTAATAAAAAAAAGAAATGTTAGATCATATAAAAATGTAGCTAAAGAATTATTAGATATTATTAATGAGAATTAAGAATGTAGTGATACTTAATTTTTTGGTTAAAAAGAAACAGATAAGATAGCAGCTAAAAAAGCTAATATAAAATTTAGTTTTACTGAAGCTGGTTTAGAAATTATTTCAAAAAATATTTAGATTTTAATTTTATTTAATGCATTGTTTTTAAATAGATTTGCTTCTTGGATATATCTTCTTACCATTTGCGTTGTTTTATGGCCTGTCATTGCCATAATACTTCTTTCATCTGCACCGATTTCAGCTGTAGATGTCGCAAATCCAGATCTTAAACTATGACCTGCGTATTTTGTTTTATCCAACCCGGCTAATAATGCATATTTTTGAATTGTTAAAGCTACTGTTTTGTCAGATATATTGAATACTTTACCGTTGTTAATTTTGGCATGTGTAATCCATTCTTTTAAAGATATAACAGGACAATAGATTTTATTTTCGAAGTAGGGGATTGCCTTGGTCATTCCTAGACCAGTTTGGTCTGTCTTTGACCTTCTTACCAATATTTTTACCCCTTCATTTACAAAATCAATATCCTCGTACTCTATTGATACTAATTCTGATCTTCTAAAGCCTCCTGCAAATCCAATTAACAATAAAGCTCGATTTTGATATTTTTTATATTTATTTTTTTCTTCATCTATTACCTTTATAATTAATTTTAAATCATTGATTAATAATGGTTTTTTAGATATTTGTTTAACTCCCATCTTTCTTTTTATTCCCATTAAATTTTCAGCAATGATTGGATGTTTTATATCGATATAATGCCCTTTTAATCTATGAATAACTTTTATTGAGGCTAATCTTCGTTTTAAAGTACTAAATTTACTAAAAGAGCTTAAATGAGTTAGGTATAAAGCTATTATTTTTGGATCACTTGGCATTGATGAAAAGCCATTTTTTGAACAGAAACTTGAAAAATCTTTGAAATCAGATTGATAGGCTCTTAATGTATTATTAGCTTTAGAATTTTTTAAATTCTTTAAAGTTTCTAATTCAAGGCTTTTAACGTCTGTTATTAGTTCATTCATATATTTTCCGATAACCATTAATTATCGGAAATATTATATTAAGTTATTTTTAATGTCAAGCTTTAATATTAAGCGTCTTTTTAGGTATTGCTTTATAATATTTAAGTAATATTTAATATTATTATGCCAAAATATGTAATTATAGCTCTAATTGTTGTCATTGTAACCTTCATGATAATGAATTATTGGCCAAAATTAAAAGAACAGACCAAAAATCGCATATTAATGCTAATATTTGGTGTTTTTTTCTTAAGTATTTTTGTCCTCTTATATCTCTTAATGTTTTAGTTTAACTTTTCCCCAATATTAACAGGTGTTAAAAAGTTAATAAATTCAACAATAAAGTGATACTTACAACCTGTGACTTTTGATAATGTACAAAATGAATTAAGAGGCAACTCTTAACTGACCATCTGGGGAAAAATCGAAAGATTCAAGAACAGAGGGCAGAAAACTCTACAGAGTAGCGCTAAAATTGTAGAGTGAAAGGCATGGCGGTAGCGCATAAAACGACGTGCCAAAACTACTGTTCTTTGCACCTTAAAAAGTGCAAGGAAACAGGGTTTTTTTCTTTATTGTATGATCTTAAAAGGTACTAAATTCCAAATAAAAGTATGGAATTATTTAATGAAAATCCCTAAGGGCAAAGTAAAAACTTATAAACAAGTTGCAAAAGGTATAAATATGCCAAAATCAGCTAGAGCAGTTGCTAATGCATGTGGCAAGAATCCTTATTCACCAAAGGTGCCATGTCATAGAGTAATAAGATCTGATGGAAGTATAGGCGGATATTCAGGTCCTGGTGGATCAAAAACTAAAAAAAAACTATTAAAAAAAGAAGGTTTTTTGCTCTAGAATCTTTCAATACCAACGTTTATCTTCAATTCTACCCTATTTTTAAGATATTTTGTGTTTTCCCCCTTTAGTTGTACCTTATATAGAAATATTTGAAAAAAAACCCCCTCTATGGCCCTTTAATCGCTATATTCTAATTTTGCAAAGCTTGCTCATTTTTCTTAATTATCGATCTTTTTAAATTAATAATTCCTTTTTTTTAGTGTTTAAACAAAGAAAAAAATATTATCAAAATCTACTGTAAGCTAAAAATATTGATTTTATTGCTTTTTATTAGAATTATTTATTTATTTAATCTTATGAATGATTTATTTTCCATTTAAATTACAACAATTTTATTAACTTTTTTATAATTTTTTGATAAATTTTATTTAATTTCTGAATTTCTTATAATATAGAATTTACTTTAATTTATTTAAAATATATAATAAAATCAGTAGTTTATAATAATATCTTAAATTAATTTATAAATTATTAGTACACATATATTACTACTTTTTTATCTCTCTTTTAAAAACATATACACCTGAGGAGATAATTATAAATAGTCCAGTAAAAGTCCAAATATCAGGAAAATCTTTAAAGAAATAATAGCCTAAAATTATATTAGTAACTATTTCAAAATAACCAAAAGGAGCTAATTTAGAAGCATCAGCATATCTTAATGAATAAATAAGAAGCAAATGACCTAAACAAGCAAATATACCCATTAGAGCAAGCCATAACCACTGTGATTGGCTTAAATTGATCCATACTATTGGAACAAATAAGCTTGATATTAAGGCCCCTACTGCACCGGTAATTAAAAGAGTTAATAATGGATTATCAACAGTATGTAATTTTCTAGTAATTATTAAATATACTCCATAAAAAAAACCTGTACCTAATGCAGCAAGAGTTGCTAGATTAAATTCAATTAAACCAGGTCTTATAACTACTAAAGATCCTATAAATCCTACAATAACAGCAGACCATCTTTTAAAACCAACATTTTCTCCTAAAATTATAGTAGATAAGGCAGTTGTTATCAATGGTGCTATAAAAGCTAATGTTAAAGCCTTAGCCATAGAAATTATTGAAATCGAATAGAAAAAACAAATATTAGCTGATAACAAAGTTATACCTCTTAGAATTTGCAATTTAGGATTTTCAGACCATTTTAAATTTTTTCTGAAGAAAAAAAACATCAAAGGCAAAGTCCAAAAAACAGTAAAAAAATATCTGGCCCAGGTTATTTGAAAAAAAGATATCTCAGAAGACAGATATTTTGCAATTGTATCCATAAATGGAAGCACTATCCAAGCGGACAAGTTAAGAATAATTGCTTTCATTAATAAGGAAAGTATTTTAATGAAATATAAACAATTATTGGTACAGTTATCAAAGACATCAAGGTGGATACAACAATCATACTAGAAATGCTATCAACAACTTTTTTAGGTGAATACATTTCTGCAACTAAATATGTTAATATGGCACTGGGCATAGCTGATTGAATTAATAAAACACCTGCAGCAAATCCGGATAAATCAAATAATTTAATTATCATAAAACCAATAATTGGACCAATAATTACTCTTCCAATTGAAGATATTACAGAATCTTTTAATGAAAATACTTTAAGTTGAGTTAAAGAAACACCTAAAGACATTAAAATTAAAACAATCATTGCATAACCTAAAAGCATTACAGTATTGAGAACTACTTTTGGCATCTCTAAATCAAAATATAAAAAATAAACGGCGACTATTACTGCATATGTAGGTGGACTTTTTAAAATTATTTTTATATCAAATTTTTTACTAGCTAGAAAAATATTAATAGTAAAATGGAGTAATATAACCAATGAAGAAATAGCAGCAGCAACACCCATTCCTAAAGTTCCATATGCAAACAAACAAATAGGTATTCCCATATTTCCTGTATTTGGTAAAAAATATGGTGGTAATTCTCTTGAAATATCTTTTTTCATAAAGAATAAAAAAATTATACCAATTAGTGCAAAACTAGTAAGTGCTATTATTGCATAAATAAAATATTCCGAAAAAACAGTGAAAGTTACTCCTGAAGATGTAATGGCAAAAATAAAAAGAGCGGGAGCACCAAAATTTCCCGAATAATTAGTAATGAATGAAGTATCAAAATTGGGATTTTTTTTTCCAAGGTAGTAACCAATACCTACTATAAAAAAAACTGGAAAAAGTACTTCAAATAGCTTGAGATACAATTCCATTTTTAAAATAATCTTATTAAAACTGGTGATTTAATTATATTTTTGTTAGCCTTAAATGATCTTATACATTTTTTTGAATTAAGTTCATTAGATTCATGAGTTATAATAGCAATAGAAGCTGTTTTCTTCTTATGATCAGGTATTTGGATTAATCTTTTGACAGAAATATTATATTTGGCTAGTTGTTTGGTAATTGAAGATAATACCCCAGGTTTATCTTTAACTTCCAATCTAAGATATAAAGCATTGGAGTATTTGTTTACGTTGTAAATTTTAACTTTTTTTCTTTTTTTATTAGATACACCAAATGGAAATTTTATATTACCTCTTAGTATAGATAATAAATCTGACATTAAAGCTGATGAAGTAGCTCCGGGACCAGCGCCCTCACCTTGAAGAACACTTTCTCCAACAGGTTTTCCTTCAAGTATTACCGCATTCATCACTCCATTTACATTACCAATATATGTATTTTTTTTAACGAGACATGGGTGAACACGTTCAAATAATTGTTTATTTATTATTTCCGTTATACCTAATAGTTTTATTCTATAATCAAGTTGATCAACAATTTCGATATCTTTGTATTCAATATTTTCAATTCCTTCCATTAAGTACTTTGAATTTGATATTTTGTTGTTAAACGACAATGATGAAAGAATTTTGACTTTAGCTAAAGCATCATAACCATTAAGATCTAATTTAGGATTACCTGGTTCAGCATATCCTAAAGATTGAGCCTTTTTTAATACATCATTAAAACTATGCTTAGTAGTCTCCATTTCTGAAAGTATATAATTAGAAGTACCATTTAAAATTCCATATACTTTAGAAATTTTATTTGTTGCCAAACCTTCTTTTATAGTTCTTAAAATAGGTATACCTCCACCCACAGATGCCTCAAATTCTAAGTTAACTTTATTTTCTTCAGCTAATTTTGAAAGATAATCTCCATGTTTTGATATCAAAGCCTTATTTGGAGTAACTACGTGAATTCCCTTCCTTAAAGCTTTCTCAACAACTTTTTTTGAAATACCATCTGATAGTCCTATAGCTTCAAATAAAATATGAATTTTTTCTTTCTTTATTATTTCTAAAGGATTTGAATAAAAAATTTTTTTATTGATTTTAAAAGATCTTTTTTTATTTTTATTTTTAGCTGATATTGCAACTATATTAATTCTTTTTCCTGTTTTATTTAATATATCTTTTTTTTTATTAATTAATTCGTTTAATAAATAAGAACCAATTTGTCCTAATCCTATAACAGCTATATTGAATTCTTTATTCATTATTTTTCCATCAAATTTGGATAATTACTTTTTTTTCCATACAAAACTACATTTTTATTAAAATCTTCAAAAGACAACGCTGAATCAAATTTAATATCAGTAATTTCTCTTTTATCATCATTTGAAATTTTATTTTCCCACAAACCACTTTTTGTATCTATGGAGCAATGTGATAAT
>QCJD01000008.1 GCA_003216255.1 Pelagibacteraceae bacterium AG-404-N13
ATTCAAAGAGCTGAAAATGTGAATGATTCAAAATTAACAGATGTAACAGCAAATGTTTACAAATCAAAACAACAAACTGAACAACCAGAATATGAGGAGTGTTTATCATGTCAGTAGTAGAAAAAATTAAAAATGAAAATCAAACTACAATTATTGAGCCAAAAAAATCAGGCTTGTTAGTTGAGAACCCAGTATACAAACCTTTTAGATATCCATGGTGCTATGATGCTTGGTTGACTCAACAAAGAATTCACTGGTTACCCGAAGAAGTTCCTTTAGGTGACGATGTTAGAGACTGGCAAAAAAACTTAACTCAATCGGAAAAAAATTTATTAACTCAAATTTTTAGGTTTTTTACACAAGCTGACGTTGAGGTTAATAACTGTTACTTAAGACATTACACAACAGTTTTTAAACCAACAGAAGTTTTAATGATGATGACGTCTTTTGCTTCAATGGAGACTGTTCATATTGCTGCTTATTCACATCTACTTGATACTATTGGAATGCCAGAGTCAGAATATTCTGCTTTTATGAAATATAAAGAGATGAAAGATAAATATGATTACATGCAAAACTTTAATGTTAATTCAAAAGAAGATATTGCAAAAACAGTAGCTGTGTTTAGTGCTTTCACTGAAGGACTACAGTTGTTTGCAAGTTTTGCAATTTTACTTAATTTTCCAAGATTTAATAAAATGAAAGGTATGGGTCAGATAGTTACTTGGTCTGTAAGAGATGAAACTTTGCATTGTAATTCAATGATAAGATTATTTAAAGAATTTATAAAAGAAAATCCAGAAATTTGGACACCAAAATTAAAGAAAGAACTTTATGAAGCATGTAGAACTATAATTCATCATGAAGATGCATTTATAGACTTAGCATTCGAAATGGGACCTATGGAAGGATTAACTGCAAAAGAAGTTAAAGATTATATTAGATTTATTGCAAATAGAAGATTGGCACAATTAGGTTTAGAGCCTATTTATGAGGTTGAAAAAAATCCACTGAGTTGGCTGGATACAATGCTTAACGCAGTCGAACATATGAACTTTTTTGAGGGTAGAGCAACAGAATATTCTAAAGCATCGACCCAAGGAAATTGGACTGAAGCATTTAGTTAATAAAAGATTATCTTTGATTTAAAAGCATAACTTTTCTATGTTTTGCTCCGCTATACTTTGACAATGGCCTAATTAATTTATTCGCAGCATGTTGTTCCATAATATGTGCAGACCAACCAGTAATTCTAGAAATTACAAATATAGGCGTAAAGAAATCAGTATCAAAACCCATTAAATGATAAGTAGGACCTGTTGGATAATCAACGTTTGGATGAATATTCTTTTTTTCAATCATAACATTTTTAACAATGTCATAAATTTTAATAAATTTTCTATCTTTTTTTATTGAAGAAACCTTTCTGAAGTATTTTTCCATCGTAGGAACTCTAGAATCTCCTTTTTTATAAACTCTATGTCCGAAACCCATTACTACATCTTTATTTTTAAGTGCTTTATTAATCCATTTTAGGGCATTTTCAGGTTTTTTAATTTTATTCATCATGTGCATTACTTCTTCATTTGCTCCACCGTGAAGTGGTCCTTTTAAACTAGCAATAGCACCCGTAATTGCACCATGAATATCAGACAAACTACTTGTTATCGTTCTGGCAGTAAAAGTAGATACATTAAAACTGTGTTCTGCATAAAGTATCAAAGATACATCGAAAGCTTTGACTATTTCTTTACTCGGAACCTTACCAAAACACATATAGAAAAAGTTTTCAGAAAAAGACAAATTTTTCTTTGGTGAAATTATTTTTTTTCCTTTTCTTGCTCTAAAAAATGCTGCTAGAGCTATAGGTGTTTTTGAAAATATCCTAATAGCTTTTCGCATATTTGCTTTTGGAGAGTTATCTTTAGTTTCATTATCTTCTAAAGCCATTAAACTTACAGCAGTCCTAGCTACATCCATTGGATGTGCTTTTTTAGGCATTTTTCTAATATCACTTAAAATTTCTTTTGAAAGTTTTCTATCTAGTCTTTCTTCTTTAACAAAACTTTTTAATTGTCTTTTATTTGGAAGTTCCCCGTTTAAAACAAGATAAGCAACTTCTTCAAAATTACATTTTTCACAAAGATCTTGTACCGCATAACCTCTATAAGTTAGAGAATTAATATCAGGCATAACCTGCGAAACAGTTGTTTCATCAACAACAATTCCTAATAAACCTTTTTTTATTTCATCACTCATTATTCATGACCTTCAGTACTAAAATTATAAATCTTTTCATCAAGAGAGTTGTATTTCTCATACTCAACTAAATCATATAATCTTTTTCTAGTTTGCATTTTATCAATTATATTGTTTTGATGTCCATCGTCAAAAATAGCGCGTAATCCATCTTCAACACTTTTCATAGCTAATCTTTGCGTAGTTACTGGATAAATCACAATGTTATAACCAAGATTTTCAAGATCTTTGTAATTAAGTAATTTCGATTTTCCAAATTCAGTCATATTAGCTAGCAAGTAACCAGTTAATGATTTTCTAACTTTCTCAAATTCGTTTTCATCTTTTAAAGCTTCAGGAAAAATAATTTCTGCACCAGCATCAATATAAGATTTACATCTTTCAATCATTTTATCTATTCCTTCAACATTTTTAGCGTCAGATCTTGCAATTATTTTGAAATTTTTATCTTTTTTTGAACTTACACACTCTTTAATTTTATTAACCATTTCTTCTTTTGAAATAAGTTCCTTATTATCTAAATGTCCACATCTCTTTTGATCAATTTGATCTTCTATGTGTACTGCAGCGATACCAAATTTCTCAAAAGTTTCTATAGTTTCTTTGCATGATTTAAATCCAGTATCTATATCAACAATTGTTGGAAGATTTGTAACTCTGGATATTTGACTTGATCTATTACTTACATCTTTAAGAGTTGTTAATCCTATATCAGGATATCCTAAATCATTAGACATTACTCCTCCAGAAACATAAACAGCATCATATCCAACTTCTTCGATAACTTTTGCTGTTAAAGGATTATAAGCACCAGGAACTCTTAAAATTTTATTTGTTTTTAATTTATTATCAAAGTCAATTCTTTTTTGTTGAGCGTTTTTTTTTACAAAGTGCACCTAAAAAATTCCTTTTTTATTGTTTTGCTTTAAGTATTTTTTACTTACTTCAATATTTAATTTATTAAGCTGTCCTTTTTTAAGTTTTTTTAATTTTTGAACTGTATTTAGAAATTTTAAACTTTCTTTTCTAGAAATGATTTTATCAGTTAGGGTTTTAAATTTTTTAATATAATCATTTCTTTTAAATGGTCTTGATCCATATGGATGTGCATCAGCTCTTTCAAGCTGTGCAGATATTTTTTTCCCATTTTTCATTGTAACAATAACTTTTGCACCAAAAGATTTTTTTTTAGGGTTTGGATCATGATATTTTCTTGTCCATTTTTTATCTTCATGAGTTCTAATGCTGTGCCAGATTTTAATTGTGCTTTTTCTATTAGCTCTTGCTTTAGTATATGATTTAATATGATGCCAATCTGCATCTTCAAGAGCTACCGCAAATATATACATGATAGAATGATCCAAGGTTTCCCTACTTGCTTTAGGATCCATTTTTTGAGGATCGTTTGCGCCCGTTCCAATGACGTAATGAGTATGATGGCTTGTGTAAATATCAATTTTTTTAATATTATTTAAATTTGAAATTTTCTTGTTTAATTTTTTTGCTATATCTATTAGTGCTTGAGCTTGATATTCCGCAGAATATTCTTTTGTGTAAGTTTCAAGTATAGCTTTTTTTTCCTCATTTTTTTTTGGAAGTGGAATGTTATACTTTGCGTTTTTACCATCTAAAATTCTTGCTATTATACTATCTTCACCTTCATAAATGGGACTTGGAGCTCCTTCTCCTCGCATAACTCTATCCACTGCTTCTATTGCAAGCTTACCTGCATGTGCAGGAGCGTAAGCTTTCCAACTAGAAATTTCTCCTTTCCTAGATTGTCTTGTTGAAACAGTAACATGCAAAGCTTGTTGAATTGCTTGATATATAGTTTCGGTATTTAATTTAAGCATTGATCCAATTCCTGCAGCAACACTAGGACCTAAATGAGCTATATGATCTACTTTATGTTTATGAAGACATATTCCTTTAACCAAATTAACTTGAACTTCATAAGCAGTGATAATTCCTCTTAACAAATCTAATCCACTTTTTTTTAATTGTTGTGCAACAGCCAATAAAGGAGGGATGTTATCTCCTGGATGACTATAATCAGCAGCTAAAAAAGTATCATGAAAATCTAATTCTCTAACAGCAGTACCATTCGTCCAAGCGGCCCACTCAGCATCAAATTTTATTTTAGAACTTATGCCAAATATAGTGGCACCATTTTGTCTTGGATGAGACTTAGCCATTTCTCTTGAAGAGATTACTGGTTTTCTGTTTAAGGATGCAATAGCAACAGAAGCATTATCAATAATTCTATTTATCACCATTTCAATTGAATGTTTATTCAGTTTTGAGTTATCGCTTGCAATTTCAGCAATTTTCCAAGCAAGCTGTTTTTTTTTGTTTAGCTTAATTTTAGAAGGGTAAACTTTAACTTTATGATTAATCATAATATCTATATTTTATTAAATTTTAATACCTTAGGTAAAAATTTAATCAAGTTTAATGATTTAAGTATTTATTGATAATTTCTTGAATATTTACAAAATCTTTAATCAAATAATTATGATGAATTTCTGAAACTTTTTTCTCAGTATATCCATCTTCTACTAATATAAACGGAATACCAGCAGCTTTAGCTGAGTCCGCATCAGTTTCACTATCACCTATCATTAAACTTTTATTTATATCTCCATGCATAATTTCAATCACATTTGTTAAATGTCTAGGATCAGGTTTGCAATAATCAAAAGTATTACAGCCCGCAACATACTCAAAATATTCATAAATTTTTATTTTTTTTAACAAGTCTATTGCAAGGTGTTCTTGTTTATTTGTACACACTCCCATTGAAATATTATTTGTTTTTGCCCATTTTAAAAATTCTAAAACACCATTTATTAATTTACTTTCAACAGCTATATTATTTGCATAATACTCAATGAAATCTTTTACCATTTCATCTTTTATTTCTTTGTCGATAATCTGACCAAATTCTTTTTTTGCTTGGCCCCAAACGGCTCTTCCTATCAATGATGCAGCACCTTTTCCAACAAGTTTTTTTATATCACCTCTAGATTTTGTTTCGTAACCAAATTTTTTCATAACATAATTATGTGCGTTCATTAGGTCGGGAGCTGTATCAATAAGAGTTCCATCTAGATCGAATAAAATTGTAAATTTTTGGACCATAATTAAAAGTATTATTAAGAAATAATTTGTGAGTTAAAGTAAAGTAATACCTAAATATATATAAATATCAAATGAAAGAAAAAAAAATAATAAATTTACAAAACAAATTAAGAAATAATTTTATAAAAAAAGGTGTAAAAATGATTGCGCCTGAAACAGTTTTTTTTTCAAATGATACAAAAATTGGAAAAAAAGTAGTTATCGAACCTTATGTTGTGATTTCAAAAAAAGTAAAAATTGGCAACAATGTTACCATTTCATCTTTTTCTCATTTAGAGGGAGTGAAAATTGACAATAATGTCAAAATAGGACCTTATGCAAGAATTAGACCAGGCGTAATTATTAAATCTGGTTCAAAAATTGGTAATTTTGTTGAAGTTAAAAAAAGTAAAATTGGAAAAAATTCTAAAGTTAATCATCTTTCCTATGTTGGTGATGCTAATATTGGAAAAAATGTAAACATTGGCGCCGGAACTATTACATGCAATTATGATGGAGTTAAAAAATATAAAACAAGAATAAAAGATAAAGTTTTTATTGGATCAAATTCATCTTTAGTAGCACCAGTTACTGTTAATGAAAATAGTATTGTTGGAGCAGGATCTGTTATTACAAAAAACGTATTGAAAAATTCACTTGCACTTGAGAGAACAAATCAAGTCGAGATAAAAAATTATAAAAAAAGATAAATGTGTGGAATAGTAGGAATAACAAGTAATAAAGAAGTAACAACACGAATAGTTAATTCATTAAAAAAATTGGAATACAGAGGATATGATTCAGCCGGAATAGCAACTCTTAATGATGGTTTTATAAAAGAAGTTAAATGCGAAGGAAGAGTAGAAGTTTTAGAAAAAAATATAACAAGTTCAAATTTACAAGGTGAAATTGCAATAGGTCACGTTAGATGGGCAACACATGGTAGACCAAGCACTATAAATGCTCATCCACATTCATCTGAAACTGTCTCAGTAGTTCATAATGGTATTATAGAAAACTCAACAATTTTAAAAAAAATATTAGAAAAAAAAGGCTATAATTTTAAATCTCAGACAGATACTGAAGTTATTGCACATTTGATAACTGATTATTTAAAAAAAAATAATTTAAAAAATACTATTATTAAAGTTTTAAAGAAACTACACGGTAGCTTTGCATTAGGCATTATATTTAAAGATTATCCAGATTTAATTGTAGGTGCTAGAAGAGGATCTCCTCTTGCTGTTGGATATGGTCCAAATGAAAATTACTTAGGATCAGACTCTTATGCATTAAAGTCAATGACAAATAAAGTATCTTATCTTAATGATGGTGAGTTTTGTTTGATTAAAGACAATCAAGTTGAATTTTTTGATACCAATGGAATTAAAGTAAACAAAAAAATATTAAATTTATCACAAGATAACCAAGATAATGATAAAGGTGATTACAAACATTTCATGGCAAAAGAAATAGATGAACAACCAACAACAATAAAAAATTGTGTTAATGAATATATTGACAAAATTAATAAACAAATAAATATTTATAATTTTCCTTGGAAAATTAACCAAATAAATTCAATTGTTTTAATAGGATGTGGAACAGCATATCACTCTTGTTTAGTAGCAAAATATTGGTTTGAAGAGTACACCTCTTTGGATGTATCAATAGATATAGCTTCTGAATTTAGATATCGAAAACTTAAATTTAAAAGTGATTGTTTATATGTTTTTGTATCTCAATCTGGAGAAACAGCTGATACTTATGCAGCTTTAGATATATGTAAAAAAAATAAAATGAAAACATGTTCAATTGTTAATGTTATTGAAAGTTCAATAGCTAGAGATTCTAATCTTGTTTTACCAATTCATTGTGGTCCTGAGATTGGTGTTGCATCAACCAAGGCATTTTTGGGTCAAATGCTAGTTTTATATATACTGTGTTTGAAATTATCATTTGATCAAAAAATAATTACTAAAAAAATTTATCAGGAAAAGATTAAAAATTTACTTTCTTTATCTAACTTATGTAAAAAAACATTATTAACAGATAACAAAATACAAAAAGCAAGCAAAGAATTTATAAAAGCTAAAGGATCAATGTTTTTAGGAAGAGGTTACTCATTTCCAATAGCACTTGAAGGAGCATTAAAATTAAAAGAACTTGCTTATGTCCATGCAGAAGGATATCCAGCAGGTGAAATGAAACATGGTCCTTTAGCATTAATAGAAGAGGGTATGCCTGTAGTTGTTCTTGCTCCAAGAGACAACCATTACAAAAAAACAATTTCAAACATGCAAGAAGTTATTGCCAGAGGAGCTAAAGTTTTACTTGTAACAAATAAAAGTAAAGATGAAATTCAATCAGAAAATATTTGGGAAAAAATAGAAGTTGAAAATTTAACAGAAGATTTATTTCCTTTTTTAATTACAGTACCTCTTCAAAAATTAGCTTATTATTCAGCATTGCAAAACGGATATGATATAGATAAACCAAGAAATTTAGCAAAATCTGTTACAGTTGAATAATAAATAAACTCTGTTAAAACACTCTCAGGTTGAAATGAAAAAATGGAAATTAAATAGTTGGAGAAATTATCCTGTTAAGCATATCCCGACTTATGAGGATGAAAAAGAACTTAATATGGTTCTTGGAAAAATAAAAAATTTTCCTCCATTAGTTTTTGCTGGTGAAACTAGACATTTAAAACAACAACTTGCAGAAGTTGTTGATGGAAAAGCGTTTTTACTTCAGGGTGGCGATTGTGCAGAAAGTTTTGCAGAATTTAATCCTGATAACATAAGAGATTATTTTAAAGTCATTTTGCAAATATCTTTAGTATTGACTTATTCAGCTTCTTTACCTGTTGTAAAACTTGGTAGAATTGCAGGGCAATTTTCAAAGCCTAGAAGTGCTCCTACAGAAAAGCAAGGTGATAAAGAACTACCAAGTTATTTAGGTGATAATATTAATGGTATTGATTTTACTGAAAAATCAAGAAAGCCTGACCCTAAAAGATTATTTAAAGCTTATTCTCAGTCAGCTTCTACATTAAATTTATTAAGAGCTTTTTGTCATGGTGGATTTGCTGATCTACAAAAAGTACATTTATGGAATACAGGTTATATTAAAAAAAGTCCTCAAGCTAAAAAATTTAAAGAGTTAGAAGATAAAATAGCCGATGCTTTAGCATTTATGGAAGCATGCGGAATAAATTCAGATTTTAATAGAAGACTCAAGACGGTAAATTTTTGGACTTCACACGAGGCCTTACTACTTCCTTTTGAAGAAAGTATGACAAGAGTTGACTCAACAACAGGAGAATATCACGATACTTCTGCACATTTTGTTTGGATAGGTGATAGAACAAGACAGTTAGATGGAGGTCATGTCGAATTCTGCAGAGGTATAGAGAATCCTATTGGTATAAAATGTGGACCAACATCTAAACCAGATGAAATTGTCAAAATTTGTAATGTAATAAATCCTAAAAATGAAAAAGGCAAAATAACTTTGATTTCAAGATTTGGTCACCAAAATGTTGAAAAATTTTTACCAAAATTAATTAGAGGTATTAAAAAAGAAGGTCTAAATGTGATCTGGTCTTGTGATCCAATGCATGGAAACACAATTAAATCTACAACTGGATTTAAAACTAGACCTTTTAACAATGTTTTAAATGAGGTTAAAAACGTATTTAGCGTTCATCAAAGTGAAGGATCGTATGCTGGTGGACTACACATAGAGATGACGGGACAAAATGTTACAGAGTGCACAGGTGGTACCCAAAAAATATCAGACAAAGACCTTTCTAGCAGATATAGAACGCATTGTGACCCAAGATTAAATGCTAATCAAGCTTTAGAATTAGCATTTATGATTTCAGATGAGATTAAAAAGAATTCCATTTATGCCAAAAGTGGAATTAAAGCGGCATCTTAAACGTTTATAAATTTATTCCTTTAACATATATTTGAATTATGGAAGTAAACAAAAAAGTTATCTACATTAAAGATTGGATATTGGATTATGTAAATTCAATGCCAACAAAAGCAAACTCATTAGTTATAGGTATATCTGGAGGTATAGACTCGTCAGTATCAAGTACTTTGAGTGCAATGACAGGTTTAAAAACAATTGCAATTTCAATGCCTATAAAACAAAAAACTATTCAACATGATCTAAGTTTAAAACATCAAGAATGGTTAAAAAAAAATTTTGAAAATGTTAGTGGATTTACAATTGAGTTAGACGATCTATTTAATTCTTTTGAAAAAACACTTTCTAAATTTAATAATGCACATGGAATGGCAAATTCTAGAGCAAGATTAAGAATGTCAACACTTTATCAGGTTGCTGCTGCTAATAATGGAATAGTTGTTGGAACAGGAAATAAAGTTGAAGATTTTGGAGTTGGTTTTTACACAAAATATGGAGATGGTGGAGTAGATATATCACCAATTGCTGATTGTAATAAAACTGAAGTTTGGGAATTAGGAAAAGAACTTAATATATTAAAAGAAATTATTGAGGCTCCACCAACAGATGGATTATGGGATGATGGAAGAACTGACGAAGGTCAGCTTGGTCTTTCCTATAAGGAGCTTGAAGAAGCAATGGATAATGAAAAATCAATAAATAGAGATAAATATATAAAAATAAGAAATGCAAACCTGCATAAAATGAATCCCATTCCAGTTTGCAAGATACCTAAGTAATCTTAACGATTCACAAATCATCAATTAAAGTATATTTCTTGAATAATGGATAAAGATATTTTTTTAACAAATAGCCTTGGCAACAAAAAGGAAAAATTTATACCAATTGATTCAAAAAAAATTGGTATGTATGTCTGTGGACCAACTGTATATGATAATCCACATATAGGTAATGCTAGACCTCTTGTTATATTTGATATCTTATTTAAAGTTTTAAAATGTAAATTTGGAACTAAAGCAATTAATTATGTAAGAAACATAACAGATATTGATGATAAAATTATTAAAGCTTCATTAGAAAAAAAAATATCTATAAGCGAACTTACAAATAAAATCACTAAAATTTTTCATGATGATTGCAATTATTTAAATTGTGAAGTTCCTAATCATGAACCAAAGGCTACTGAAAATATTTCTTTAATGATTGAAATGATTAGTAAGTTAATAAAGAACAATAATGCTTACGAAAGTAACCAGCATATTTATTTTGATGTAAATAAATTTAAAGATTATGGGAAATTATCAAATAAAAATTTAGATGAATTAATCTCTGGCGCAAGAGTTGAAATATCTGAAAATAAAAAAAATCCTGCCGATTTTGTATTATGGAAACCATCTTCTGAAAACGAACCTTCTTGGGATTCCCCATGGGGAAAAGGCAGACCTGGATGGCATCTTGAATGTTCAGTTATGTCTAAAAAATTTTTGGGAGATAAATTTGACATTCATGGCGGAGGTATAGATTTAATTTTTCCTCATCACGAAAATGAAATTGCTCAATCTAGATGTGCAAATGAAAATGAAACATTTGCGAATTATTGGGTTCATAATGGTTTTATAACAATATCAAGTGAAAAAATGTCAAAATCACAAGGTAATGTTTTAACAATTGATGATTTAAAAAATAAAGTGAATGGACAGGTAATAAGACTCGCTTTAATTAGTGCTCATTATAAGCAACCGTTAGATTGGAACGAAAAACTCTTGTCCGAAAGTGAAAAAACTATCAACAAATGGTATGAAAGTTACACAGAATTAAAAAAACAAGTTTTAATTCCACAAGAATATCTATCGCCTTTGTACGATGATTTAAATACACCAGGCTATATAGCTAATCTTCATAAATTATTTGAAAAGTCTCAAAAAGGTTCCGTAAAAGACAAAGAGATATTTGTGTCTGCATGTAATTTTATTGGTTTATTAAACGAAGATAAAAAAATCTGGGAAAAATTTAAACAAAGTAAGTCAAAAATTTCCAAGGAAGAAATTGAAAAAAAAATTGAAGAAAGAAATATTGCCAGAAAAAACAAAGATTATAATGCAGCTGATAACATTAGAGATGAACTATTAGATAAAGGAGTTTTAATTGAAGACAAAGATGATAAAACCCTGTGGAAATTTAAATGATCAAGGAAAAAATATACATATTTGATACTACATTAAGAGATGGCGCCCAAACTCAAGGTGTAGATTTTTCTATAGATGATAAATTAAAAATATCTAAAGCATTAGATGATTTAGGAGTTGATTATATAGAAGGAGGTTGGCCAGGAGCTAATCCAACAGATACTGAATTTTTTCAAAAAAAAATTATTTTAAATAACTCTGTTCTAACAGCTTTTGGTATGACAAAAAGATCTGGCAGGAGTGCAGAAAATGATCCAGGATTATCAGCTATACTAAATAGCAATACACCTGCAGTATGTTTAGTAGGTAAATCTTGGGATTTTCATGTAGACGTAGCTTTAGGCATATCAAATAAAGAAAATTTAGAAAATATTTCTGAAAGTGCAAAGCTTTTTGTAAAAGAAAAAAAAGAATTTATGTTTGATGCAGAACATTTTTTTGATGGATTTAAAAATAATAAAGAATACGCACTTTCATGTATTAAATCAGCTTACGATAATGGTGCAAGATGGATTGTGCTTTGTGATACTAACGGTGGGACTCTTCCAAACGAAATTTCAGAAATTGTTAGTGAAGTGGTAAAATCAGTTCCAGGAAAAAACCTAGGCATTCATGCTCACAATGATACAGGAAATGCAGTAGCCAACTCATTAGCAGCAGTTTTGTCTGGAGCTAGACAAATACAGGGAACAATCAATGGATTGGGTGAAAGATGTGGGAATGCAAATTTAATGTCAATAATTCCAACACTATACTTAAAACAAACTTATAACCAGAACTACGAGATAAAAATAAAAAAAGAAAATATTAACAAACTAACTCAATGTTCGAGATTGCTTGATGAAATATTAAATAGAAAACCAAATCAACACTTGCCTTATGTAGGAGCTGCAGCTTTTTCTCATAAGGGGGGATTACATGTTTCTGCTGTTCAAAAAGATCCAAAAACTTATGAACATATAAGCCCTGAAGAAGTAGGAAATGTTAGAAATATAGTTGTTTCAGATCAATCTGGAAAATCTAATATTGTTTCAAGATTAAATTCTATAGGAATTGATTTTAAACAAGATGATCCAAAAATTAAAAAACTTTTAGAAGAAGTAAAAGATAGAGAATTTATTGGATATAGTTATGATGGAGCAGACGCATCTTTTGAATTACTAGCTAGAAGAGTAATGGGTGAGATTCCAAGATATATATTAATTAAAGAATACGACGTTAGTGTCAAAAAAAATAATTTAGGAGAAATTGTTTCTTCAGCAAAAGCCCAATTAGAAGTTGATAAAAAATTAATTCTTTGCGAAGGAGAGGGCAATGGTCCAGTACATGCACTTGATAATGCAATTAGAAATAATGTAGACAAATTAGCTAAATATTCCCAGTATTTAAAAGATCTAAAACTAGTTGATTACAAAGTTAGAATACTTAATACAGGAACAGAGGCTGTAACAAGAGTTTCAATTGAAAGCACTGATTCAAAAGGTAAAAATTGGTTTACAATTGGAGTATCACCAAACATTATTGATGCTTCTTTTAAAGCACTTGTTGATAGTTTAGATTATAAACTATTTAAAGATAATGCTCCAGCAAGCCTTTAATGTTTAATAATATATCTTTTATTTTACACAAACCTCAGCTATCTGAAAATATAGGCGCATGTGCTCGAGCAATAAAGAATTTTAATTTTGATAAATTAATTTTGGTAGATCCAAAACCAAGTTTTCCAAATGATAAAATTATAGCTACATCGGTTGGCGCCAAAGATATTATAAAAAAAAGTAAAGTTTTTGATACTATGGAACCAGCATTAGAGAAAATAGATTATTTAATTGCTACAACCTCACGATTTAGAAATAAAAATATTAAACATATACAGTTAAAAGATTTAAAAAAAATAAATTATAATAAAAAAATTGGCTTTTTATTTGGTTCAGAAGCTTCAGGATTATCAAATAATGAAATAAGTTATGCTAATTATACTATGCAAATACCATCAAATTCAGAATTTAAATCATTAAACCTTTCTCATAGTGTAATTATTGTAGCTCAAGCTGTATTCAATTTACTTAACTTAAATTTAAAAATTTATTCTAAGTCTAAGAAAATTACTCAGGCATCAAAAAAACAAATACAATTAATGTTGAATTTATGTATTAAAAATCTTGAAGATAGAAATTTTTTTAAACCTAAGGAAAAAAGAGCTATCATGCTTGAAAATTTAAGAAGTATTTTTTATAGGATGGAACTCTCAGAAAAAGAAACGCGTATTTTATCAAGTGTATTTGCGAGTTTATCAAAAAAGGTTGATTGACAAAACACAAGTTAAGTTTATAAAGCGCAATATTAAATGACAAAAAGACTAAACTCTAAACATAAAGTAGATAGAAGATTAAAGGTAAATCTATGGGGAAGACCCAAGAGTCCATTCAACACTAGAGCTTATCCACCAGGTCAACACGGTCAAACTAAAAGTTCTAAACCATCTGACTTTGGAATTCAGCTTCAAGCTAAGCAAAAACTAAAGTCTTATTATGGAAATATGAATGAAAGACAATTTAGAAACATGTACAAAAAAGCTATTATGAAAAAAGGTGATACTGCAGAAAATTTAATTGGCTTACTTGAGAGAAGATTAGATGCTGTAATTTATAGATCAAAATTATCTAATACTATTTTTTCTTCTAGACAACTAATTAATCACGGACATGTTAGAGTTAATGGTAAAAAGGTAAACATTTCTAGTTATCAAGTAAAGGAAGAAGACAGTATTGAGATTAGAGATAAATCAAAACAACTTGCTTTAATAGATATTGCTTTAGCAAATAAAGAGAGAGAAGTTCCAGAATATCTTCAACTTGATGAAAAAAACAAAAAAGTAAAATTTGTAAGAATTCCAAAATTTGAAGAAGTCCCTTATCCAGTAGTAATGGAGCCAAATTTAGTAATTGAGTATTACTCTAGATAAATCATTTAAAATTTAATAGAAATTAAAACTAAAAATATTTTTAGATGGTTTAACATGCTTTTTGCTAAAAAATTTTATTTTAATTTTTTTTACCTTCTCTTTTTTTTAGGACTAATCAATTCTTCATTAGCAGCAGATTACTCATTAAGTTTTGATGGAACTAATGATTATGTAGAAGTACCTTATGATGCTACAATGAATCCCTCTGGTGATTTTTCTGTAAATGTTTGGGTAAAAGTCGGAGCATCTAGTGATTGGCAGTCATCAGTTACATCAAGATCTGCAAATACTGCTTGTGGAGAAGATGCTAATCGAACTAAAGGTTATATGGTTTACATTCAAGCAGACGAGGAATGGTCTTTTTGGAATGGAAATTGTGAAGACAGAACATGGGCAAGACTTGATACTAGTGTTGATGTTAATCTTAATACATGGCAAATGCAGACTGTCACATATGATGCATCTGAAACGATGATGAAGCTTTATGTTGATGGAGTTCTTATTGGAAATGACAATTCAAACACTTTAACAGCAAATGATAATGAACCTCTAAGAATTGGTGCAGGAGCGACCAATGAAGATACACCAAGATATTGGTTTAATGGAAAAATAGACGAAGTTGCAATTTGGAGTTCAACTTTATCATCAGATGAAATAGTGCAGTTATATAATTCAGGAGAAACTTTATATGCAGGAGATAATTATGGTGATTATACTTCTTCAGGGTCTTTAAATGAATATTGGACGATGGATGATAATGCAGAATCTAGCAATGGTTCTGGAACAACATTGTATGGTGAAGAAAATAATAATGATGGAACGCTGACAGGAGGTCCTACATGGAGTACTGATTTTCCAGGTACGGTTCCAACTTTATCTTCTTCTAACCCTGTAGATGATGAAACCGACACCCCTTATGATACAAATATAACATTAACTTTTAGTGAGATAGTCAAAGTTGGAACAGGAAATATTACTTTAAAAAAAACTAGTGATAATTCTACTGTACAAACTTTTGATGTAACGACTGATGTAAGTGGATCAGGATCAACTCAAATAACTATGAATCCATCTTCTGATTTAGAAACAGGTACTGAGTACTATGTTTTAATAGATTCTACTGCAATTGTTGACTTATCTAGAAATTCTTATGCTGGAATTTCTTCAACAACGGATTTAAGTTTTTCAACAGGATCTCGAACATCAAACCCTTTTGATGATAAAGATGTATTAGCTTTAGCTGAGGCTCAGACAGAAGCGCCAAAAAAAGTCGTCAGCCACGTAACAACCCCTATATTTAATAGATTAAATTGGATAAGAGGATATGAGTCAGATAAAAATTTGAGTGCTCAAAGTATAAAATTTAATTTTTCAAATCCTAAAATTGCAAAGATTGCAGAGATAATTCCTCAGTCCATTAACTTTAATCATATTCCAAAAAGATCTAATGATGATTGGTTATTTTGGAGTGAAGGAAGTGTAAGCGTAGGAAGAGTAGGCGATACTACAAATTCATCTTCTAAAGATGTAAATACTAACGCTGTTACATTAGGATGGGATAGAAAAGTTGATGATAAAATTATACATGGATATACAGTTACTTATACTCAAGATGATGTTGAAGTTGGTAGTTCTGGAACTTCAGTTGATATAGACTCCTATAGTTTTGCAACTTACGCAACTTTTCATAAATATGGAAATAGACATTTAGAGGGTATTTTAGGTTTAAGCAAATTAGACCTTAAAAACAAGAGAAAAAGTGGAAGTAATATTTTGACTGGAGATAGAGTTGGTAAACAGATTTTTGGTTCAATTCAATACCTGAGCACTTTTGAAAAAAATGAAATTGATATTACCCCAAATATCAAAGTTGATTTAAGTTATACGACTTTAACGCAATATAGCGAGTCTGGAATTTCACCAATTAAATATGACGAACAAAGTGTTGAAACAGTTGGACTATATGGTGGTTTTGATTTTAATAACGAAATTATAAAGAATAATTATATTTTGAGGCCATCAGCTGGTTTTGAATTGGGAATAGATTTAAGTCCAAGTTCAGATGTTTCTTTAAATTATGTTTCTGATCCAAATACAAAATATACAAAATCAATTGATCAACAAGATGAAAAAAGTATTAAAGGAAAAATAGGTTTTGATATACTTACTAATACAGGTTGGTCTTTGATGACTTTTTATGAAAGAAACCAAAGTGAAAACAGCCATAGTGATACATTATATTTCCTAACCGGATATGTTTCTTCGAAAGAAGAGGAGTACGCTATGGCATTAAATGATAACAAGGCTTCAATTGAATATAAAAGAAATATAAATGGTTTTAATATTTCTTTTGATACAGCTTATGATTTGTTTGCTGAAAATCCTGGCTATGAAATAAACTTAAATATTTCGAATATATTTTAAAATTGTAAAAAACTATTCTTTTTTCTTAAAATTAATATTTTTACTTTCAAATAAATTAGCTAATTCGCCATTCTCATACATTTCTTTAATTATATCACAACCGCCAATAAACTCATTTTTTACGTAAAGTTGAGGGATAGTAGGCCAGTCACTGTAAACTTTTATTCCTTCTCTTACGTTTTGGTTTTCTAAAACGTTCACACTTTTAAAATTTAGTTCAAGAATTTTAAATATATTTACCACAGCCATTGAAAATCCACACTGAGGTGCATCAGGTGTTCCTTTCATAAATAGACAAACATCATTATTTTCTATTTCACTTTTTATTAAATCATTTGTTTGTTGATCCATTTAATTCTCCTTTGTTTTAATTGCTAGTGCGTGCAGTTCATTACCCATTTTACCTTTTAATGAATTATAAACCATTTTATGCTGTTCTATTTTACTTTTACCAGAAAATTGGCTTGATGTAACTGTGGCAGAGTAATGATTACCATCGCCAGCTAAATCTTGTATTTCTATAGAAGCATCAGGCATAGCCTCCTTTATCAACTTTTCAATTTCTTTTAAATCCATTGCCATTAGTTATCCATATACCTCTTTAACCAATATGTATGTGCATTTGACAATTCTTCAATAGGTAATTTTATATCATTTTCAAAACTTAATTTATTTTTATCTACAACTCCTAAATCATCGAAATGAACTGAATTATTATTAAGTATCTCGCTTACTTTTTCAATATTAGTAGTATTTATCTCAATTATATAACGAGCCTGATCTTCACCAAAAAAATAGTCAAATTTATTTATTAAACCTTTTAACGGATTTATTTTTATACCTTTATTTCCTTTAATACACATTTTTGAAACAGCAATTAATATTCCGCCTAATGAAACATCATGACAAGAAACAACTAAATTTAAATCTATTAATTTAAGTAAAGTTTCACCAATATTTTTTTCATTGAATAAATTGACGCTTGGAGGGGATCCTTTTTTTTCATTCAATAATTCTTTAGCGAATACACTTTGATCTAAGTGTCCTTCAGTTTTTCCTATTACATAAACTACATTTCCCTCATTTTTAAAATCCATTGAGATCATTTTTTCATAATCTTTGATTAATCCAACACCACCAATTGCAGGAGTTGGTTTGATACCTTTGTCATTTGTTTCGTTGTAAAAAGATACATTTCCAGAGACAACTGGAAAATCTAAATATTTACTTGCCTCTGTAATTCCTTCAACACATTCAACAAATTCTCCCATATTTTTTTCTTTTTCTGGATTTCCAAAATTTAAACAATTTGTAATAGCAATTGGTTTTGCTCCAACAGAAATTAAATTTCTCCAACTTTCACAAACAACTTGCTTACCTCCTGTTAGGGGGTGGGCAAAACAATAAGAGGCCGATGAGTCTACTGAGGCAGCTACAGCTTTTTTTGAACCATGCACTCTTACTACTCCTGCATCACCCCCAGGTTTTTGAATTGTGTCTCCCATAACTGTATGATCATATTGATCCCATATCCACTTCTTGTCAGAAATGTTTGGAAAACTTAATATTTTTTTTAAGCAGTCAGATAAATTTAAAGATTTTAAATCATCTTTATTAAATTTTAATTTTTGAGGAAGTTTTGTCTTTTTCCATTTTCTATCATACATGGGTGAATTTTCTGCTAATAGATCTATTGGAATTTCTGCAACCTTTTTATTATCAAATAATAGTTCTATTTTTTTTGAATTAGTAGTTTTACCTATTACTGCAAAATCTAAATTCCATTTATCAAATATTTTTTTTGCATGATTTTCTTTACCCTTTTCTAAAACAATTAGCATTCTTTCTTGGCTTTCTGAAAGCATGATTTCGTAAGGGGTCATTTTATCTTCTCTACAAGGAACTTTACTCAAATCTAATTCTATTCCTAGTTTTCCTTTTGATGCCATTTCTATACTTGATGAAGTTAAACCAGCAGCACCCATATCTTGAATAGAAATAATTGAATTATCTGCCATTAACTCTAAACAAGCTTCTAACAATAATTTTTCAGTAAATGGATCTCCAACTTGAACTGTTGGTTTTTTTTCTTCAATTTTATCATCAAATGTTGCAGATGCCATACTTGCTCCATGAATTCCATCTCTTCCTGTTTTTGAACCTACATAAATTACTGGTTTATTCGTACCCGCAGCTTTTGAATAAAATATTTTGTTTTTATTTACCAAACCTAAGGTCATCGCATTCACTAAAATGTTTCCATTATAAGACTCATCAAAACTTGTTTGTCCTGCGATTGTTGGAACTCCAATACAATTACCATATCCTCCAATACCTTTTACTACTCCACGTAATAAATTTTTAGTTTTTTTGTGTTGGGGTGAACCAAAATGAATGGAGTTCAGGTTAGCAATAGGTCTTGCTCCCATTGTAAACACATCTCTCATTATTCCTCCTACACCAGTGGCCGCTCCTTGGTATGGTTCAATAAAAGAGGGATGATTATGACTTTCAATTTTAAACACAATTGCATCATCATCACCGATATCTATCACACCTGCATTTTCTCCAGGTCCTTGGATAACTTGTTTGCCTTTTGTATGCATTTTTTTTAAATGTTTTCTTGAGGATTTATATGAGCAGTGCTCATTCCACATTGCTGAAAAAATTCCTAATTCAGTAATATTGGGCGTTCTTTTAAGTAATTCACAAATTTTAGCAAACTCTTCTTTTTTTAATCCATGATCTATAGCAACAGTTTCTGTGACTTTCATTATTGCAAATTTCCTAAAAGATTTTCAAAAAACAAAGAACCATCTTCTCCTGAAAGATATTTATCAATCATTCTTTCAGGATGGGGCATCATACCCAATACATTTTTATTTTTATTAAATATTCCCGCAATGTTTTTTAGTGCACCGTTAGGATTATTTTCATCATTTTCTAAACCTTTTTGATCACAGTATGTAACGGCTATTTGGCTATTATCTTCCAAAGACTTTAATTCATCTTTTGAGCAAAAATAATTACCTTCATTATGAGCTATATGAAGCTCTAAAATTTCTTTTTTGATATTTTTAAAGTATTTATTTTTCTTATCTCTAACTTTCACATAAACATTTTTGCATATGAAATTAAGATACTTATTTTGTTGTAATATACCTGGCAATAAAGCTGTTTCTGTTAATATTTGAAAACCGTTACAAATGCCAAGAACAAGTCCACCAGAATTAGCAAAATCTATAACAGATTTTATAATATTTGATTTTGATGCAATACTTCCACATCTTAAATAATCTCCATAAGAAAAACCACCAGGTAGAACAATCAAATCACTTTTTGGAATAGATTTATCATTGTGCCAAATCATTTGATTTTTAAAACCAAACTTTTTTAGAGCAACATCCATGTCTCTATCACAATTTGAACCAGGAAAAATAATTACAGATGATTTCATCAATATTAAACGATCTTGTAATCCTCTATAACTAAGTTGGCTAATAGTTTTTTACACATTTCGTCTACTAATGATTTTGCTTTAGTTTCATCATTTTCTTTAACTTCAATTTCAAAAAATTTCCCTTGCCGTACATCGCTTACTTTGTCAAAATTCATACCGTTTAATGTTTGTTGAATAGCTTTTCCTTGTGGATCTAAGACACCATTTTTTAAAGTTACAACTACCTTTATTTTCATTATTTCTTTTTAATTTTAACCGCTTTAGGTTTTGGAAATTTTATAGGTCTTATATTAGATTGTTCATGTAGAATATCCAATCTCTTTGCTACCTCTTGGTATCCTTCAATTAAATTTCCAAGATCTTTTCTAAATATATCTTTATCTAATTTTTTTTCTGTTCTTGAGTCCCATAGTCTACATGTATCAGGACTAATTTCGTCTGCGAGAATTATTTCATTATCTTGTCCTGATCTTCCAAATTCTAATTTGAAATCAACAAGCTTTATACCAACGCCTCTAAACATCCCTTGTAAAAAATCATTTATTCTTTTGCATTGATCATTTATTAATTCTAATTCCATTATATTCATCCAATTAAATGACAATATATGTTCACGACTTACTAACGGGTCTCCTAAATCATCATTTTTGAGGCAATATTCAATTAATGGATAATCTAAAATTGTTCCTTCTTCTATCCCAAGTCTCTTTGTTAATGATCCTGTAGCAATATTTCTTACAACAAATTCAATAGGTATAATTTCAACACTTTTTACAAGCTGTTCTCTCATGTTAATTCTTTTAATTAGATGATTTTTTATTCCTACTTCATTTAAGTTTGAGAGAATATATTCAGAAATTCTATTATTTAAAATTCCCTTTCCATCTATTGTTGCCTTTTTTTGATTATTAAAAGCAGTTGCGTCATCTTTAAAATGTTGAATGACCAAGTTTTTTTCAGGTGAAGCATATATAATTTTAGCTTTACCTTCGTATAACTTTTTTCCTTTTTTCATTATTTAAAAACTCTTCTAAAGATATAGTTAATATTTTTGAAATGTTTGTCATATGTAAAAATTCTATCTATTTTTTTTTCATTTATATTCTTAGTTATTCTTACATCTTTTTTTAAAAGATTTTTTAAATTGGCGTTTTTAGTAAAACTTGCCTTAGCGTGACCCTGAATTAATCTATAAGCTTTTTCTCTAGCCATACCTGTTTTTGTTAATTCCAACATCATTTCTTGAGAAAAAACTAAACCTTTAGTGAAATTTAAATTTTCTAACATTTTTTTTGGATAAATAATCATTTTATCCAAAACATTTGCAAGTCTGAATAAAGCAAAATCTAAGGTTATGTTTGCATCGGGCCCAATGTTTCTTTCAACACTAGAATGAGAAATATCTCTTTCATGCCAAAGTGCTATATTTTCTAGAGAAGGAATAACATAACTTCTGACCATTCTTGCAAGACCAGTTAAGTTTTCACTTAAAATTGGGTTTTTCTTATGTGGCATTGCAGAAGATCCTTTTTGGTCTTTTGAAAAAAATTCTTGTAATTCATAAACCTCAGATCTTTGAAGATGTCTAATTTCCGTAGCTATTCTTTCAACTGATCCCGCAATTATTCCTAAAATTGAAAAGTAATGCGCATGTCTGTCTCTTGGTATAATTTGTGTTGATATAGGCTCTGGTTTTAGTTTTAGTTTTTTAGCAACATAAACTTCAACTCTAGGGTCTATATTTGCAAAAGTACCAACAGCTCCTGAAATTGAACAAGTAGAAATATTATCTATTGCATCTTCTAATCGTTTTTTATTTCTTTTAAATTCTTCATAAAATGATGCTAATTTTAAACCAAAAGTTATAGGTTCGGCGTGTATTCCGTGACTTCTTCCAATACAAGGAGTTAATTTGTATTTTTTAGCCTGTTTTTTTAAAACAGATAATATTTTATCTATATCTTTAATTAAAATTTTTCCTGATTGAACTAATTGTAAGTTAAAACTTGTATCCAATACGTCCGAAGAAGTCATGCCTTGGTGTAAATATCTTGCTTTGAGACCAGCTTGTTCTGTAATTGAGGATAAAAAAGCTATAACATCATGTTTTACTTTTGCTTCAATATCATGAATCCTTCTAACTTTGATTTTTCCCTTTTTTCTAACTATTGAAACAACACCCTTTGGTATAATTTTATATTTTTCCATTGCTTCTGCTGCAGCAATTTCAACATCTAACCAAATTTTATATTTGTTTTCTTCTGACCAGATTTGTACAAGTTCTTTTCTAGAGTATCTTGATATCATTACTTATATGGAGGCTTTCTATAACCTTTAACAGATTCTGTGAAAATTTCATAAGAATCTTCAGTTATTCCTAATGTGTGCTCAAATTGTGCAGATAAGGATTTATCTTTTGTAACAGCAGTCCACCCGTCATTTAAAACTTTAACATCTAATTTTCCTGCATTTATCATAGGCTCAATTGTAAATGTCATACCAGGCTTTAATTCAATACCAGTATTTTTTTTTCCATAGTGCAAAATATTTGGTGGTTCATGAAAAGTATTGCTAATTCCATGACCGCAAAAATCTCTTACAACAGAAAAACCTTTTTCTTCAACATATGATTGAATCTCAAATCCTATATCACCAAGCTTAACTCCAGGTTTTAAAATTTTTATTGCATTCATCATAGACTCATAAGTTGCATCAATTAAATTTTTTGACTTAATCGAAATTTCACCAACTGTATACATTCTACTGGTGTCGCCATAGTATTCGTTTACAATAGCCGTTACATCTATGTTTACAACATCTCCTTCATTTAAAATTCTTTCAGATGGTATGCCATGACACACAACATGATTTAACGATGTACATAAAGATTTTTTAAATCCTCTATAGTAAAGAGGCGCAGAATGTCCTCCATTATCATTTATAAACTCATAACCTAATTGATCAATTTTATCTGTTGAGACACCAGACTTTACATGCTCAGTTAACATGTCTAAAGTTTGAGAAGCTAATTTTCCAGCTATTCTCATTTTCTCAAATTTTTCAGAATAGTTATTCATTTAATATTTTAATTTTTTTTTCAATTTTTATTTCTTTAGAACTCAAATAACATCTGTATGCTAAAAAATTAACACCAGCTTTTTTTGCTTCAATGTAATCTTTATAGTAATTGGCATCTATGTCTTTAGCTATTTTAAATTCATTTATATTCTGAATTTGAGTTAAAAATAAGACATAAGGTTTATAACCTTTTTTAATTGAATTAATTAACATTTTTAAATGTTTAGAGCCTCTAGAGGTTACCGCATCTGGAAATTCAGCAACTTTATTGTCTCTTAAAAGTGTTACGTTTTTAACCTCTAAAATTTTCTTATCACAGAGAAAGTCAAATCTTGTATCTTTAGAATATTTAAATTCAGCTTTAATATTTTTAGCTAATTTAAATTCATTAATTAGCTTATTATTTAAGCCATGTTCAACAATTCTGTTTGTTCTGTGAGTGTTAACACCTATGATTCTATTACTGACTCTAATCATTTCTAGAGTGAATTTTAGTTTACGATTTGGATCGTTATGCTCTGTTATCCAAACTGTATTACCTTCATTCAAAAGACCTTTCATAGAACCAGTATTTGGACAATGAGCAGTAACAATTTTATTATTTACTTCTATATCTGTAAAAAATCTTTTATATCTTCTGATTAATTTGCCTTTAATTAAACTATTGGTAAATTTCATTTAAATTAATTTATATTTACAAATGACAAATAAAAAAGAAATAAATGCTGGGATAATTATAATAGGTAACGAAGTATTATCTGGAAGAACCAAAGATATTAATACTAGCAGCATAGCTTTATGGTTGAATCCTTTAGGTATTCACGTCAAAGAGGTAAGGGTTATTGCAGATGATGAAAACACAATAATAGATACAGTAAACGTATTTAGAAAAAAATTTAATTATGTTTTTACAACTGGAGGAATTGGACCTACTCACGATGACATAACAGCTGAGTCTATCGCAAAAGCATTTAATACAGAATATGGTTTTCATAAAGAAGCTTTCTCAATATTAGAGAGTTATTATAAACCAGGTGAATTTACTGAAGGAAGACAAAAAATGGCAAAGATGCCAACCAGTGCTAGCTTGATATTAAATCCATCAAGCGGTGCGCCAGGATTTTATATTGAAAATGTTTTTTGTTTGCCAGGAGTTCCTTCAATACTTAAGTCAATGTTAGGTGGTTTAAATAATGTTTTAATTGGTGGAGATCCAGTATTAAGCAAAACATTAAATCTAAGAACTGTCGAAAGTGAAATTGCAAAATCCTTAACCGATGTACAAAATAAAAATAATGATGTTGAAATTGGAAGTTATCCTTTTTTTAGAGCAGGCAAGTTAGGTGTTTCTATAGTTTTAAGATCAACCAATCAAAAAAAAATTGATCTTTGTAATGAACAAATATTAGAATTTGTAAAATTAAAAAATATTGAAATTTTAAGAGAAATCTAATGCTTTATTTTGCTTACGGAAGTAACTTAAATCATCATCAAATGAAAAAAGATAGATGTGTTGGCTCACAATATTTACAATCATTTACTTTGAAAGATTATAAATTAGTTTTTTCTCATTCTAATAAATTAAATAAATTTGGTTACGCCAATGTAATAAAAAAAAAAAGATCTAAAGTTATAGGTGCTATCTGGAAAATTACTAAAAAACACGAAATTATACTTGATGGATATGAGCAATTTCCTGATGTATATCAAAAAGAATATTTTAAATATAATGGAAAGGAAATCATGTTTTATATAATGAAAAAATATTTTTTAAAAAATCCACCTAAAATTTATGTAGAAACAATTAATAAAGGTTACGAAGACTGTAAAATTGATTTAAAAATAAATTATAATTTTA
Source organism: Pelagibacteraceae bacterium AG-404-N13 (assembly GCA_003216255.1). Classification (GTDB taxonomy): domain Bacteria; phylum Pseudomonadota; class Alphaproteobacteria; order Pelagibacterales; family Pelagibacteraceae; genus Pelagibacter. The sequence goes on from QCJD01000008.1 coordinate 25,293, forward strand.
AATAAAAAAACTATCTCTTAATAATGAAAAGTTCTAAAATTTTTACCAAAGGTGTTTTAGATGTACTGCCATTGTTAATACCTGTTTTTCCCTTTGGTCTAATTATAGGTGTTATTGGAGTAGAACTAGGTTTTAGTCCTTTAATGGTATTTGTGTCATCTTTAGTTGTTTTTTCTGGTTCAGCACAGATTGTTCTTTTTCAACTTGTTTCTGGTGGAGCATCACCTCTAGTAACATTAACTTCAGTAGGAGTTACAAATTCGAGACATTTTTTGTATGGTGCTGTACTCTCAGAATATTTAGAGGATCTAAGCACCACTTGGAAAATTTTTTTATCATATTTTTTAGCTGACCAGTCTTTTGCTCTTTCACAAAGATATTTTAAAGAGAACAGCTCTCTTAAAAATAAACATTTCTATTTATTAGGATCAGGATCAACTCTTTGGCTTGTTTGGCAAACATCGTCGTTATTTGGAATTTTTTTAGGATCAATAGTTCCAGAAGAACTAGGCTTAGCTTTTGCTATCCCGCTAACTTTTTTATCTTTAATAATTCATGAATTTAGAAAAATTGATCACTTAATTGTAATCATTACTTCTGGATTATTGGCAATTTTATTTTATGAGATTCCTTTTAAAGCATACATTATTACGGCAAGTCTAGGAGCACTAATGATTGCATGGATAATTACAAATATAAAATACAAGAAAACATGAACTGGATTTTAATTTTTTTAGCAGGACTTATTACATATTTTTTGAGATATTCGATGATCTCTTTTATTAAAAAAGATATGCTTAATGAAAAAACAAAAACACTTTTAGGTTATGTTCCTTCGGCTGTTTTTCCAGCTTTAATATTTCCAGCAGTTCTTTTAGACAATTCAGCATCTTTTGTTAGCTATAATGATCCAAAAATTTTAGCCATTTTAATTGCAATGTTAGTAGGTTTTTTTTCAAGAAAGATAATTGCCACAATTCTTTCTGGATTAATATCATATTGGGTAATAATATTTTTGTTGTAAAATTATAACTATCAAAGAATTATCTATAAAAAGATAAAAAAAGAAAAATAAATACTATTTTTATGCTTAAACTATAACAAGACTATTACACAAAAAGATGGTAATAATTTTCAACAAAGTCTGGTTGTGCTGACTTTTAAAAAAAGGGACAACATAAAAGTTAACTTTTAAAAGAAAGGCAACATGATGAAAAAAATATTACTAATCATTACTTTAAGCTTATTAACTGCAAGCAATGCATTTGCTGAGAGACTAAATTGGTTTTTTAATAAGTGGCTTTCTGAAAACGGACATCATCAATATTTAAATGAGCAAGGATCTCACAATCTAAATATCAAAATAAAAAATAAAGCATTATCAGCTACTAATATTGCCTATCATTCAAACCCAAACAGAGATACGCTGATTTATTATTTATGGAAATATTCATATAGAGATAGAAGTCAACATTTAAAAGAGTTTAAACCGACAAATAGTTCCTACGAATTTAAATTCAACTTAATTGAGGATGAATTTATAAAAAAGCAAACGAAAACTGTAAAAAAGCAAATGAAAACCAAAGGTATCCTTAGTTATTTATATTATCAAGATGGTGAAGTATTAATTGACGAACTTTCTCCTAAAGAAAGACTGGGAGAGTTTTTGAATAATGAAACAAAATTTTATTCAATGTCAATGGGTAAGTCAGTAACTTCTTATTTAGTAGGTCACGCAATATGTGAGGGTTATATTGATGGAGTTGATGCTAGAGTAAATGACTGGCCTATAATAAAAGATTCTCTTTATCATGATCAAAAATTAATTAATTTTTTAAATATGAATACTGGTGATCAAAAATATATCGATGAGTTTGAAGATGGCACTAGCAAATTAGGCCCATATGAAGACGCAGATATTGCAACAACCATGCGCCTTTACTTTAACAACCAAAATACAAAAAAATCTAAGGAAAGGTACAATTACAATGGATTTGTCACTCAGTTAATTTTAAACTATATGAAATTTAAAATTGGTGAAGATTATGACAAATTTTATAGCAAAGTTTTCAACGATAAAATAAAGATCAAAAATAGCATTCGTTATGGCTACACTAGTTTAAATGAAAACTGGGGAAATGGACATCCTAACATAATGGCAACGAGATTTGACTATCTTAGAATAGCAAAAGCTATAATGGATGATTATCAGAATGATACTTGTGTTGGAAAATATTTAAAAGAAATTTATGAAAGAAGAATACCAAAAGGAAGCAAAGAAAAAGAAGAGCCCTTATTTAATCGTACAAAATCATACGGGGGTCAATTTCATATGGATTTTCCAGGATTAAAAGACAAAATTATATTTGGTATGGGCGGCTATGGTGGGAATATGATTTTAATTGATGTAGAAAATTCAAGGATACTAGTTGTTAATTCACTTCATTATAATAATAAAAAATATAAATATAATCACAAAAAACTACTGTACGATCCATTTAAAAAAGGAAAAGGTTAAATGAAAAAAATCTTAACAGTTATTTTTATATTAATATTTTCAACTTCTGCTTTTGCAAAAAAAAATAAAAATACCTGGGATTATCCTCTTATAGAATATAGAGGATGGGTAATTAAAGGTTCAGAAAATCATTACAAATTTCAATCAAATTTAAGAGAAGATAAAGACGTTCTAAAAGAATTTAAAAATAACAAAAATACAGGAATAATTAGTTATTTATTATTTGAGAACGATAAAATTGTTATTGATGTGTCTGATATTCCTAAAAAAATTAGCAGCGGAGATTACATAATTGATGGTTTGTTACCTTCACACTCAATGGGTAAAAGTTTGGTGTCTTATGTAACAGGGCACGCAATTTGTGAAGGCTACATTGATAGCATAAATGTAAAATTAAATGATTGGCCATTAATTCAAAATACTCTTTATGAAGATGCAGTATTACTTGATCTTCTAAATATGAAAGGTGGAGATCAAAAATGGGTTGGCGAAAGAAGAAACGTTGGTTCAGATAATAGGATCAAAGGTGGAAAGCCAGAAGAAAATGTAAGTGTTATTGGTCTAGAGAAAGTAATGAATAAATATCTAAAAGGTACAGAAAAAAGTAAATTAATTTATAACTATAGCGCCCTAACTACCAATGTAATTATGAACTATGTAAAATTCAAAGCAGGTGATGATTGGGACAAATTATTGCATAAAGTGTTCAATGAACATGTTAAAGTTAAAAATAGTGTTGAATTTCAAAGATCAAATAGAAAGTACGCTCAAACAAGTTTTGTTTCTGCAAGATACTCTTTTTATGCAAATAGATATGATTACTTAAGAATTGCAAAAACAATGATGGAAGATTGGCATAACGATACTTGTGCAGGCAAGTATTTAAAAACAATTTATAAAAATAGAATTAAAAAGAAAGACAACGTAAAACAATCAACCGATGTAGGTCTTTATACAAAATCCTATGGTGGCCAAATTCATTTTGATCTTTTTGGAATAAAAAAAGAAAGAAAAATTTTAGGATTAAGTGGATTTGCTGGACAGCAGATTTTGGTTGATTTAGATAACAAACGAATAATTGTAGTAAACTCTCTTTATAGAAATTATAATTGGAAAAAAATTGTTTACAAAGTAATTAAAGATTAAAAGTATATAGGATTTTGTAGGATAACTTGGACACAGGGAGATAAATTAAAAAAATTTTACTTATTAGACTTGTTCAATTATAAATATTAGCATAAATACTCATGAAAATAACTCATGCCCTCGTGGTGAAATTGGTAGACACAAAGGACTTAAAATCCTTGCCCTTTTGGGAGTGCCAGTTCGAGTCTGGCCGAGGGCACCACTAAGTAAATGATTAAACCTCATATCGTTTCAGATAAAAACAATCTCTCTTTAAAAATTAAAAAATCTATAGAGAGCAAAAATGACTTTTATTCATTATCAAAGAGCAATTTAATAATCGTTATTGGCGGTGATGGTTTCATGCTTTCAGCTTTAAAAAAGTATAGAAATTATAAGAAACCATTTTATGGAATAAATTCAGGTAACTATGGATTTTTGATGAACAAGTTTTCTAAAAATTTTTCTGCAAAAAATTTATCTAAATGTCGACATGTAACAATCTCACCTTTGGAAATGACTGTTAAAACAAAATCTAATACTGCTAAAAAATCTATTGCTATTAATGAAGTATCTATACTCAGACAAAGTCGACAAGCTGCTTCTTTATCAATTTTAAATGGTTCAAAAACTATTATTAAGAAATTAGTTTCTGATGGAGTACTTGTATCTACACCAGCTGGAAGCACAGCTTATAACCTTTCAGTTCATGGTCCAATATTAAGTTTAGACTCAAAAAAATTATCTATTAGCCCGATTAGTGCTTTTAGGCCAAGAAGATGGAAAGGTAAAATAGTTGGAGAAAAATCAAGAATAGTAATTAAAAATACTAATCCAAAAAAAAGACCCATAAGCGCTGTTGCAGATAATATTGAAGTAAGAAATGCTAAAAGTATTTTAATAAAAATAAATAAAAAAATTAAATTCAACCTTCTATACGATTCAAATAGAAGCCTTCAAAAAAAAATCAAAATAGAACAAATTAGAAAAGAAACTAATTAATGAATAATAAAAATTTTGGGTTTGGAACTCAAATTAGAAAATCACCATATTTTGATGCTACTGTTAGATGGGGCGCAACTGGTTTCTCTGTTTATAATCACATGTATATTCCTCGTGATTTTGGTGATCCAGAACAAAACTTTTGGAATTTAATTGAAACAGCAATACTTTGTGATGTAGCTGTTGAGAGACAAGTTGAAATTACTGGACCTGATGCTTTTAAATTTATTCAGTTGTTAACACCAAGAGATTTATCAAAATTATCTGTTGGTCAATGTAAATATGTTTTAATTACAAATGCTGATGGTGGAGTTTTAAATGATCCAGTTCTTTTAAGATTAGGTGAAAATCATTTTTGGTTATCATTAGGTGACAGTGATATTTTATTATGGGCTCAAGGAGTAGCTGTTAACTCAGGTTTAGATGTTAAAATTTCTGAGCCCGATGTATCTCCATTGCAATTACAGGGACCAAATTCAGGTAAAATAATGATTAAGTTATTTGGAGAGAGTATTAAAGATTTAAAATATTATTGGTTTAGAGAATTAGAATTAGACGGAATCCCTCTGGTCGTATCCAGAACGGGTTGGTCTAGTGAATTTGGATACGAATTATTTTTAAGAGATGGAACTAAAGGTGATGATCTATGGGAAAAAATTATGACTGCTGGAAAAGATTTCGGACTTAAACCCGGTCATACTTCTTCAATCAGGAGAATAGAAGGGGGTATGCTTTCTTATCATGCTGATGCTGATATTCACACAAATCCTTTTGAACTTGGATTAGATCGTTTAGTAAATTTAGATAGCAATATTAATTTCATAGGAAAGGCAGCTCTTAAAAAAATAAAAAAAGAAGGAATAAGGAGAATACAAATAGGCTTAGAAATTAAATGTGAAAAGCTGGATAAACCAAATACAACTTTCTGGCCAATTTTATCAAACGGTAAAAAAATTGGAAAAGTAACATCGGCTGTTTATTCTCCAAGATTAAAAAAAAATATTGCTTTAGCGATAGTGGAAATTAATTATTCTAATATTGGTTTAGAACTTGAAGTTTCGATAAATAATGAAATTTTTAAATGTGAAGTAATTGAAAAACCTTTTTTTGATCCAAAAAAACAGATAACTTCAAAATCTATATAACTTTGATTTTATTAATGAAGTGGTGCCCCGCACGGATTCGAACTGCGGACCTATTGATTACAAATCAGTAAGCGTAAATAATTTTCCTTAAATTAAGATTGATGCAACTGATGTTTTAGAGTCATGGCAATTTGCTCTTATAAAAAAGACTACAAAAAGACTACACTTAAAAGTCAAAATTTATTAATATTATTTTATGAAAAATTTTTTGTTAGTTTTATTTATTTATCTTTTATCAAATAGCTTCACTTTTGCTGATAATAAAATAATTAAAATTTATGAAGAACAATTTAAGCAAGGCCTGATTAGTGAAGAAGAGTACAATGCTGTTAAAAAAAATTTTGAAAATAAAAATTCAAAAAAGCAAAATAAACAAAAAAAAAAATTAAAATTAATTAAAAAAGAAACATCCAAAAAATCAAAATTATTAAAAAAAAAAGAACCTATATTTGATGATGATTTAGCTCTATTAGAAATTTATGATAAAAAAAAATTTGAAGAAGAGTTTAAAAAATATCCAAATGAAATAATTGAATTTTTTGGAAAAAATTCAAATAATGTATCGAGAGCTAAAAAAGCTGGTAAATATATGAATATTGAATTCAATAGATCTGCTAAGGGTCAAGCAAGATTTCCAGGAAGAATGATCAAAGCAATGGCTATGTATGAATTTTTTTATATAGATCGTTTACGGGACGGCAAAGGAGCTCTTCTCAGATATCTAGAGAAAAAAAATAGTAAATATTTAAGAAAATCTTCAGATCAAGCAAAGATTAGAAGTTTAATATCCATGAATAATGGAAGGAAAAAAATGAGAGAAGCTCTAGGTATGACTTTAGACACTCCAAGAATAGAAGCAGCTAAAAAATTTTGGTATTTAGGTGAATTTCTTGAGATGAGTACAGCTGTTAAAAACGAAAATTATGACAAAAATTTAGAAAAAAGAAAAAAACTTCTTGATGATTACAAGCAAAAAATATCCAAATTAAAAGAAAAAATACTATCTGAAGAAAAAAAAACTGATCTTAACTAATGAAAAAAATATTATTTATACTCATACTCTTTCTTAATTTTAGCACTGCATACTCGATAGACCTCGATTCATTGTCAGAGGCTACGAAAGAAGTTGAAAAGGTACAAGAAGATTTAAAAAATTTGTCTAAATCAGATAGTGATATAGCAAATACTATTGATAGTGCGGTTGAACAAATAAACAAAGCAACTGAATTTGTAAAAAAATCTTTAGAAGAAAACAATGTTGATAGTGCGATTAAAACTTTAGAGTTTATAGAAAAATCATTAGGTGATGTTGCAAACATTGTTCCCCAAGAATTAACCTCCGACATGACTAAAGTAGATATGACTCAATTAGATCAAGACAAACTCGATACAGTTATGTCTATTACTAAAAATATGAATGAAAATAAGGAGCAAAAATTAAACGAGTTAGTCTCCAACATGGTTGAAATGCAAGGAGAGGGATTAGAAGTTCAAGAGATAACTAGCAATTTAAAAGAACTTGGAATTGATACAATAGAAATTGGTGTTGATTTAGAAAAAGTTAATGAGATGAGCAAGTGGTCCAAAGAACAATGGGCTGAATCTTATAAAGGTTCTGTGATTATTAATGCTGGAACCGAAGTTATTGTAGATAAAGAAATAGATAATAAAATTTTAGAATTAGAAAATAAACTTAGTCAAAATAACGTAAAACTTCTCGAGACAAGAAATAATATTAAAGGATTAGAAAATGAATTAACTCCCTTAAATTCTCAAATTGTTTCTTTATCTGAAAAGAAAAAAAACTTACTTGATCAATATAATTCAGAATTATTAAAACAAGATTTATCAGGTATCAATGATGAAGAAATAGCTAATAGCAAAGCTCTTTCCGATGGATTAACTGTAGAAATTTCAAATTTAAATAACCAAATTAATCAAATTGAAAATCAATCAGCAAATATTAAGCAACAGGTAGCAAGCCTTAATACAGAGCTATCAAATGAAATTGCTGTATCAAATGATATTAACTCTAAAATATCACAGTTAAATCAACAAATTCAGAATAATCAAAATCTATTAAGATCAAAACAAGCTGAATTAGAACAAATTAAAAATTCATCACCAAATATTGCATCTGTTAATAATGAATTAAATGAAAGACTTCAAAAGGCATCTCTTGAAAGAGATTTTATCCAAACTCAATTTGAGAGATCAATAGACAAGGAAGTTGAACATTTTCAAATTTACGCAAATATTTTTTCAGATGATATGTCAGAGGAAGAGATTGATTTTGCGTTTAAAGAGGTAGGGGCTCTCTTAAGTGGAGACCCTAGAAAATCTAGAGCTTTTGAGATAGAGAAATATGGAACATTTGCTGGTCTTTCTCAAAGTGAAATTCAAAGTGGTGTTAATGCGGCAATGAATGATGACTGGGGAACACAGAAAAAAGTAGTTAAAAAAATATATTCTAAACTTAGTAAAAATCCTAATTGGGTAGTGGATGTTCCATCAGATGCTGGATTAAATGTATTAATAGCAGAAGAGCAGGCCATTCAAGAAGCAGTTTTTGTGATGGATCAAAGTAGAAAAGTACAAGCTGAAGTGGATAAAATTATTAATCAGCGAACTGCACAGTATCAAGATGTTTTGTCGATTAACCAACCAGACTGGGCGATAGAAAGTGCATCTTTATATGGTAAAGCAAAAGAGTATGTAGACAAAGAGTTTAATATAATTGCAGCACAAAATACAGAATACTCAAACTTATTAAATCAAATATCAGAAAAACAATCAGAACTTAAAATATTAGATGAATTGAATAAAGAAAGACAAAATAAAATTAATTCTTTGATAGCTCCTTTGCAAAATGAAATGCAGAAAGCTTATGATGAGATGAGTGATATTCAAAATAAATCGATAGTTAAGCAAATTCAAAAAAATGAGTATATTAATTCAATTGGTGGATATGATAAACTTTATAGAGACCAAGGAAACCCTGAGTATAGTAATTGGATTAAAAACATAAACAATTTTGATAATGAAATTGGTGCTTTAAATAGTGAAATTACAAAATCTAGTACTGAATATTTCAATAAGAGTTCAGAAATAAATAAAATTAGAATTGAAAATCAAACATCGATGAGTGAATGGAATCAATACTATTCAGTTAACAGCGAGGTAAACAAATTAAACTTTAATAAAATTTCAATTGAGTCTGAAATAAATAAACAGGCTAGAGTAAATGTAATTAATCTCAAAAAGAATGCTGTTGAGGAGGTAAACAAAATTAGAGCAGAAGAGATAGCTAAAACAAACGGTCTTTACAATACAGAAGATGCTGTATTTAATGTTTTAAATAAAATCCCAACTTTTGATGAAGCTCAAAGAAAAAGAGCCAAAGAAGTTATATCTGGCGGATATTATGCAATATCGGGAGGTCAAATTGTAGGTTTTGATGATAAAGCAGCTGGTTTGATAGCTGCGCTTGATAGTGATGCAAATACGTATGATGCTTTTAAAGCAGCTGTTGATAATGTTAAAAAAATTGGAAAAACACCTGCTTTTGATAGTCATCATTATGAAATGACTAATGTTAAATTAGCAGCAATAGTTCATTCAAGATTAAATGGCAATTATGATTACATGAATTTTGGTGAGTCTGATAAATTACAACTTTCAACGGCAGATAGAGCAAGACTAGAGCAAGAATTATCAAAATTATACGGTTCTAATAATCCAAAATTAAATGTTCTTAATACTGAAATTGATCAACTTAATAATCAAATAAATACAAATAGTTCAAAACTAACTAATATAAACCAAGATATAGTAAAACTTGAAAGCGAAATAAACTCTCTTCAAACAAGTGAAAATGAAATAAATAATCAACTTAATCAATTAACTTCAGAACTAAATGTTAAACAATCATTGATTTCTGAGAAAAAAAATTCCTTGAATGTTTTGCAGTCTGAACTTGAACCAATTTCAGGTAAAATAAATGAACTAGAAAATCAAAGAGCAGGTTTAAATGAAAAATTTGATCAACAAATTAATGTAATCGCAGAACAATTGAAAAACCAAGGACAAAGCTCAGCAGATACAGAAGCTTTAAAATCTAAATTTGAGAGTGAAATTGCTGCAATAGATAGTCAGTTAAATGAATTTAAAAATCAGTCAGATAAAATAACCACTAACATAACTTCATTAAGTAATGATCTCCAAGTTTTGGAGTTAGAAACCCCTGAAATAGCAAGCCAAATAACAAAATTAAATACTGATCTTCAAAATGCAATTGACATAAAAGCTGATCTTGCAATCTCAGAAGCAAGAAAAGCAAACATTGAAATAGAAGAAAAAATCATTGGTTCAATTGCTCAATTAGATAATAAATCGATTATAAAAATTGAAGGCTCAAACTCTTTAAGAGTTGTTGATACTAATTTGTTAACAAATGAGGCTGGAAAATTTAAAATGCCAGAAGGCACAATGACGGTTAATGGAAATATATTTACTGCAGGTGCTGTACAGCCTGAAAGACTTTTATCTTTTGAAGCAATAGATCAAACTGGTGATTTAAAAGTTTCATACTCAAAAGCAGCAATAGAGCAAATCAGTAACACTGGTAAATTAGCTGGTGGCACACAAACCTACTCAGGTTCAACACTTGGTTCTTGGGTTTTAGTTGATGCAGCTACAGGTAAACAAATGAAAAACCCTCTTAATGGTCACCAAGGTTCAATAGTTTGTGAAGCAAGCACTTGTGGCCCTCAAGGTTCATTTGGAAAACAAGCTGCCTCTTTTGGAGGAATGTATGTAATGGAAAATTTAGCGAATCCCGAGACAGGAAATGTTGCAGGCATGTGTTCAGGTGGTAATTGTGAATTTAATTTTAGTCAAAATGTTGTTTCAGGCATGGCAACTAGTAGTACAAATAACTCACAAAGTTTTGAATTAAGTGAAACAGCTAAAGCTAATATAGATGCTGCTCGAGAAATTACAGAGGCAAACGCAGATGTTGCGAAAAATGTTATTTCAAAAACTTCAGATATTTCATCCAATGTAATTGATAAATTAAGTGAAGTTGCAAGTCTAGGTGGAGATTCAAGTAGGTTACAAAAAACAATTCAAGAAATTAATAAATCACAAGCTGCTGCTGCTCAAATGATTGCATCTGGTGTTGGAACTACAATTACAAATTCTTTATCAAGTCAAACCGCAGCAGATGCCTTAGCAGGTCAAATGGCTAGAGATATGGTTCAAGGTGCTAGTAACGAAGTTAATTCAACATCACAGCAATTAAGAGAAGCACAAGAAGCTTTAGCTAGTGCAACTACTGAAGTAGCTAAAGCTGCAGCGCAAGAAAGTGTTAATGCAGCGCAAGTTGCAAACACTGCCGCTCAAGAAGCTCTTCAAGCTGCACAAGAAGCAACACAAGAAATACAACAAGCAGCTCGTGATGCACAAGAAGCTGCAGGCACTGCAGTTGCAGGTATAAGTGGAAATGATTTAGAAGCTTTAAGTCAATTAGCTAATGATGCACTAGGTGTTTGGCAAGAAGTTGACGCTCAAGGTAATCCAGTTAATAATCAACAAATTGTTTGTACAGCAAGTGTGTGTGGATCAGGTGGATCTTTTGGTAAAGATGCTGCATCAAGAGGGAATTCATATGTTAGAACTAATAGAACAGATGGATATTAAAATGAAAAAACTTTTAGGGTTCGTGGTTCTTGGTTTATTGTGGAGTAGTTTTGGTTTTGCAGATGTTGAGAAGATTCTTAAAGATATAAAGAAAAATAAAGATATAGCTCAAGGTTATAATAAAGTTAAAGAATACGATAAAAGAAATAATTGGAGAATAAACCCAAAACAAATATTAAAGTCAGATAAAACATCGAGGAAACATATTCTTAAAATTGTAGATAAAAGCGATGGATATCCAGTAAGATTTGGAAACCAATCGTTAAAATTTGAAGTTAGAGATGGAGATACATGGGGATGGGATAAAAAAAATGATCGTGAGAGAGTAGAGCTTATAATATGTTGTTTTGAAAAAAAAACTCACTGGAGTATGTGGTCGATATATTTTCCCAATGATTTTCAAGTAATTTTTCCTACAAAAGTTGCTTTAGGACAATTTCATAATTCAGGAGATAATCCTCCTGAATTTATGTTTCAAAATCAATTTGATAAATATTCAAAATCAAAGTCTGGAGGTTATTGGGTTACTCCTGCTGAAAGTATAAGTGATCATGTATCGAAAAAACTTTTAGAACAAGAAGATATGCTGGGTAAATGGAATGATATTTTAGTCAATACAAAATGGACTCATAAAGAAGATGGGTTTTTTAAAATTTGGATAAATGGAAAGTTAACTTATGAGCATAAAGGAAAAACACATTTGAAAGGAGACGAAATAGAATATCAGTTAGGTATATATAGATCCTTTGGATCAAGATCTCCGGGAGCTGATCCTACTCAAATAGTTTATTTTGATGAATTACGTTATGCTAAGTCATGCAAAAAACTTAAATTAAAAGATTTAGGTTATTCGTGTAAAGAAATTGAAAATCAAAAATAATTTGTATTGAATTTATTGAGTGATGGTGCCCCCGCACGGATTCGAACCGCGGACCTATTGATTACAAATCAATTGCTCTACCAGCTGAGCTACAAGGGCATTGGTGATTATCTAACTTAAAAATTTAATTTAGTCTAATGAATTTTTTTATACTTTATTAATGTATTGTTTAATTTAAAATTTAATTAATGAAGAATTTTAAATTTATAGATTTATTTGCTGGCATTGAGAGTTTTCATAGAATCCTTAATTTTCTACTAAAGAAATGTGTTTTTCTTCATAAGTTGATGAATATGCAAGAAGGACATGTGCAGTAAATTTTAAAGAAAATATATAGATAAAATAGAGAAAGTATTAGAGTTCAGAAATTATTCTTTAAATTAATTAGTTTTTTAAACTTTTTCATATATACACTTGTAATAAATAATTATGAAAACAGCAATTATAAGCGGTTGTGACAACAATTATTTTAATACCTATCTAAATCTTTATAATTCATTAATAGGCAATAAATGTTTTGAATATGCTGATTTATGCTTTGTAAATATTTCTGTTAGTGAAAATAATATAAAAAAAATATCTAAAAATATTAAAAAAATAATAGAACCAAACTGGGATTTTAATTTTAAATTTAAAACAAATGATTGGAAAAAAATCTTAACTATTAGACCATTCTTAAAAAAATACTTTCCGGGATATGATACATATATTTGGTTGGATGCTGATACATGGGTTCAAACTAATGAATTTATAAATGATTTTGTTGAAGTTTCTAAAACTGGAAAAGTTGGCATAATTCCTGAATTTGATATTAATTATGAAGTTTATAGAGAAAAGTATTCTTTTAATAAAATCATTTTTAACCTCTATAAAGCCAAAGGGTGGTCGTATAAAAATTTTAAAAAATATTTTGATCAAAAAACATTTAACAAACTGTTCCAAAAACCAATCTTGAATGCTGGGGTATTTTCTATTCCAGGAGAAAGTATTATCTGGGATTTATGGGCAGAAGAATACCAAAAAATTGTAGAAAATTCCTCTGATGATTATTGTTTATATATGGATCAGGCAAGCCTAAATAAGATATTGTATAATAATTTAGATTTAGTCAATTTTTTTAATTCAGAATATAATTACTTAATTAAAAATTCACTGCCATTAATAAATAAAAATAATTTTTTTTGCATTAAAGACTATCCATTTAATAAAATTAAAATTTTACATCTTACTAAAATTGATAAAAATAAACTTTACGAAATTAAAACTGTTGAAGGAAATAAAGTAAAAACAAAGTTTCAATATGAAATTAAATAAAAAAGAAATAATATTAATCACAGGTGGATTTGGATATTTAGGAACATATTTAACAAATCTATTACTTAAAAAAATTTAGAAAAAAATTTAGTTCACTTAAATACAAATTTTTCATCAAATATTGTTTTAAACTATATTAAAAAGAAAGATATCAAAAAATAATCTATTTGGCAGCTTTTATTGATGCTGAAGAAGACGATTGGAATAAGAATAAATAACTTTAAAGTAAATTTAATTTTATTTTAAATATTCAAATCATATAAAATTAACTTCTTTTTGAATGAAAACAGATCTGGTAGTGGTAAGTATGATTACAAATCAATTGCTCTACCAGCTGCGTTACAAGGGTATAAAATGTTACGTATTATGATTTTGCAATTTATCAAGATAATTTTTTAAATTGGTTTATGTAATGAAAAGCAATAGCTGCACTATTAGATATATTTAAACTTTCTATATTCTTACTAATATTAATTTTCACATTAAAATCTGTATATTTTGATGTATGTTTTTTAATCCCAAACCCTTCTGATCCAAATAGTAAAACATTATTTCCTTCCCATTTTATATCAACAAAATCTTTATCACTACTTGCATCAAATCCATAAACCCAAAAATTTTTATCTCTTAAATATTTCAAGGTTGTATTGATATTTGAAACTTCAAAAATATTTAAATGTTCCAAGCAACCACTGGCAGATTTATACATTAATTTACTTTCACTTGGAAAATGTCTCTCTTTAACAATTAATCCATCAATGTTAAATGATGCTGCGCTTCTGATTATAGAACCTATGTTTCTTGGATCAGTAACTTCATCCAAACAAACTAAAGTTAAATTATTTTTTTCTTTAATAAAATCTTTGAGAGATTTTTTTTCTAAATGTTCAATTTCAGCTACATATCCTTGATGAAGCATCCCTTCTTTATTGCAGTACTTATCTAGCTCTTTTTTAGTTTTAAAATAAACTTTTACATCTTTAAGAAGATTTTTTTTTGGACTATCCCTATGAATACTTTTTTTACTCTCCTCGGTTAAAAAGACTCTCAGAACTTTTCTTTTAGTATTTTTTAAAGCTTCAAATACAGCATGTTTACCAACTACGAAGAATGAAGATTTGTTCATATAAATACAGATTTTAACCCATTTTTAAGCTATTTTTCCTTTAATTCACGTATTGCATTTGTACAATAAAAATATATAAAACGCATGTTGTTTAAAGCTTTATTGAACAAGGGGACGCTTCCCCAACTATTAAGGAGGGGTACCAAAGCGGTCAAATGGGGCGGGCTGTAAACCCGTTGACTTCGGTCTTCGAAGGTTCGAATCCTTCCCCCTCCACCATCAATAAAATTTTCTACAATGTTGGAGTGTACACTTGGTTAAGCGGGTGTAGTTCAGTGGTAGAACACTAGCCTTCCAAGCTGGTTGCGTGAGTTCGATTCTCATCACCCGCTCCAAAAAATTAAAATGATAAAGAAAATATAAAGTGAGGTAAAAAAAGTAATGTCGAAGGAAAAATTTGTAAGAAATAAACCGCATTGTAATATTGGTACAATCGGACATGTGGATCATGGTAAAACAACATTAACAGCCGCGATCACAAAAGTTTTAGCTGAAACAGGTGGTGCGCAATTTACAGCATATGATCAAATTGATAAAGCTCCTGAAGAAAAAGAAAGAGGAATAACAATTTCTACTGCCCATGTTGAGTATGAAACTGAAAAAAGACATTACGCTCACGTAGACTGTCCAGGTCATGCTGACTATGTAAAAAATATGATTACAGGCGCTGCTCAAATGGATGGCGCGATATTAGTTGTTAATGCTGCTGATGGACCTATGCCACAAACAAGAGAACATATTCTTCTTGCAAGACAAGTTGGTGTACCTGCAATTGTTGTTTACTTAAATAAAGTTGATCAAGTAGACGATAAAGAAATGATAGACCTTGTTGAAGAAGAAATTAAAGATCTTTTAACATCATATAAATTCCCAGGAGATAAAACTCCAATCGTCAAAGGTTCAGCTTTAGCTGCGGTAGAAGGTAAAGATGATGAGATTGGAAAAAATTCAATTATGGAATTAATGAAAGCTGTAGATGAATTTATACCTCAACCAGACAGACCAAAAGATAAAGACTTCCTAATGCCAGTTGAAGATGTATTTTCTATTTCAGGTAGAGGAACTGTTGTAACTGGAAGAGTAGAGTCAGGTGTTATTAAAACTGGAGAAGAAATAGAGATAGTTGGAATAAGAGAAACAAAAAAATCTGTGTGTACTGGAGTTGAAATGTTTAGGAAACTTTTAGATTCAGGTGAGGCAGGAGATAATATCGGTGCTCTATTAAGAGGTGTTGAGAGAACTGACGTTGAGAGAGGTCAAGTTTTGTGTAAACCAGGGTCAATCACTCCTCATACAAAATTTGAAGCACAAGCTTATGTATTAAAGAAAGAAGAAGGTGGAAGACATACTCCTTTCTTTACTAAGTATAGACCGCAGTTTTATTTTAGAACAACTGATGTTACTGGAGAAGTAGAGTTACCTTCAGGAACAGAAATGGTTATGCCTGGAGACGATGCTAAATTTACAGTTAAATTAATTACACCAATTGCAATGAATGAAAAACTTAATTTTGCAATTAGAGAAGGTGGAAGAACAGTAGGAGCTGGAGTAGTAACAAAAATAATAGAGTAAACTCCATAGGAGTGTAGCTCAATTGGTAGAGCGCCGGTCTCCAAAACCGGAGGTTGGGGGTTCGATTCCCTCCGCTCCTGCCATTTTAAGCAAATTAAACTATGAAAAACCCTTTGAAATTTATTCAAGATGTAAAACAAGAGGCTTTTAAAGTTACTTGGCCGACTGGAAAAGAAACAGTCCAAGGAGCATTAATGGTAGTTGCTATGGCAATTGTAGCCTCTCTATTTTTTTTATTACTAGATCAAATTCTTAAATTCTTTTTAGAAATTGTTTTAACGATGAGTTTTTAATGAAAAATTGGTATATTGTTCAATCACATTCTAGCTTCGAAAATAAAGTAGCGCAAATGATTAAAGATGAGGCTGAGAAAGCAAAAATATCTGAAAAAATTGAAGAAGTTGTAGTCCCAACCCACGATGTTACTGAAGTAAAAAGAGGCAAAAGAGTACAAAGAAAAAAAAAATACTTTCCTGGATATGTGTTAATTAAAAGTGAAATGGATAATAATATTTACCATATGATAAAAAATATAAAAAAAGTTTCAGGATTTTTGGGAACAAAAGGTTTACCAAGCCCAGTCTCTGATAAAGAAGTTGAAAAAATTTTAGGGCAAATAAAAGATGGTGTGGCACAACCAAAATCTGCTATAGAATATAGTATTGGAGAAAAAGTTCAGGTAATAGATGGACCTTTTGCTTCATTTAGTGGAATGGTTGAAGATATTGATGAAGAAAAATTAAGATTAAAAGTTTCGGTGTCAATATTTGGTAGACCTACTCCGGTAGATTTAGAATATAATCAGGTAGAAAAGGTAAGCTAATGGCAAAAAAAGAAATAAGTGGTTATGTAAAATTGCAAATTAATGGCGGTCAGGCAAATCCCGCTCCGCCGGTTGGTCCAGCATTAGGGCAACGAGGAATTAATATAATGGAGTTTTGCAAGGCATTTAATGAAAAGACCAAATCTTTTGCAGGCAAACCTGTGCCTGTAATTATAACAGTCTATAAAGATAAAAAATTTGATTTTATAATTAAATCACCACCAGCATCACACTTTATTAAAGAAGCAGTTAAATTAAAAAGCGGTTCAAAAGAACCGGGTAGAAATATAGTTGCATCTATTTCAAAAAAACAATTAGAAGAAATAGCAAAGAAAAAAATGGAAGATTTAAATGCAAATGATTTAGAAGAAGCTTCAAAAATAATCGCAGGATCAGCAAGATCAATGGGTATAGAGGTAAAAGAATAATGGCATCAAAAAGATTTAAAAAACTACCAGAGAATACCAAAAAACTAACATCAGACAGTTTTGAGAAGTTATTACCTTTAATAAAACAAAATTGCACAACTAAATTTGATGAGTCAATAGATTTAAATATTCATATAAATAATAAGCAAAAAAAAAATGAGATTAATATTAGAACAGCAGTTAATCTACCTGGAGGAACAGGAAAAAAAGTTAAAGTAGCTGTCGTTTGTGAAGAAAATAAATCTCAAGAAGCAAAAGATGCTGGTGCTGACATAGTTGGAGCAGATGAATTTGTTGAAAAGATTAAAGGTGGAGATATAGATTTTGAAAAATTAATTTGTACTCCCGGTATGATGATTAAACTTTCAAAACTTGGTAAAATTCTTGGACCAAAAGGTTTGATGCCAAACCCTAAACTTGGTTCTGTTACTAATGATCTCAAAAAAGCAGTTACAGATTCAAAATCAGGCCAAGTTGAAATAAGAAATGATAAAGATGGTAATATTGGTGTAAGTATTGGTAAGAAATCTTTTGAAGATCAAAAACTAGTTAAAAATTTTAATGCTATAATTGATGCTTTAGAAAAAGAAAAAACAAATAACACTTTAAAAGGAGATTTGATAAAACAAACTTTCATGACATCAACAATGGGAGTTTCTTATAAAGTTAAATTAGAAAAAAACATATAATTATGATGAACAGAGAGCAAAAAAAACAGTACATAAGTGATATGTCAACTCAGCTTGACAAGTCTGAAGCAGTTATTGTTACACATTATCAAGGATTAACAGTTTCGCAATTAGATGAATTAAGAAAAAGAATGAGAGAGCATGGAATTATTTTTAAAATTACAAAAAACAGAATTACAAAATTAGCTTTAGAGAACACAAAGTGTAAAGATATATCAAATTTATTTACAGGCCCTACAGCTGTTGCAATGTCTGAAGATGCTATTACTTCAGCAAAAATATTAACAAAATTCTCTAAAGAAAATGCAAACCTAAAGATATTAGGTGGAATCATGGGTAAAGATATTTTAGATGTTGCAGGTGTGCAAAATGTAGCAACTTTACCAACTTTGGATGAAGCAAGGGCTAAAATTGTGGGAATATTGCGATCTCCTGCCCAAAAAATAGCAAGTATTTTACTTGCGCCGGCGTCAAAAATCGCTATTTTAGCGCTCGAAAAATCAAAAAAATAACCAGGGATAAAGATTTATTATGGCTGATCTAAATAAAATTATAGATGACTTATCAAGTTTAACTGTTGTTGAAGCAGCTGAACTATCAAAACAACTTGAAGAAAAATGGGGTGTAACAGCAGCAGCAGCTGTTGCAGCAGCACCTGCAGCAGGAGCAGCTGGATCAGCTCCAGCAGAAGAAAAAGATGAATTCACAATAATGTTAACTGCAGCAGGAGACAAAAAAATTAATGTTATTAAAGAAGTTAGAGCTGTAACAGCATTGGGTTTAAAAGAAGCTAAAGATTTAGTTGAAGGAGCACCAAAAGAAGTAAAATCAGGTGTCAACAAAAAAGAAGCTGAAGAAATTAAAGCTAAGCTTGAAGCAGCTGGAGCAAAAGTAGAACTTAAGTAATTAACTAGAAAAAATTTAATTGCTGATTATTTTTTAATTAGCAACAAGGTATAGATGCAATTATCTTTTACTGAAAAGAAAAATATAAGAAAAAGCTTTGGTAAACTTAAAGAAAGTTTATCTATTCCAAATCTTATAGAGGTTCAAAAAAATTCATACAAACAATTGACTGAATTTAAAGTTGATGTTGAACAGCATCTAATTAAAGGATTTGATAGAGTATTTAAAAGTATTTTTCCAATTGAAGATTTAAATGATAAGGCAACATTAGAGTATGTGTCTTATAAATTAGAAAAACCTAAGTTTGATGTAGATGAGTGTATAACAAGAGGCTTAACTTATTCTGCTGCACTTAAATGTACTTTAAGGCTTGTTGTATATGAAATTGACCAAGAAAATAATACTAAAGATATTCTTTCTGCAAAAGAACAAGAAGTGTACATGGGAGAAGTTCCAATGATGACTCATAGTGGCACTTTTATAACTAATGGGGTTCAAAGAGTTGTTGTTAACCAAATGCATAGAAGTCCAGGAGTATTTTTTGATCACGACAAGGGCAAATCTCATGCTAGTGGTAAATTATTATTTAATTGTAGAGTAATTCCTAATAGGGGTTCATGGTTAGATTTTGAATTTGATGTAAAAGATTTTTTATATTTCAGAATAGATAGGAAGAAAAAATTATTAGTATCAACTTTACTTATTGCATTAGGATATACAAAAAATGATATTGTTAATGAATTTTATGAAAAAGAAACTTATTTATTTGATGAAAATATTTCAAAATGGAAAACTAAATTTGACCCAGAAAATTATAAAGCAAAAAACTTTTCAGAAGAAGTTATAGATGCCAAAACACAAAAGGTTGTAATTAAATTAGGAGAAAAAATCAATTTTTTAACTGCAAAAAAACTTGCAAATGATGGCCTAAAAGAAATTTACGTTGCCAATGAATCTTTATACGGAAAATTTTTATATTCTAATGTTAATGGTGATGATGAATTTAATATTGGAACTGAATTAAATGAAACCATTATTCAAAATCTTATACAAAAAAAAATATTTAAAATAGATATTGCAAAAACTAACTCTATTTCAAAAGGACCTTATCTTTTGCAAACTATATTGAATGACAAAAATAATACTAAAAATGATGCAATCACAGAAATTTATAAAATTCTTAGACCAGGCGAGCCTCCTAGCATAGAAATTGCAGCACATATTTTTAATAATTTATTCTTCAGCTCAGATAGATATGATTTATCAGATGTTGGAAGAGTTAAAATAAATTCAAGATTGGATCTAAATTGTTCAGATAAAATTACAATCCTAAGAAATGATGATATTTTAGCTATAATTCAAAAAATGTTAGACTTAAGAGATGGAAAAGATGAAATTGATGACATCGACCATCTGGGTAATAGAAGAGTAAGATCGGTTGGAGAACTTGTTGAAAACCAGGCCAGAATAGGCGTTTACAGAATGGAAAGGGCTATAAAAGAAAAGATGACAACTTTAGATGTTGAGTCTGCAATGCCTCAAGATTTAATTAATGCAAAACCATTAACAGTTTCGCTTAAAGATTTTTTTGCAACATCTCAATTATCACAATTTATGGATCAAACAAATCCATTATCTGAAATAACACACAAAAGACGAGTCTCAGCATTAGGTCCCGGTGGTTTAACTAGAGAAAGAGCTGGTTTTGAAGTCAGAGACGTTCATCCAACTCATTACGGAAGAATATGCCCAATCGAAACCCCAGAAGGTCCAAACATTGGATTAATTAATAGTTTATCAACTTATTCAAAAATAAATAAATATGGTTTTATTGAGAGCCCTTACAAAAAAGTTGAGAGTGGAGTAGTTCAAGATAAAATTGAATATCTTTCTGCTATGGAAGAAACCAAATTTACTATTGCTCAAGCAAATTCATTACTTGATAAAAATGGTAGATTTAAAGAACAACTTGTTTCTTGCAGAGAAAATTTAAATTTTATTCTTTCAAAGCCAGAAAACATTGATTATATAGATGTTTCTCCTAAACAACTTGTTTCAGTAGCAGCGTCTTTAATTCCATTTCTAGAGAATGACGATGCAAATAGAGCATTAATGGGATCAAATATGATGAGACAAGCTGTACCACTTCTTAAACCTGAGGCTCCTTTAGTAGGCACTGGAATTGAGAGCGACGTAGCTCTAGACTCTGGAGTTACAATAGTTGCTAAAAGAAATGGAGTTGTTGATAAAATTGATGGAAAAAGAATTGTTATTAAAGCATCTAACGAAAAAGATTATTCTCAATCTGGTGTAGATATTTATAATCTTCAAAAATTCAGAAGATCTAATCAAAATACATGTATAAACCAAAAACCATTAGTTCGTGTTGGAGATAAGGTTAACTCTGGAGATATCATTGCTGATGGACCATCAACAAAAATTGGAGAGTTAGCACTAGGAAAAAATGTTACCGTAGCGTTTATGCCTTGGCAAGGATACAACTTTGAGGACTCAATATTAATATCTGAAAGATGTGTAACTGATGATGTATTTACATCAGTTCACATAGAAGAATATGAAGTAATGGCAAGAGACACAAAACTTGGAGAGGAGGATATAACAAGAGATATTCCTAATGTTAATGAAGAAGCTTTAAGAAATCTTGATGAGTCAGGAATTGTATACATTGGTGCAGAAGTAAAACCTGGAGATATTCTTGTTGGAAAAGTTACTCCAAAAAGTGATAGTGCATCAGGACCTGAGGAAAAATTATTAAGATCAATATTTGGTGAAAAAGCTATAGATGTTACCGACACATCATTAAAAATGCCAAGTGGAAGTGGAGGTATAGTTGTTGATGTAAGAGTTTTTAACAGACATGGAATTGATAAAGATGAAAGATCTATAACTATAGAAAGAGCAGAAATCGAAAGTGTACAAGAAGATAAAAAAGTAGAAGAGGAAATATTAGAGAGAAGTATTAAACAAAGAGCCTCAACAATTTTATCAGGAACTGTTTTAAATAAAAAAATAAAGGATATTGATAGCGGAACAAAACTTAGTGATACTAATTTAAATAACTTAATTGTCTCTGAATTATTTAAAATAATAACTGAAAATGAAAATAAAAATAACGCCTTATCTCAATTAAAAGAACAATACAATACAGCTAAAAAAGACATACAAGATCGATTTGAAGATAAAGTTTTAAAAATAAAAGAAGGTGATGAATTATTACCTAGTGTAATGAAAATGGTAAAAGTTTTTGTTGCAATTAAAAGAAGATTGAGACCTGGAGATAAAATGTCAGGACGACATGGAAACAAAGGCGTTGTTAGTAAAATAGTACCCGTAGAAGATATGCCATATAGAGAAAATGGAAAACCAGTTGACATAGTATTAAATCCCTTGGGAGTTCCAAGTAGGATGAATGTTGGTCAAATTTTAGAAACACATCTTGGTTGGTCATGTACAGAGCTTGGCGAACAAATTAGCCAATTAATAAATGAAAATCAAAAAAATATTGAAAAAACTGAAAAGATTAAATCATTTCTTAAGTCTATTTATGGCGACGAAATATTTAACGAAAATATAGATAAATTATCTAACTCTGAATTTAAAGATTTATGCGAAAATATCAAAAAAGGAGTTCCTATATCTACACCTGTTTTTGATGGCGCAAAAGAACATGATGTTACAAAAATGCTTGAGCTTGCTAAATTACCTAACTCTGGACAAACCCATTTGTGGGATGGAAGAACTGGAGAAAAATTTGATAGACATGTTACTGTTGGAACAATTTATATGCTTAAACTTCACCACTTAGTTGAAGATAAAATTCATGCAAGATCGACTGGTCCTTATAGTTTAGTTACTCAACAACCTCTAGGAGGAAAAGCTCAGCTTGGCGGTCAAAGATTTGGAGAAATGGAAGTTTGGGCTCTAGAAGCATATGGAGCATCATACACATTACAAGAAATTTTAACTGTAAAATCAGATGATGTAGCAGGACGTGTTAAAGTATACGAAACTATAGTAAAAGGTGAAGAAAATTTTGAATCAGGAATACCAGAGTCATTCAATGTTTTAATAAAAGAAATAAAATCATTAGCTTTAAATGTGGAGTTAAATTAATGAGTAAAGAGTTATCAGATTTATTTAAAAAGTCAGAGATTTCAGACGCACAAAATTTTAATAGTATTAAAATAACATTAGCTAGTCCTGAAAAAATTAAATCTTGGACTTATGGTGAAATCAAAAAACCAGAAACAATAAATTATAGAACATTTAGACCAGAAAAAGATGGACTATTTTGTGCAAGAATTTTTGGTCCAATTAAAGATTACGAATGTTTATGCGGAAAATATAAAAGAATGAAATTTAGAGGAATTATATGTGAAAAATGTGGTGTAGAAGTTACAAAATCAAATGTAAGAAGAGAGAGAATGGGGCATATAAATTTAGCCACACCTGTAGCCCATATATGGTTCCTAAAATCATTACCTAGCAGAATTTCTCTTGTTGTTGACATGAAACTTAAAGACGTTGAGAGAGTACTTTATTTTGAAAATTTTATAGTTATTGAACCAGGGTTAACTAATCTTAAAAAAAACCAACTTCTTGGAGAAGAAGAATTAATAAAATACCAAGATGAGTATGGTGAAGAAGCTTTTACAGCAGGAATTGGAGCAGAAGCAATTTTAGAAATTTTAAAATCAATAAATTTAGAGGATGAGAGAAATTTACTTATAAAAAATATAAAAGAAACTAAATCAAAAGTTTCTGAAGAAAGATCAATTAAGCGTTTAAAATTAATTGAATCATTCATTGAAACTGGGAATAAACCAGAATGGATGATTTTAACTACTGTTCCTGTAATACCCCCTGAATTAAGACCTTTAGTGCCACTAGATGGAGGACGTTTTGCTACATCTGACCTTAATGATTTGTACAGAAGAGTAATAAATCGAAATAATAGACTGAAAAGATTAATAGACCTTAAGGCACCAGATATAATTGTAAGAAATGAAAAAAGAATGCTTCAAGAGTCTGTTGACGCTCTATTTGATAATGGTCGTAGAGGAAGAGTAATTACAGGTACTGGAAAGCGACCTCTCAAATCACTTGCTGAAATGTTAAAAGGAAAGCAGGGAAGATTTAGACAAAATTTATTAGGTAAAAGAGTAGATTATTCAGGTAGATCAGTAATAGTCGTTGGACCAGATCTAAAACTTCATGAATGTGGTTTGCCAAAAAAAATGGCTCTTGAATTATTTAAACCATTTTTATATGCAAGGTTAAATAAATTAGGCTTGGCATCAACTATCAAACAAGCAAAAAAATTAGTAGAAAAAGAAAGAAATGAAGTTTGGGATGCACTTGAATTAATTGTTAGAGAACATCCTGTAATATTAAACAGAGCGCCAACATTACATAGGTTAGGTGTTCAAGCGTTTGAGCCAAAATTAATTGAAGGTAATGCTATTGAATTACATCCATTAACATGCGCAGCTTTCAATGCAGACTTTGATGGCGATCAAATGGCTGTACATGTACCACTTAGTTTGGAAGCACAGTTAGAAGCTAGAGTTTTAATGATGTCTACAAATAATATTTTAAGCCCTTCAAATGGTAAGCCAATAATTGTACCGAGCCAAGATATGATATTAGGAATATATTACTTATCTCAACCTCCTTATCAATCAGAAAAAGTTGAAGGTTACTTTGTAAATACATCTGAGATAGAACATGCCTTAGAAATTGGACAGATAAAAGTACATTCGAGAATAGTTTCTAGATTTGAAACAATTGACGAAAATGGAAATGTTAAATTTGAAAAACATATAAGTACAGTCGGAAGATTTCTACTTGCAAATATTTTACCAAAAAATGTTAATAATAAGTTCTCTCTAATTGATAGATTATTACCAAAAAAAATTGTATCGGAAGTAATAGATCATGTTTTTAGATTTTCAGGACAAAAAAGCACTGTTATATTTTGTGATAAACTTAAAGACATTGGTTTTAAACATGCATTTAAAGCAGGAATTTCATTTGGCAAGGATGATCTAGTAATACCTGAAAACAAACAACAATTAATAGATGAAACTAAAAAATTAATTTCAGATTATGAAAATCAATATGCAGAAGGTTTAATTACAAGAGGTGAAAAATATAATAAAGTAATTGATGCATGGTCAAAATGTACTGATCGTGTTGCCTCGGAAATGATGAAAAGAATATCGGCAACAGAAATTACTAATGATGGACTAAAAATAAATTCTGTTTTTATGATGGCTGATAGTGGCGCCAGAGGTTCAGCTGCACAAATGAAACAATTAGCTGGTATGAGAGGTTTGATTGCAAAACCTTCAGGTGAAATTATTGAGTCTCCAATTACATCAAACTTCAAAGAAGGATTAACAGCCTTAGAATACTTTAACTCTACACACGGAGCTAGAAAAGGTTTGGCTGATACAGCATTAAAAACAGCAAGTTCTGGATATTTAACTAGAAGATTGTGTGATGTTGCTCAAGATTTAACAATTACCAAACCTAAATGTGATATGAAAAACTGTGGTTCAATAAAACTTAGTGAAGTTCTTGAAGGCGGTAACATAATGGTAAGTTTATCAGAAAGATCACTGGGAAGAGTCGCGGCAAAGGATGTGAAAAACCCACTCACAGGTGAAGTACTTGTCAAAAAAGAAGAAATGATTGATGAAGCTGCTTGTGAAAAAATTGATGCTGCAGGTGTAAAAACTTTGAATGTATATTCAGTAATGACTTGTGGTTCTAAACAAGGAGTATGTGCTACTAGTTATGGAAGAGATTTATCAAGAGGAAAAATGGTGCATGTGGGAGAGGCAATTGGGATGATATCCGCACAATCAATTGGGGAGCCTGGTACGCAATTAACAATGAGAACATTTCACGTTGGAGGAACAGCTTCTGTAAAACAAGAGTCTCAAATAGTATCAAGTTCAGAAGGAAAAATAAAAATAACAAATACAAATTTATTAGAAGATTCTAAAAAAAATCTTATTGTTATGGGAAGGAATACCGAACTATCAATAGAAGATGAAAATGAATTGCAAGTAGCTTCTTATAAAATTCCTTATGGATCCAAATTATTCTTTCAAAACGGAGATAAAATTAAAAAAGGAATAAAAATTTGTGAATGGGATCCTTACACAACTCCAGTAATAGCAGAAAAAGATGGTATAGCTAATTATGTAGATTTAATTGATGGAGTTTCATTAGCAGAAACAATTGACGATGCTACTGGAATTTCTACAAAAGCAGTAGTCGATTGGAAAACTCAATCAAAAAACTCAGACCTTAAACCAAGAATTACATTAAGAGATAAAAAAGGAAAAATAATTAAAAAAGCAGATGATAATGAAGCAAGATATTATCTTGTACCAGACTCGATTTTATCAGTTAAAGATGGACAAGAAATATCTGCAGGCGATGTTATTGCTAGATTACCTAAAGAAACTACAAAAACCAAAGATATTACAGGTGGATTACCTAGAGTTGCAGAATTATTTGAAGCTAGAAAAGCTAAAGATAGTGCAATCATTGCAGAAAATGATGGTAAAGTAATCTTTGGCAAAGAAGTAAGAGGAAAACAAAAAATTTCAATACAATCAGAGAACGGTGAAGCATCAAATTATTTAATTCCAAAAGGTAAGCATATTAACTTTAATGAAGGTGAAAGAATAAAAAAAGGAGAATATCTTTTAGATGGCCAACCATTACCTCATGATATTTTGAGAATATTAGGAATTGAAGAACTAACAGATTATTTTGTAAATCAGGTTCAAGATGTTTACAGATTACAAGGTGTAATTATTAATGATAAGCATATTGAAGTAATTCTTAGACAAATGCTTAAAAAAGTAGAGGTAAAAGAGTCCGGCGATAGCAATTTACTACCAGGTGAAGTCATCGATAGATTAAAATTCGAAGAAATTAATGAAAAACTAAATTCTGAGAAAAAGAAAGTAGCTTCAGGAGAAAGAATATTAATGGGTATAACTAAAGCTTCTTTACAAACAGAATCATTTATATCAGCAGCATCTTTCCAAGAAACAACTAGAGTTCTTACAGATGCAGCAATAAAAGGTAAAGTAGATAAGTTAATTGGCTTAAAAGAAAATGTTATAGTAGGAAGACTAGTTCCTGCAGGCACAGGATCAATTAAAAATTTATGGAATAGAAAAGCTAAAGAAGATGATGATAAATTCCTATCTGAACAAGAAAAATTAGAACCTACAGAAACCCAAGTAAATCAATAAAAGTAATCGATAATTAAGCTTATTTTAGTTTGACAAATAGTTTTTCTAATGTATTTTGTCGATATTTTTGGTTGGAATGTAGTGACATGTTCACTAAACGCTGCCACAAATAACCTGTCAGTTATTTCATCAAAAATAAAAATATATATAAAAAACTTATGCCAACGATTAACCAATTGCTAAGAAAAAGTAGAACTAGGCCTTTAGCTAGAAACAAGGTTCCAGCTTTGCAAAAACAACCTCTTAAGAGAGGTGTTTGTGTTAAAGTTTATACTACTACACCAAAAAAACCAAACTCTGCACTTAGAAAAGTTGCAAGAGTTAGATTGTCAAATGGTTTTGAGGTAACAGCTTATATTCCTGGAGAAGGTCATAATTTACAGGAGCACTCAGTTGTCTTAATTAGAGGTGGAAGAGTTAAAGATTTACCTGGTGTTAGATATCATATCCTTAGAGGTAATTTAGATACCCAAGGCGTTGCTAACAGAAAACAAAGAAGATCTCTTTACGGAACAAAAAAAGGTAAATAATAAATGTCTAGAAAAAGAAAAGCTCCTAAAAAAATTCCTGTAATAGATCCAAAATATAAATCAGTCATTATACCAAAATTAATTAATTCAATTATGTACGATGGAAAAAAAATAACAGCAGAGAAAATTGTTTATGAGGCAATTGAAAAAATTAAAACAAAATCAAAAGACGAACCAATAACAGTCTTTAATGATGCTATTAATAATGTAAGACCGACTGTTGAAGTAAGATCGAGAAGAGTAGGTGGTGCAACATATCAAGTTCCAGTTGAAGTTAAATCTAAAAGATCACAAGCACTAGCTCTTAGATGGATAATAGATGCATCTAGAAAAAGAAAAGATAAAAAAATGGCAGATAAACTTTTTAATGAAATTTATGATGCTTATCAAAACAAAGGTTCTGCAATTAAAAAAAAAGAAGACACACATAAAATGGCAGAGTCAAATAAAGCTTTTGCTCATTTCAGATGGTAATTAATTATGGCTAGAACTCATACATTAGATAAATATAGAAATATTGGGATCATGGCTCATATTGACGCCGGAAAAACAACAACTACAGAAAGAATTTTATATTATACCGGTAAAAGTCATAAAATTGGTGAAGTCCATGATGGTGCTGCAACAATGGACTGGATGGAACAAGAACAGGAAAGAGGAATAACAATTACTTCTGCAGCTACTACTTGTTTTTGGAAGGATCACAGAATTAACATTATCGATACTCCAGGACATGTCGATTTTACTATTGAAGTTGAAAGGTCTCTAAAAGTTTTAGATGGTGCTGTTGCAGTTTTTGATGGTGTTGCAGGTGTAGAACCTCAATCAGAAACTGTTTGGAGACAGGCTGACAAATATAAAGTACCAAGAATTTGCTTCGTAAATAAATTAGATAGAACTGGTGCTGATTTTTTTAGGTGTGTAGACATGATTAAAGATAGACTTGGAGCCAAACCACTCGTTATGCAAATTCCGATCGGTATCGAAGCTTCTTTGCAAGGTGTCGTCGATTTGATTAAAATGAAAGCAATTGTTTGGAAAAATGAAGATCTTGGTGCAGCATGGGAAGAGAAAGATATACCAGATGATTTAAAGGAAATTTGCGATAAATATAGGCAAGAATTAGTTGAAACAGCTGTAGAACAAGATGAAAAACTAATGGAAACTTATCTTGGTGGAGAAGAAATAAAACAAGAAGATTTAATTAAATGTGTTAGAAAAGGGTGTTTAAACTTTGAATTTGTTCCAGTTTTAACAGGATCAGCTTTTAAAAATAAAGGTGTTCAACCTCTATTAGACGCAGTAGTTAACTTTCTTCCAAGCCCGACAGATATTGGATCAATTAAGGGAACAAAGCAAGGTTCTGATGAGGAAATTGAAATGAAATTTGAGGATAGTGCGCCGTTTTCAGCTTTAGCCTTTAAAGTAGCAAACGATCCTTTTGTTGGAAGTCTAACTTTTATTAGAATTTATTCTGGTACAGTTAAATCTGGTACTGGAATATATAATACATCAAAAGATAAAGAAGAAAGAGTCGGTAGGATGCTTTTAATGCATGCCAACTCAAGAGAAGATATTAAAGAAGCTAATGCAGGTGATATTGTTGCTCTTGCAGGGTTAAAAAATACTATAACAGGGCACACATTAGCAGATAAAGAAAATCCTGTTTTATTAGAACCAATGGAATTTCCAGATCCAGTAATAGAAATTGCAGTTGAAC
Organism: Pelagibacteraceae bacterium AG-404-N13; assembly: GCA_003216255.1. Classification (GTDB taxonomy): domain Bacteria; phylum Pseudomonadota; class Alphaproteobacteria; order Pelagibacterales; family Pelagibacteraceae; genus Pelagibacter. The sequence continues at coordinate 55,074 of QCJD01000008.1, forward strand.
CAAAAACAAAAGCTGACCAAGAGAAAATGGGTGAAGCACTTGGTAGATTAGCTAAAGAAGATCCTTCATTTAGAGTTACATCTGACGAAGAATCTGGACAAACAATAATTAAAGGCATGGGAGAACTCCATCTTGATATTATTGTGGATAGAATGAAAAGAGAATTTAAAGTAGAAGCAAATGTAGGAGCGCCACAAGTTGCATATAGAGAAACTATACTTAATGCAGCTGAGTTTGATTATACTCACAAAAAGCAGAGTGGAGGTGCTGGTCAATTTGCTAGAGTTAAATTATCAGTGGAACCACTTGAACCTGGTAAAGGAAGAGAAATTGAAAGTAAAATTAAAGGTGGGGCTATACCAAAAGAGTTTATACCTGGAGTAGAAAAAGGTGTAGAAACAGTAGCTGACAGTGGAATATTAGCAGGATTTCCTTTAATTGATTACAAAGTAGTAATTTTAGACGGTTTACATCACGACGTTGACTCAAGTGTACTTGCATTCGAATTAGCCTCAAGACAATGTTTTAAAGAAGTTTGTACAAGAGGAACTTTAAAATTACTTGAACCTGTAATGAGAGTAGAAGTAGTAACACCCGAAGATTACATGGGTGATGTTATAGGAGATTTAAATAGTAGAAGAGGACAAATAAGCACCCAAGAGCAAAGAGGAAACGCTACAGTAATTACTGCAATGGTGCCGCTTGCAAATATGTTTGGATACATAAATAGTTTAAGATCAATGTCACAAGGTAGAGCTCAATATTCTATGTTTTTTGATCATTACGATAAAGTTCCTCAAAATGTTCAGGATGAAGTTACTAAAAAAACAGGTTAATTATGGAAAAACAAAATATTAGAATTAAACTTAGAGCTTATGACAACAAAGTTCTTGATCAGTCAACAGAAGAAATAGTTAATACTGTTAGAAGAACAGGCGCTAATATTAAAGGTCCAATTCCACTACCTACAAAAATAGAGAGATATACAGTGTTAAGGTCGCCTCACATAGACAAAAAAAGCAGAGAACAATTTGAAACAAGAACTCATAAACGATTAATAGATATAATAGAACCAACTCCTGCGACAGTAGAAGCTTTAATGAAATTAGATTTAGCATCTGGAGTTGATGTGGAGATAAAAATTTAATGTCTGATATAGCTTTAGTTGGAAAAAAAATAGGAATGTCTCGTGAGTTTTATAAAACAGGACAATCAATACCTGTAACTGTACTTAAAATGGAAACTGGAAGAATAATACAAGTGATAGATAAAGAAAAAAGAGGCTACCAGGCAGTACAAGTTGGTTTTGGCAAAATTAAAAATTCAAAATTAACAAAAGCAATGAAAGGTTATTTCGCAAAAAAAAATACAGAACCAAAAAAGATATTAAAAGAATTTAAAGTAAAAAATATAGAAGATTACAAAGAGGGAAATGAAGTAGGTTTAGAGATTTTTAAAGATGTAAAATTTGTTGATGTTAGATCCAAAACTATAGGAAAAGGCTTTGCAGGAGCGATGAAAAGACATAATTTTGGAGGTTTAAGAGCGTCTCACGGAGTTTCAGTTTCGCATAGGGCTCATGGTTCAACAGGACAAAATCAGGATCCTGGAAAAGTTTTTAAAGGAAAAAAAATGGCTGGCCACATGGGTGATAAACTAAGAACAATGCAAAATATTGAGATTATTAAAACTGATGAAGAAAATAATCTTATCTATCTTAAAGGTTCCATACCAGGCTCTAGAAACACAAATGTTTTAATAAAAAAAGCTGTGAAAAATATAAGAAAACTAACAATTACTGAAAAAATAGAAGTAATAGAAAAACTGAAAAAAACACCAGATAAAAAGAAAAAATAAATGAAGATAGACAAAATAAATATAGATGGAAAAAAAAATTCTATAGAAGTTTTAGATAAAATATTTGCAGCAAAAATTAATAAGCAACTTGTTAGCAATGTTCTTTATAAAACTAATGCAAATTACAAAGGTAGAAAGGCTAAAACAAAACAACAAAATGAAATTAAAGGTTCTACCTCAAAAATATATGCTCAAAAGGGAACAGGTAATGCACGTCATGCAAGTAGAAAAGCTCCAATTTTCGTTGGAGGAGGTGTTGCTCATGGACCCAAAGGTGAGTCAAAATATAAAAAAAGAAGATTAAATAAAAGTGAAAAAAAATTAAGTATCGCTTCAATTTTAACTGAAAAAAATAAAGGAAGTAACTTGATAATTTTTGATGATTTTGAAAAAAAAATTTTAAAAACAAAAGAAATGAATCAAATTTTAATTAAATTTGAAGCAAAAAATTCAATATTCATTCTTGATAAAAAATCTAGAGAAAATATTTATAAATCTGCAAGAAACATACCAAATGTAAAAATTACGGACACAAATCATTTTAGCGCTTTTGATTTAGCGAAATACAAAAAAATTATATTTACAGAAACTTCAATTAAAGAGTTAGAAAAGAGATATACATGATCAACAAAATTCATTTATACGACAAAATTCTTTTCCCTATTGTAACTGAGAAGTCAACCAATATATCTGATCAAAAT
>QCJD01000009.1 GCA_003216255.1 Pelagibacteraceae bacterium AG-404-N13
GTAATAAGGTATCCAGATTCAGTTGAAGAAAAAACTGTTTTAGACAAAATTGAAGAATTAAATAATGATGAAAGCGTATCAGGAATTTTAGTTCAGTTACCTTTACCAAAACATATAGATAAGCAAAAGGTTATAGAAAAAATTTCGCCTAGTAAAGATGTTGATGGTTTTCATCCAATGAATGTTGGAAATCTTTCTTCCGGATATGAAAGTTCAATTCCTTGTACGCCACTAGGATGTTATTTATTAATAAAAAAAATTGAACCAAACTTGAATGGAAAAAAAGCTGTTGTTGTCGGAAGATCAAATTTAAATGGAAAGCCAATGACCCAGTTACTATTAAAAGAAAATTGTACGGTAACTATTACACATTCAAAAACTAAAGATCTTAAAGCCGAATGTTTAGAGGCAGATATAATTGTTGCAGCTGTAGGAATTCCAGAACTTGTAAAAGGTGATTGGGTTAAAAAAGATACGATAGTTATTGATGTAGGCATAAATAAAACTGATAAAGGGATTGTTGGAGATGTAGCTTTTGAAGAGGTGTCAAAAGTTGCTAAAGCCTTAACGCCCGTTCCAGGTGGTGTAGGTCCAATGACAATCGCTTGTTTGCTTAAAAATACTATCGAATGTTTTAAAAGGTCTCACAAATAAAGTAATCAACTTTATTGATTTCTAATAAGTGGATAAACTTTAGGGTTTAAATATTTTAAATTTGTTAACATTATCAAAATTAAAGTAACTATACCAATACTAATTCCTAGATTTAAAAGTACTTTCAAATCAAACTTCCACACCAATTCAAAAATGTTTTCCATTATAAATTTTGAGCCAACTACAGCAAAAAATGTTGCAATTAAAATTACTGAAAAAAAAATTAGTATAAATTCTATTATAGAAGATAAAATTATTTCTTTTTTAGAAAATCCCAAAATTTTAAAAACTAAATTTTGATATTCTTTTACTTTACCTTGAACCATTATTGCACTAGAGATTACAATTAAACCTATCACAATAGTTACTGCAGATATAAGAGTCACAGCAACAAAAACTTTATTTAACACAGCAGTTACTTTACTGAGATAATCTGAAATTTTAATCATGGATAAACTTGGCAATACCTCTAACATTTTAATTTCATCAAATTGATCAGCATTATTAAATTTAGCAGTTGCCAAATATTCATGAGGTAATTTTTTTGCAAATTGGGGATTAAATAACATTGCAAAATTAATATTTAAATCACGATAATCCACTTCTCTAAAATTAACTATTTCTCCATCAATTTCACGGCCGTATATATTCAATGTAAAAATGTCTCCTAATTCAATATTGAAATCTTTCGCAACTTTTGAATCTAAAGATATTTGTAGCTGATTTGGTTTTGTTAAATCCCACCATTCTCCTTTTACAATTGGGTTATCTATAGGAGCGTTTTCAATCCAAGAAGATCTTCGCTCACTTTCAATTACCCAATAGCTGTCATTATCAGGCTTAATATAGGTATTTGGGTTTATTCCATTAATTTTTACAATCCCCGATGAAACCATTGGCACAATTTCAATGTTTGCGTTTGGATCCATATTTAGAACTTCTTGCTCAAATCTTTTCCTTTCTCCATTTTGAATTCCAACAAAGAAATAATCAGGAGCAATATCTGGTATAGATTTTGCAATTTCTCTTTGAAAATTCGTTCCAACTAAAGCTAATGTTAAAAGTAAAGTTACCCCCAAACCTAGTGACATAATTGTTATTGGTGTAATACTTTTAGTTTGGGTAATATTTTTAATTGATACATTTAGGGAGATATTTGTATTAGATTTAATTTTTTTAAGAAAAAATACAATAAATTTTGAAACTAAGAAAAATACAATTAAACAAACAAAAAATGCGCCAAAATAGCCAAAACTGTAAGAAGGTCTTTCAGAACTTATTGTGAATAGTAAAACTAAAATTGAGAGCAAAACAAAACTTAAAACAATTGATCTTTTAGAATAATAAAACCGTAAATTTTGAAATACATTTCTAAATAAGTTTGATGCTTTAATTTGATCAATTGAGCTGATTGTTGGAATAGAAAAAATTATAAGAACTAAAAATCCTACTAAAAATATCTTTATAAAATTAACTATAGAGAATACAGGATAAACATTTAAACCCAATCCATCAGATAAGTACCTGTCAGCAATTGGAACGACTAGAAAACTAGAACAATATGAAATTACTGTAACAACAAATAATAATATTAATAGTTGTAAGTAATAAAGTATTTTAATATTACCCGAATAAAAACCAACCGCTTTTCTTACGGCAATCGACATATTGTTTTGATTGATAAATGATAGCAATGTATTAGCAATTCCAATTCCTGCAATTAACATTGCACTTATTGATACTAGGGACAAAAATTGAGAAAAATTATTAATAATCCTTTTCAAACCACTTGCAGAATTTTCAGGATATCTAAGTTTAACTTTTTGATCATTTTTAAAAATATTTTCAATTTTTTTTTTAATTTTTTCAGGATTATCATTTGAATTAAATTTTACTTTATATTCATAGTTTAAAAAGCTTCCAATACCATTTAATTTTAATATCTCTAAGGTTTGTTTTCCTGCTAATGCCCAGTCACCAAATGCTACAAATCCACTTACATCAGGTACTGATTTTATAATTCCAATGACAGTAAAATTTTGATCTTGTACTTTAACTTGTTCATTAATTTTAATATTTAAAGTTTTTGATAGACTCTGATTAATTAAAATAGTGTTTGGCTCTATTTGCATTCGTTCATACGCACCTCTGGGCTCATAAATAACCTCTCCATATAACGGGTAATTTTCATCAACAGTTTTAATTCTAGTAAATAATGATTTATTTTTTTCTCTGCCTACTGTTGAAAGCATAGTGCTAAATTCAATCATTTGCGAAATTTTTGCAAATTCCTTAACTTTGTTAACCAAATCAAGATTTCCTTGATTACGATTATAATCTATTTCTAAGTCTCCTCCCAAAAGAGCTTTAGCATTATTATTTAGCTCATTTTTTAAACTATCTTCAATAGTGAAAATTGCACTCAATATAAAAAGACTAATAAATAAAGTAACAATAATACTTGATATTTTTTTATAATTTCTGCTTAGATCTTTTAGAGCATACTTAAAAATTAAATTAAATTCAGAATGATTATTTGATTTTTCCATCTTTAATTTTTATTTTTCGTTTAGCTTTATTTGCAAGTTTTGGATCATGTGTTACCATGATTAGAGAGGAACCTTCTTCTTTTACATATTTAAATAATATATCAGAAATCATTAATGAGTTTTCAGTATCTAAATTTCCAGTGGGTTCATCTGCTAGTATCAAATCTGGTTTCATAGCGATTGCTCTTGCAATCGCCACACGTTGTTGTTCTCCACCCGATAATTGACTTGGAAGATTATTAAAACGATGTTTCAGACCAAATCGCTCTAATAATAACTTTGCTTCTTTTTCAGGATTTTTAAATTTATTAAGTTCTAAAGTTAAGGCAACATTTTCAACAGCACTATAATTAGGAATTAAGTAAAAAGACTGAAAAATAATTCCAATGTTTTTTTTTCTAATTTCAGAGACCTCATCTTCTTTTAAACTAGTTATCTCTTGCTTTTGAAAAAAGATCTTTCCTGAAGTTGGACGCTCTAAACCTCCAATTAACATAATTAGGCTGGTTTTTCCTGAACCACTTTCACCAACTACAGAAACAGTTTCTTTTTTCTTAATTATTAAATCTATATTCTTTAAAACGCTGATATTATCTTTGCCAGTTTGGTATTTGAGATTTATTTTTTTTAATTTAAGTAGTGTACTCATGAATAAAAGTTTATTTATAAAAATTTTGATAATCTTTCTAGTGCACATAAAGGCAAGTGCAATAGAAAAGGTGTTATTATTCGGGGATAGTTTGATGGCAGGATATGGATTGCCAAAAGAACATCATTTATCTCGAGTTTTACAAAATAATCTTAAAGAAGATGGATTAAATATTGAAGTTATTAATGGCAGTGTTTCGGGAAGCACATCGTCAGGTGGTTTGAATAGAGCAGAGTGGACTTTATCAGATCCCAGTATAGATTTAATTATTTTGGGTTTAGGGGCAAATGATATGCTCAGAGGAATCCAACCTCCTGAAACAGAAAAAAACTTAGAAGAGATAATTAATATTGCAATAAAAAAACAAATCAAGATTGTTATAGCTGGCATGATTGCCCCAACATCTCATGGAACAACATATAAAAAACAGTTTGATGCAATTTATCCAAAATTATCTAAAAAATATAATCTACCGTTAATTCCTTTTCTTCTAGAAGGAGTTGCGCTTGACCCAAATTTAAATCTACAAGATGGTATTCATCCAAACAAAGAAGGCACAATTATTATTAGTGAAACTTTACAAAAAATTATTAATGAGCATCTATAAGGATATTAATTTTTATTTTTTTCCATCAAATATAATCCATCAGAATTTAAAAAGAAAATTTTTCCGTTTTTAGGATGTATGATTATATCTCTTATTCTACCTATTTTATTTTTAAATATAATTTTTTCTTGAACATTTAATAAATCATCAAAAATTAATTTTCTTAATGACCGATCTTTTAATGATGTAATTAAAGCATGACCATTCCACTCTTCAAATTCATTACCTTTATAGATTTTGATTGCACTAGTTGCTATTGATGGGACCCAATATTGAATAGCTTTTGTAAAGCCTGGTTTCCATTTTGGTCCAATTGGTAGCCCTGAATAATTTTTTCCTCCCCAACCTAAAATTTTCCATCCATAATTTTCTCCTTTTTTGACTTCTCCAAACCAATCTCCTCCTTTTGCTCCATGATTACTAATGTAAACTTTTCCATCATAAGGAGATATAGTTAAGCCTTGAGGATTTCTAATTCCTATTTGATATATCTCCGGTAACCACTTTGATTTACCTCTAAACTTAGGATTATCTTTTGGAATGCTACCGTCTAAATGAATTCTTATTATACTACCTGGATGTTTAGATGCATCTTGAGCAATCATACCTTTTCCTCTTTCGCCAACAGAAGCATAAAGATAGTTATCTTTAATACCTAATCTTGATCCAAAATGATAACCAGAGTTTATGGGTGGATTAGCTTGAAAAATATTTTTAAATAATAATTTTTCTTTATTTAATTTAGCCTTTGCAATAGATGTACTTGATTTCCGATCACCTCTATCTTCGGTATATGAAATATAAATAAAATTGTTTTTATAAAGAATGTCCAGTAATCCACCCTGTCCAACTTCTAAAAAATTAAGATTATGTTCTATTTCTTTTTGATTAGATGTTAAAATATTTACAATTTTAATTTTCCCACCTTTTTCAGTTATTATTATTTCATCATTACTAATAAATGATGATCCCCAAGGTTTATTTAATGATGTAATTTTCTTAAATTTTAAGTTTTCTGCAAATGAAATAGAAATAAAACTTAAAAAAATAAATGTGAATAAAAAAATTTTTATCATCAATAGAATAAAATACTTTATCTAAGTTTATTTTTATGAAAATTAATAAACCTTTCTACATTTGATTTATTAAAAGTTTTATTTTCTTCAAATGATACTTTTGTCATCGAATAAGCTTTACTTTTAGTTATTCTGGATTGAATTGTAATATTACCCTTATACAGTTTAAGTTTAATAGATCCATTTACACTGTTTTTTTTTAGGTCAATAATTTTTTGAAGTTTAAATCTTTCTTTAGAATACCAATATCCATTATAAATAAGTTCAGCATATCTCGACATAACAGCATCTTTTTTATGCATTGTTTCTTTATCAAGCGTTACGGATTCCATTGCTCTATGAGCACTTATCAGTATTGTACCGCCAGGAGTTTCATAAATACCTCTTGATTTTATTCCAATAAATCTATTTTCTACCAAATCAACTCTACCAATTCCATTTTTCCCTGCCAATTGATTTAGTTTTTCTAAAAGTTTATATGGGGATAATTTTTTTCCGTTGATCCCGATCGGATCGCTATTTTTAAAATTAATTGTCACAAATGTTGGTTTATTCGGCGCTTTTTCAGGAGAAATAGTTCTTTGAAAAATAAATTCTGGAGCTGGATTTTTTGGGTTTTCTAATATTTTACCTTCAGTTGATGTATGGAATAAATTGTCATCTATAGAAAAAGGTGGAGCACCTTTTTTATCTTTTGGAATAGGTATGCCATACTTTTTAGCATAATTAATTAGATCAGTTCTTGATTTAAGTTTCCAAATCCTCCATGGAGCAATTATTTTTATTTTAGGGCCAAAATAGTGATATCCAAGCTCAAATCTAACTTGATCATTCCCTTTCCCAGTTGCCCCATGAGATACTGCAAAAGCTTTAAATTTTTTTGCTATTCTGATTTGATCTTTTGCTATTAGAGGTCTTGCAATTGATGTACCTAATAAATACACACCCTCATATATAGCGTGACCTCTTATCATTGGATATACATATTCTTTTACAAAAGTATTTCTTAAATCTTGAATAATAATATTTCTTACACCAAACTTTTTTGCATTCTTAAAAATTTTTTCTCTATCTATTTCTTGACCAATATCTGCAGTGTAACAAATAACTTCTGCTTTATAATTTTCTTGAAGCCATTTAAGAATTATAGAAGTATCTAGACCGCCCGAATAGGCAAGAACTATCTTTTTTTTCGACTTCATTAATTTAAGTACAGCTTTTTTTTGCAGCGTTATAAGCTTTAGTAAATCCCATTAATGAATAATGATCTATTGTTTGTGAGCCTGATTTATTGTAAGCAGTAACCATAATTCTTGAAGCTTTTTTCATTCTTTTGATGATTTTTTTTTCAACTTTATTACTTGAAATCCATGCAAAATTATCTTGAGAAATATCAAATTTATATTTTGATTTTCCAGAGGATGCTATAATTGAATTTTGTGTATTGTATTCATATCCAGATGTAATGCTCACTTCATCTGATACTTTTTCATCAGGCCTAAACGTAACAAACAATCTTGCTTCTCGGTCATCTTTTTTTGGAGATTGAAGCACAGGTTTAGATTGAGCAAAACAAATTTTACTGTTTTCATCTGAAACCTTTATTGCTTTCCAATCTTTAAATTTTCCTATTTCTTTTAAATTTTCAGCAAGTACAAATTTAAATGAAAAGAAAAATAATATTAATAATTGAAATATAATTTTACTAATTATGGACATGGATTTGGATATATTTTTTGAATTTCATTGATTTCTTTTATAACATTTTCGTCTAACTTAACTTTTACACTTTCTATGTCAGTTTTCAACTGCTCCATAGTTGTTGCACCAATTATAACACTTGTCATAAAATCTTGCACTTCGCAAAATTTTATAGACATTTGAGAAATATCCAGATCATATTTTTTACTTATCTTGAAGTATTCTTCTACAACCCTATCTACATTTGGTTTTCGGTATCTAGTCCAAAAATCAAAATCTCTCTCCATTCTTGATCCTTTAGGAAAATTACCATTTCTATATTTTCCACTTAAATAACCGCTTGCAAGAGGAGAATAAGCTAAACAACCGATTTTTTCTCTTATTGAAATTTCTGCTAAGCCAACTTCGTAGGATCTATTCAATAAGCTATATGGATTTTGGATTGACATCATTCTTGGCAAATCTTTATCTTTTGATAACTTTAGATATTTCATTACACCCCATGGAGTTTCATTTGATAATCCAACATATCTAATCTTTCCAATTTCAATATATTTTTTTAAATTTTCTAAAACATCCTCAAACTCATTCCAGCTATTTTCTTTATGGGTATATCCAAGCTTGCCAAAATTATTTACATTTCTTTCAGGCCAGTGAAGTTGATAAAGATCGATATAATCTGTTTTAAGTCTTTTTAAACTATCGTTAATTGCTTTATCTAAATTTTTTCCAACAAAGCTGTTTTCACCATTCCTTAAATATTTTCTTGAAGGTCCTGCTACTTTTGTAGCTAATATAACTTTGTCTCTCTTTTTATTTTTTTCAAACCAATTTCCAATAATTGTTTCAGTATGCCCAAATGTCTCAGCTTTAGGAGGAACGGCGTAAAGTTCAGCTGTATCCCAAAAATTTACCCCTTGATCTAAAGCGTAATCCATTTGTTCAAAACCTTCTTCTTGAGTGTTTTGTTCACCCCAAGTCATAGTTCCCAAACAAATAGTGCTTACTTCAAGATCTGTATTGCCTAATTTTCTATAATTCATTGAATATTAAATATTTTTTAGGCTTTTATGATATCTTGAATAAATAGTAAAAGGCTATTATATAAATCGTATGGAATTCAATAAACAAAATATATTAAACAAAGCAAAAGAAGCTCAACAAACCACAGTCGTAATGGATGAAGGTCTTAGAGCCTACATGCTTAAAGTTTATAATTATATGGCTACTGGTGTGCTATTGACTGGAATTATAGCTTTACTTTCGTTCAAAATGTCTGTTGTAACAGATGCAAATGGCTCAATAGTCGCTCTTACTGAATTTGGAAATGCAATTTATTTATCAGGATTAAAATGGATAGTTATGTTGGCTCCACTAGGTATAGTTTTTTATATGAGTTTTGGAATAAACAAAATGAGCGCTTCAAAAGCACAAACTACTTTTTGGGTTTTTGCTGCTTTAATGGGATTGTCGCTATCTTCAATTTTATTAGTATACACTGGATTAAGTGTAACAAGAGTATTTTTCATTTCTTCAGCAACTTTTGGAGCAATGAGTATTTATGGATATACCACTAAAAGAGATTTAACAAAGTTTGGATCTTTTTTAATGATGGGTTTAATTGGAATTATAATCGCTTCAATAGTTAATATATTTTTGAAATCTTCAATGATGTACTTTGCTATTTCAATTATAGGTGTTTTAATATTTGTTGGTCTCACAGCTTATGATACCCAAAAGATTAAAAATATGTATGTAGCTTCTGATACAGGTGAATTAATGGGGAAAAAAGCTGTAATGGGTGCTTTAACGTTATATTTAGACTTTATAAATCTATTTATAATGTTGCTAAGACTGTTTGGCCAAAGAAGATAATTATTTTTTTAATCTTTTCCAATCTGTACTATTTAATAAAGATTTTAATTCAAAAGAATTTTTTAAAATTTTACCATTTGTATCAGTAATTAAATATCTTAAATTTTTGTTGTTAGGTTTAAAATTTTTGCAAATTTTATACATCGCATTTTCTGCAGCATTTTTAAAGACTATAAAACTTACTTGTTTACTCGAAATAGAAAGGCCATAATCTTTCCAAGAACCTTCGGAAACCATCTTAGCATATAAGTTAAGAATAATTTTTAGTTCTTTTTTTTCAAAAAAATATTTTTGATTTTCGTCTTTAGATACATTATTTACTACAAGCTTTAAATTTCTATTCATTTAATTTGTATTTATTGATTAGCCCTATTTGAAATGCAGTAAAAATAAATGTAATTGGTAACATTCCCCAAACTTTAAAGTTAACCCAAAATTCTTCAGACTGCGTTCTCCATATTAATTCATTTAAAACAGCTAGACCAAAAAAGAAGTACATCCATCTGTTATTTAAAATTTTCCAACCTTCGTCACTTAAAGGCATGGATTTACCTATTATTTTTTTTAAAATTGGTTCATTTGTAAAATACTTTCCAAAAAATAAAGCTAAAGCAAATAAAATATTTATTATTGTTGGCTTCATATAAATAAAAATAGGATTGTCGAAATAAATTGTTAATCCGCCAAATAATGAAATTAAAATTCCACTCAAAAGTGGAATTAATGGAACTTTTTTTTCTATAATCCAAACAAATAGTACAGAAATTATAGTTGCAACTATTAGTGGAGGAATCGCTATTTTCAAATTTTTATCGTTCATATAGTAAAAATAAAAAAATATTGCTAATGGACCAATATCGGTAACAAATTTTAAAAATGATTTATTCACTGCTACATATTAGCAGATTAACAAAACAATTATATTTTTTTTATTGATTTTTTTTTTCAAATATCCATATTTGTACTGTGAGCATTCAAAAAGCAAAATTTTCAATAGGTGACGTCGTAAAACACAGACACTTCGAATTTAGAGGTGTAATTTATGATGTTGATTTTGAATTTAATAATTCAGAGGAATGGTATCAGTCTATACCCAAGAATGTTAGACCAAGAAAAGATCAGCCATTTTATCATTTGCTTGCAGAAAATGATGAAATAACATACGAGGCATATGTATCTGAACAAAATTTATTAGTAGACGATTCTGAGGAACCAATAAAACATCCTCTAATTAACGAGATTTTTTCAGGTAAAAAAGGTTCAAGCTATTTTAAACCTTCTAATTAAATTAGCCTTCATTCAAACACAATTCTTACAAACCTTTGTCACATGGATTGTTTATTAATATTAATATTCTGATCAAGGATAATATTTCTTCTTTTATCTCCCTCTTTATTCTTGATCAGAATTATTATCTAAAAATTTTAATCATAAAAATTTGTGCTATAAAAACATATGCTTAATTATTTTAATTTGAATAACACAATGTTCTTAATCAATAGATTGCGAAAATTTGTTTTTGCTCTTTTTATAATTGTATTATTGATTGGATTGTTTGAGGCTTTGATATTGTCACCTGAAGATTATAAGCAAAGCGACTCAGTTCGTATAATGTATGTACATGTTCCATCAGCATGGATTTCGTTAGGAATATTTTCTTTAATTTCAGTTTTATCTTTTGGAATACTTATTTTTAAAAATAAAAATTTTTCATTAATTGCAAAAAGCTTAGCACCTTCTGGATTGCTGTTTAATATTATTGCTCTTGTTACAGGATCAATATGGGGCAGACCTACGTGGGGTACCTGGTGGGCTTGGGACGCAAGAATTACTTCGATGTTACTATTAGCAATATTTTACCTAATGTATATTTTGTCTTGGAGAGTTACTGATGATAATGATAAAGCTATAAAGGTAAGTTCAATAATAGCAATAATTGGCTTAATCAATGTCCCAATAATTAAATTTTCAGTAGATTGGTGGTCAACTTTGCATCAACCTGCTTCAGTTAATTTGCTTAAAGACACTACAATTCACTCTTCCATGCTTGTTCCCTTAGCTATAATGACTGCGGCATTTGCACTGTTTTCACTTTTGATATTTTTAATGAAATATAATACAGAACTGATAAAAATTAAGAATAAAGGATTAGATAGATTATGATAAACGAAATTTTATTTATGAATGGCTATGGAGTATATGTGTGGTCATCATTTATATTTACTTTAATTGGTTTTTTTATTCTATACTCAGCAATTAAACTTCAGTTGATTAAAGAGCAGAAAAAATTTGATGCTAAATTTAAAAATTTATCATCTGAAAAAATTGAGTTAGCAAAAAAACAAGAAACTTACAGAGAATTATTGCCAAATACTTCTGTCTCTAAAATTTAAGTTTTCTTTTCATGTACGGTAAGAAAGTTAAACTACGGGCTTTTTTTATATTATTAATTTTTTTATCAACAGCACTTACTATATTTCTAATTATAAAAGCTTTAGAAGAGAATGTCGTATATTTTAAGTCTCCAACTGAAATAAAAAATTTATCCGAATTAGATAGTAAAAAAATCAGAGTTGGTGGAATGGTGAAGAAAAGCTCAATTAAAACAAATGATACTGAAATTAATTTTGTAATAACGGATTTTAAAAATGATTTATTAGTTAGTTTTAAGGGTTCAGTGCCAAACTTATTTGAAGAAGGCAAAGGAGTAGTTGCAGAAGGATTTTTAAAAGATAGATCTTATTTGAAAGCGGTAAAAATTTTAGCAAAACACGATGAAAATTATATGCCACCTGAAGTTAATGAGGCATTAAAAGGTAAAAAATAGTGTCAAATCAAATAGGTAATTATTCTCTTTACATTGCATTATTCTCATCTTTTTTTTTATTATTTCATTCATCCTATTCAATCAGAAATAAATCTAAAAGTTTAGATAGCAAAATATTCTCAGCATTATCAGTTCAAACTTTTATGGTTTTGATAAGTTTTTTTAGTTTAATTTATGCTTTTGTTGTTTCTGATTTCAGCAATGTAACAGTTTATAATAATTCACACACAACCAAACCTTTATTTTATAAAATCTCAGGATCTTGGGGCAATCATGAAGGTAGTTTGCTTTTATGGTTATTAGTTTTAACAATTTTTTTATTTATTTTTTTTATAAGTTCAAAAAATTTATCAAATAAGTATAGGATAATAACTGTATTATTTCAGGAATTGATTATAATTGGATTTTTATTATTTATTCTTTTTACATCTAATCCTTTTTTGAATTTATTTCCAATTCCAAAGGAAGGCACTGGATTGAATCCAATTTTACAAGATCCAGCATTAGCAATACATCCTCCTATTTTATATATAGGTTATGTAGGTACTTCTATAATTTTTTCTTCATCGTTAGCTGCTTTAGTTTGTGGGATGGTAAATAAAATTTGGGCTCAACATATAAAAAAATGGATCATTACTTCTTGGATATTTTTAACTATTGGAATTTTGTTAGGTTCAATTTGGGCTTATTACGAACTTGGTTGGGGAGGTTTTTGGTTTTGGGATCCAGTAGAAAATGTTTCTTTGATGCCTTGGTTTTGTTTAACTGCATTATTGCATACAATTATTGTTTTAGAAAAAAGAAATATTTATCAATCTTGGACAATTATTTTATCTATTGCTACGTTTTCATTAAGTATGGGTGGAACTTTTTTAGTTAGATCAGGTATACTAAATTCCATACATACATTTGCAAATGATCCATCTAGAGGGATATTTATTTTATGTTTTTTATTTTTACTGGTTTTACTAGCTATTTTCATATTTTTTATATTTCAAAAAAAATTATTTAAAAATTTAGTTAAACCTTTGTTGGTAAGCAAAGAAACTGCAATTATAGTTAATAATTGGTTTATGATGTTCTTTCTTTCAGTTGTTTTAATTGGAACAGTGTATCCAATATTTTTAGAAGTAATAAGTGGCTCTAAAATTTCAATTGGCCCTCCATTTTACCAGAAATTAATGATACCTTTTTTAGTACCATTTTTATTATTTATGGCACTAGGACCAAAATTAAAATGGATTAAAGATAATTTAGGTAAAGTTAATTTAAATCAAATTATTCCATTTATTTTATCAATAGTAATTTCTTATTTGATAGTAAAATTATTTGGTATTTCTTATTTGTTTATCTTACCATTATTTGCAGTAGGTTTTTTTTTACTTTTTTCTACAATAAAAGACTTCTTTTCAAAAAACTCATCTTTACCACAAAAAATATCTCATTTTGCTTTTAGTTTATTTATTCTTAGTATTTTGTTCAATGGAATTTTTGCTAAAGAATTTTCTTCTAATATGAAAGTTGGAGATGAAAGAAAATTTATTAATAAAGTTATAAAATTTGAAAATTTGAAAATTATAGAAAAGGATAATTATAAATCTTTAATGGCAAGTTTCAAAATATCAGATGAAAAAAGAAGTATTAATTTAAATCCAGAGGTAAGGGTTTATAATCAGCCAAGAACCTTAACTAGTGAAGCAGCTATTAATTCGACGATCTATTCAGATAATTTTTTAGTATTTAACGTAATAAAAGATGATGGTTATTATAATGTTCGTTATCAGTATAAACCATTAATGATGTGGATTTGGTTTTCCATTATTCTTTTATCAGTTGGTGGTATTTTAAGTTATTTAAAAAAAAATGATTAAGAAAATTAAATTTGTAATCATTATATTATTTTTTTCATTTATATTTTTTGTATTTTTTTTAGGTTTAGATAAACCAAACAGTTACCTTCCTAAAAAAAATATAACTGAAATTGACACCAGTCTTGTTTTTAAAAATCTTTACGATCAAAAAGAAATTGTATTAGGAGAATTGATAAGTAAAAATAGTTTTTCAATAGTAAATATTTGGGCATCATGGTGCTTACCATGCAGAGATGAACATGAATATCTATTAAAATTAAAAAATTTAAATAAAATAAATGTAATTGGAATTAACTATAAAGATAAAAAATCAAATGCAGCTAAATTCTTGTTAGATTTAGGAAACCCTTATCATGAAGTTTTAATAGATTTAGATGGAACAAAATCGATTGAATTTGGAGCAATAGGTGTTCCAGAAACTTACTTAATAAATAATAAAATAATAGTAAAAAAATATATTGGTCCTTTAGATCAATCAAAATTAAAAGATATTATTGAAATAATAAAAAATGAAAAAAATTAAATTAATATTATATATTTTAAGTTTTACATTAATTTTTTTAAATAATTTAAATGCGGACAACTCTCAACAGATTGATAAAATTTCAAAAAATTTGAGATGTTTGATTTGCCAAGGCCAGTCAGTTTATGACTCACAATCTGATTTTGCTTTAAGCATGAAAGTCTTAATTGATAACAAAATCAAAGAAGGAAAAACAGAGAAAGAAATTTATGATTTTTTAAAAAATAAATATGGTGAATGGATTGTTTATGAACCAGAAATTGGCCTAAATACTATTTTACTTTGGGTAATTCCTTTGATTTTATTTATATTTGGCGGTATTTTAATTGCGAGAAAAGTATCTATAAAGTAGCTTTAAAAAATTTATTTATGAAAACATTACTAAAAACTTTTGTTATTATTTTTACTGTCATTACTTCTTTAAGTGCTGATACAGGAAATAAATGGAATTTTTATACAGGAATGTTTGATTTTAGTGACGATAATAAAAAATCAAATTTATTTGGAATTCAACACATAAATGAAAATTTATATAGAGAAAGTTTTCTAGGAACATTGCAACCAGTTACAGGAGCTTTTATAACCGCAGATAATGCCGGTTATATTTATACAGGTTTTCAAATTCCTAATAAATCAGGTGCGCTGACTGTTACACCTAGTTTTACTCCAGGTTTATACAGCGAGGGTGATGGAAAAGATCTAGGTCATGTAATAGAGTTTAAAACAGAAATTCAAATTACTTATGAAATATCAAGTAATAGTGAAATTGGAATGTCCTATAATCATATATCAAACGCTAGCCTAGGAAATAAAAATCCTGGAGCAAACAGTTATATGATTAACTTTATAAAAAAATATTAAGAGATTATGAAATTATTAGACTGTCATAATTTTTATGACTTTAGAGAATTAGCTAAGAAAAAATTACCATCTCCAATCTTTCACTACATTGATGGAGCTGCAGATGATGAAATTACATATAAACGAAATACTTCTGCATTTAATGATGTTGATTTAGTACCCAATGTATTAAGGGGTGTCGAAAATATAGATCTATCAACCACTATATTTGGAAAAAAATTAGATTTACCTTTTTATTGTGCACCGACAGCTTTGCAAAGACTTTTTCATTATGATGGGGAAAGAGCAGTTGGAAAAGCAGCTCAAAAATTTAATACAATGTTTGGTGTTTCTGCATTGGCAACAGTTAGTGTAGAAGAAATATCTTCTATGATTGATACTCCAAAAATGTTTCAGTTTTATTTTCATAAAGACAGAGGTTTAAATGATTCTTGCTTGGAAAGAGCCAAAGCAGCTAAATTTGATGTCATGGCTTTAACGGTAGATACAATAACTGGAGGAAATCGTGAAAGAGACTTAAGAACTGGTTTTACTTCACCTCCAAAACTAACTTTATCAAGCTTATTTAGTTTTGCTATAAAACCAATGTGGGGAATTAATTATTTAACAAAAGGAAAATTTGAATTACCCCATCTTCAAGATTATGTCAAAGAAGGTACTAGTACTAATACTTCTATAGGAAATTATTTTTCTACTATGCTAGACCAATCTATGAATTGGAAAGATGCTGAAAAACTATGTTCTCAATGGGGTGGTCATTTTGCTTTAAAAGGGATTATGAGTGTAGAAGATGCAAAAAGAGCGGTTGATATTGGATGCACAGGTATAATGGTTTCAAATCATGGAGGAAGACAATTAGATGGTTCGAGATCTCCATTTGATCAATTAAAAGAAATCGTAGATGCAGTTGGTGATAAAATAGATGTTATTTGTGAAGGCGGATTTCAAAGAGGCACTCATATGTTAAAAGCTTTATCTATAGGAGCTAAAGCATGTTCAGGAGGCAGATTATACCTTTATGCATTGGCTGCAGCTGGACAAGCTGGTGTCGAAAGAGCTTTAGGACAGTATAAGGCTGAGTTAGAGAGAGACATGAAATTAATGGGTTGTACTAAAATAAGCGATCTTAATAGAAATAATTTAAGATTTAGAAATATTTAATTTACTTAATGAGTATTAAGAGTTGTTATAATTTTGAAGATTTTAGAAAATTAGCTAAGAAAAAATTACCATCTCCAATTTTTCATTATATTGATGGGGGAGCGGATGATGAAATTACATTGAAAAGAAATACTGACTCATTCGAAGATTGTGATTTAATCCCAAATGTGCTTGCAAATGTGGGTAAACCAGATTTATCAACAACAATATTTGGAAGAAAAATAAATCTTCCAGTTTTCTTATCACCTACTGCTATGCAAAGATTATATCATCATGAAGGTGACAAAGCATCAGCAAGAGCTGCGGAAAAATTTGGAACATTTTATAGCATGTCATCTATGGCAAATACATCAATTGAAGAAATATCTAATTTATCTAGTGGTCCAAAATTATTTCAACTTTATGTACATAAAGATAAAGGAATAACTGATGATTTAATCGAAAGAAGCAAAAGGTCAGGCTTTGATGGAATGTGTCTTACAGTTGACACACTTGTCGCTGGAAACAGAGAGAGAGATCATAGAACAGGTTTTACTACACCACCAAAATTAACTCTTCAAAGTTTAATGAGTTTTGCAACACATCCTAGATGGGTTTTTGATTATTTAACTCATCCAAAGTTTGAGTTGGCTAATGTTTCAAAAAAAACCGATAAAGGAACAAATATTACAACTTCAGTCATTCAATATGTTAACGAACAATATGATCCATCCATGAATTGGAAAGATGCAGAATATATTGTAAAAAAATGGGATGGTCCATTTGCTTTAAAAGGAGTTATGTCTGTTGAAGATGCAAGAAGAGCAATTGATATTGGTTGTACTGCAATCATGATATCCAACCATGGTGGAAGACAATTAGATGGATCGAGATCTCCATTTGATCAATTAAGAGCAATTTCAGACGCTGTAGGGGATAAATTAGAAATAATTTTAGATGGCGGTGTTAGAAGAGGAACTCATGTACTAAAAGCATTAGCTGCAGGAGCAAAAGCTTGTAGCTTTGGTCGAATGTTTTTATTTGGATTAAGTGCAGGAGGACAAAAGGGAGTCGAAAAAGTACTACAAAATCTTCATGATGAAATAAATAGAAATATGATATTGATGGGATGTAAAAATCTTAGTGAGTTAAATAGCTCGAAACTTATTTTTAGAAAATAAAAAATGAAACTTGCAAAAAGCCTTGAAAGGTTAGGAACAGAGTCTGCATTTAAAATATTGGCAGACGCAAAAAAGTTAGAATCTGAGGGAAGAAAGATAATTCATTTGAGTTTAGGTCAGCCTGATTTTAAATCACCTGATCATGTGGTAAAGGCTACAAAAAAAGCTTTAGATGATGGCCATCATGGATATGTTTTACCAAATGGAATAATTGAGTGTAGAGAAGCTGTTACTAGAAAAATTAAAAAGCTTTACAATTCAGATATTGATCCAGAAAGAGTCATTATTATGCCTGGAGGTAAGCCAACAATGTACTACGCAATAACTCTTTTTGGTGAGCCAGGAGCTGAAATAATTTATCCCGATCCAGGCTTTCCTATTTATGAATCAATGATTAATTATACCGGAGCAAAAGCTGTACCAATTAATATGCTTGAGAGTAACGATTTTTCAATTAATCCTGAAAAAATACTATCTTTGATAAATAATAATACTCGTCTTTTAATATTGAATAATCCTAATAATCCAACAGGTGCGTTTACTGACAAAAATAAAATAGATCAATTAGCAGAAGGTTTAAAAAAATTTCCTCATGTTGCTATCTTGAGTGATGAAATTTATAGCAGGCAAATTTTTGATGAAAAAAAAATGCCAACTTTCTTTAATTATCCTGAATTATATGATCGGTTAATCGTTCTTGATGGATGGAGTAAAGCTTATTCAATGACAGGTTGGCGCTTAGGTTGGTCAGTATGGCCCGAAAGTCTTATTGAGCATGTAATTAAATTTTGTGTAAATAATCATTCTTGTGTAAATGCAGCCATTCAATATGGTGCCATTGCTGCACTCGATGGTCCAGACGACACCATTAACTTAATGATGGAAAAATTTACAAAAAGAAGAAAACTAATTTACGAAGGTTTAAATGATATCAAAGGAATAGAATGTGTAATGCCAGGAGGGGGTTTTTATGCTTTTCCTAAAGTGATAGGAACAGGAATGAATGGAAAAGAATTTGCTAAAAAATGTCTTCATGATGCTGGAGTTGCAATTGTTCCTGGTACAGCTTTTGGCAAAAAAGCCACAGATTATGTTAGATTTAGTTTTGCAGCTTCTCAAGATAACATTTCTAAAGCATTAGAAAATATTAAGAAAATTATTGAGTAATTTTAGTATATTTAATTGTAAGATTAATATGCTATTTTAAAAAATTATGAATGAAAAAGCTCAAGAAAAATTAAAAGAAATTTTTAACGGAAGATTTTCTACGTCTGAATCCACTAGGGGGAATTATGCCCGAGGAGAAGACACATATGATCCAGTATTATCAAAAGCAGTTGTTTTTCCTGAGTCTAACGAAGAGGTTTCAAAATTTTTAAAAATATGTAATGAAAATAAAATTCCAGTTGTTCCATTTGGAACTGGAACCTCTCTTGAGGGAAATGCTGTTGGAAATGAAAATGGAATAACTATATCTCTTGAAAAAATGAATAAGGTATTGAATGTTAATGCTAGTGATTTTGATTGTAGAGTTCAAGCAAATGTAACTAGAAAACAACTTAATGAATATTTAAGAGAAGATGGTGTTTTCTTTCCAATTGATCCAGGAGCAGATGCTGCATTGGGTGGTATGGCTGCAACATCAGCTTCAGGAACTATGGCAGTAAAATATGGAACAATGCGTACGGTTGTTTCAGGTTTAACAGTTGTTTTAGCTAATGGAGAAATTATTAAAACTGGTAGTAGGGCAAAAAAATCTTCTGCAGGATATAATTTAACGAATTTATTTATTGGATCAGAGGGAACATTAGGAATTATTACTGAAGTCCAATTAAGATTATCCCCAATTCCCGAAAGTATAATGAGCGCAGTATGTTATTTTCCAGATCTAGATTCAGCAGTCTTAACTTCTCAAGAAGTAATTCAGTATGGAGTAAATATAGCAAGAATTGAAATGTTAAATAAAGATCAAATGGAAATAAGTATTAAGTATTCAAAACTAGATAATATTAAAGCATCTCCAACACTTTTTTTTGAATTTCACGGCAGTGAAGAGTCAAATAAAGAGTCAATAAAAATTGTAGAGGAATTATCTAAAAATAATGGAGGAAGCGATTTCAAATGGGCCGAGTCAATCGAGGAAAGAAATAAATTATGGAAAGCAAGACACGATGTTTATTATTCAGTTAAAGCTTTAGGAAAAAACATGAAAGTTTATTCGACAGATATATGTGTCCCAATTTCAAAACTTGTAGAATGTGTTTCATGGGCAGAGAAACATGTAAAAGATAATGGTTTAATAGCCCCAATGGTTGGTCATGTTGGAGATGGAAATTTCCATTCTATTATTTTGTATGATCCACAAGATAAAGAAAAGCAAAAATTAATAAGAGAATATAGTGATAAGCTAATTGAAAAAGCCTTAGAATTAGAAGGAACAATAACTGGAGAACATGGTATTGGATTACAAAAAAAAGGTTATCTATTAAAAGAACATCCTGACAATCTACCTGTTATGAAATCAATTAAGAGAAGCCTTGATGCTAACAACATAATGAATCCAGGAAAAGTGTTCGATATAAATTAGAAGTTCAATTATAAATTGTATTTTTACGTTAATTTTTAATTAATTTTATTTAGATTTATTAGTTGAGACAAATTATCAAGGACTCTTAGGCTATAATATGTTTAAATCTAAATAGTTAATTAACTTAAGAGGAGAAATAAATGATTAAAGAAAAAAAATCATTGAAGGGAAGATCGCCTTCAAGACGTAAGTTCTTTAAAGCTGCTGCTGCAACTGGTGTTGCTGCTGTTGCTGCATCATCATTGGCTGCTCCAGCAGTTGCTGCAGATAGAGTAGAAGCTGCAATGGTTGCAACATGGCCAAGAGACTTTCCTGGTTTAGGAACTGGTGCACAAAGACTTGCAAAAAGACTAAGCGACATGAGTGACGGAAGAATACAAGTTACTTATTATGCTGCAAATGAAAGAGTAAAAGCTTTTGACTCATTTGACGAAGTTGCTTCAGGTAACTCACAAATGTATCATGGTGCTGATTACTACTGGGTTAAAAAACACCCAGCTTTTGGATATTTTACAGCATGTCCGTTTGGTTTCACTTATTCAGAAATAAATGCTTGGATTCACCACGCAGGAGGACAAGAGCTTTGGGATGAATTGACTGACGATTTTGGTACTCAAAGTTTTATAGCTGGTAACACTGGTGTTCAAATGGGTGGTTGGTTTAACAAAAAGATTAGATCAGCTAACGACCTTAAAGGTTTAAAAATGCGTATGCCTGGATTAGGAGGACAAGTTTTAGGAAAACTTGGTGGTTCTCCGATTTCACTTCCTGGTGGACAAATTTATGAAAACCTTGTTTCAGGAGCAATTGATGCAACTGAGTGGGTAGGTCCTTGGAATGATGAAGCTATGAAATTCCATGAAGCTGCTAAATACTATTACTATCCTGGTATGCACGAACCTGGTTCGATGTTAGCATGTGGTGTAAACAAGTCATGGTTTACAAGCTTAACTAAATCAGACCAGACGCTAATCAAAACTGCATGCGCTTGGGCAGATGAAATTACAATGGCTGAGTATAATGCTAAAAATGGTGCAGCGTTATCTCGTCTTGTAAACGAAAATGGTGTTAAACTTGAGAAGTTCAATGACAAAGTTTATGATGCTTTCGCTAAAGGTGCTGCAGAAGTTTATGACGAAGTACAACAGCATAGTGATTTAGCTGCAAGAGTTCATAAAGCTTTTGTTAAAGCTCGTTCTGAGATTGGTGCTTGGACTAACTTGTCTGACTCACCATATATCAGTCAAAGAAATAGAGCTTTAGGACTATAATAATATAAGCTTAAGAAAATTAAAAAAAGGGCCCTTTTTAGGGCCCTTTTTTAATAAGTTTAAAAAATTATTTTATGGTTACAAAAAGTAATTTACCAGTATTGATTAGAATATTTAGTTATTCAATATTAGCTATTACTTTAGTTTTTTTAATTAATAATGTTTTAACTGTTTGGTTTGAATGGCCAGGTATTAAAAAATTATTTTCAAATTACGGTTTATTTGGATTTAAAAAATTAAGCAAACCTTTAGAAGACTCGGTTTTAACTTATTCATACATACAACTATTTTTATATTTTATTTCAATAGCATTAGCTATTTTCTATGTACTAAAATCAATTAAACAAACTCTAGAAACTGACTCAGAAATACTAACTAAATTTACTGCTTATATTATTCGATCATCTTTTTGGGCAGTTTTCATTGTTGGAATTGCAGATTTAATAGTATCATTTATGGTTGTTGAAAAATTAGTCGAGCCAATTTTTGGCGAAACTTTAAAAGTAAAATTAGTTGTTCCAGCTTTTAGAATTACTTTTGTTCATTTTCCTTTAATTTTAATATCATTTGTAATTGGATATTTTACAAGATCAGTAGGTTTTATTTGGTTAGCTGTTCTAGTTGTTGCAAGTGAATTTTTTATTGTTTTATCAAGATTTATTTTTGAATATGAACAGGCTTTCCAAGGAGATTTAGTTCGTTTTTGGTACTCAGCCCTTTATCTTTTTGCTAGCGCTTATGCTTTGATGCACGAAGGCCATGTTAGAGTTGATGTCTTATATACTGGATTTAGCGAGAGAAAAAAAGCTTGGACAAATTCAATTGGATCTTTGTTATTAGGAATTCCACTTTGTCTTATAACTCTATTTTTAGGAATGGGTGGCAAAGCTAGTATAATCAATGGTCCAGTTATTTCGTTTGAAATAACTCAGCAAGGATCTAACGGTTTATATTTGTTATATTTAATGGCAGTTTATTTGGCTGTATTTGCAACAACAATGTTAATCCAATTTACAAGTTATTTTATGGGGAGCAGCTACAAACTTTTGAACAGATAATTTATGGAACATTTATTTTTAGCTCTTCTTGTAATTATAATGATTGTAGCATTAGCTTCTGGGTATCCAGTTGCTTTTGCATTACCTGGATCTGCTATTATTTCAATAGGTTTTGCAGCTTTTTTTGGATATTTATTTGAACAAGATGTAGGTGCATATTTTGCAACAGATGGCCCAATTGAATGGCTTACAGCAGGAATCACAAATTTCAGGAGTAATTATTGGGATGTAGAAACTGATACCTTAATTGCAATACCTTTATTTATTTTTATGGGAATCATGCTGCAAAAATCTAAAATTGCAGAAGATCTTTTAGTGACTATGGGTCAGCTATTTGGTCCTATTCCTGGCGGGTTAGGTATTTCAGTAATTTTTGTAGGAGCACTTTTAGCAGCAACTACAGGAATAGTTGGAGCAACAGTAATTGCTATGGGTCTAATCTCATTACCTACTATGTTGAATAACAAATACGATAAAAGTCTTGCAAGTGGAATTGTGTGTTCGTCAGGAACACTTGGACAAATAATACCACCATCTATTGTATTAATTATTATAGCCGATCAGCTAGCAAGTGCTGCTGATGTAGCAAATACAATTAGACAGACAGATTATAAATTAATCACCGGTGAATTTAACATGCCAGGAGAATTTAGAGTTGGTTCCACAAGTGCAGGAGACATGTTTCTTGGAGCACTATTACCTGGATTGGTATTAGTTGGTTTATATATGTTGTATGTATTTATATATGCAAGATTAAATCCTAAAGCGGCTCCACCCGTTCCATTTAAAGGTCAATTTGATTTTAAATTTTGGATAAAAGTTGTTTGGGTAATTATTCCTCCTCTTGCATTAATTTTTGCAGTACTTGGTTCTATATTAATGGGTATAGCAACCGTTAATCAAGCAGGTTCAATTGGAGCCATAGGTGCCACTATGATGGCAGGATACAGACTCCATCAAGGTAGAAAAGATGCATTCTATCCATTAATAATTAGTGTTGTTTCATTAGTTCCTGTTTTCTTTATTTCGAGTAATTATAACTTAAATATTAAAGCAATAGAAACCAGAAACTTAACAGCAATTTTGATTGCTGGTTTTTTTACATTTACATTTTTAGTTGGTGTGGTTTGGAGTTTTTGGAGAGCTTTTAAAATAGACAATGTTCTTAAAGAAGTTGTAACAGAAACTTGTGTTACCACTTCAATGGTATTTATAATTCTTTTAGGAGCAGCGATGTTAACTTCTGGATTCAGAGCTTTTGGTGGTGAAGAATTAGTGAGAGATTTTCTACAAGACTTACCAGGAGGTTTTTGGGTCCAATTTATTGTTGTGATGGCAGTAATTTTTCTTTTAGGTTTTTTTCTTGATTTTATTGAAATTGCAGTAGTTGTTGTGCCTATTATTGCACCTATTTTATTGGCCGAAACTGGAGCAAATGTTAGTGCTATTTGGCTTGGTGTAATGATTGGGGTCAATCTACAAACTTCTTTTTTAACTCCTCCATTCGGCTTTGCATTATTTTATTTAAAAGGTGTTGCCCCTTCACATGTTACTACCCTAAACATTTGGAAAGGTGTTGTTCCTTTTATAGTATTACAACTTATTGGACTTGGAATTGTAGGTTTTTATCCTAGTTTAGTAAATTATTTGCCAGCAAGGACATATTTAACCTCAAATGTAGCGCCACCTCCAATGAATCCTAAGCTACAACATTGTTTACAAGAATATAAATTTGCTATGTATAATAATGATGAGCAAAAAATTAAATCAGCTATAACAAATTTTCAATCAAAAGTTCCAAACGATATCCCTCTTGATAAATTAGATATTTTTGAAGAACATTTTGAAAATGCTTTAGACACGTTTTCTTTAGTTAAAAAACTTCAAAAAACTGAAAAAGAATACAATTTATATGCTAAAGACTATAGAGACCTTCATTATAGTGTAAGAAAAAAACAAAAGAAAATAAGAACTATTGAAAAGAAAATACAAAAATTAGAGTCTCAAATTAGAAATTTAGATAAAGAAGATTCAGCTGAAAAAAATAAAATTAATTTAAAAATAGAAGATTATAAATTAGAAATTGACGAAATTAATAACAAAATACCAGAAAAATGGGCTTCTATGAATAAAGAATTTGAAATTATTCAAAAAACTAAAAATACTCAAACAAAAAGATATAGGAAAAATGTTGATCAAGCTTATGATAATTTAGCTCAAATTGCTATGTTTATAAAAGACCATGAAAAATTAAATGAACTTTCTTCTGAAGTAAATAATTTAAAAAATAAGGTTGATAATCAAGATTACGAAAATTCAATTTCAATTATAGACAATATGTTTGAAAAACTTGGAGAAATTTCAGGCACAGAAGAATTTGCTAATAGATTGGATGATTTATACTCTTTAATCGATAGTGAAGAAAAAGAAATAAATAAAATTACAGATACAATCTCAGAAGTTAAATTGTTATTTAACAAAGAAGTAGGTTGGAGAAAAGATGCAGCTGAAAACTTAATGCCAGAACTTGAAAAATATAATTTAGTAATAAAAGATAATATTGGTTTAAGACTTCAGTCACGTTTAACTAAAGAACAAGCCAAAATGGTTGCAAGTTGTAATGCAGTTCACAGAGATATATCTTTAAATTTCTAATTTAACTTGATGGAAAAAAATATTTTACCGATAAAAAAAGCGGTTTTTATTTTTTTTGTGTTTGCTTGTGGATATTTCATATCTGCGCTTTTAAGAGCAATTACAGCAACTTTATCTCCATTATTAACAACAGAGTTTAGTTTAACAGCTGGTAATCTAGGTTTATTAGCTGGTGGTTATTTTTTAGGTTTTGCATCAATGCAGATACCACTCGGTTATTTATTGGATAGGCATGGTCCCAAAAAAGTTGTTTCATCATTTTTATTAATTGCAATCATTGGGACAATTTCTTTCGCTTTGGCCAAAAGCTTTTCTGGTTTACTTATATCAAGAGTTTTAATTGGAGTTGGTGTTAGTGCATGTTTAATGGGTCCCTTAACCGGTTATAGAATTTGGTTTGCAGATGAATATCAGCAGAGAGCTAATGCATGGATGTTGATGGTTCTTTCAATGGGTTTTGTTTTTTCAACTTTGCCAGTTCAAATCTTATTACCGGTTATTGGTTGGAGATGGATATTTGGTTTAATAGCCATTTTGATATTAGTCATTATATTTTTAACATTACTTTTTATTCCAAAATGGGAAAATGAAGTTAAAAACCATGAAGAAAAATCTGGTTCCTTATCTGATGTTTGGAATAACAAATTTTTTAGAAGCACAATACCTTTAGGTTTATTTAATTATGGAGGAATGGTTGCAGTGCAAACATTGTGGGCTGGACCTTGGATGGTTAGAGTTGCTGGTTACAATCCTTTAGAAAGTGCAACAGGACTTTTTTGGATAAATGTGACAATGCTTTTTGCTTTTTTTATTTTTGGTTACATTTTACCAAAAATTTCAAAGCTTGGATTTAAGACTATAAAATTAATAAAAATTGGATTACCAATTAGCTATTTATCTTTAATAATAATTATTGTTTCAGGAGAAAATGCAGGTGCAATACATTTCACTATTTATTTACTAACTTCAATTGTTTTAACACTTACACAACCTGCTGTGGCTTTATCTTTTCCAACTAGTTTAGCAGGCAAATCACTCACTTCATTTAATTTATTAATCTTCATTGGAACATTTATTATGCAGTGGGGAATTGGTTTAATCATTGATTTTTGTATATATTTAGGAAAAGAAGAAGTTCAAAGCTTTAAAATTTCTTTTACTGTATATTTAATTATTTGTATTTTTAGTTACTTGTATTTTATTTTGAATAATAAAAATGAAAAATAAAAAAATGTATAATTTGTTTTTAATTAGTCTAGTTTTTTTAGTTTATTTTTTAGTTTCTCTTGGCCTTTATGTTTTTCAAAGAAATCTATTGTACCATCCAACAGAAAATAATTATTCTGGGGATACATTAACTGTAAACATTGAAAAGGTAAAAATAACAACTGAAGATAATATTGATTTATTAGCCTGGCATCATAAGAAAAATAACAACAAATTTAAAACTATTCTTTACCTGCATGGTAATGCAGGATCACTTGAAAATAGAATACATAAAATTAATCATTTCAATGATATGAATATAAATTTTCTATTGCTTTCATGGAGAGGATTTAATGGTAATGCTGGAAAACCTACGGAAAGTGGTCTCTACCTAGATGCCAGAAGTGCCGTTAAATGGTTAATAAATCAGGGTGTTGAAGTTGAAGATATTATTATTTATGGTGAGTCGCTTGGTACTGGTGTTGCAACAGAAATAGCACAAAATCAAAATTTTGCAGGTATTATATTAGAATCTCCTTTTACCTCTATGATTGCAGCTGGCAAATCTAAGTATCCAATTTTTCCAATAAAATTACTTTTAAAAGATAAATATGAAAGTGATAAGAAAATTAAAAATATTGTCTCACCGATATTAGTAATGCATGGAGAAGCAGATAAAATAGTTCCATTCTGGATGGGAGAAAAAATTTTTCAATTAGCGAATGAACCTAAATATTCCTATTTCTCAAAATATGACGATCATATGATGGATTTTAACAATGATTTAATTAATTCAATAAAACTATTTATAAAAAGTTTAAATTAAGACATATTTCAAACAAATACTAATCACTTTTGAATAATAATACTGAAATATGAAAAAAATATTAATTGTTTTCTTTATATTTTTTTATCCCCATTTATCATTTGCTGAATCAAATGATAAATATTATGAAAAGTATTTTTATATAGGAAAGATGAAATCTCATCATGATAAATTTACATTATTCTTTAAAACTCGAGAGAAGGCAATTATAGCAAAAGGAGAAAATTCAAATTACATTAATGATTATCCTCAAGATTTATATATTTATGACCATTTTACAGAGGAAGAATATCCTTTAATTTCTTATGATTGGTTTCCTAAAAAAGCTAAAAAATTTTTTAAAAGTTATAAATATCCAGTTTTCCCTGAGGATTTTGCTTACTACCTTTTAAATGATAATAACACTTTAGTTCTGGTAAGTGCTCACAAAGATTATAATCAAAACTTAATTTATAATATAAACAAAAAAGAACTTGGAATTCAAAATAATCGCGGAAAACTAAATTTTATAATCTCAACTTATGCACAAAATTGTGGATATAAATCAATTAAAAGTAACTTTGAATGTAATATTTACAAACCTTTAATTTCAAAAAATTTATTTAATTAGATTGGATAAATGCATTTGCGAATTGTTCAGCATTGAATATTTGTAAATCATCTTCTTTTTCACCCAATCCTAAACCAACAATTGGGACTTTATATTTTTTTGATATAGAAATTAAAACACCACCTTTTGCTGTCCCATCTAATTTGGTCATAATTAATCCTGTTAAAGGAATAATTTTGTTAAATTCTTCTAATTGATTAATTATATTTTGTCCTGAGGTTGCATCTAATACTAAAATTACTTCATGGGGCGCCGCCTCATCACTCTTTTTAATTACATTTGCTATTTTTTTAAATTCATCCATAAGATTTTTTTTATTTTGTAATCTTCCAGCTGTATCTATTAAAACTTGATGAATTTCATTGCTTTTTGCATGTTCAAGAGCCTTATATGCAACTGAAGCAGGGTCAGAACCTGGGCTAGATTTAATTATATTTACGTCAATTTTTTCTGCCCACTTTTCTAATTGATCAATAGCTGCGGCTCTAAAAGTATCACATGCAGAAAATAAAACTTTATTATTATTTTCTTTAAAAATTTTACCAATTTTACCAATGGTAGTTGTTTTACCTACTCCATTAACTCCAGAAACTAAAATAACATTTAAACTTTCTTTTTTTTCAAAAAATTCTTTTTTTTCTAATGGTTGCATTAGTTCTATAATGTATTCTTTTAAGATTTTATTTACTTCTGAAATTGGATCTTCTTTAGGATCAATTTTTTTTTGTGCAATTATATCTTTTATATCTGATGCTGCATCTATTCCCACATCTGAGCTAATTAAAAATTCCTCTATTTTATCAAGAGTATTATCATCTATTTCTTTTTTAATGATAATTTCTCTTAAGCCAGTTGCTAAATTATTTGCACTTTTTTTAAATCCTAATTTAAACTTTTCAAAAATACCCATTAAATATTTATTTTAATTTTTTCAATTTGTGATACTGGACCCATCATTCTTATATTTTTTTTTTCATCAATTTTAATTAATAGTTTACCTGTGCTAAATTCAATCTCAGTTTTCGATTCAGATGAATTTCCAAGATTCGCAGCAACTGCCGTAGCACATGCTGCTGTACCACATGCTTTAGTTAGTCCTGCGCCTCTTTCCCAAACTTTTACTCTGATCAAATTTTCATTAATTTGCTTTGCCAAAGTTACATTGCATTTTTCAGGAAACAGTTCATGATTTTCTATTTTAGGACCAATTTTTTCAATATTGAAGTTATCAATATCATCTACAAAAAAAATTATATGTGGATTACCAACATTTATTGCTATACCACCAAAATATTCCTTATCTTTTTCATCAATAATTTTTATCTTCAAATTTTTTGTATCTGAGAGCTTGCTAAGAGGTATATCTTTCCAATTAAACTTTGGTGATCCAATTGATGTTTCTACTAAATTATTTTCAAAAATTTTTGATTTAAGAGTTTTTGATGCAACTTTTAGATTTATTTCTTTTTTATTATTTTCTTTTGAAAGTAGATGAGCAACACATCTTGTACCATTTCCACAGGCATCTGATTTACTTCCATCTGAATTATAAAATTCTAATTCTGCATCTAAATCATTATCTTTTTTAATATAAATTAATTGATCACACCCTAGGAATTTACGATCACAAATTTTGATAATTTGATCATTAGATAAAATTGTATTTCTATCTCTTTGATCAATAATTATAAAATCATTGCCCAATCCATCCATTTTATATGCATTAAATTCCATATAAATAAATACTTAACTTATTTATTGACTTTTTGAACCTCTATTATAGGTTGTCAGCGTTTCCGCAAAAAACAGCAATTTGCGGTGTCTTTGGTTACAAAGAGATCGACACCAGTCAGCGAGGGCTCGCCCACTGGTGCGATACTTGCTGTGTAAAATTATGTTTGAAAATTTAACTAATAAATTCGAAGAAATATTTTCTTCTTTAAAAAAAGCACCATCTTTAGATGAAAATCAAGTAGATGAAGGTTTAAAAAGTATTAGACTTGCACTTCTAGAAGCTGATGTATCTCTTGAAGTTGTAAAAGAATTTATCAATAGAGTTAAACCGAAAGCATTAGGGCAAGAAATAGTTCGTTCAACATCACCAGGACAAATGGTGGTAAAAATTGTGTACGATGAATTGGTCTCTTTTTTAGGAGATAAGACTTCGGATATTCAATTAAATGCAGTACCGCCTGTTCCGATTATGTTGGTTGGACTCCAAGGATCTGGAAAAACCACAACAACAGCAAAACTAGCAAGATTTTTAGAAAAAAATAATAAAAAGAAAGTAATGATGGCCAGTCTTGATGTTTATAGGCCAGCTGCGCAAGAACAATTAAGGTTATTAGGTGAACAAAATAATATTTTAACCTTACCAGTAATTGAGGGACAAGTTCCCGCAGACATTTGCAGAAGAGCAATTAGTGCTGCTAATTTGAATGGTTCAGAGGTAATTTTATTTGACACTGCTGGAAGAACTCAAATTGATTTTCAAATGATGAATGAAATCAAACAAATTGAAAGTATAATAAATCCATCAGAGACAATATTAGTTGCAGACTCATTAACAGGTCAAGTTGCAGCAAATGTTGCAAAAGAATTTAAAAATACAGTTAATTTAACAGGAATTGTTCTCACAAGATCAGATGGTGATGGAAGAGGCGGTGCAGCATTAAGCATGAAACATGTTGCAGATGTTCCAATTAAATTTTTAGGTGTCGGTGAAAAAATAGAAAATTTTGAAGTTTTTTACCCTGATAGAATAGCAAATAGATTATTAGGTATGGGAGATATAGTTTCTCTTGTTGAAAAAGCGACTGAGGATTTAGACCAAGAAAATTTAAAAAAAACTGAAGAAAATTTAAAAAAAGGTCAATTTTCATTAGAAGACTATCTTTCTCAGCTTAGACAGATGAAAAAAATGGGAGGCATAGAAGGTATCATGTCTTTTCTTCCAGGAGTTTCAAAAATAAAATCTCAAATGGATCAAGCAGGCGTTGATGAAAAAATCATTACACAAAATGAAGCTGTAATTTTATCTATGACAAAAAAAGAAAGAGAGAACCCAAAAATAATTGATGGATCTAGAAAAAAAAGAATTGCTAGTGGCTCTGGAACCGATGTAGCTACGATCAATAAATTGTTAAAACAATTTAAAATGATGTCTGAAATGATGAAAAAGATGTCAAAAGGTAATATGAAGGGAATGGCAGATAAGGGAATTCCGCCTGAACTTTTTAATCAACTTAAATAATAAAAAAGGAGAAAGAATGTTAAAAATGAGGTTATCAATGGGTGGAACAAAAAAAAGACCCGTTTATAAAATAGTGGTTGCTGACAGCAGATTTCCTAGAGATGGAAGATTTATTGAAAAATTAGGATTTTTTAATCCACTGCTTCCAAAAGATAAAAAAGAAAGAGTAGGATTAGATATTGAAAGAATTAAGTATTGGTTAGGACAAGGAGCTAAACCAACAACCAGAGTAGCAAGAATTTTAGGTGAAAATGAAATAATCCCAATGCCTGCAAAAGGTAACAATCCTCAAAAAGCAATTCCTAAAAAGGATAGGAAGAAAGAAGGAGAAGCAGAAGCACCTAAAGCAGAAGCATCTAAAGCAGAAGCAAAAGCAGAAGCACCTAAAGCAGAAGCTCCTAAAGCAGAAGCACCTAAAGCAGAAGCAAAAGCAGAAGCACCTAAAGAAGAAGCTCCTAAAGCAGAAGCTCCTAAAGCAGAAGCTCCTAAAGAAGGGGAAAAAAAATAAATGTTTTTATCTCGAATATTTACATTATACCCAGAATACTTCCCAGGCTATTTAAATAAAGGTTTGTTTGGAAAGGCGATGAACGAAAAAATTTGGAATTTAGAAACAGTAAATATAAGAGATTATTCATTTGATAAGCATAAGACCGTTGATGACACACCTTATGGAGGAGGTAACGGGATGTTAATTAAAGCAGATGTTTTAGCTAAATCTTTAGATAATAATATTAAAGAAAAAGAAAAAATAATTTATTTAAGTCCAAAAGGAAAATTATTTGACTATAAGTATGCAAAAGAACTTTCAAATGAAAAAACAATCAATTTCATATGTGGTCATTTTGAGGGAATTGATGAACGAATAATTCAAAGTAGAAATATAGAAGAAGTAAGTATAGGTGACTTTATTTTATCCGGGGGAGAGTCGGCAACTTTTGTAGTTCTTGATGCTATTTTAAGGTTTCTTCCGGGTGTTTTAGGAAATGAATATTCTGCTGAAGATGAAAGTTTCGAAAATGGACTTTTAGAATATCCTCAATACACTAAGCCCCAAATTTGGGAAGATAAAAGTGTTCCTGACGTTCTATTATCGGGAGATCATGCCAAAATTAAAGACTGGCGTTTATCTCAATCTGAGGCTATAACACGCGACCGAAGACCAGATTTATGGCAAAAATATAAAAAAATTTAAAATGAAAAATATAGAAGAAATAAACCAATCTAACGTAAAAAAAATAATTTCTGAAAGAAAGCATCCAGACTTTTTTCCAGGAGATATAATTAAAGTTGGGGTAAGAATTACAGAAGGAAAAAGAGATAGAATTCAGTATTTTGAAGGAGTTTGTATAGCAAAAAAAAATAGAGATATAAATTCTTCATTTACTGTAAGAAAAATTTCTTTTGGTGAAGGAGTAGAACGAACTTTTGCATTGTATAGTCCAATAGTAGATACAATTAAAGTAGTAAGGTCAGGAAAAGTTAGAAGAGCAAAATTATACTATCTAAGAGATAGAACAGGTAAGTCAGCTAGAATAGCAGAAAAAATTAAGAAGAAAATTGGAATAGATATTGAAACAAAAATACAGGAAGTTACAGAAGAAAATGTTATGCCTGCGACAGAGGATAAATCTTCTCAAGAAGTGAAAGAAGAAAATACTAAGGAAGAAACAAAAGCAGAGGCTACCAAAGAAGAAACAACAAAGGTGAAATCAGAACCTGCTCAAGAAAATGTTGAAGCAAAAGAAGAACAGAAAAAAGAACAATTTAAAGATAAAACAGAGCAGAAAAAATAATTTTTTTCTTAATGTCACAAACAATTTACGATAAAATTTGGAATGAACATTTAGTTCATGAACAAAAAGATGGAACCTCCCTCCTTTTTGTTGATAGGCATTTAATACATGAGGTTACGAGCCCACAAGCATTTGAAGGACTAAGAACATCTAATAGAAAAGTTAGACAGCCAAAATTAACTCTTGCAGTTGCTGATCATAATGTACCAACAACAGATAGGTCAAAAGGTATATCTGATGAGGACTCTAGGATACAGGTAGAAACTCTTGAAAAAAATTGCAAAGAATTTGGGATAAAATTATTTGGCATGGATGATAAAAGACAAGGCATAGTCCACATCATAGGGCCAGAACAAGGATTTACACAACCTGGAAATATAATTGTATGTGGCGATAGTCACACCGCAACTCACGGAGCGTTTGGTGCCTTAGCATTTGGTATAGGGACCTCTGAGGTAGAACATGTTTTAGCAACTCAAACATTAGTTCAAAAGAAATCAAAAAATTTTAGAATCAATGTTAATGGAAAATTACCAATCGGCGTAACATCAAAAGATGTAATTTTACAGATTATAGGGAAAATAGGCACTGCAGGAGGAACAGGATATGTAATTGAATATTCAGGAAATTTGATATCAGATTTAACTGTAGAGCAAAGAATGACAATTTGTAATATGACAATTGAAGGTGGAGCTAGAGCAGGATTAATTCAACCTGATGAAAAAATCATAGAATATTTAAAAGATAAACCAATGTCTCCAAAAAATGATAATTGGGAAAAGGCAGTTGAGTATTGGAGTAAATTAAAAACAGATACTGATGCAAAATTTGACAAAGAAATTTCTTTAGACGGCAATGAAATAAAACCCATGGTAACATGGGGAACATCGCCCCAGGATGTTGTAGAAATAGATGGCCAAGTCCCAAATCCTGATAACGAAAAGGATGAAGATAAAAAAAACTCAATTAAAAGATCATTAAATTATATGGGTTTAAAGCCAAATACAAATATACAAGATATAAAGATAGACAAAGTATTTATTGGTAGCTGCACAAATGGAAGGATAGAGGATATTAGAGCGGCAGCAAAAATTTTAAAAGATAAAAAAATTGCATCTCATGTAAATGCAATAATTGTACCAGGCTCAGGATTGGTTAAAGAACAAGCAGAGCAAGAAGGTTTAGATAAAATATTTAAGGAGTCTGGGTTTGAATGGAGAGAACCTGGCTGTTCGATGTGTCTTGCTATGAATGCTGATAAATTAAAGCCAGAAGAAAGATGTGCTTCAACTTCAAACCGTAATTTTGAGGGAAGACAAGGACGAGGCGGCAGAACACATCTGGTAAGTCCAGAAATGGCAGCTGCAGCAGCTATCTCAGGAAATCTAGACGATGTTAGAAAATATCAAAATTAAATGAAAAAATTCACTACATTAAAAAGCATACCTGCATATCTACCAATAGTTAATATTGATACAGATATGATTATCCCAAAACAATTTTTAAAAACTATCAAAAGAACTGGTCTTGGTAAAAACTTATTTTTTGAAATGAGATATGATGAAAAAGAAAATCCAATAAATGATTTTATCTTAAATAATGATCCATTTAATAAATCTAAAATATTAGTTGCAGGAAAAAATTTTGGCTGTGGTTCTTCAAGAGAGCATGCCCCATGGGCACTTTTAGACTTTGGCATAACTTGTGTAATTAGTTCAAGCTTTGCAGATATTTTTTATAACAACTGTTTCAAAAATGGTATTTTACCTATTACTTTAAAGGAAGAAGAGATTAAGGAAATTTCAGAATATTCAAATAGAAAAGAAGAAATTTTAGTCAGTTTACCAGATCAAACTATTACATTTGGAAACAAAAAAATAAATTTTGAAATTGATGGATTTAAAAAAAAATGTTTACTGGAAGGCTTAGATGACATTGCTCTATCCTTAGAAAAATTAGAAAATATAGTTTCATTTGAAAAAAATATTAAATCTAAAAAGCCATGGATATTTAATGATTAAAGTTAAAAAAAGAAAATTTTTGTTATTACCAGGTGATGGTATCGGGCCAGAAGTTATCGGAGAGGTTAAAAAAATAATTAACTGGTTCAATAAAAATAAATCTTTAGATTTTGAAACTGAAGAAGAAATGGTAGGTGGTGCTTCATACGAAAAACATGGAACGCCGATTACAGATGAAGTATTTTATAAAGCATTAGAGAGCGAAGCGGTAATATTAGGAGCCGTCGGAGGTCCTAAGTGGGATGATCTTGAGTTTTCCAAGAAACCTGAGAGAGCTTTATTAAAACTAAGAAAAGAATTAAAATTGTTTGCAAATTTAAGACCTGCGATTTGTTTTAAACAATTAGTAGACGCATCAAGTTTAAAACCTGAATTAGTTTCAGATTTAGATATAATGTTTGTAAGAGAGTTAACAGGTGGAATTTATTTTGGAGAACCAAGAGGGATTAAGCCCATAGATAATGGAGAGAGAAAAGGAATAAATACTCATGTTTATACATCTAGTGAAATTGAAAGAGTTGCTCGTGTGGCATTTGATTTAGCAAAAAAAAGAAATAATAAAGTTACATCTTGTGAAAAATCAAATGTAATGGAAGCAGGTCAATTATGGAAAGAAGAGGTAAAAGCTCTTCATGAAAAAGAGTATCAAGATGTAGAATTACAACACATGTTGGCAGATAATTGTGCTATGCAATTAGTGAGAAATCCTAAACAATTTGATGTAATTGTTACTGATAATCTATTCGGGGATATGTTATCTGATGAAGCAGCAATGTTAACTGGTTCTCTAGGACTTTTGCCATCCGCATCTTTAGGAGCAAAAGATAAAAATGGAAATATGAGATCATTATATGAGCCAGTTCATGGTTCTGCCCCCGATATAGCAGGAAAAGGTATTGCTAATCCAATTGCAACAATTTTAAGTTTTGCAATGGCATTAAAATATTCTTTGGATTTAGATAAAGAGGCAAAAATGTTAGAAAAATCAGTTCAAAGTGTTCTTGATGAAGGATTAAGAACAAAAGATATATTATCAAAAGGCACGAAGGAAGTTTCAACATCTGAAATTGGTGATGCGATAATTTCAAAATTGCAATAATTAATCATTTATTCTAGACTATATTCATGCCAACTTATACTGCACCTCTTGAAGATATGATGTTTCTTTTTGATAAATTGAGAAACAATAAAAGGTATAACGAAATAGAAAAATATAAAGAAGTTAACTCAGAATTAGTAAAAGATATTTTAGAAGAGGCAGCAAAAATTAGTCAAAATTTAATTTTACCATTAGCAAAATCAGGTGATGAAAATCCGCCTATTTTAGAAAATGGAGTAGTAAGGACTTCTCCCGGATATAAAGAAGCGTATAAAAAATTTATTGAAGACGGATGGATTTCTTTATCTTGTGATCCAAAATATGGGGGACAAGGAATGCCTAAAACTGTAAGCACTTTCTTTGATGAAATGTTATCATCTGCGTCTCTTGCATTTAAACTTTACAGTGAATTAACAATTGGTGCTTATAATTGCTTATTACGTCACGCAAGCGACGATATAAAAAATACTTATTTACCAAAAATGGTCGAGGGAAAATGGAGTGGCACAATGTGTCTTACCGAGCCAGTCTGTGGTACTGACTTAGGTTTATTAAAAACTAAAGCGGAAGAGCAACCTGATGGCACATACAAAATTAGTGGACAAAAAATATTTATAACATCAGGGGATCACGATCTAACAGAAAATATCATACATTTAGTACTGGCAAGATCAACTGACTCGCCTAAAGGGACAAAAGGCATAAGTCTTTTTCTTGTACCTAAATTTATTTTAAAGGAAGATGGAAGTGTAGGTTCTAGAAATGGAGTATCTACTGGATCTATAGAAAATAAAATGGGCATTAAAGGATCTGCTACTTGTGTATTAAATTTTGATGAAGCTACCGGGTATATGATTGGACCAAAAAATAGAGGATTAAATTCTATGTTTACAATGATGAATTTAGAAAGAATAGTCGTTGGAATACAAGGTCTAGGAATATCAGAAATTGCATACCAAAATTCTTTGTCTTACGCAAAAGAAAGAAAACAAGGAAAAGCAAATTACTCTAAATCTCAAAATGGTGCAGATTTTATAATTGATCATGCTGATATAAAAAGATCATTACTTAGTATGAAATCAATAATTGAGGGTGAAAGAGCTTTATGTTTTTGGTTATCTCAACAAACAGAAGTAAGCCTTAACCATAGCGATGAAGCCATTAAAGAGGAAGCTTCAGATTTTGTTTCTTTAATGACACCTGTGGTTAAATCATTGTTTACTGATATGGGAATGGAAATAACAAGCGAAGCAATGCAAATTCATGGTGGTTATGGTTTTACAAAAGATCTAGGTATCGAACAATTATATAGAGATAACAGAATTACCCCAATTTATGAGGGCACAAACTCAGTGCAAGCAGCCGATTTAGTTTTTAGAAAACTTGTAACTAAAAATGGTGATGTTATTGATAAATATTTAAGTTTAGTTAAGGAAGAAACCAATATTAATGATGAGAAGATAAAACCATTTACTAAACAATTAGATCACAATTTAGAAATATTGATCAAATTTACAGATTGGATTAAAGAAAAAATAAAAGACTCTAAAGACGATGTTAGTGCAGCTTGTAATGATTATTTAAAAGTTTTAGGTTTAGTTGCCACAGCACATGCCTGGGTAAAAGTTTTAGAAGTTAGTTTCAAAGATTATGATAACAACAAAGATTTCTATGAAGATAAAATACAAACTGCTAATTTTTATTTTAATAGAATTTTACCAAGAGCGGAAAGCCACTATAAAACTGCTGTGACAGGTAGTAAATATATAATGGACTATAAGTTTAATTAATATGAGTAACTACGAAACAAATTTAGATAAAAATAAAGCAAATTTTGTTCCGTTGACACCACTATCTTTTTTACAAAGAGCAAAAGATGTTTATCCTAGATATGAAGCTTTAGTTTATGAAGATAGAAAATATACTTGGAGTGAAATTTATAAAAGATGTATTAAATTTGCTAGTGCATTAGAAAAGATTGGTATTGGTAAAGGAGACACAGTTTCAGTTTTAGCTTTTAATACACCTGAAATTTTTGAGGCTCATTATTCTATTCCTATGACAGGGGGAGTATTAAATACAATCAATATTAGATTAGATGCTAAAACTATTGCTTATATTTTAGAACATAGTGAAGCAAAGGTATTAATTGTTGATAGACAACTTCATGTAGAAGTTAAGAAAGCTTTAAATACAATAAATAGAAAAATTACAATAATAGACATAAATGATAAATATGCAGATCAATCTAAATTACAAAAAATTGGTGAATTAGAATATGAAGAATTTTTAAATACAGGTGATGAAAATTATTCATGGAAAATACCAGATGATGAGTGGCAAGCTATTTCATTGAGCTATACTTCAGGAACAACAGGAAATCCTAAAGGAGTTGTTTACCATCATAGGGGATCATATTTAATGTCAACTGGTAGCGCAACAGCTTGGAATATGCCAACAAGATTAAATTTTTTGACGGTAGTACCAATGTTTCATTGTAACGGTTGGTGTTATCCTTGGACCGTACCAATGTTAAATGGAAAAACAATTTGCCTTCGAAATATTGATATTAAAAAAATTTTTGAATTAATCGAAAAACATAACATAACTCATTTTGGAGGTGCACCAATTGTACTTAATATGATTACTGGAGCACCAGAAAGTGATCGTAAAAAGTTAAAACAAAAAGTTTATGTTTTGACAGCTGGAGCGCCACCACCAAGTATTATATTTAAAAAAATGAAAAGCCTTGGTTTTGAGGTTATGCACGTTTACGGTTTAACTGAAACTTATGGACACGTAACACAATGTGCATGGAATGATGAATGGAATGAATTTGAAGAGGAAAAACAAAATGAGATTAAAGCCAGACAAGGAGTAAGGTATCCTAATACTGAGGGCGTATCAATTATGGACCCAGAAACTATGAAGGAGGTTCCAAAAGATGGCAAAACAATTGGTGAAATAATGATAAGAGGAAATGTAGTAATGAAAGGCTATTTTAAAGATAAAGAAGCAACGGATAAAGCTATGAAAGGTGGCTGGTTTCATTCAGGGGATTTAGCTGTTATGCATCCTGATGGATATGTAAAAATTCAAGATAGGTCGAAAGATATTATTATTTCAGGAGGTGAAAATATTTCATCTATTGAAATAGAAAATACTTTATCAAAACATCCATCAGTATCTATTGCCGCTGTGGTAGCTAAACCACACGAAAAGTGGGGCGAAGTACCATGTGCCTTTATTGAATCAGTAAAAGACAAACCTACTACAGAAAAAGAATTAATTGAATTTTGTAAAGAAACACTTGCTAATTTTAAAGTGCCAAAGAATATAGTATTTTGTGAACTTCCAAAAACATCAACAGGCAAAATCCAAAAATTTGAACTTAGAAAAAAAGCTAAGGAAATAGATTGATTATTTAGTTATAAATAATTTTAAACTTTATAAATATGAAAATATTTTCAATAGCAAAATCAAGACGATTAAGAAGTTCTCCTTATACATCGCGTATAGAAAAACAAGGTGTTACAGCTTATACGGCATATAATCATATGTTGTTGCCAGCTGCTTTTGGATCTGTAGAAGAGTCATGTGATCACTTAAAAAAAAATGTTCAAGTCTGGGACGTTGCTGGTGAAAGACAAGTAGAAATTACTGGAAATGACTCAGCAAAATTAGTTCAACTAATGACATGCAGAGATTTATCTAAATCAAAAGATGGAAGATGTTACTACTGTCCTATAATAGATGATAAGGGTGGCTTGATAAATGATCCTGTTGTTTTAAGATTAGATAAAAATAAATGGTGGATTTCAATCGCAGATTCAGATGTAATTTTATTTGCTAAAGGCTTAGCAATAGGCAATAAATTAAATGTTCAGATATCAGAGCCAAATGTAAACATACTTGCCGTGCAAGGACCAAAATCATTTAAATTAATGGAAAATATTTTTGGAAAAGAAATTACAAAATTAAAATTTTTTGGTTTTGATTATTTCGAATTTAAAAGAACAAAACATTTAATTGCTCAATCAGGCTGGTCTAAACAAGGAGGTTATGAAATTTATGTCGAAAATACTAATTCAGGTTTAGAACTTTACGATTATCTTTTTGAAATAGGTAAAGAGTTTGATGTTAAACCTGGTTGCCCAAACCTAATTGAAAGAATTGAAAGTGGTTTATTATCCTATGGTAACGATATGGACAATAATGATAATCCTTTTGAATGTGGTTTTGATAAATTTGTCAATTTAGAATCTGATATAGATTTTTTAGGAAAAGAAAATTTGAAAAAAATTAAATTAGATGGAATTAAAAAAAGATTAATGGGAGTTCAAATTGATGCAAAAGAAATAAATGTGTCTGGATCCATTGATCTGAAAGATGAAAATAATATAAAAATTGGCGAACTAAGATCTGGATGTTATTCACCTCATTTTGGAAAAGTCATCGGAATAGCAATGATAAAGAAACCTTTCTGGGAAGTATCACAAAATGTTAAAATTGATATAAATAATGATACTTTTGATGGAAAAGTTTGCGATTTACCTTTCATTTAGTATAAAAGTTCTAATAACACCATGAATATTGCTATTGTAGGAGCTACAGGAAACGTTGGAAGAAAATTAATTGAAGTATTGGAAAAAAAAAATTTTCCAATATCAGAGCTTTTTTTAGTCGCATCATCTAAAAGTGAAGGAAAAAAAATTAATTATTCTGGAAAGGAACATACAGTTATTGCTCTTGAAAAATTTGACTTCTCAAAAGTTAAGATTGCTTTTTTTGCAGCAGGAAGTTTAATAGCAGAAAAATGGGCACATATCGCCGCTGAAAAAACCATAGTAATTGATAATTCTAAGTTTTTCAGAAAAGATCCGGAAATACCTTTGATCGTACCAGAGGTAAACTCCAAAGAATTAGTTCACGTAAAAAATAAAAATATAATTGCAAATGCTAATTGTTCTGTAATTCCTTTGGTTGTTGTTCTCAAACCTTTACATGATTTATATAATGTAAAAAGAATAGTGGTATCAACTTATCAGTCAGTATCTGGCGCGGGCAA
This sequence comes from Pelagibacteraceae bacterium AG-404-N13, assembly GCA_003216255.1. GTDB lineage: Bacteria > Pseudomonadota > Alphaproteobacteria > Pelagibacterales > Pelagibacteraceae > Pelagibacter. Next base: position 40,965 of record QCJD01000009.1, read on the forward strand.
AGATGCTATGGATGAATTAGCAAGTCAAACTCAAGAATTTTTTCAAAATAAAGAATTAAAGTCAAAATATTTTACAAAACAAATTGCATTTAATGCAATTCCACACATTGATAGTTTTTTAGAAGATGGCTACACAAAAGAAGAGCAAAAAACTAATGATGAGGTAAAAAAAATTTTAGATAATAAAATAAAAATTACTTCTACATGTGTTAGAATACCAGTAATGGTATCACATTCATTAAGTGTAAATGTTGAATTTAATAAAAAATATAATTTAAATGAAATCAAAAATGTTTTATCAACTTCTCCAGGTTGCAAACTTGTAGATGATCATAAAGATGGTGGCTATATAACTCCTGTAGATGCTGAAAATAAATTTGAAACATTTATTTCGAGAATTAGAGAAGATAAATCCCAACCCAATACAATAAATCTTTGGGTTGTTTCTGATAACTTACTAAAAGGTGCGGCCTTGAATGCTGTAGAAATTGCAGAGTCATTGCTTAAAAATGATTTTTATGGAAAATAAAAGCCCATTATCACCACACATCCAAGTCTATAAGTGGCATGTGTCTTCTTTAGTTTCAATAGCCACAAGGATTACAGGAATAATTAATATTTTAATAATAACATTAATTTGTTTTTGGTTTGCTTTTTTACTTTTAGGAGAGTCTAGTTACGAATTAATCAAACTATTTTTAAATTCTATTTTTGGTAAATTTATTGCCATAGGAATAACGTGGTCATTTAGTTTTCATATTTTGAGTGAGATCAGACATTTAATAATGGATCTTGGTTATGGTTTTGAAATAAAAACATCTAATCTCACAGGTATTATTGTTATTATTTTTTCATTCATACTGACTATTTTAATTTATTTATTAGGGAGGCAATTAATTTAATGAGAGCAGTAACAAAAAAATGGTTATTTTTAAAATTTAGCTCGTTGATATTAATACCATTAATGCTTTGGTTTATTATTAATTTTGTGTCTTTATATGATAAAAATTACCTCGAAATAATTAATTTTTTATCATCACCAATTTCAAAATTTTTTGTTAGTTTATTTTTAATATTTGCTTACTTTTTTTCAGCATTAAGCATAAGTGAAGTATTTGAAGACTATATACATGATGAAAAAATCAAAAATGCCGCAAACAAAACATTAAATATTTTTGCTATATTATTACCTTTATTTACTATTATTGTATTATTTAATTTAAGCTTATGAGTGAATATAACATTATAGATCATGAGTATGACGTTGTCGTACTAGGTGCTGGTGGTTCAGGTCTAAGAGCTGCTGTTGGTTTAAGTGAAGCAGGATTAAAAACAGCCTGTATTTCTAAAGTATTTCCAACAAGAAGTCATACTTCAGCGGCCCAAGGAGGAATTTCTGCTGCACTTGGAAATATGGGAGAAGATGATTGGCGATGGCATATGTATGATACTGTAAAAGGAGCTGATTGGTTAGGAGATCAAGATAGTATCGAATATTTATGTAAAGAAGCTCCAAAGGCAGTTATTGAATTAGAAAAATATGGTGTTCCATTTAGCAGGACAGAAGATGGTAAGATTTATCAAAGACCTTTTGGAGGTATGACCAAAAATTATGGAAATGGTATAGTTCAAAGAACATGTGCAGCAGCAGATAGAACCGGCCATGCAATTCTACACACGTTATATGGCCAAGCATTAAAACATCAAACTGAATTTTTCATCGAATACTTTGCATTAGATTTACTTATGAAAAATGGAGAATGTAAAGGTGTTATTGCCTGGAACTTGAATGATGGGACTATTCACAGATTTAGATCGCATATTACAATTATTGCTACAGGCGGTTATGGTAAAGTATATTATTCTGCAACCTCTGCACATACTTGTACTGGAGATGGAAACGCAATGGTACTTAGAGCTGGATTACCACTGCAAGACATGGAATTTGTACAATTCCATCCTACAGGAATTTATGGTCACGGAACACTTATTTCAGAGGGAGTAAGAGGTGAAGGTGGATATTTAGTTAATTCAAAAGGTGAAAGATTTATGGAAAGATATGCGCCTAATGCTAAAGATTTGGCATCAAGAGATGTGGTAAGCAGATCAATGTCTATAGAAATAAATGAAGGAAGAGGTGTTGGAAAAGAAAAGGACCATGTTCATTTGCATTTAAGTCATTTAGATAAAAATGTAATAGAAGATAGACTTCCAGGAATAACAGAAGCTGCAAGATTATTTGCGAATGTAGATGTAACCAAAGAACCAATTCCAGTAGTACCCACAGTTCACTATAATATGGGTGGAATTCCAACAAACTATAAAACAGAAGTAATAACTGTAAATGGATCTGAAAAAGTAGTTCCAGGGCTAATGGCTATTGGAGAAGCTGCTTGTGTTTCTGTTCATGGAGCAAATAGATTAGGCTCAAACTCATTAATTGATTTAGTCGTTTTTGGAAGAGCTGCAGCTAAAAGAGCAGCTGAAATTGTTAAACCAGGAACTCCTCATGAAAGTATAAGCGAGTCAGAAACAGAAAAATGTATTGATAGATTTGATAAATTAAGAAATGCTAAAGGAGAAAATTTAACAGCTGGATTACGACTCGAAATGCAAAAAATTATGCAATCAAAATGTGCAGTATTTAGAACAGAAAAAAACCTTAAAGAGGGTGTTGAGGAAATAAGAAAGACCTATGATGGAATGAAATCTATTTCAGTAAAAGATAGATCACTTATTTTTAATACAGATTTAGTAGAAACTTTAGAATTTGACAACCTAATAAGACAAGCAATTACCACTGTAGACTCTGCTTATTATAGAAAAGAAAGTAGAGGAGCACATGCTAGGGAAGACTTTCCAAAACGGGATGATGAAAAATTTATGAAGCATACTTTGGCATGGTGTGATGGTAAAGAAACTAAGATTGAGTATAGAGATGTTCATAATTCGACACTCACTAATGATGTTCAATATTTTCCACCTCAGGAAAGAGTTTACTAATGGTTCAGATAAATTTACCAGAAAACTCAAAAGTACAAAAAGGACAATATTTTAAAGATAAAACTGGTTCTAAAAATATTAGAAAAGTGAATGTATATAGATGGGATCCATCTTCAGGAAAAAATCCTCGAATAGATACTTATGAAGTTGATATGGAAAATTGTCCTTCAAAAGTTTTAGATGTTCTAAATAAAATAAAAAATGAAATAGATCCAACTTTAAGTTATAGAAAATCTTGTGCTCATGGAGTATGTGGATCTTGTGCGATGAATATGGATGGAAAAAATGGATTAGCTTGCACTACTTCACACGCAGATATAAGTGGTGATATAAACATTTATCCTTTACCGCACTTAAAAGTTAAAAAAGATTTAATCGGTGATTTAGATGGTCTCTATAAACAGTATGAGTCAATAGAACCATGGTTAAAAAATAACTCTAAAAATAATAAAGACGAAATTTATCAATCTCAAAAAGATAGGGAAAAATTAGATGGTGCCTATGAATGTATTATGTGTGCTTGTTGTTCTACATCTTGTCCTAGTTATTGGTGGAATGGAGATAAATACCTTGGTCCAGCAGTTTTACTGCAAGCTTATAGATGGATAATTGATAGTAGAGATGAAGACAGAAAAGAAAGACTTCAAAAAGTTGCTGATGAATTGAAGCTTTATAGATGCCATACTATTTTAAACTGTACAAATGCATGTCCTAAGGGTTTAAATCCAGCAAAAGCAATAGCTGAAATAAAAAAAATGCTTGCAACGACTTAATTACTTATTTAAAAAATTTACAGATGAATTTAATTCAACATTTTATTGATGGAAAAGTTTATGCTGGTTCGTCAAATAAAAAAGGTAAAATATTTAATCCAGCAACAGGAAAACAGGAATCCGAGGTTATATTAGGTTCAAAATCAGATTTGGATCTTGCTGTTGAAAAGGCAAAAATAGCATTTGAAACTTGGTCTAATGTACCAGCTATCCAAAGAGCAAGAATTATATTTAAATTTAAAGAGTTAATTGAAAAGAATTCAGATGAGCTAACAAAACTAATTGTTTCAGAACATGGTAAGGTCTATGAAGATGCAAAAGGTTCATTAACAAGAGGATTAGAAGTTGTTGAATTTGCCTGCGGTATACCACAAATGCTAAAAGGTGAATTTACAGAAAATGTTGGAACAAATATAGATAGTTGGTCAACTAGACAACCGCTAGGAGTTTGCGCAGGTATAACGCCATTTAATTTTCCTGCTATGGTACCTATGTGGATGTTTCCAATGGCAATAGCATGTGGAAATACTTTTGTGTTAAAACCTTCTGAAAAGGATCCCTCTTGTGCTATGAAATTAGCTCACTTATTTAAAGAAGCTGGATTGCCAGATGGTGTTTTTAATATCGTAAATGGAGATAAAGAAGTGGTGGACGCCATTTTACAAAACAAAGATATTCCTGCAGTAAGTTTTGTTGGTTCAACTCCAATTGCAAAATATATTTATGAAAATGCAGCAAAAAATGAAAAAAGAGTTCAAGCATTAGGAGGAGCTAAAAATCACTGTGTAGTAATGCCAGATTGTGATTTAGATCAAGCTGTTAATGGATTAATGGGGGCTGCTTATGGCTCCGCAGGTGAGAGGTGTATGGCTCAATCAGTAGCTGTTGCGGTAGGAAATATTGGAAATGATTTAGTCAATCAAATATCAAAAAAAGTTGAAAATCTTAAAGTAGGTCCAGGAATGGACAAAACTTCTGAGATGGGACCGTTGGTAACTAAAGAGCATTTAGAAAGAGTCAGAGGCTATGTTGATTTAGGAGTAAAAGAAGGTGCAAAATTAGTTGTAGATGGAAGAGATATTAAACTGCAAGGTTATGAAAATGGTTATTATATTGGTGGTTGTTTATTTGATCATGTTACAAAAGATATGAGAATATATAAGGAAGAAATTTTTGGGCCAGTTTTATCTGTTGTTAGAGTTGATAATTTTGATGAGGCTCTTCAACTAGTAAATGATCATGAGTTTGGAAATGGGACAAGTATATATACAAGAGATGGAGATGCAGGTAGAACTTTTGCAAATAAAATTAAAGTAGGAATGGTTGGGATAAATATACCAATTCCAGTACCAGTAGCTTATCACAGCTTTGGAGGATGGAAGAGATCTTTATTTGGAGACCAACATATGCATGGCCCAGAAGGGGTAAGGTTTTATACAAAATTAAAAACAATTACTTCAAGGTGGCCATCTGGTGTTAGGTCAAATCCAGAATTTATCATGCCAGTTATGAAATAATTATGAGAAAAATATCTTTAATAGGAGCTGGACAGATCGGAGGAACTTTAGCTCATTTAATTGGACTTAAAGAATTAGTAGACGAAGTTGTGATGTTTGATGTGGCAAGCGGAGTAGCCAAAGGCAAAGCCCTTGATATTGCTCAATCTTCATCAGTTGATGGATTTAATGTCAAATTTTCTGGCACAGATAATTATGAAGATATTAAAAATTCAGATGTGATAATTATAACCGCAGGAGTTCCTAGAAAACCAGGGATGAGTAGAGATGATTTACTGGGAATTAATTTAAAAATTATTAAACAAGTTGCTGAAGGAATTAAAACCTACTCTCCAGATGCGTTCGTAATTTGTATTACGAATCCTTTAGATGTGATGGTTATGGCATTTCAAAAATATTCAGAATTACCAACAAATAAAGTAGTAGGTATGGCTGGAATATTAGATAGCTCAAGATTTAAACTTTTTTTATCTAAAGAGTTAAAAGTACCAGTTAAAAAAATTGATGCAATGGTGATGGGTGGCCATGGAGATACTATGGTACCTTTGCCAAGATTTACAAAGGTATCAGGTAAGCCTTTATTAGATCTCGTAAAGGATGGAAAAATTAGTTCAGAAAAATTAGAGAGCATAAATCAAAGAACTAGAGATGGAGGAGCTGAAATAGTTAAATATTTAGAGAAAGGCTCAGCCTTTTATGCGCCTGCAGCATCAGGAGTTGAAATGGCATCAGCATATATTAATGATGAAAAAAAAATTTTACCTTGTGCTGCCTATATGAATGGTGAATATGGCGTTGAAAAAATTTATGCTGGTGTCCCTGTGATTATTGGAAAAGAAGGAATAGAAAAAATTGAAGAAATAGAATTGGATGAAAAAGAAAAATCAGAATTTAATCATTCAATAGAAGCCGTGAAAAAATTATGGGAGGCAGCATCTGCTATTGATCCAGATTTGAAATAATAATTAATGAATATTCACGAGCACCAAGCAAAAGAAATTTTAAAAAAATACGGTGCAAAAGTTCCAAGAGGTGTTTTTGCTTTTAAAGTTGAAGATTTATTAGAAAAAGCCAATAATTTAAAAAAAGAAAAGTACGTTTTAAAAGCGCAAATTCACTCCGGTGGAAGAGGAAAGGCCGGGGGTATAAAATTAGTCAATAATTTAGACGAATTAGAAAAAGAAGCAGAAAATCTAATTGGTAAAACACTCGTAACAAATCAGACTGGAGCAAATGGAAGAAAAGTTAGTAGACTTTATGTAGAGGAAGTATCTGAAATTAATAAGGAATTTTATTTATCATGCTTGGTAGATAGAACTAGTTCTAAAATTACATTTATTTCAAGCGATCAAGGGGGAATGGATATAGAGGAAGTTGCAAAAAAAAATCCTGAAAAAATTATAACAACAAAAGTTGAATTTCGTAATCAAATTTCTGAAGACGATTGTAAAAAAATTATAAAAATATTTAATTTAAATAAAGAAGCAAATGAAGATGCAATAAAATTAATTCAGTCAATTTATAAGATGTTTATTGAGCTAGATGCAAGTCTAGTTGAGATAAATCCACTTATTTTAACTAAAGATAATCAAATTGTTTGCTTAGATGCAAAAATGAAGTTTGATGATAATGCTATTTTCAAACATCCAGAAATAAAAGAATTAAGAGACTTAAATGAAGAAGAAGAAACCGAAATTGAAGCAAGCAAATATGATTTAGCATATATAAAATTAGATGGAAATATTGGATGCATGGTAAACGGAGCAGGCCTAGCCATGGCAACAATGGATATTATTAAGTTATATGGTGAAGAACCAGCTAACTTTTTAGATGTCGGTGGTGGTGCTTCCAAAGAAAAAGTTTCAGCGGCTTTTAAAATTATCTTATCTGATAAAAATGTAAAAGGAATATTGATAAACATTTTCGGAGGAATTATGAGATGTGATGTTCTTGCAAAAGGATTAGTAGAAGCAGCTAGAGAAATAAAAATAAATGTACCATTAGTTGTAAGATTAGCTGGAACTAATTTTAAAGAAGGAAAAGAGATATTAGAAAATTCTGGATTAGAAATTATTTCTGCTTCTGACCTTGGTGATGCAGCAAAAAAAATAGTAAAGGCAATAAAATAATCTATGTCAGTTTTAATAAATAAAAATACTAAAGTTATATGCCAAGGTTTTACTGGATCTCACGGAACGTTTCATTCAGAACAAGCAATAAAATATGGAACCAATTTAGTTGGTGGTGTAACTCCAAAAAAGGGAGGACAAATACACCTTCAAAGACCAGTATTTGATACTGTTGAAGAAGCAAAAAAAAATACTGGTGCAAATGCTTCAATGATTTATGTACCTGCAAAATTTGCAGGTGCAGCAATAATTGAGGCTATAGAAGCATCAATAGAATTAATTGTATGCATTACTGAAGGAATACCAGTTTTAGATATGCTTAAGGTTAAACAAAAATTAGAAAAATCTAAGTCAAGATTAATTGGTCCAAATTGCCCAGGTATTATAACACCTGATGAATGCAAAATAGGTATTATGCCAGGAAATATTCATAAAAAAGGTTCTGTGGGTATTGTATCAAGATCTGGAACTTTAACATATGAGGCAGTTGCTCAAACAAGTGAAAATGGAATGGGACAGTCAACATGTATTGGTATCGGAGGTGATCCTATTAATGGAACTAACTTCATTGATTGCTTAGATCTATTTCTTAAAGATGAAGAGACAAAGTCTATTTTAATGATAGGCGAAATAGGCGGAACTGCGGAAGAAGAAGCAGCTGATTTTATAAAAGATCATAAAATAAAGAAACCAATTGTAGGTTTTGTAGCTGGATTAGCAGCTCCCCCAGGAAGAAGAATGGGGCATGCCGGTGCGATAATTTCAGGCGGCAAAGGTGGTGCTGAACAAAAAATCAAAAAAATGGAAGAATGCGGTATTACTGTCGCAAAATCACCCTCAGAAATCGGAAAAACTTTGTTGAATAAATTGTCCAATTGAAATTAAATTTCTAGTATTATATTTTAAAAATATATTTAGATGTCATCATCAAAAAATCTCGAATACAAAAAAACCTCCTTTCTTAATAAGTCAAATAGCGCCTTTATAGAACAAATGTATTTAAAATTTATTAATAGGGACTCTGATTTACCTGAAAGCTGGAAAAATTATTTTTTAGATATTGGAGATGAACTAGATTTAATTGCAAAAGAAATAAATGGACCATCATGGAGTCCACAAAAAAAAAGAATTGATTTAGATGAAATTCAAAAAACTATTGATAATAAAGAAACAAACATACCCAAGGAAAGCCAACAAAATGGTATTGATAAAATAGACATTAAAAAAAGTAATAGAGATTCAATTAGAGCAGTTTCTTTAATAAGATCTTATAGACAAAGAGGTCACCTAATATCAAAAGTAGATCCTCTAGAATTAAGAGAAATAGAATATTTAGATGAACTCCACCCAGAAAGTTATGGTTTCAATAAAGAAGATTATAAAAATAAAATTTATTTAGATGGTATTACAAATAAAGATTATTCAAATATTAAAGAAATATTATCTTTTCTTAAAAAAACTTATTGTGGTTCAATTGGCTATGAGTATATGCATATTTCGAATCCATCAGAAAGAAAATGGATTAGAGACAGAGTTGAAAAAGATGAAAATGCACTTCAGTTCACAAAAAATGGAAAAAATGCAATTTTGAATAAACTTATACAGGCCGAAGGTTTTGAAAAATTTCTAAATACGAAATTTGTTGGAACAAAAAGATTTGGGTTAGATGGTGCTGAAAGTTTAATACCAGCTTTAGAGCAAATAATTAAAATAGGCGGGCAATATAAAATTAAAGAGGTTAAAATTGGGATGTCTCATAGAGGAAGATTAAATGTTTTGGCTAATGTGCTTCAAAAATCCTATAAAAGAATATTTAATGAGTTTGCAGGTGAAATGAATGATGATGGAGAAGACACAGCTGGAGATGTAAAATATCATTTAGGAGCATCCTCAGATAGAGAATTTGATGGAAATTCTGTTCATGTAAGTTTAACAGATAATCCTTCTCACTTAGAAGCAGTCAATCCAGTTGTTTTAGGACAGGCTAGAGCAAAACAGTTTTTTCATAAAGATAAAGAGAGAAATAAAGTTATTCCAATTTTAATTCATGGAGATGCTGCTTTCGCTGGCCAAGGTATTGTCGCAGAATGTTTTGCGATGTCTGGTTTGCCAGGTCATAATACAGGTGGAACAATTCATATAATTATTAACAATCAAATTGGCTTTACTACTAGTCCCAGGTTTGCAAGATCCTCTCCACATCCTTCAGATGTTGCAAAAATGGTAGATGCACCAATTATACATGCTAATGGGGACGACCCAGAAGCTGTAGTTTATGCAACAAGAATAGCTACAGAATTTAGACTTAAGTTTAATAGAGATGTAGTGATTGATTTAGTTTGTTATAGAAGGTTTGGTCATAATGAAGGAGATGAGCCATCCTTTACCCAACCTTTGATGTATAAAAAAATTAGATCACATCCTTCAACAACAAATATATATGGAAAAAAATTAATAAATGAAAATATAATTATAGAAGAAGATTTAAACTTAAAAATTAAAAAATTTAAAGATCTTTTAGATCAGCAATTTAAAACTGCAAAAGATTATAAACCAAAAATCGAATGGTTCGAGGGAACTTGGTCAAGATATAAGCCAGAAAAAGGAAAAGATAAAAGAGGAGCAACCGGAGTAGACTCGAATATTTTATTAAATATATCTAATAAAATAAATGAAGTACCATCTGACTCTAACATTCATAAAACAATTAAAAAAATTCTAGAAACAAGAAAAAAAAGTATAGAACAAGGATTTGGTATAGATTGGGCTACAGCAGAAGCGCTTGCTTTTGGATCATTATTGGAAGAAGGATATCCTGTTAGATTAGTAGGACAAGATTCTGGACGAGGTACTTTTAGTCAAAGACATTCCGTGTTAAGAAATCAAATTGATAATTCAAGATATATTCCACTTAACAATATTTCAAAAAGTCAAAAAAACTTTGAGATTGTTGATAGTTTTCTATCAGAACTAGCAGTTCTAGGATTTGAATATGGATACAGTCTTGTAGCACCCAATACTTTAACTTTATGGGAAGCTCAATTTGGAGATTTTGCTAATGGTGCCCAAGTAATTATTGATCAATTTATAGCATCTGGTGAGAGAAAATGGAAAAGAGCATCGGGATTAGTTATGCTTTTACCTCATGGTTATGAAGGTCAAGGACCCGAACATTCATCTGCTAGACTAGAAAGATTTTTACAACTATGCGCAAATGACAATTTGCAAATTATGAATTGTACAACCCCTGCTAATTATTTTCATGCACTTAGAAGACAAGTACTAAGAGATTTTAGAAAACCATTAATAATGATGACTCCTAAATCTCTGTTAAGAAACAAATACTGTATATCTGAACTTAAAGATTTTAGTAAAGAAAATTCTTTTCACAGGGTTATGTGGGATCATTCTATGGATCCTAAAAGCAAGGGTTTTATTAAATTAAAAAGTAACTCAGACATTAAAAAAGTAATTTTATGTTCAGGAAAAATATACTTTGATTTATTAGCAGCTAGAGAAAAGATAAAAAAAAATGATGTGATAATTTTTAGAATTGAACAATTATATCCTTTCCCTGCAAAAAGTCTTGTTAAAGAGTTAAAACCATTTGCAAAAAACGCTAATTTTTATTGGTGTCAAGAAGAACCTAAGAATATGGGAGCCTGGTTATTAGTTAGAGATTATATCAGATGGACATTAGATACTATTAAGGCTAAAAATAATGAAATTTCTTACATAGGAAGAATTCCGGATGCTTCACCAGCAACTGGTTATGCAAAAAGACATCTTTCAGAACAGCAAGAAATTATAAATGAGGTATTTGAATAAATGAGTGAAAAAATATTAGTACCCGTATTAGGAGAAAGTTTAAATGAAGCAACTGTTTCTAAATGGTTAAAGAATAAAGGAGACAGTGTTAATGCCGATGAAGCAATTGTAGAGCTTGAAACTGATAAAGTTAATTTGGAAGTTCCAGCTGCTGTAAGTGGAGTTTTATCAGAAATTAATTCAAATGAAGGAGATACAGTTCAAGTTGGAGCTGTGTTGGGTATTATTTCAGAATCGGAAACTAAGATACAAAAAATCGAAAAAATAAAACCTAAAACTAATGAGGTTCAAGAGGAAGAAAAAATAGTTAATATAGATAATAAAGACAAAAATGGAGGCTCCGATATCCAGGCAGAACCTTTAAAGTTAAATGATGAAGATGATCCTTTAGTTTTCAAAGAAAAAGAGGAAGAGCCATTAATTTTAAATGAAGAAGTAGAAGTAGATGAAAAAAAAATAGAATCTACCAAAAAAGATATAAATTTATCTCCTGCAGTAAGAAAAATTGTCACTGAAAAAAATATTGATGTTAATAAAATTAAAGGATCTGGAAGAGACGGCAGAATATTAAAAGGTGATCTAATTTCTTTAATGGGAGAAAATCCTCAGCCAAATCAAAGAAAAATTCAATTTGGGCAAGAAGAAAGAATTAAAATGACAAGACTACGTCAAACCATAGCAAAAAGACTTAAGGAAGCACAAGAAAATGCAGCTATGTTAACTACTTTTAATGAAGTTGATATGTCAGGAATTATTTCTATGAGAAAAGAAAATCAAGAAAACTTTAAAAACAGATACAATATTAAATTAGGTTTCATGTCATTTTTTGTAAAAGCTTGTGTAGTAGGTTTAAAATTATTTCCAGCAATAAACGCTGAGATTGAAGGACAAGATATTATTTACAAAAATTATTATAATATTAGTTTTGCAGTAGGAACTGAAAAAGGGCTTGTCGTACCAGTATTGAAAAATGCAGACGAAATGTCATTTGCTGACATAGAAAATGAGATAAAAAAACTCTCTGAAAAAGCAAAAAATGGAAGTTTAACAATTGAGGATTTGCAGGGTGGAACATTTACAATAAGTAATGGCGGTGTCTATGGTTCTATGCTTTCAACACCAATTCTTAATCCTCCTCAATCAGGAGTATTAGGCATGCACAATATAGTTGAAAGACCAATTGTAGAAAATGGAGAAATAAAAATTAAACCAATCATGTATCTAGCTTTATCATATGATCATAGAATTATTGATGGAAAAGATTCAGTCTCTTTTCTTAAAACAATCAAAGAAAATTTAGAAGATCCAAGAAGATTATTTTTAAATATTTAGATGTCAGAAAAATTTGATGTAACTGTAATTGGTGGTGGTCCAGGTGGTTATGTTTGTGCAATTAGATTATCTCAACTAGGTCTAAAAACGGCATGTATTGAGTTTAGGGGGTCTCTTGGAGGAACATGTTTGAATGTTGGATGTATTCCATCTAAAAATTTATTAAATTTTTCAGAAAATTTTCATAAAGCTAAAAACTTTACAAATATTGGAATTGAAGTAGGTGAAGTTAAGCTAAATTTAAGTAAAATGATGAAAAATAAAGACAAAGCTGTCGCTGACTTAACAAAAGGAATCGAATTTTTATTTAAAAAAAATAAAGTTACTTATTTTAAAGGAAAAGGATCATTTAAAAGCTCTAATGAAATCTCAATTTTAGCTGATAACAAAGAAACTGTTATTCAAACAGGCAAAACAATAATTAGTACTGGATCAGAGCCTGTTTCAATACCAGGAATAGATTTTGACGAAGAAAAAATACTTTCTTCAACAGGTGCCTTATCAATTTCAAAATTACCAAAAAAAATGATTATAGTTGGTGGAGGATATATTGGTTTAGAGATGGGATCTGTATGGTCAAGATTAGGAACCCAAGTAGAAGTTGTTGAATATTTAGATCATATTACTCCTGGTATGGATAAAGAAGTTTCAAAAGAATTTGAAAAAATTTTAAAAAAGCAAGGAATTAAATTTCATTTAAACACCAAAGTAGAAAAAATAAATAAAAATAAAAATGGTGTCAGTATTAATACGTCAGATAAAAGTAATAAAAAAAATACTATTGAAGCAGATGTTGTTTTAATTTCTGTTGGAAGAAGACCGTTTACAAAATATTTAAACTTAGAAAAAATTGGAGTTCAAACTGATAAAAAAGGGATGATAAAAGTTAATAAAAGTTTTGAAACAAATACAAAAAATATTTACGCAATCGGCGATGTAATTGATGGACCAATGTTAGCTCACAAAGCAGAAGAAGAAGGAATAGCAGTTGCTGAAATAATTGCGGGTCAATCTGGACATGTAAATTATGATGTAATTCCTGGAGTTATTTATACTTCTCCTGAAGTTGCATATGTTGGAAAAACAGAAGAACAATTAAAAGTAAATAAAACAAATTATAAAGTTGGAAAATTTCCATTTTTGGCAAATTCAAGGGCTAAAGCAATTAATGAACCAGAGGGATTCGTAAAGATTCTTGCAGACACAAAAACTGACAAGGTTTTAGGCGTTCATATAATTGGACCTCACGCTGGAGAGATGATTGCAGAAATGTCAGTTGCTATGGAATTTGGTGCAAGTTCTGAGGATATTGCAAGAACTTGTCATGCTCATCCAACTTTTTCAGAAGCAATTAAAGAAGCCGCATTATCTGTAGATAAAAGACAAATTCATTCGTAATATAATTTCATAATAAAATTTATGAAATATCCAGTTTTATTACCCAATATTTTTGATTATCCATTTACCTATGAAAGTTCACTAAAATTACAAATAGGTGACTATGTAAATGTTCCATTTGGTAAAAAAACAATAACAGGGGTTATTTGGGATAAATTTGAAAACAATAATAATAAAAGTTTTAAAATAAAATCTATTGTAAAAAAATTAAATATTGAACCCTTAAAAAAAAATACTATTGATTTTTTAAATTGGTTTTCGGAGTATAATCTTACTCCTTTAGGAATGACACTTAAATTGCATCTTTTAAGTGGCAATGGTGTTGAAAGAAAAAATAAATCTGAATATGAAATATATCAAAATAAATTTACTACTGAGAAATTTAATCTTTCGAATGAACAAGAAAAAGCATTTAAAAATATAATAAAAAACGATAGTTTTTTTAGAGTTCATTTACTACAAGGAACCACAGGTTCTGGAAAAACAATAGTGTACTTTAAAGCAATAGAGAAAATAATCTCTAGAGGTTTACAAACTTTAATTTTACTTCCTGAAATAGGTTTAACAGGAGAATTTGAAAAGAAATTTAAAAATTTTTTTGGTTTTGATGCAGCTGTTTGGCACTCAAAGATCACACCCAAAAAAAAGAAAGTAATATGGAGTGGTTTATCAAATGGAAATATAAAAGTTATAATAGGTGCAAGATCTGCACTTTTTCTTCCATTTCAAAAACTGGGTTTAATAATAGTCGATGAGGAACATGACCA
>QCJD01000010.1 GCA_003216255.1 Pelagibacteraceae bacterium AG-404-N13
CACTATTATATGTACTTCCATGGGTTACTGTTGTTGTTGCTCCCAAACCTTCTCCTCCAGTTTTAATAGCAGTAACTGTAAATGACGCACTATCATCAGCATCTGTATCATCAGCTACAAGAAGACCAGAACCAGAACTTTGTGTAACTGTTGCATCTTCATTAACACTATCAGTATCGTTAACTCCTACAGGATCATCGTTAATACCTATTACAGTAATTGTAATAACAGCTATATCTGTTCCGCCATTTCCATCGGAAACAGTATAATTAAAAGTATCAGTTACAACATCGCCTGGATCTAAGTCATCAGCAGCACTTTGGTTTGCAACATAAGTATATGAACCATTTGCATTTAAAGTTAACTGACCATAGGTACCTGTTAAAGCTGCACCTACTGTTCCAGCAGTACCACTTCCTTCGCTAGATCCGGTTCTAATTGCAGAGACAGTTAAAGTATCGCCGTCAGCATCTGTATCATCCCCTAAAACATCACCATCATGTTCACCTGTTACATCACATAAGCTAAAAGGAGAAGTAAGTGCATATTCATTTACTTCATCGCCACTAGTACCAGTAATAAACATCTTTGTTCCATCATTATTAAATGCTATGCCAGATGGATTTCCTTCTTGAGAACTTACAGATAAAACACAATTAAAAGATGCTGTTGATACATCAAAGCCTGTTGTTAAGTCATATTCATTTATATCATTACCCCATGTACCTACTATAAACATTTTTTTACCATCAATACTAAATGCTATACCAAAAGGTTCGTGATCCTGACTATTTATACTAAAACTATCTATAAAATTAACTGTAGATGAAAGGTCAAAACCTGTAGATAATGTATATTCATTTATATCATTGCCACTATTACCAGTAACAAACATCTTTGTTCCATCATTATTAAAGGCAAGACCAAAAGGATTAAGATCTTGACTGGAAATATCAAGAGAACTTTCAAAAGATGCTGTGGATACATCATAACCTGTGGTAAGTGTGTACTCGTGCACTGCATCACTAGTAGTTCCAGTAAC
Organism: Pelagibacteraceae bacterium AG-404-N13; assembly: GCA_003216255.1. Lineage (GTDB taxonomy): Bacteria > Pseudomonadota > Alphaproteobacteria > Pelagibacterales > Pelagibacteraceae > Pelagibacter. The sequence goes on from QCJD01000010.1 coordinate 1,043, forward strand.
AAACATTTTTGTACCATCATTGTTAAATTGAACACTCATTGGGTTTGTCTCTTTACTGCTGACACTAAAACTATCGACAAAAGAAGCTGTGGATACATCAAAAGCAGCTGATAGCGAATATTCATTTATATCATCTCCGGAAACTCCGCAAACAAACATCTTTGTTCCATCATGGCTAAAGGTAAGACCTCTTGGATTATCTTCTTGAGAACTAACGTCAAATGGACTTGAGTCATGTGTAGTTGAAGCAACACTGTTTGAGCTGGCTCCATCACTCACTGATAGTGTTGCATCTTCGTTAACAGTTCCTGTGTCATTAGCTGCAACAGGAGCATTGTTTGATGCATCACCTGCTACAATTACCCTAATATAATCTCCTTTTTGACCATTTTTACCACCAACATGAATTGTATTTAAATCACTGCTTACCGCAACGAAATCATGATCATTATCAGTACCGTAACCACCACTATTGAAAGTACGAATTTCGAAACTTTCAAAATCTCTATCACCGTGAGGCGATCCTGGATAAGTTGCGCTAGTATTATGAAGTGCTATTCCTGTAGCGCTAGTATCATCCACAGTTTCATCAGGATCTATTAATATACCTATAATGTCATTATCAAAAGTTATTTTACCAATTCTGTCATATCTATAACTTTTACTATTCCAGTCTCTGTTCAAATGAATCGAATATACATCGAACGGGTCACTGGAAGTTGCTGTTCTAGCTGATGAACTTAATACTGTACCACTTCCATTAGTTCTTGGTGCCAATAAACCAGTAATTGTCCCACTCGTAATTCCAGTTTTTTCTTTAACTACCATCCATCTATTCTCTGGTGCAACACTACCACCAGTTTCTATATCGGATCTAAAATCAAAACTAGTTGCATCAGATCCAGTATAAGCAGACGTAGCTCCAGCAATAGAAGTTATTCCGTCAGCGTTAACATTTACAGAAGCTGCAGACGTTGCAGCGCTTGCTGTTACAAATGTACCTAAATTATAATCGTATTCTACAACTGTAACATTTTCTGTTTCAACTATTCCTAATTTTTTTTCGAGTTTCCAGTCACCAGCTTTACCAGTTACATCATCAGATGCTGCAATGTCAGCTTTAGTTAATTCCGAAATTTTACTGATTAAAGTTTTACCACCATCTGTGCTTGCAACATTACAACCATAGAACAAGATATCTCCATCTTCTGTTAAGCATTGACCTATAGATCTCAACGTCTGGTTGTACGACTGAATAGTATCATTTGAAAGTATTGCATTACCAAATAAAATTTTTCCAGCACTTCCGTGGCCGATTATATGCAAAGATGAAACATTATGATTATCTTTTAAAACACTATTAATTTTTTTAAATCCATCTTCATTAGATTGAATTAAATAAACTTCTGTATCTTTATTAAATGCATTAATTAAAGTTTGATAATCTTGAACTTGAGAGTCTATAAATACAACTTCTTTTCTTTCGTTTCTTTTTTGATCTCTTGTAACCTGATCAAAAGGAAGTTTTTGTGATTGGTCATCAATTTTATTCTCAGAAAATTTTGTAATATTTTTTGAATTTTTTTGTAAAAATTTGTCTTTGTTTCTATCGTCAATTATATCTAAAAAAGTAGAAGCTCCTGCTCCATCGAGCATTATTCTTTGCTCTAAAGCCTCTATAAAAATCTTTTTTCTATTTTTGTTATAGTTCACAATTAAATTATAGAACAAAAAGGACGATTTTTAGCAATAAAAACCAATTTTTTTTGTAGAAAAAAAACAAGTAAAATATTACTATTTTACTTAATAACCCAATTTGGACACTAAGTGAATATATTAAATAAATAAAAGGCCTAATAATTTTTTTTATGCTACTTAAAAAGATAGTTGTTATATTTCTTATAAGCTTATTTGCTTTCTCAACTAGTTGTAAAAGAAAACTTGAACCAATTAGTGCATTTGAGACAGAAAAAAAAGCAAAAGAAGATATTGCAAAAATTGAGAAAATTAAAAAAGATAACAAGACTTGGGAAGAAAATATTGAAATAGATTTATACACAGCGATTGCACTTGCAATAAAAAATAACAAAGAATTAAAAGTAAAACTATTAGAGTCTGCTATGGCAAACAGGCAGATTGATAAGGTTAGATTTGAAATGTTGCCATCATTTGCAGCAAACGCAGGATATACTGGTAGTGAAAGATATAATGCTACAGCTAGCGCCACTGTACCTTCAAGTGATTTAGCAGGATCAATAGGTTCTTCTTATTCAACTTCTAGAGAAAGAGATATCAGTTCTCAAGATATCGGTTTTACTTGGAATGCTTTAGATTTTGGTTTGTCTTATATAAGAGCAGGTCAAGACTCTAATAGATATTTAATTTCTGAAGAAATGGAAAGAAAAGCAGAACACATTATTGTAAGAGATGTAATAAGAGCATATTGGAATACACTTTCAGCTGATAAATTAATCAAGAAATATGATCCATTATTAATTGAAGTTGATAAAGCATTAAATGATTCACAAAGAATAGAGGAACTTCTTTTAACAAAACCAATGGATGCTTTATTATACCAAAAAGAATTATTAGATATCCAAAGAGCATTGCAATCTCAAAAAGAAATGTTCATTGACGCAAGAATCCAATTGGCAACATTAATGGGTTTATTACCTAATCAAAAATTTAAAATAATTCCAACTGATGACCCGCTAACAATTTTAGATATGGATTTAAAAGAAATGGAAGCATTCGCTTTAACAAATAGACCAGAATTAAAAAAGAGTCATTATGATGAAATAATATCTATACAAGAAACAAAAGCAAGTATGGCTTCTCTATTACCAGGTTTAAACTTTAATGCTGCTTGGACTCATTCATCTAATGATCATTTGATGAATAAAACAAATTTTGAATATGGTTCAGCAATGGGTGCAAATTTATTAAATGTATTTATGTATCCAAAAATAAAAAAAATAAACCAAACAAATACTGAAATTATTAAGGAAAAAAGATTAGCTTTATCTATGGCTGTTCTTTCTCAAGTGCATCTTGCTAATATTGATTATTCATTAGCTTTAGAAGAATATGATACTGCAGAAAGATATTATGGGGTATCTAGAAAAATAACTGAGCAAGTTGAAAATGCACAAAAAATTGCAAAATTTGGAAATTTAGAATTAATAAGAGAACAAGCAAGCTTACTAGTTGCAGAACTAAGATATGATTTTGCTTTTACAAAACTTCAGAACGCAGTAGGAAAAATATATACTTCAGTAGGAATTGATATAACTAGAGAAAATATTAAAAATTTAAGTTTTAAAGAATATGCATCAATTATTAAAAAAAATTTCAATACAACTGGCAAAAGATATTATGCCAAATTAAAAAAACCAATAAAAAATCAAAATCCAGTAGTTAAACATTATGGAGATGAAAGTATAAGTCAATTTACTTTTGATGTTGAAACATTTGACCTAGAAGGAGAAGGAAGAATAGTTTACGACGCATCACTAAAAGATGGGTCTCCACTACCTTTATGGTTAAGTTTTTTACCATCTCAAAGGGCTTTTTTAGTTAATAACAGTGAAAAAGATAGTTCTGAAGAAATTGAAATTAAATTAACCGCTAAAAACATTAACACAAAAATAGAAGATAATTTTATATTAATAGTTGCTGATCCAGTTTTAAAGGCAAAAAAATTAGAAAAAGAAAGATTAGAAAAAGAAAGATTGCTAGCAAAAAAAAAGAAGGAAGAAGAAAAACTAAGACTTGAGCAAGAGAAGTTATTACAAGCACAAAAAGAAAAAGAAGAAGCAGAACTATTAGCTAAAAAACAAGAAGAAGAAGAAAAACTAAGACTTGAGCAAGAGAAGTTATTACAAGCACAAAAAGAAAAAGAAGAAGCAGAACTATTAGCTAAAAAACAAGAAGAAGAAGAAAAACTAAGACTTGAGCAAGAGAAGTTATTACAAGCACAAAAAGAAAAAGAAGAAGCAGAACTATTAGCTGAAAAAAGGGTTGAAAGATTTAAATTGTTGGCAAATTTAGAAGGTACAAATTTCAATGCTAAAAATGATATTTATAAACAATCAGAAGATTTAAAATTATTAAGAGATAATATAGACGAGATATTTGTAAACTTGGATTTAGAATCTCGAGCACAATTAGTTAAAAGCATTATTAAAGATCTTACTGAAAAATCAAATAATATAAATTATTCAAACCAAAAGAATAAAAGAAATTCGGTTAGTTTTTTATCTCCAGAATATAATATTTCAAATCAGAGAATTATATTTGAAAAATTATCTATTATGAACAATAAGAAAAAAAATTAAGTATGAATAATGGTAACAAAATAATTAAAGGAAATATTTTTGATAGAAAGAAAAAAAATCTAAAAATAATTAATAAACCTAGAATAATTTATTCAAAAGATGGAACTGAAAAAGGTATAGTTTATAATGGTAAAACTTACTTAAGAAAAATTAAATCTAATACAAATACAGTAAAAGCTGGTAAAACTATTTCTGGAAATATTTTCCCTAAAAAAAAATAAAATTTATTCCCCAATAAAATGATGGATAATTGATCTTTTATTTGAATTTAATCTATGTTCAAAAAGATATATTCCCTGCCAAGTTCCTAATAGTAGTTTATGATTTCTAATACTTAGAGAGATCTGGTTATTGGTTAAGGCAGACTTTATGTGGGCTGGCATATCATCTTTTCCCTCAATAGTATGAACATACAATTTATTGTCCATTGGGGCTAATTTATCGAAATATTTTATTAAATCTGTTTGAACATCTGGATCAGCATTTTCTTGAACGATTAATGATGCACTAGTGTGCTGAATACTTAAATTAAGCATACCATTTTTAAAATTATTTTTATTAATCCAATGTATGGTCTCATTAGTAAATTCATATAACTTTTGACCGTTAGTATTTATTTGAAGATTATAAAATTCCTGTTTCATTAAATTGTTCCATTGATGTCAATTCATATAAACGGCTAATAGTACGTTTAAATGGTTTATCTAATAATCTTGATGAGGTAAATTCATCTAAGTTTTGATTAGCTGTAACTGCTATTGGAATATTTTTATCATAAATTACATCTAACAAAGTTATAAAACGTTGTTGTTGATTTGAATTTGTATCATTAAATTGTGGTATTTGATCTATTACAATAAATTTACAATTTTTAACTATTTCTAAATAATCCTCGGCACCAATATTTCGTTCGCATAACTCATTGAATTTAAACTTGACTACACCTTCATAAAAATTTTCTATTTTAAATTCTCTTCCCTTTATATTAATTGTAAAAGAAGTATGTTTCTTATCTTTTGTAATAGTTCTAAAAAATTTATTTATTTTAAAATTTGTTTCTTGATTAAGTGGGCAAAAAAATCTAGCACCTAGATTCTCTTTAGATTTTCTATAATCATCATCAATTATTAGTTCATATTCGACAGCCTGATCTTCCATAATTTTAATAAACGGTTTAAATTGATCTCTTTGAAGTCCATCTTTATATAATTCTGAAATTTTGGTATTTGAGGTTACAATAATTTTAATATCTTCTTTAAAAATTTGGTCAAATAATTTACCTAAAATCATTGCATCAACGATATTGGTTACCTGAAATTCATCAAAATAAATTAATGAAGCTTTAATTTTTAAATCTTTAACAAATAAATTTATAATATTATCTTCTTTTTTATCTTTTTGTTCATAAACAAAATTATGAAAGTTAAGCATAAACTGATTAAAATGTAGTCTAAGCTTTTTTACTTTTATTTTTTCAAAAAAAAAATTTAAAATCATAGTTTTTCCAACTCCTACATCGCCGAAAAGATAAAAGCATTTATGATTAAATTTTTTAGAAAATATTTTCGAAATAAAAGATTTAAAATTATCTTTCTTATAATTTTCTAATTCTTTTATAATTTGAATTTGGTTAATATTTTTTTCTAAATTATTATTATTACAAAATACATTAAACTCTTCCTCTAAAGTGTTAACCATTAATTTTTCTTTGTTTTAAAATCTATACCATATTCTGACCTTGTTCCCTTTCTTAGTCCAAATGGTCCTGGAATAAATATTGTCATTGGATTTGTATTTGGTTCTAAATCAACTCTATGAAAATGATTTGCAGATCTAAATCCTATATAACCTGGCTTTCTCCAAAATTTACCTTTTTTGGTTGTCTCCCAATACCCTCCTCTAATTATAATTGTTATATATGGACACAGATGATTATGAACACCATCACCATGATCATCATCTAACATTTCGTGAACTATTATATTAAATGGAAACCATTTGGGTCTGCGTCTAAACAAAACATAATATCTATTTAGCCATGGTTTTGCTTCACTATACTTTGGATGAGAAGGTCCTCTATCTAAAACAGTTTTTTTTCTTCCTAACTTTTCAAGTAATCTTAAAAACATTATTCAGTTTTAATAATTGCGTTATTTTTCAAAATATACATATGCCCATTGAACACATTTGGTCTTAAAATTTTTGATCCACTTAATTTATGCACACTCAACTCATCACCTGTATTTAAATTAGCTTTTATCAATCTTCCATTATTTAATGATAAGTAAATTATATTTCTTGCCACAACAAAACCTGTTGGTTTTATTCTATTTTTTTTATCTTTTACATTTTTTAACATGTTAATAATTTTAATAATGTTGCCTGACTTATTTTCTAAAACAAAAAGATATCCTTCTTCCGAAATTGAAAATATAAAATTTTCAATGATTGTTGGGGTTAAACTAGAATTGACGGTTTGCATCCAATTAACAATTCCAGTTGTAGCATCTATTGAAAATAACTCATTTTTATTATTTGAAAAATAGATTGAATCATTTGCAAAAACTAAGTCTGAGTTTTCTAAATTAAAAGCATCTTGATAAATTACATTGCTTTGAGTGGGAGTTTGCCAAAATAAACTACCGTTATTAATATTTATGGCTGTTAAATCACCTATATTATTAATAAAAAAAACAAGTTCACCTTTTGTTATCAATGAAAGTTTTTTTCTAGATTTTATAAAAGGATTTTCTGTTTCAAAGTTCCAAATTTCTTTACCATCATTGATTGAAAAACATCTAATGATATTATTTAAATCTACAATCAAGAATTTGTCATTATAAATTTTTATATTAGAATTAAATCCAGCATTACTTTCAATTGATTTTATTAGGTTACCATTTTTTAAATCAATTAAGTAAATTTTAGAAAGATTGTCAGCAGCAATTAATTTATTTCTAGTTTGAGCAAAATATATTATTGGGTTTAATTTTTTTTCTCTTTTTGTATAATAATTAACTTTCCAAATTTCCTTTAAATCTTTATTTATTTTAAATATAGATCCCTTGCCATCAAAAAAAATCATGCTTTCATCTTCGGTAAAAATTAACTCAGGTTGATTAAAGTCAAATTCTTTTATTGCAGAAAATTTGTAATTTGAAGTTTTTGAGAAATTAGTTCCAAAATTAATATTACCTACATTGTTAGTATTATTACTTAAAAAAACCTCACCTTTTGTTAATTTAGTTAATTTAATTTTTAAATTTGGATTAAGTTCCTTTTTAATTGGCTTGGATTTTTCAAAAATAATCTTTAAATTTTTATTATTTTCAGAAACTTCTTTTTTTCCAATACCACACCCTGAAAATATTATTAATATAAATAAATATAAAAAAAAATTATTCACTTAGATCTGAACGAAGTCTTTTTTGAGCTTCCAGTTTTATTTTATCGTTTATATTTTCTAAACTGACTAGTTTTTCTAAAAATTCTTTTGACTTTTGTTTTTCATTTTTAAAAAAATAGTATTCTGCCATTAAATACAAAGCGTGGGGCTTCCATATACTGTCAGATTTAATTACTGGATTAAGTATGTTAAGTAATTCATTTTCATTAGCAAACTCTGAATTAAATAATCCTTTTTTAAATATTGTTAAGTTTTTGTTTTCGTTATCAAGTCCAATTTCATTAATTAATATATCAAAATATGTGTTAATTTCTTCTTTTGATGTGATTAAATTGTTATCTAACAAATAATAAAATGCTAAAGGTGAGTATGTTCTATCTTTATCTTTAATTATTTCTTTCATTGAATTTAAAATATTAGACTCATTTCCATTTTCGTATTCAATAATTAATGCATTATATTTATTAGCTAATTTGACTCTATTTTTTTCTAAATATTCTTGGTAAATAAAAAAACCAAACAATAATAGTACAAAAAAAATTAATATTGAAATAATATTATTTTTTTTATTAATAATAAAATTCTTAATTTTTTCTTTTCTTGTTTCTGTATTAATAATTTCAACTTCTTGATCCATTATATCATTTTCCTTAATACGTATTGTAAGATACCCCCATTTTTATAGTATTCTAGTTCATTTTTTGTATCTATTCGACATAACATTTTAATTTTTTTTGACTCGCCTGATATATATTTAATTTCAACTTCTACATTATCACTTGGGCTTAATCCATTTTCAATATCATGAATACTAATTAATTCAGACCCTTTTAAATCTAAATTTTTTCTGTTCATTCCATCAATAAATTGTAGAGGTAAGACTCCCATTCCTATTAGGTTTGATCTGTGAATTCTCTCAAAACTCTCAGCTAAAACTGCTTTTATACCCAATAACTTTGTTCCTTTAGCCGCCCAATCTCTAGATGAACCTGTTCCATATTCTTTCCCACCAACAACAACTAAATTTGTTCCCCTTTTTTTATATTCTACAACCGCATCATATACAGGCATTACTTTTTCTTCTGGGTATAATTTTGTAAAGCCTCCTTCTGTTTCAGGAGCTATTTCATTTCTAATTCTTATATTAGCAAATGTCCCACGCATCATAACTTCATGATTTCCTCTTCTTGCTCCATAGGAATTATAATCTTTGGTTAATATTTGATGTTTCATAAAATATTCTCCAGTAGGGCTTTCTTTTTGAATTGTCCCAGCTGGAGAAATATGATCTGTTGTAACCATATCTCCTAAAATTAATAAAGGTCTGGCATCATTAATATTTTTAATATCTTCCGGCTTGTCTGGTAGATTTTCAAAAAAAGGAGGTTTTTTTACGTATGTTGAGCTTTCTTCCCAATTATAAATACTTGTTGGTTCAGTTTTAATTTTTTGCCATTGCTTAGGCCCTTCGGAGATATTTGAATATCTTTTTACAAACATATCAGCATTTAAAGAATTTTTAAGAGTATCATCAATTTCTTTATTGCTTGGCCAAATATCTTTTAAAAAAACATCATTACCTTTGTTGTCTTTTCCTAAAGGATCTTTGTAAAGATCTATACTCATACTTCCAGCTAATGCATAAGCAACTACAAGAGGGGGAGATGCCAGATAGTTAGCTTTAACTAATGGTGAAATTCTTCCTTCAAAATTTCTATTACCTGATAAAACAGATACAGCGTAAATATTTTCTTTTTTTATAGCATCTGAAATATTTTCTTGTAAAGGACCTGAATTACCAATACATGTTGTGCAGCCATATCCTACTAAGTTAAAACCTAATTGATCTAAATAATTATTTAATCCCGCTTTTTCTAAATAATCTGTAACTACTTGAGAACCTGGTGCCAAAGAAGTTTTTACCCAAGGTTTTGTTTTTAAACCTTTTTCTACTGCTTTCTTTGCAAGTAATCCTGCTCCAATCAAAACATTGGGGTTAGATGTGTTTGTGCAGGAAGTTATAGCTGCAATGACTATATCACCATCTTTAATTTCAAATTCTTCATTTTCAACTTTTGAAGTGGATATTTTTGTTTTTTTAGCAACCTCTTCAAAAACTTTTTTAAAATTTTTAGACGCTTCATTTAACAATACTTTGTCTTGCGGTCTTTTTGGACCCGAAATAGTAGGTACGACTGAAGACATATCTAGAGTTAATTTATCAGTAAAAACAATATCATCACTTGCCCATAAACCTTGTTCCTTAGCATAGCTTTCTACAATATCGACGGTATGCTTGTCTCTTCCAGAAAATTTTAAATATTTTAAAGTTTCGTCATCTACAGGAAAGAAGCCGCAAGTTGCTCCATATTCTGGAGCCATATTTGCAATAGTTGCTCTATCTGCTAAAGTTAAATTTTTTAAACCTTCTCCGTAAAATTCTACAAATTTTCCTACTACACCTTTATCTCTTAACATTTTAACTACAGTTAAAACTAAATCTGTTGCTGTAGTTCCTTCAGGTAATTTATTTATTACTTCGAATCCAATTACTTCTGGTATCAACATTGAAATAGGTTGTCCTAGCATTCCAGCTTCTGCTTCTATGCCTCCAACTCCCCATCCCAATACTGATAATCCATTAACCATAGTTGTATGACTATCAGTTCCAACTAATGTATCAGGGAAAATATAATTATTATTCTCAAATTTTTCAGTCCAAACTACTTTTGACAAGTATTCTAGATTTACTTGATGACAAATCCCAGTTCCAGGCGGAACAATTCGAAAGTTGTTAAATGCTTGTTGCCCCCATTTTAAAAAGGAATATCGTTCTCCATTTCTTTCAAATTCTATATCTACATTTTTTTCAAATGAGTCCGATTTCGCAGATTTATCAACTTGAACCGAATGATCTATAACTAGGTCAACCTTTGAAAGAGGATTTATGGTATTTGGATCTTTATTTTTTTTTTTAACCGCTTCTCTCATAGCCGCAAGATCAGCTACAGCAGGAATTCCAGTGTAATCTTGTAATAAAACTCTAGCTGGCCTATAAGCAATTTCTGTTTTGGATTTTTTTTCTTTAAGCCAATTCTTAATTGAGTCAATTTGGTCTTTAGTTACAGTTAAGTCATCTTCATATCTAAGCAAATTTTCTAGAAGAACTTTCAATGATTTTGGTAATTTAGAAATTTCATTTAAACCATTTTTTTCAGCTTCTAAAAGAGAATAATACTTATATTCTTTGCCATTAATATTTAATGACTTTAATGAATTATAAGAGTTTTTATTTCCTGGTTTCATAATATTATAAATAAAATGTAAATATGCTTAATATAAGAAGTATTGACATAGCATAATTAAAATATTTTATAAATTTTTCATTTGTCGCAAATTTCCTTAAGAATCTGCCAACCAAAGTCCATGATGTAATACTGGTAACTGAAAAAAGCAAAGCTAAAATAATTACTTGTAATGAGTAATTAACATAGTTTTCATCTACTTGTATATAAGTTGATACAACTATAATTCCAACAATCACTCCTTTTGGATTTAAAAATTGAAATAGAAAAGTTTCTATAAATTTGACCGGATTCTCTGAATTAGAACTGTTATCGGAACTCGAAAATGAAATTTTAAATGCTAAATATAATAAAAACAACGTTCCTAAATATTTTAATACTTCTTGAATATTAGGATAAACTTTAAAAATATTTATCAATCCAATTATTAGTGAAATGATTAAAGCTGTAAAACCAAATGTTACTCCAAGTATATGAGGAATTGTTTTTTTTATTCCAAAATTAAAACCTGAATATGATGCAACAATATTATTTGGACCAGGTGTAAAAGCAGTTACAAACCAAAAAAGGCAAATTGAAATTATTTCTGGATGCATAATTTTTCTTAAGCAATTTTTAGACCATTTTTTGCAGCCTGAGATGGATGAAGCAAAACTACTTTTCCATCCTCTTCAATTGCTCCCAAAACAAGAAACTGTGATTTTACTCCAGCAATATTTTTTTCTGGAAAGTTACAAACGCCAACAACTTGTTTTCCTTTTAAATTATTTTCATTATAATAATGAGTAATTTGGGCAGAAGATTGTTTTATTCCTATTTCTTCACCAAAATCAACTTCGATTACTAATGAGGGCTTTCTTGCTTTTTCATTTTTTTTAACAGATATGACTGTTCCTAAACGAATATCAATTTTATCAAAAATATCGTAGGTTATTTGTTCTTTCATGATTTTAATATATAATTCATATTAATTATGAGTACAGAAAATAATTTAGATTCATTGTATGAAAACTCAATTAAAATACTATCGGATTTAATAGCGTTCAAGACAGTATCTGGTGAAGATAATAATTCTTTAATTAATTATTGTGATAATATTTTAAAAAAACTAGGTGCGACTTCTTTTAAAACATTTGATTGCGATAAGAAAAGAGTAAATCTTTTTGCAACTTTGAAAGCCAAAAAACCTAATGGAAAAGTACCAATAATTTTATCAGGCCATACTGATGTAGTTCCTGTCTCTAAAGGGTGGTCTTCTGATCCTTTCACAGCCACTATTAAAGATGATAAATTATATGGAAGAGGCTCATGTGATATGAAAGGATTTATTGCGTGTGTTTTAGCATTTGCACCAATTTTCTCTAAATCAAATTTGGATAGAGACATAAATTTTTCATTTACTTTTGATGAAGAAACGGCGTGTATAGGCGCACCTTTATTAATAGAAGAGTTAAAAAGAAGAGGATTTAACAAAGGAATATGTATTGTTGGTGAGCCTACTAATATGAAAATTATTGATGCACATAAAGGTTGTTATGAATATACAACATATTTTGAAGGCTTAGCTGGTCATAGCTCAGAACCACACAAAGGTGTTAGTGCAGTTGAGTATGCCGCTAGATACGTAAACAAACTTATTGAGCTAAGAGAAAAATTAAAAGACAGAGGTCCAAAAAATTCAATATTTAATCCTCCTTACTCAACTCTTTCTGTTGGTGGAATATTTGGAGGAATTGCACATAATGTAATTTCAGACAAATGTCATGTTAAATGGGAAACAAGGCCTGTAGTTAAAGATGATGCTGTTTATTTGAATATGGAATTAGATAAATATGTTAATGAAATTCTTTTACCTGACATGAAAAAAGTGTTCCCAGAATCAAAAATTAAAAAAGAAATAATTGGAGAAATTATCGGATTTGATAGACTTGATAAATCTGAAGCTTGTGAATTTGTCTCTAGCATTACAGGAGACAATTCTAGAGAAGTAGTTTCTTTTGGAACAGAGGCTGGGCTTTTTCAAGAGATTGGAATAAGTACAGCTGTTTGTGGACCAGGATCAATAGAACAGGCACATAAAATAGATGAGTTCATTAAATTAGATGAAATTAAAAAATGTTTAAATTTCCTAAAAGGTGTTAAGGATAAATCAATATAAATATAAATTAATGTCAAAAAAATACCCAAGAGATATGGTTGGTTACGGAAAAAAGTCTGGACCTATTTTTAAAAGATGGCCAAACAATTCTAAACTCGCTCTTCAAATCGTTGTAAATTATGAAGAAGGAGGAGAAAACTGTGTATTACATGGAGATAAGCATTCAGAAACTTTTTTATCAGAAATAATTGGTGCTCAACCCATAAAAGGAAGAAACATGAACATGGAGTCTTTATACGAATATGGCTCAAGAAGAGGCTTTTGGAGAATATATAAACTCTTTATGGAGAGAGAAATACCTTTTACAATTTTTGGTGTAGCGACTGCATTAGAAAAAAATAAAGATGTATGTGAAGCTATAAAAAAATCTTATTTAAAAAAAAATCTAATTGAAGTTGCATGTCATGGCTTGAAATGGATTGATTATCAAAATATCCCAAAACAAATTGAAAAAAAACATATGAAGATGGCGATAAAATCAATTCAAAAGACAATTGGGAAAAGACCTTTGGGGTGGTATACGGGCAGGTGTAGTCCAAATACACTAGACCTTGTTATTGAAGAAGGAGGGTTTCTTTATTGTAGCGATACCTATAGCGATGATATTCCTTACTGGGAAAAAAGAGGAAACAAAAATCAATTAATGATTCCTTATACGCTCGATAATAACGATATGAGATTTTTAACTAATCAAGGATTTAATAATGGAGATCAATTTTATACATATCTCAAAGATAGTTTTGATACATTGTATAACGAAAGTGGTCCTCCAAAAATGATGTCTGTAGGTCTTCATTGCAGAATAATAGGAAAACCAGGTAGAATACAGTCATTAAAAAGGTTTTTAGATTATGTCTCAAAACATAAAGATGTTTGGATTTGTAGAAGAATAGATATTGCAAAATATTGGAACAAAAACCATTCAATTAAATAATTACCATGAAAAAAAATAATATAATTTACTTAAATGGACTAATAGATTTAGCTCAAGCTAGATTGGGTTCAAAAATAGTTTATAAAACAGATGAGTTTTTTGCTCCTGCTAAAAGAATAATTAATCCTTGGCCACCAATATATAAAGAAGGAGTTTTTGATAATCATGGAAAATGGATGGATGGATGGGAAACCAGAAGAAAGAGAACAAAAGGATATGACTATTTAATATTAAAACTTGGCAAACCTGGTTTAATAAAAAAAGTTGATGTCGATACTTCATACTTTTCAGGAAATCATCCTGAAAAAATATCTTTACAGGGTTGTATTAATAAAAAAAATATACCAGATAAGAAAACTAAATGGACTACAATTATTAAAAAAAGTCCTACCAAAGCAAATAGTCATCACTTTTTTAATATAAAAAATAAAAATTATTTCACTCATATTAAATTAAATATTTTTCCTGACGGAGGAGTAGCAAGATTGAGAGTTTATGGATTGATGAAAATTAAAAATAAATTCCAAAACAAAATTCAGAACCTTACATCAGTTTTAACCGGTGCAGTACCTATTGCTTGTAATAATGAACATTTTGGAAGAGCAGAAAATATACTTGCACCAGGAATTGGAAAAAATATGGGAGATGGTTGGGAAACAAGACGAAGTAGAGGAAAAAATTTTGATTGGATAATAGTAAAATGTTCATCACCAGGAAAATTAAATAAAATCCAATTAGACACGCATCATTTTAAAGGAAACTATCCTGACAAATTTTCTGTGCAAGCAGCTTATATTCCTAAAAGTATTTCAGCAAAAGATATAGTAAAAAAATCAAACAAATGGTCTTATATTCTAAATAAATCAAAGCTATATGCTCATAAAAAACATAATTTTCAAAACAAGATAATGAAAAATAAAAAAATAAATTATATTAAAATAAATATATTCCCTGACGGTGGAATTTCAAGAATTAGAGCTTTCGGTACACCTGAATGACTAAAAAAATTATAAAACCAATACCTATAACTAAAGAAAATTTTTCTAAATTTGGAGACATGATCGCAACTGAAAATATTAAACCATTAGAGATAAATAATGGCTATGCAAAAAGATTTGATGGTATTGCAACTATTGATACCTCAAATAAAAATGGTGAAACAACAATCAGTATTTTTTCTGCTTTAAAAAGATCTTTTCCAATAGAAATTGATATGATGGAAAAACATCCTCTTGGTAGTCAAGCATTTATACCAATGAAAGAAACAATTTTTTTAACCTTAGTCGCTCCTGCTGGAGAAAAACCTGAAATAGATAAAATTGAGTCTTTTATAATACCAAAAGGAAAAGGGGTTAATTACAAAGCTGGTGTTTGGCATTTTCCTTTGATTGCTACAGAAGATATGGACTTTCTAGTAGTAGATAGAAAAGGATCTGGTGAAAATTTAATTATTGAAAATTTAGTTCAAGAAAAAATATTATTAGAATATTAACTTTTTAAGAAAAAATTTAATTCCATCCTCCAACTGATTTTACTTCTAAAAATTCAGTCAATCCTTCTTTACCCGCTTCTCTACCAATTCCTGAATGTTTATAACCTCCAAATGGTGCATCAACAGCTATTCCAGCTCCATTGACATCAACCATTCCAGATCTTAATTTTCTTGCAACTCTTTGAACTTTTTTATTATCTTGAGTTTGAATATAGTTCGTTAGACCATAATCAGTATCATTAGCGATTTTTATTGCCTCTTCTTCTGTTTCAAATGGAATGACTGATAAAACTGGGCCAAAAATTTCTGTTCTCGCTATTTCCATACTGTTGTTAACATCTGCAAATACAGTTGGTTTTACATAATATCCATCTTTAAGTCCTTCTGGTTTACCCGGTCCTCCTGCAACTAAATTTGCACCTTCGTCGATACCTTTTTTGATTAGACTTTGAATTTTATTAAATTGGTTTTCAGATATTACTGGACCAATATGATCTCCTTCTTTATTTGGATCATCAACTTTAAATTCATTTGCAAATTTTTTTAACCTTTCAATAGCTTCGCTGTAAAGTGATTTTTCAACCAACATTCTAGTAGGTGCATTACAAGATTGGCCTGAATTTCTAAAACATCTTAGTGCTCCTCTTTCAATTGCTTCAGGATCAGCATCTTTAAACACTATATTTGCACCTTTACCACCTAGTTCTAAACTTACTCTTTTAAAATCTTTTGCTGCATTTTGTGATATTAAAGCCCCAGCTCTTGTTGATCCTGTAAAAGATATCATGTTAACATCAGGATGGCTTGTTAGAGCATCACCAGTTGTAGCACCATCTCCATTAACTAAATTAAATACTCCATTTGGAAACTTTGCTTCATCAATTAGCTCGGCAAGGATAATAGCTGACAAAGGTGCTAATTCAGAAGGTTTTAAAACCATTGTGCATCCTGCGGCTAATGCTGGAATCACTTTTAAACAAACTTGGTTCATTGGCCAATTCCAAGGTGTAATTAAAGCACAAACACCTTTTGGTTCATAAAGAATTCTTTGATCTTTTGCATGGTCACCTAAAGGTCTCTCAAATTCAAATTCCTTAAGATATTTTATAAATGATTTTGTATGACTAGCTCCTGTTCCAGTTTGAAGTTTTGACGCAAAATCTTTTGGTGCTCCCATTTCTTGGATAATGGCATCAGTAATATCGTTCCATCTTTTTTTATAAAGAGTATAAAATGTTTCTAGTAAAGCAACTCTATCTTCTTTTGTTGAAAACCCCCAGGTTTTGAAAGCTTCTTTTGCGGATAGTACAGCATCATTAACATCTTCTTTACTTGCTAACGATATTACCGCACAACTTTTTTCTGTAGCTGGGTTGATTACTTCAATATCATTTGGAATTTTTGGAGCAACCCATGAACCATTAATATAAAAATTTTTTTTTTCTAACATTATGGCAAACTACCTATTCTTTATGTTTTTGCAAATAAATTAGTTAATTCATAAACAATTGTTGCTGCTGCAAGAGACGTAACTTCAGCATGATCATATGCGGGGGCAACTTCTACAACATCTGCTGAAACTAAGTTCAGTCCAACTAATCCTCTTATAACATTTACTAGTTCTCTTGTTGTCATTCCTGCAATCTCAGGTGTTCCGGTGCCAGGAGCAAATGCTGGATCTAGAACATCAATATCAATTGAAAGGTATAATGGATTTTTTCCAACTCTTTTTTTTATTCTTTCTGCTATTTTATCAGTTCCCTCTGTTTGAAATTCATCACAATGAATAATTTTAAATCCAAAACTTTCATCATTCTTTATATCATCTCTACTATATAATGGGCCTCTTATGCCAACGTGCATTGAAGCATCATCTAAAAAAAGATTTTCTTCTCTCGCTCTTCTAAAAGGAGTTCCATGAGTATAAGGTGCACCAAAATAAGTATCCCACGTATCTAAATGTGCATCAAAATGCACTAATGATACTGGTCCTTTAACTTTTTTATTTATTGCTCTTAATAAAGGAACTGCAATAGTATGGTCTCCTCCAAGACTAATTATGCCACCGACTTTACCTAAAAGTTCGGTTGCTCCTATCTCAATTTGTTTAATCGCTTCATCAATATTAAAAGGATTACATGCAATATCTCCTGCATCTGCAACCTGTTGAATTTTGAATGGTTCGACATCATAATTAGGATGGTAATTAGTTCTTAAGTGTCTTGAGGCTTGTCTAATACTCTGTGGACCAAATCTTGCGCCGGGTCTATAGCTAGTGCCTGAGTCAAAAGGCACTCCTACTATAGCAACATCACAACTTTCAACATCTCTTAACTCAGGTAACCTAGCAAAAGTTGATGGACCTGCATATCTTGGCACCTTTGTTCCACTAACTGGCTGAATTGGTTTTTTATTTTTTTCTTTTTTCATTTTATTATAATCTAAGATAATATCATCTTAACAAATTCGTCTATATATATATTTAATGAGATTATTAGTAGTTTTGCTTTTAGTTTTGCAAGTAAATTCTTTACAAGCAGATGAAATTTTCAATTTGATAAAAATTCCTAATTTAGAAGTCTATAAAATAGATAATAATCAAGGTTTAAAATATTTAAATTCAAAACAAAATTTTATTATTGGTGTAAAAAATAATATTAAATGTGAAAAAGCAAACAAAACTAATCTTGCAAATACATTTTCAATTATAGAAAGAAATTTAGAAAAATATGATGCAAAATTTTTAAAAAAAATAAACTTAAGATTTATAGTTTTATGTGAAAACCTTTATATATCTGAAATTAATACAGCTGGAATACCGGATTATAAAAAAAGAACATTAATTTTAGATATAAATTTTGAAAAGAAATATTTTGAGAGAGTGATACATCACGAAATTTTCCACTTAGTGTATGATAGTTTTAAGGAGTTTTTTAATGATAAAACTTGGTCTGATTTTAATAAGAAATCATTTAAATATGCTGAATGCTCAACATGCTCAGATAGATTAAACTTAGATCTCTATGATAACACAGATGGTTTTGTAACTGAATATTCAAAGTCTATTCCATCTGAAGACATGGCTGAAGTTTTTTCTTTTTTAATATTTGACAGAATAAATTTAGAAAATAAATCTAAGAATGATCCAATATTATTAAATAAAATTAATTATATTAAATCAGGATTAGATAAAATTAATAAACTTTAAATTTAATGATTAATAAAATAAAGGCTTCAACTTCAGAAAAAATATTATTTGTTTTTTTAATTTTATTAATTATTTTTTCTTTTAGCTTTGTTTTTATAATAAAAAATAAATGTCTTTTTATTGAAAATATAGATCCAAAAAAAATTAATTTTAAAAACCCAAGTAATATTGTTGTTATGAATATTGAGTGTGGAAATGTTATTATTGAACTTATGCCAGAAATGTCTCCAAATTCAGTTAAGAGATTTAAATATTTTATAAAAAAAGGTTCTTACAATGGATCTACATTTTATCGTGTTGTTAAAGATACGTTGGTACAAGCAGGAGATTTGGAGTTTGGAAATATTGAAAACATTAATTATTATAAAGTTGGAAGTGGTAGATCAATGCTTGGAAATTTAAATTCAGAACTAAATGATAATTATCAATTTATTGAAGGAACTGTCGCTCTAGCTAGAGGAGACGAGTTTAATACTGAAGACAGCGAATTTTTTATAATTTTAAAAAATATTCCCTTGTATACAGGGGAATATACGCCAGTTGGTAAAGTAATTTATGGATTAGATGCTTTAAAAAAAATTAAAGCAGGCAACAAATCAGAATATGTTTTGCGCCCAGATTATATTAATTATTTTAAATTATTGAGATAAAACTATTATAAAAACAATAATAATTGCTGCTGAATAATAATACGGCATTTTCTTTTTCCAAGAAATTAAAATTTTAGAAGCATTATTAATTTGTTTTTTAGATAACTTTTTTGTCATAAAATTTTAATTTATTAAGGGTTTGCCAGTAGCAAGAGTATGTTTAATTCTCTCTTGCGTTTTTTGTGTTTCTATTAATTTCATAAAAGCATTTAATTCTAACTTAAATAAATCATCTTCTGTCAAAGTTTTGTCTAAAGTTGTATCACCACCACTTAATACATATGCTAGCTCTTTACCAACTTCCATTCCATGGTCAAGGATAACTTTGTCATTATACAGTTTTTCTAATAGACTAATCATTTTTTCCCTAACAATTTTTCCAGATAGATTAAAAGTACATTCTTCTGATGGAGAAAAATTTTTATTACTTGAAAGTATTTCCTTTGAAACTGAAAATAAACTATTTCTACTCATTATTTTTTTATCTTCTGGTTTTAAATATTTTAAAGGCTCTGCTTCTATTGGAGAGGTTGCTGTTTTAGCGTAACCAATAATATCAAATACTTTTAATGAAGCAAAATCTGGATCTTTTTTTGCTTCTTCAGACTGAGACCATCTCCACAACATTTCTTTGCATCCTCCACCGGCAGGAATTAATCCGACTATAGTTTCAACAAGTCCAACAACAATATTTGTATGAGATGCAACAAAATTACTTTGAACTAAAACTTCAAATCCTCCTCCCAAAGTTAAACCTGAAGGAGCTGAGACCACTGGATATTTAGAGTATTTTAAATGTTTACAAGTATCTTGAAAATATTTTACAAATTTTTCAATTGATTTAAAGTCTCCTTTGTCTGCAAAATTCATTGTATAAGATAAATTTACACCTGCAGAAAATTGCATACTTTCATTAATAATTATTAAAGGTTTGTCTGTTGCATTTTTCAAACTGTCCATGGAATCGTAATCCAAAGCGTTTGCCTTAGTTGTAAATTCAACAATATTAAAATCATTAAACCTGTATATTTCAGCTGAATTATTTTTATCTAATTTAATTGCTTTAGGTTTTATTTTTCCTAAGGTCTCCATTTCTGTATACTTCTGTCTTTCTCCATAAAAATTTTCATCTTTATTTTTGGATAAATTTTCTAAGAAGTTATTATTTTTGAAATTATCAATTCTCTCAAAGAAAGATTTAACTCCAATTTCTTTTAACATTTCAAATGGACCTTTGGACCAATTAAAACCTAGTCTCATTGCTTCATCAATATCATTAAATTTATCTGTAATTCCTGGAACTAAGGAAGAAGCATATTTAATAATTTTTGAGATAACGCTCCAAGCATATTCTCCATATTTATCTTTTCTGTTTATTAACTTATTAATATCTATTCTTTCAATTCCTAAATTAATTTTTTGAGAAGTTGAATATTCTCCAGTTTCTAAATTGATGGCTTCTAAAATTTTTTTATTTTCTACTTTGTTCATTCTGTAGAAACCACCCTTCCCTTTACGACCTGTATATCCAGTTTCTATAAGTTTTTTTACTAATGGTATTTCTTTAGCAACTATTTGAAATTCATCATTTTCAGGAAGTTCTTTTATAAAACTTTTCAAAACATCAGCCATTAAATCTATTCCTATTAAATCATATAACCCAAAAACTCCTGTCTTAGGTATTCCCATAGGCCTTCCAAATACCGCATCTGCTTCTTCGATAGAAAGTTTCATTTTAAATGCTTCAGTCATTGCAACTTGCATTGCATAAACACCAATTCTATTTCCTAAAAAGCCAGGTGTATCGTTACAAATAATTGTTCCTTTTCCTAGATCTTCTTCACAAAATTTTTTTAAATCATTTATTTTTTCAATATTATTATTGGGGCTTTTAACTATTTCTAATAAATCCATGTATCTTACTGGATTAAAAAAATGTGTTATACAAAAATCCTTCTTTTCGTCTTCTGATAATTTTTCTGACAGTACTTTAATTGGAATAGAAGAAGTATTTGATGATACAATAGATCCAGGTTTTCTCTCTTTGAATATTTTCTCATAAATATTATGTTTTATGTCAATTCTTTCAACAACAGCTTCCACTATCCAATCAGCTTGGCTAACGACATTAAAGTCGTCGTTAATATTACCGACACTAATATTATTTACTTTTGATTTGTCTATTAACAAAGGTGGTCTAGATTTATAAATACGTTCTCTAGCTTTTTCACTTATTTCTGTTGTTAAATCCAATAATGTTACTGGTATTTTCGCATTGCACAACTGCGCAGCAATTCCACAACCCATTGTACCAGAACCTATTATTACAACTCTTTTAATTTCCATTTTGTATGTTTTCTAATTCCTTAATGTTTATATGGCATCTTATTGCATTTCCATTATCGCCAATTTGCCACGGTGGAGTTTCATTTTTACATTTATCACCTAAAATTCGTGGACAACGGCCCTGGAAACAGCATCCTTTTTCAGGAGGTTTATCTTCAACGATATCTTCAGCAACAAGTTTTGGTTTTATATCGGGATCAGGTTCCAAAACTGCTCCCAGTAATACTTCTGTATAAGGGTGCGAAGGAAATTTATAAACATTTTTAGATGGTCCAATTTCACATAATCGACCTTGATATAAAACTGCAACTCTATCGCTTATAGCTCTTACAACTGCTAGATCGTGAGAAACAAATATATAAGTAGTACCAAAATCTTCTTTCAACTTTTGAAGTAAGTTAAGTACAGCTGCCTGTACAGAAACATCTAGAGCTGAAGTAACTTCATCACAAAGAATTATATCTGGTTTTGCTGCAAAAGCTCTTGCAACAGCAACTCTTTGTTTTTCACCTCCTGACAATTGTCTAGGGTATCTAGTCATGTAAAATTTACCTAGTCTTACTTTTTCTAAAAGGTCAATTATATTATTTTTTAATTTCTCTCCAGATAAACCAAAATATAATTTTAAGGGCTGGGCGAGAATTTCTTCAACAGTATGATTTGGATTCAAAGATTCATCTGGATTTTGAAAAATTAATTGAATAGCTCTAAGATCGCTAGAATTTCTTTTTTTTAAATCGTTAGATAAAATTCTATCTTGATTAAATTTTATATTTCCTTCTTTAGTTCTAAGTAAACCTGCTATTGATTTTAAAATAGTTGATTTACCGCTACCTGACTCTCCAACAAGAGCAATAGTTTCTCCTTTATTAATATCAATATTAATATCTTTTACTGTAGGATTTGTATCTGTAATTTTATTTAAAATTTGATCTAATAATTTTTGTTTTGCATAGCTTATTGAAACATCAGTTAAATTTAATATTTCATTTATTTTGATATTTTTTTCATTTCTAGATGTGCTTAATTGCTTTTTACTTTTATCTTTTAATAATTTCTTATAATTAAAACATCTTACACTTGTTTTTAATTCATTAATGTATTCAAGATCAGGTGAATTTTTTTTACACTTTTCTTCTGCCAAATTACATCTGTCATAAAAACTACATCCTTCTTTTTTTGTTCCAGGTTGGGGTTGACTTCCAGGCATTGAGCCAGGTAATCCAGCCAAAGATAATTTAGGTATAGAATTTAAAAGTCCATAAGTATACGGATGAATTGGTCTTTTTAGAATATCTCTTGCTGGTCCTTCTAAAACAATTTCTCCAGAATACATAACAATAATTCTGTCACTTACCTGTGCTATAGCTCCTAGGTCATGACTAACATAAACCATTGAAGTGCCAGTATCTTTTGCAATAAAATTTAAAAGCTCCAGAACATGTGCCTGAGTTGTTACATCTAAACCTGTTGTTGGCTCATCTAACAATAGAAGATCTGGATTACCTGCTAATGCCATACCAACAGCTACTCTTTGTTGTTGACCACCTGAAAGTTCATGGGGATATCTAAGTGCTATAGTTTCTGGCGAAGGAAGCCTTACTTTATTTAACAATTCTGAAATCTTTTTTTCCCTTTCATTTTTATTAAAATTTGTATGTAATTTTAATGCTTCATCAATTTGATAACCTATTTTTAAATTTGGTGTTAAAGCTTGACCGGCATTTTGAGGTATCATAGCTATTTTTCTACCTCGAATTTTTTCTAATTCTCTATTGTTCATATTAAGAAGATTAAATGAATTGAATATGCATTCCCCTCCCATTTTAAATAATCCTTGTTTAACGTAACCCATCATCGCTAAAGCTAAAGTACTTTTTCCAGAACCAGACTCTCCTACTATGCCGACAGTTTCTCCTTTTTTTATGTTGGTAGTAATGTTTTTTAGTATTGAAATCTCATGACCCTTTTGACTTTTAAAACCAACAGATAAATTTTTAACTTTTTGAATTATTTCACTCATAATTTATACTGGAGCTTTTGTTGATCTATCAATTCCTAATGCTTTAGCAAAAGCATCTGCGGTTAAATTGATTCCAATTATTAAGCTACTTAATCCAACAATAGGAGCTATCACTGCCCAATAAGCAAATGACATAAGTCCTCTGGCATTTGAGATCATCAATCCCCAATCTGGAGTTGGTGGACTTACTCCAAATCCTAAAAATGACAGAGAGCTAAATCCTAATAACATCCAAGACCATCTCATTGCTCCTTCAACTAATATTGCATCTCTTACGTTAGGTATTATTTCGTTCCAAATAATAGATAAGTTACTGTGTCCTCTAGCTCGTGCTGAAACGATAAAATCTTTTGCGATTACATCATGAGTTGCTGCTCTTGCAACTCTAACAATTCCTTTTCCATAAAAGAAACCTAGCGCTGGTATAAGAACTTGAGTTGATGTACCTAGTAGAGAAACTATTAACAGCATAGCTAATATCCATGGGATTGATAAAAAAGCATCTACGACTCTCATAACAACGTCATCTATTTTTCCTCCAACCAATCCACAAAAAATTCCCAATAAACCTCCCCAAAGTAATGCTATCAAAGATCCAAAGAAAGTTATTGTAAGAGCAGTTCGTCCTCCCATAATTGTTCTTGTAAATACATCTCTTCCCAAACTATCAGTTCCAAACCAATATTCTGAGGATGGTGCTTGAAGCATCAGAGAAGGATCAATTGCTTTAAAATCGTATGGTGCCAAGAAAGGGCTTAGAAAAGCTAACAATATATGAAATACTAAAATACTTAAACCTATAAAGCCAGAAGGTTTTGAGGCCATAGTCAATAGCACCTCGGAAATTTTTTTGAAAATGCTTTTTTTTTTATTTACTTTTGCTTTATTTATTTCCATTTTATTTTCTTATCTGTAAAGTTTTTAATCTCGGATTTAACATTAATGTTAATAAATCAGCTATTAAGTTTATACTTACATAAATTGATGCTAGAATAATTGCTAAAGCTTGTACGGTTGGAAGATCTCTATTTGATATAGATTCAATTACTAAACGACCTAAACCAGGATAATTAAAAACTACTTCTGTAACAACGACACCTCCTAAAAGCCAAGCAATAGTTAAGGCAACAACATTAATTGCAGGCAATAAAGCATTTGGTAAAACATGTTTAAAAACCATTTTCCAGTAAGGCACTCCTTTAAGAATTGCCATTTGAACATAATCGCTTGCCATAACCTGGATAACACTGGATCTTACCATTCGTGCCATATGAGCTGTCATTATCATTGCAATTGCTATTACTGGTAAAATTATATTTGGAAGTAATTCCTTTACCGTAACATCAGTTGGTACTATTACTATTCCTGGAAGCCATTCTAGCCAAATAGCTACAACTAAAATTAATAATGTAGCGCTAATAAACTCTGGAATTGTCATAGCAAATATTGTTACAGTTGAAATAGTAATATCTGGAAGTTTATCTCTCCATAAAGCAGTTATTATGCCAAGTATTAGAGCAAGAGGAATTCCAATAATTATTGCTGCTGAAGCTAAAACCATAGAATTTTTTACGCGTGGTCCTAAAACTTCATTAATTGGCATTTGTCCACTTAATGAATATCCAAAATCTCCCTGAATTACATTATATGCCCAAGAAAGGTATCTTTCATGTGCGGGAATATCTAAACCTAATCTTTTATAGCATGCCTCTAATGCTGCTCCGTAAGCTTCTCTTTCAAGATACGTCGTGCACGCATCTCCAGGTAAAACTTCTGTTCCAACAAAAGTAATTAATGAAACTATAAACAAGGTTATTAAACCTAGTAAAATTCTTTTTATTATTAAAAAAAACATAATTAAGATTATTTTTCTTAATTTTAAAAATAAATATTAAAAATGAAACAAATTTTACAGGCCTTAAAATAAGGCCTGTAAAAAATAATTTGTATTAATCTACTTTTACTTTATGCCATCTAACTGAAAAAACCTCAACTTCATCAAGGTTTTTTACTCTAGAAGAAGTGACAACCAACTTAGATACATGGTAAGGAATCATAGTCCCAGCTTCTTCCCATAAAGTTTTTTGTGCATTTTGATAAGCTTTTTTTCTTTTATCAAAATCAAGCTCTCCTCTAGCATCTGCTAAATTTTTATCAAACGATGCGCTTTTGTAAAAAGACTCATTCCATTTTGCTCCACTATGATAAGCTTCATGCAAAATACTATCAGCTGGTCTTTCATTCCAACGTGTCATAGCTACAGCTTTTTTCATCCAAGTCTCTTTCCAATAACTCTTTGAAGGAGTCATTTGGATATCAGCTTTGATACCTGCTTTAGCTAATTGTTGCTGCATTACTTCAGCAATTGTTGGCCATGTTGGCTCTTTTGTAGAAACATGTATTGTCATCTCAATTCCATTTGGATAGCCAGCTTCAGCTAAAAGCTTTTTAGCTCCATTAATGTCTTGATCGCAATTCATATTAAGACGATATTGATCAGATGGTGAAACTGGTGTATCACAAGATACTGTAGCCGCTCCTCCCATAACTAAATCAACAAGTTCTTGTCTATCAACAGCCATTCGTACAGCTTTTCTTACTTTTGGATTATCAAAAGGAGCTGTATCTGTTCTCATCACCATACCTCTCCAGTTACCTGTTGGTACTACAGTAGTATTAAATTTAGAATTTCCATCAAATATTTTTTTTTGAGCAAATGGCACGTATCTATTCATATCAATTTGACCAGTAAGAAGAGCTTGTACTCTAGCTTCTCCATCTGGTATTGCGATTACATGAACTTCTGCAAGTCCAGGTGCACCTTCCCAATAGTCAGGATTTGCTTTTAAAATTGTTGTTCCTTCTGCATCAAATTTATCCACTATAAATGGACCAGTTCCAATTCCAGTTTGTCCAATAGTATCTCCTGATCCTGACGGTATCATTCTTAATCTATAATCCGTTAATAATAATGGAAAATCTGCAAATGAAGTATTTAATTTCATTTTAACTGTATGAGAATCTACTACTTCAATATCTGTTACCGAGCTCATACTTTTTTTTGCCGGCGATCCAATATCTGGATCCTTAACTCTCATTAAAGAATATTTTACATCTTCTGCGTCAAAGTCAGATCCATCATGAAATTTAACTCCTTTTCGAAGATTAAAAGTCCATTCTGTTGCATCAGAATTTCCAGACCAATCAGTAGCAAGTTCTGGTGATGTTACTCCATCAAGATTTTTTCTTACCAATCTGTTTTGAGTCATAATTACTACTTGGAACAATCGTCCTTTTGTAATTGCATCTAAATTAGTATCTTTTCCAAAACCAAGATCATGTGATAATTTAAAAACTCCACTTGATGCGTTGGCTGGTGAAAATGCTACTAATAGGGATATCAAAGAAACTGATATCATTTTTATAATGTTTTTCATATTTTCCCTCTCTTTAAAAAAGCGGAAGTTAACAAGTTGAGTGATGGTTAGCAACAGGCAAAATTGTTACGTTTTTATTGATTGTATTTGATAATAAACTAATTTGCTGAAATAAATTAACAAATGAATAAAACCTTAAACAATTTAAGATTCACAGTTAAACCATCAATCTCAGAAGGCGAAAGAGCTTTGGAGTTAGCCAGAACTATAGGCGTACATCCTTTAACTTATCAAGAATTACCTTTTGATCCAGAATACTCTATATACGCAGGTCGATTAACTCCAGAAAAACTTTCAAATGCAACTGCAGAAGAAATGTATTGGAAAGTAAGGAGAGAATTAATTTTTCGTCATACCGGTGAACATCCATATGAAATATCTGGACCTGATGCACTTAAACTACTTCAAAAAATTTTTCCTAGAGATATTTCAAAAGTAAAAAAAGGAAGATGTTCATATCAATTTGCCTGCTACCATGATGGCGGCATGATCACTGATGGCATTTTGTTAAGAATTAATGATAATACATATTGGTTTGCTCAAGCTGATGGTGATATGTTTTCGTGGTACAAAGCTCAAGCAGAAGGTTTAAATGTAAAAATTGTAGATCCGA
The DNA here is from genome assembly GCA_003216255.1 of Pelagibacteraceae bacterium AG-404-N13. Taxonomy (GTDB): domain Bacteria; phylum Pseudomonadota; class Alphaproteobacteria; order Pelagibacterales; family Pelagibacteraceae; genus Pelagibacter. Next base: position 28,952 of record QCJD01000010.1, read on the forward strand.
ATGTTTGGGTTAGTCAAATACAAGGTCCAAGATCAATGGAACTTTTAGATATTTTAACTAAAACAAATATTTCATCGAATTGGAAATATTTTGATTGTAAAGAAGTAAATATTTCAGGAGAAAAAATTATTATTAGTCGTTCAGGTTTTAGTAATGAATTAGGTTGGGAAATATATTTTCGTCAAGAAAATGATATTGAAAAATTAGGAGACCTAATACTTAAGGAAGGCTCAAAAATGGGAATGATCATAACAGCTACTCCAGTTTTTCGATGTAGAAGGATTGAAGCAGGTCTTCTTTCTGCAGGACAAGATTTTACTAATAAAACCGATCCATTTTCTGTAGGACTTGGAAAATTTGTTGATTTAGAAAAAGATAATTTCATTGGCAAAGAAGCTCTTAAAAATTCAAATAAAAAATGTCGAACTTGGGGCTTACGTGTTGAAAAAGGAACAGCAATGAAGGGTAAAAATTTAAAAATAAATGGAAAAATTGTTGGAGAAATTACCTCAAGTACTTGGTCTCCATATCAAGTATGTGGTGTTGGAATTGTTCGTATGCAAAACAACAACATGGGACCTGGAACAGTTGTAGATGTTAATTGTACAAATGGAAAAATTCAAAAGGGAGAATTGTGTGAACTTCCAATGTACGATCCAAATGGAGATATAGTTAGAGGAAAAAATAAAGAAATTCCAAATAAACCAAATCCATGGTCAGGAATAAAAAAATAATTTCTATTGGTGGAGGAGGATTTACTCACAATACAGACAAAAGTCTGGATCAATTTGTTTTAAACCAAGTAAATTTAAAAAAATTTAAAATTGGTTTCTTACCAACAGCAAGTAAAGATAATAAAGAAAAAACTGATTTATTTTATAAAAGATTTAAAAATAATTTTACAGTGTTATCACACTTTAATCTTTGTTCTAAAATAGATGGATTTAAAGAGTGGTTTTTAAATAATGATTTAATTTATGTTGGTGGAGGAAATACTTTCTATATGCTTGAATTATGGAAAAAAAATAATCTTATAAAAATCTTTGAAGAAGGTTATGACAAAGGAATAATTTTATCAGGGGTAAGTGCGGGTGCTATCTGTTGGTTTGATTGGATGTTATCGGACTCAAAAGGTTTGGGGTTTAAACCCTTAAGAGGTTTAAATTTAATTTCTGGCAGCTGCACACCTCATTCATCTGATGACGGTAGGATTAATCAGTTCCAAAAAGACATTAAAAATAGTAAATTGCCTGAAGGAATAGCTATCGACGATGGTGTAGCAGTACTTTTTATTGACGGAAAACCATCAGAAGTTTATTCATCAAGAAAAAATCATGATGCTTATTATATAGATAAAAATAAAAAAATTAGTCTAAAAGATCATATTAAAAATTTATGAGTAAAAAAATTCAACCAAGTAAAAAAATTCATAGTCTTGAGGATGCTCGAAAGTTAGCAAAAAAAAGGCTTCCAAAAATGTTTTTTGATTTTGTAGATGGTGCAGCTGGGGATGAAAAACTCTGTGAATTAAACAGTACAGCTTTAGATCAAATAAGACTTGAGCCAAAAGTTTTAAGAAATGTTGAAAAAAGAAGTTTAAGTAAAAAATTTTTTGGTATTAACTATAATCTTCCATTTGGATTTGCTCCAATGGGTATGTGTGATTTGACCTGGCCTGGAGCAGATAAAATGTTAGCAAATGAAAGTTTGATTAATAATATTCCAGCTTGTGTGTCTATGGCTTCAACTACCTCATTAGAAAAAATGTATGAATTGACTGAAGGAAGGTCTTGGCTTCAATTATATATATTTCAAGATGAAAAGTTCGTAATGGAGCTAATAGATAGAGCAAAGAAAACTGGTTACAAAACATTAGTACTAACAGTAGATGTTCCAATTCAATTTAGAAGAGCAAAAGATGATAAAAATGGATTTACAGTTCCATTTAAAATTGGACCTAAGCAGTTTTTTGATTTTGCTACTCACCCTAACTGGTCAATTTCAACTTTGTTCAATGGTATTCCAAAACCAATGAACTATGAAACTTCAAAAAATGGAAACAAATTCGTAAGAAGTGAAAGTCGTGGTTCAACTGACTGGGAAACTTTAAAGCGTATAAGAAATGCCTGGGATGGAAAATTAGTCGTTAAAGGTGTTATGTCTCAACAAGACGCATTAAAAATAAAAGATGAAGGAGCAGACGCTATTCAAGTTTCTAACCATGGAGGTAGGCAACTGGAAAGTGCAACGTCAGCAATTAATGCATTACCATTAATCAGAGAAACTTTAGGTAAAGAATTTCCTTTGATTTTCGATAGCGGAGTAAGAAGTGGTGGAGATATAGTTAGGGCTCTTGCTTTCGGTGCAGATTATGTCATGATTGGAAGACCATTAATGTATGCTATTGGAGCAGATGGAGCCCGAGGATTAAGAAAAATTATAGAAATAATTATAGGAGAATTGAGCACAACACTTGGTTTAGTTGGATTAACTGATATTAATGAAATTACTTCTGACATTGTTGCTCAGAAATATTTTAAAGATATGAAATATTAAAGATATGGAAAAAAAAATTAGAGGCGGTGCTTTAATAGCAAGGGCATTAAAAGAAAAAGGTATTGATAAAGTTTTTACATTATCTGGAGGTTTTTGTAATCCTGCAATAGAAGGATTTATGGAATGCCAAATTGAGGTTGCTAATTGTCCCCATGAACAAATTGCAGGACATATGGCTGATGGATATACTAGAATTACAAGGAAGCCTTCTGTTTGTTTGGTAGGACCTGAAGGTTTCGCAAATGCTGTACCTTCTATGATGGAGGCTTGGGGAGAAAGAACTCCCATAATTTATATTACTGGATCCAGCAGTCTAAAAAGACAAGGCTCAGGAGGATTTAAAGAAATAGACGATGTTTCAATTGCTGCTCCTTTAACTAAATATAGCGCAAGTATTACTGATGGAAATAGAATTAGAGAGTTTGTTGATAAGGCTTATAGAATTGCAACAAATGGGTATCCTGGTGCAGTTCATTTAAGTTTGCCTGTTGATTTAATGTTCTCATCTTTTTCAGAAGACGCAGGTCTCGAGGAAAGACCTTTTTCACATAAAGCAAAACCTGTTGCAAAAGCTTGGCCAGATCCAAATTCAATGTCAGAAATTTTAGAAATAGCTATTAATTCAAAAAAACCAATTTTGATAGGTGGACACGGAGTATGGTGGTCCCACTCAGAAAAAAAATTAGAAAATGCTGGGAACAATTTGAGTATTCCAATATTCAATATACCTTATCATCAAAAATTATTAGGAGAAGAGTCAAGCTCATACATGGGTTTAGCTGATATTCATCAATACCCACCATCTGAATTTGCATTAAATAATACAGATTTAATATTAATGGTAGGAGCAAGACTAGATAATCAAATGAACTTTGGAAATCCTCCTTTTATTCCAAAAAATACTAAACTAGTTTGCATAAATGGTTCTCATGAGGAAATAGAATTTAATAGAGCAGCTGATATTAATCTTTTATGTGATCCTGGGGTATTCTTAGACACTTTAAGCAATTTAAAAAAAAATAAAAAATGGATTTTAGATAGAAATTGGTTTGATGAAAATAAGAATAAAAAAAAAGAATGGGTTGATAAATCTTTAAATGATTTAGAAATTGAAGCTAAAGAAACAAAAAAAAATGGGGGTAAAATACATCCATTACAATTATCCCTAGACGTTCAAGACGTAATGAATGAAAATGATTGGTTAGTGATTGATGGAGGAAACACGCACTTCTGGTCAGAAATTGCTATTAACATTGCAGGCGCTAAAGGGAAAAAACTTGGGGGAATTTTGCACCCAGGTACATTTAGTATGCTTGGTGTAGGAGTTTCTTTTGCTTTATCAGCTAAAAATAATAATCCTAATTCTAATGTAATTCTTATTAGCGGAGATGGTGCTTTTTTATCTGGAGGAATGTCAATTGAATCTGCTTTTTTTGAAAACAAACCTATTATTGTTGTTATTGACAATAATGGAGGGTTAGCTTCAATTGGTCAACAGCAGGAACGTTTATTTGAGAGTGGAAAAAGAGTTGCTACAGATTTCAGAGATATACCGTTTCATAAAATTTTTGAAGGTTTTGGAGGGTATGGAGAGCTTGTAACAAAGAGAGAAGAGCTTGGACCAGCTTTAAAAAGAGCTATTGCAAGTGGAAAAACAGCATGTGTAAATGTAAAAGCAAAACCAGTATTAAGTCCTATTGTTGCAGCAGTTGCTTCTAAAAGAGAGAAATCATCAATAGAATAATTATGGCAACTCTATCTTCACATTTATTAAATTCTATAAATGGCACACATGCAAGTAATGTAGAAATAATTATTTATCAAACAAAACCAAATGGAGAAAAAAAAGTATTCTGTGAAACAAAAACTGATAGTGGTGGCAGACTTTTAAAAGAATTCACACTTAATGATGAAGATTGTAAATCTGAATATGAAATGATTTGCAAAACTGGAAATTATTTTTCAGAAAAAAAAATAGTCTCAGAAATTACTGTTAAATTTAAAATGCCAGACCCAAATAAAAAATATCATATTCCAATAATAATATCGCCAAATGGTTATTCAATTTGGTGGTCTGACTAAAATTAATTTACAACAATTAAATATGCAAAAGAATATCAAATTAAATATGTCTAGACGGATTAGAAGAACACCTTTTACAAATAAAGTTGAGGAATGTGGAGTATCAGATTTTACTGTTGTAAATCATATGCTTTTACCAAAAGGATTTAATAATACTATTGAGGAAGATTATTGGCATTTAAGCAAACATGTACAAATTTGGGATGTTTCTTGTCAAAGACAAGTACAAATTACTGGTCCTGATGCTCAAAAACTTGTTCAACTAATGACACCAAGATCTTTAAAAAATATGTCAACAGGTAAATGTTTTTATATTCCCATAATTGATGAAAATGCAGGAATGATAAACGATCCAGTGTTGTTAAAACTTGATGATGATATGTTTTGGATATCAATAGCGGACTCTGATATTTTGTTATGGGCAAAAGGTTTAGCGCTAGGATCTAATTTAGATGTAAAAATAATTGAGCCTGATGTTTATCCATTAGCGGTGCAAGGACCTAAATCAGAAGCATTAATGTCAGAAATTTTTGGTGAAGATATTAAAAAAATTAAATTTTTTAATTTTAAAATTTTTGATTTTGAAGGAACAAAACAAATAATTGCTAGATCTGGTTACAGCAAAGAAGATGGTTTTGAAATTTATTTCAAAGCTCATGAAGATTTTTTTGATAGTGTTCGATTAGGTGAGCAGCTTTGGGATACTATTTTTAAAGCTGGAAAAAATTATAATATATTACCAGGTTGTCCTAACTTAATTGATAGAATTGAAGCAGGTTTAATGTCTTATGGTAATGACTTTACAAAAGAAAATAATCCTTTGGAATGCAATTTAGAAAAATATTGTGACCCTAAAGAAACTCATGAATTTATAGGTAAAGATGCATTAAGAAAGATTCAGTCAGATGGAATAAAACAAAAAATGAGAGGAATTATTTTTGATGGCAAACCTTGTACGCCAACGGGAAAACCTCTTCCAATATATTCAAAAAGTAATAAAAAAATAGGTCAAATAGCATCTGGTATTTACTCACCCAGAATTAAAAAAAATGTTGGGCTATCCATGATATTAAAAAATCATTGGGAAATTGGTCAAAACGTTATTGTTAAAACACTTGATGGATCCAAACATGAAGGGATTATAACTACTTTACCATTTCCAAAATAATCCTATATTATATTTAAAATGTATAAATCTGTAATAGCTGCATATTCTCGATCACCATTTACGATGGCAAGAAAAGGTGCTCTTATTGATACAAAACCAGTAAATTTACTTGCAGATGTTATTAAAAATTTAGTTTCAAAATCTAATGTCAAAAAAGAAGATATAGAGGATATTGTTGTTGGTTGTGCTTTCCAAGTTGGTGAACAATGTTTTAATATTGGAAAATTAGTTACCTTCTTAACAAATATGGAAGTAAAAACATCTGGTATGACAGTCGATAGATGGTGTGGATCTTCTATGGAAGCTATACACATAGCTGCGGGTAAAATAGCAATGGGATCAGGAAAAGTTTTTATTTGTGGAGGGGTAGAAAGTATGACTAGAGTGAACACTGGATTTGATCCAATTCCATACCCTGAAAATGAAAAAGATAATCCTAACGTCTATTTTTCTATGGGCATAACTGCCGAAAATGTTGCTAAGAAATATGGTATATCAAGAAAAGAACAACAAGATTTTGCAATATCAAGTCATCAAAAAGCACATGAAGCACAGACAAAAGGTAAATTTAAAAATGAAATTGTAAAAATTGGTAATTGTGAAAGTGATGGAAACATTCGGCCTAAAAGTAATCAGGAAACATTAGACGGGCTAAAACTAGCTTTTGATCAAAATGGAACTGTTACAGCCGCTACCTCATCCCCTCTTACCGATGGAGCAGCAGCAACATTAATTTGTGAAGAAAATTATGCAAAAGAAAATAATTTAGAAATTTTAGGAAGAATTGTTTCTACAGCTGTTGAAGGTTGTGAGCCAAATTATATGGGTTTAGGCCCAATTGGAGCTTCAAAAAAAGCATTACAAAGAGCTGGGCTAACATCAGATAAAATTGATATTGTTGAATTAAATGAAGCATTTGCTTCTCAATCTTTAGCATGCATTAAAGATTTAAATATAAATGATAAGAAAGTAAACTTAGACGGAGGTGCATTAGCATTAGGACATCCTCTTGGAGCTACTGGAGCAAGAATAACTGGGAAAGCTGCAGATTTGTTGAAAAGAGAAAATAAAAAATATGCCTTAGCTACACAATGTATAGGTCTAGGAATGGGAATTGCTACAATTATAGAGTCTATTGATTAATTATCTGTTAATTCCTCGAAGCCTTTCAGATCTTCTTCTCAAAAGTTCAGCGGTAACAAGTATTAAAACAGATAGAATTATTAAACAAGTTGCTACTGCTAAAATTGTTGGACTTAACTGTTCTCTTAAACCTGTCCACATTTGAATTGGAATAGTTGTTGTTTCTAGGCCAGCTAAAAATAAAACGACAACAACTTCGTCAAAAGATGTAACAAACGCAAACAAACCTCCAGATATTACTCCTGGTAATATTAGAGGAAGGGTAATTTTCAAAAAAGTATTAACTGGGTTACTTCCTAGGCTTGCAGCCGCTCTTGTAACACTATGGTCAAATCCTGATAATGTAGCAGTTACTGTAATTACAACAAATGGAGTACCAAGAATAATATGTGCAATAATGATACCTAAATGTGTAGCTGCTAAACCTACTTTTGCTATAAAAAAGAAAATAGCAACTCCAGAGATAATAAGTGGAACAATCATTGGTGAAATTAGTGTCGCCATTATCAAACCTTTGTATGGCATATGTCTACTACTTAATCCTAGTGCAGCAACTGTTCCAAGAATAATTGAACCTATTGTCGCAAATACAGCTATTATGAAACTATTTTTTGCAGCTGCGCCCCATGGATTTTTAGTTCCATAAATCATATCTTTATACCATCTTAGAGAAAATGCATCTGGATCAAGTCTTTTCATACCATCGGAAAAAACCAAAAACTCTTCTGCATTAAATGAAAGTGGAAATATTACAAACAGAGGAGCAATTAAAAAGAAAAATACACATCCACATATAAACAAATAAACGTAATGCCAAATTCTATAATGTGGTTCTGTATATTTTGGTAATGCCATATCTATCCTAATTTTATATTATCAATTCCTACAAGTTTGTTATAAATCCAATAAACAACTAAAACACCTGTTAAAAGCATTAAACCCATTGCTGATGCAAAACTCCAATCTAAAGTTGCTTTCATATGATATGCTATTTGGTTACTAATCAAAGTTCCAGATGCTCCACCAACTAGTGCTGGGGTTATGTAATATCCTATAGCAAGTATAAATACTAATAAGCAGCCTGCTCCAATCCCAGGTATCGTTAATGGAAAATATATTTTCCAAAAAGCAATAAATGGTGTACCACCAAGTGATTTTCCTGCTCTCATTAAGCTTGGTGAAATAGTTTTCATAACACTATAAAGTGGCAAAACCATAAAAGGTAATAAAATTTGTGTCATCGCAACATATGTGCCTGTTTTATTGAACATCATTTCTGGCCTATTGTCGTCTGATACTAACCCTATCCAGACAAAAAAATCGTTAACAATTCCTTGTTGCTGTAACAAAATCATCCAGCTTGCTGTTCTAACTAATAACGAAGTCCAAAAAGGTAAAAGAACGCAAATCATTAGTAAGTTGCTGTATTTCATTGGCAAAGTGGCTAGTAGATGAGCGATCGGATAACCCATTAAAAAACAAAAAACTGTAACAAAAAAAGCTACCTCTAAAGTTCTTAACCAAAGAATTCTATGAATTCTTCTATCTTCTTCTACTTGTACTATTTTGCCATCTTCATCAAAATACATATCCATACCTTTTAAATATTTTGCAGCTGTATAAGGAGGCGCGGTTCTTTTTATAGCACGCCAATATTCTACATCTCTAAATCTTTTATGAACTGCCATTATTTGTTCTTTGGCATTGCCATCCTCGAACTTTTTCATTTTTCTCCATAACTTTTTGAGAATTGTAGTAAATCCGTTTTTTTCTTTATTTAATCTTTGACCCAATTTTCCATGCTCTTTCTTCTCTGCCAGGACTCTGTAATCGGCTAAAAAACTTGCGAAAACTTCTTCTGGTGGAAGCTCTTTACCATCCCATGTTTCCATTGCTTTAAATGTTTTTGGCAACATGTTAGTAACCATTCTGTCGTCAATACTTCTAGAAAACATTTCTCCTATTGGGAAAATGTAAGTGATGATTATAAAAAATAATAATGGGCAGACTAAAAGAAAAGCTTTGATTTTATTTTTCTTCTCAGCTTTCTTTAAACTTACCTCTAGAGGTATGCCATCTGTAGTTAAAATTTTTTGTGTTTCGCTACTCATAAATAAAAAGGGCGGTTAATAAATAACCGCCCTAAATATAATATATAATTTTAGTCTTTAAAACTTAAATTATAGACCAGCTTTCATAGCTTCCCATTTTTCACCTAACTCAGTGCCGTTATCAGCCCAGAAGAAAGGATCAACTAAGAAGTAGTTTTTTGTATTTTGTGGTGCTGTTGGCATATGTGGTACCATGTTAGTTTTACCATCTTTATACCAAGGCTCTCCTGCTTCCATTATTTTGATTGAAGATTTTCTCCAAGGAGCATAAGCAATGTATTTAGCACTTCCAGCTAACATTTCAGTGTTAGTCATCATAGCAAGTGCTTTTTTAGCATTTGCTTCGTCTGGACCACCTTTTACAAGTGCAAAATATTCATAGTCAAGTCCTTGCGCATCCCAAACTTGAACGATTGGTGCACCTTCTCCAATAGTAGCATTAAAAAATCTACCATTCCAACCAGTTGCCATAACAACTTCACCGCTCATTAACAATTCTGGTGGTTGAGCACCTGCAGACCAAAATACACATCCACCTTTAGGATCTGTGCAAAGTTTTTTGATCTTGTTCATAGCTCTTGTAACACCTTTTTCAGTATTCAAAGCTTCGTAGATTTTTGCTCCACCTTTACCTGGTTTAATACCATCTGCTGCTAAAGCAATTTCTAAGTTTGTTAAAGCACTTTTGTAGATAGCTCTTTTTCCAGGAAATTTTTTAGTATTAAAGAAATCTTTTATAGTTTTTGGAGTACCTTTAACATTTTCACTGTTATAAGCGTAGTTCCAAGAATATAAAATATTTCCTACCGCACATTTACTAGGCATAGAAGTAAAGAAGTCTTCACTTGCAGGAGTTCCATCTGGAGCCGCTGGGAAGTCTTTGTCAAAATCAAATTCAACAAATATACCTTCATCACATCCATTGATTGTGTCAAATGCAAATACATCGATTATATCCCATGTAATCGCACCTGCTTCTTTTTGTGCTTTAATTTCAGATAATCCACCTGAGTAGTCTACCCAGTTAATTTCAATACCTAGTGCTTTCGCAGTTGGATCACCATAACCTAATTTTTGTGACTCAGTATAAGCTCCACCCCAAGATGCAACAGTAACTGCATATGAAGATGTTGAAATACTAAGAACAAAAGTTAGGGCTAAAAATAATTTAGCTAATTTTCTCATTTATCCTCCGTTTAAACGTTTTTTTTAAAAAACGGATTACAGCAATATCAGAATTGAGAGTCAACAGCTCAATTGTAAATATATCCCGTATTTTTCTATATTATTTAAGAATAATTAATTATTTTGGATCAAGAGCTCTAGCATCAAAACTGTTCCAGCCAATTTTAATTTGATTACCTAGCTTTATATCCATTCTTGCAGAACTATTTGGCACTTTTAATATAAATTCATGATTATCCAATAAATTTAATCTAACTCTAGTGTGGTCTCCATGATAAATCACCTCTTCAATCTTCCCAGTGAATTTATTATCCATTTTATCATCAGGATCAATAATCGCACGTTCTGGTCTTAAAGATACTATACTTTTTTCACCTTTTGATTTTACTCTTATTGGATTTGCTAATATTTCATCTCCTGAGTTTAATTTTATTTTACATTTTTTTCCTGAGATATCTGCAACCTCGCCTTGGAAGGTATTATTTTCTCCAATAAATTCTGCTACAAAAGAATTTACTGGTTCTTCGTATAGCTTATCAGGACTAGATAGTTGTTGTACTTTTCCATCATTGAATACCGCAATTCTATTCGACATTGTTAAAGCTTCGCTTTGATCATGCGTAACATAAACAACTGTAACTCCAATGCTTTCATGAATGTGTTTAATTTCGTACTGCATGCTTTCTCTTAGATTTTTATCTAAGGCTCCTAAAGGTTCATCCATTAAAACTACAGCAGGATCAAATACTAATGCTCTTGCAACAGCCACTCTTTGTTGTTGTCCTCCAGATAATTGTCCCGGCATTCTACTTCCAAAACCTGATAAAGAAACCATTGATAGAGCTTTTTCTACTTTCTTATCTGTTTCATCTTTTGAAAATTTTCTAACTTTTAATGGAAAAGCTAAATTTTCATAAACAGTCATATGAGGAAATAAAGCATAGTTTTGAAATACCATTCCAATACCTCTTTTATGAGGAGGAATATTTGAAATAGGGTTTCCATCTAAATAAATCTCACCATTAGTTGGAGTTTCAAATCCTGCTAACATCATTAAACATGTAGTTTTACCTGAACCAGATGGTCCAAGCATGGTAATGAATTCACCTTCGGCAATATCTAAATTTAGATCTTTAACAACCAAAATTTTTCCATCGTAACTTTTGTCAACTTTATCAAATTTTACGAATTCGTTATTTTTTGCCATAAAGAAGTTTTTTAATCATTTGTTTAAATTTTTTGCAATAGTTAATTAGCTTTTAATATGTAATTCTTTTGGAAAATTACAAAATAATTCACTTCCACCATCAGTTACCCTGATTGCCTCTGAAGCCTCAACCCCCCAATCACCAAATTGCATTACCGCAATCATGTGAAAACATACATTTTTTTCTAGAACAGTCATGTCTCCTTTATATATATTTAAAGTATGCTCACCCCAATCAGGTGGATAGCCAATACCGATTGAATATCCAGTTCTTGATTTTTTTTCTATTCCATATTTGTCTAAGACTTTCCAAAAAGCTTGAGCTACATCATCTGCGGTATTACCAGGTTTTGTTTGATCAATGCCAGCTTGTAATGCTTCAATTGTTTTATTCATTGTATCTATTTTTAATTGATCTGGTTTTCCAAGAAGAACGGTACGAGCCATTGGCGCGTGATATCTGTTATAAACGCCTGATAGCTCTATTATTGTAGCTTCTCCAGTTACAAATTTATCTTGCGTAGCAGTTAAATGAGAAGCGGAAGTTCCTTTACCAGTTGGAAGAAGCGTTGCTATACTAGAATATTCTCCACCGAATTCAGGGGTTCCATAAAATAAAGATTTTTGAATTTCTCCAACAGCATCACATTGTCTTGTACCAGGATTGATAACTTCCATTGCGGTTTTCATACCTTTCTCAGAAATAATTGCTGCAGATTTCATAAAACCTATTTCAGCATCTGATTTTACTAGACGTGCCCAATTAACTAATCTTTCTGAATCTTTAATTTTTGCATTAGGTAAACCTTGTTTTATCTTTTCATAGCAAAATGCAGTGAAATAATGAGCATCCATTTCTAATCCAATAGATAGTTTGTCCCATTTTTTTTCCTTAATAATTTCAACTAAATAATCATAAGGATGTCTGGGCCATGTGTGTATATAATTTTCATCATACACAATAATATTTTCATTCTTTAAATAAGTTTTAATGTAAGCCCCGCCAGCATCTTGTGCTCTGACAAAACATAGTGGTTCTTCAGAATTTACATGCACTATTGCACATTGAGCATAATAAAAAGACCAAGCATCATATCCTGTTAAATAGTTCATATTGTTAGTGTCGTGAGAAATTAAAAGTTCAATCCCTTTTTCTTGCATTGCAGCTTGAACTTTTTTTAATCTTCGCTTGTACTCGTCTTTGGTAAAAATCATTTAATTTTCTTGGAATAACTTTCCAAATCCCTTAACTGAATTATTTTTATTTATTTTAACTAAGGTATCCCAAATTAATGCTTGATTGCTAGATAAAACTGTTGTGTTTAGTTTTTTTTCTAACTTATCAATAATTGGTAGAACTGGCAAAGCTGTACAAGAAACAAATAGCGCTTCTGCACCATTTAAATCAATTTGAGACAAAACATCGTATAAGTAATTTTGATCAACTTTTCCAATATCGTAATCTGCCTCAATATCAAAATAAGAATTTGAAGTAACTTCAAAACCTTCATTTTTAAAATATTCTAGAACTTCGTCATTTAATTTTTTACTATAAGGTGTAAACACATATATTTTTTTAATATTTAATTTTTTTAAAGCTTTTATTGCTGCACTACTTGGTGTGGTAACATCTGCCATAGGTTTTGCAGCTTTAACTTTTTTTTCAATTGATTCGTATCCGGCAGCAATTGTTCCGGATGTACATCCATAAACTACACAATCAATATCTTGATCAGGTAATATGTCTTTAGTAACCTCTGTTACTTTATTAGACATTTTGATTAAGTTTTCTTTTGTAAGAGGGTTGTAACATTCAATTCTATTAACAAAAAAATCAATATCTCTATCTTTAATAACGTTTATAAAGTCTTTTTCGATCATAAAGTCGCTTGCTAGAGCAATTAGGCCAACTCTTGGATTAGATTTGTTGATATATTTAGGTTCTATTTTTGTTGAATTCATATTTTAAAAAGTGAATATATCATAAGTTCTTTAATAATCATTAATTTTAAAAATAACTACATGAATATAAAAGACACCTTAATAGCTTCTTTGGTTCCTATATTTTTAGGTTTTGGTTTTGTTATTGCCAAACCTGCATTTGAGTCCTTTCCTCCTATTCTTTTAATGGGTATAAGATTTACTTTTGCAGCATCAATTTTGATTTGGTGGTTTCCAATACCTAGAGGATATTTAAAAAAAATATTTATTGCTTCGTTTATAGCAAATACTTTGCAGTATAGTATTACATACACAGGTTTAAACTACATAGAGGCTTCCTCTGCAGTGTTGTTAGTTCAGATGGAAGTTCCTTTTGGAGTTATTTTTGCTTATTTTATGCTTAAAGAAAAACCAACCTTAAGAGCTTTGATAGGGATAACAATCGCCTTTATTGGAGTTTACATTTTGACGGGATCACCTAATTTAGATGGAAAATTTTTTGGTATAGCTTTAACCATTTTAGGATCGGCTATTTGGGCACTTGGTCAGGTTATAGTTAAACCTTTAAGTAAAGAGATCAACCCATTAGCACTTGTAGCTTGGTTAGCGTTATTTTCAGGACCAATATTAATTTCTTTATCTGCGATAATTGATGGAAATACAATTAACTACTTAACAAAAGCAAGTTTTGATCATTGGTTGATTGCAATCTATATTGGATTTTTTATGCAACCAATAACTTATAGTTGTTTTTATTACGTGTTAAAAAATAACCCATTATACAAAGTGCTCCCTATAGTTACAATGGGAATTCCACCTACAGGTTTGCTGGCGGCCATATTTCTTTTGGGAGAAAAACCAACTGCAGAATTATTTATTGGAGGAGCAATTATTATTTTTGGTGTGATAATGATAGTATTTACAAAACCTAAAAATGAGGAGGTTAAAAAATGAAAATAGGCTTTATTGGTTTGGGAAATGTTGGAAGTAAACTTGCAGGAAGTTTATTAAGAAATAAATTTGATTTAACTGTTAGAGACTTAGATCATAATTTAACAAAAGATTTTTATGATTTGGGCGCTAAAGTTGCAAGTTCTGCAAAAGAATTAACTGAACAAGTTGATTTAATAATAACATGTCTACCCTCTCCTAAAATTTGTGCTGAAGTCATGGAAGGAGAAGATGGAATTTTAAATGGACTTTCAGAGAACAAAATATGGTTGGAAATGAGCACAACAGATGAATCAGAGGTAAAAAGAATTGGAAAAAAAGTTATCGAAAAAAAAGCCATTCCTTTAGATGGGCCTGTTAGTGGTGGTTGTCATAGAGCTGCTACTGGAAATATTGCAATTTTCGTAGGTGGAGAAAGAAGTGCTTTTGATAAAATTTTACCAGTTTTAACTATCATGGGAAGAAAAGTTTTATATACTGGAGAGCTTGGATCTGCATCAATTTTGAAAGTTATAACTAATTATCTTGCTTCAGTTCATTTAGTTGCTTTAGGAGAAGCTTGGACAGTTGCCAAAAAATCAAATCTAGATCTTTCTAAAGTTTATAAGGGTATAGCAGTATCTTCAGGAAATTCTTTTGTTCATGAAACAGAAAGCCAAGTTATTTTAAATGGATCTTATAATATTAATTTTACAATGGATTTAGTACTAAAAGATACAAGTTTATTTGATCAATTGGCAAAAAAATTAAAAGCGCCATTAGAAATTTCTCCAAAAGTTGTAGAAATTTTTAAAGATGGAAAAGAAAAATATGGTTCAAGAGCTTGGTCATCTATGATTGTAAAAAGAATGGAGGACCTAAATAACATTAATTTTAGAGCTGATGGTTTTCCAGGAGAACTAGTAGATAATGAAGTTGAACAGAAGGGTTATGAATTATAAAAATTTATATGCACATAATTCATAGAGGATTAGTTAATAAAAATTGTAAAGAAAATACTCTCAAATCTTTTAAAAAGTCATTTAGTATGGGATTCGGTATTGAAACAGATATTCATTCAACAAAGGATAATAAATTTATATGTTTTCATGATTTTACTTTAAATAGAATTTTTAAAAAAAATTTAAGTGTAAAAAATTTAGATTATTTTTATTTAAGCAAAATAAGTACTTTAAAAAGAAAACCAATACCTCTTCTTAGCGATGTATTAAAAGCATCTAAGAATAAGTTTCCTTTATTTATTGAGATAAAACCTTATTTTTCAATAAGAATTCTCAAAAACCTGGTCAAAGAAACAACAAAATTTAAAAAATGTATATTTATTTCGTTTAATCATAAAAATATTTATAATTTATTGAAAATTAAACCAAATATCAAAACTGGATTATCTTTTTCAAATACATCAAAAGTAAAGACGATAATAAAACTATCTAAAAATAAGAAAATTAATTTTTTGATCTTGGATAAAATATTTCTTAATAGCAGAAATATTCAACAATTAAAAATAAAGAAACACTTTTATACAATTAAAAAAAAATCAGATTTTAAAAAATATAGTAAAAATAACAATTTAATATTTGAAAATTTATAGAAATTATTTTTTTAAGTAATTCAATCTTCCTATAATTTCATCTCGATCCATATAATAACCCTGTAAATGTCTATGGCCTGAACTTGGGTCAAACTCTGTCCTTCCATGCAAAACTCTTCTATTATTAAATGAATAAATATCGCCTGGCTCTAAACGAAATTTTATTTGAAACCTGTCGTCATGTAATAAATTTCCAAATCTATGATGAGCTTTATATACATCTTCCATTATATCGGGATGACAATCTAAGACACCCATTGTTGCAACACTAAATCTTATATCATGAAAGTCTCCATCCTTGGTTAGGCTGATTGCAGGTGCATGAAAGCCTCTATGAGACTCTTGAGTATAATCCATATCTCTGAATTTTAATGGAACTTTTACTAATGTATTAAAAATTTCATTTTCATTATTTTTTAAATATTCTGCTACAGCAAAACCATCTACTGCTGATGAGTCTCCACCATTAGCTGAATTAATTAAACAATGAAGGAACTGATAACCTGGAGGTAATTCAAACCAAGGTAAATCCATGTGGTTTCTAAGAGCGTGTGCTGTGTAAGCTGAATTATTTGGTTTTGGTATATTTATAACCTCAAAAGGCGTTTTAAAAAAAGTCTCTCTAACGTGACTAATTCTATTTAACAGAGGAAAAGCAGATTTTTTTTCTACTGGTGCATTTTTAACGATAGCAATACCTTTATGATGTAAAAGTTCTAACCATTTAATTAATCCTTCATCTGAGTCTAAAATTTCATCGTGATCTATACAAATAGTATTGAAGTTATTTTTTAAATTTTTGTCCCATAATTCATATGGAGAAACATATTCTGCCTTGTTTTTTATTGTATAACAATTTTTTCTAAGCCATTTTATATCATAATAACTTGTATGATTTCCTTCACTCCACTGAACTTGTAGAGCCCCAGAATTATTAATTTCAAAATTTTTTATAAAAATATCTTTTGAAACATTTAAAATATTAAACATTCTATGACGGGAATCTTTATCGTGAGCTGTTGGACAATTATCTCTTAACCATAAATAATTAAACTTACTTTCTTCACCATCGCTCCACTTAATTTTTAGATCAGCTCTTCCTTTTTCGATTTTATCTATTTGAACCATCAAGTTATGATTATTTAATGCTAATTAATTGTCAATGCAATTTATGGTTGAAATGAATTTTTTTCTTTGCTTTAATGTAATTGTAGCTCCTGCTAAAAGCTTTTTTAAAAATGTCTAAAATAGAAATTAATAACGTTTATAAAATATTTGGATCAAATCCAAAATCTGTTCTTCCTATGGTAAAGGATGGGGCTACTAAAGATGAAATTTTAGAAAAAACAGGTCATACTGTTGGATTAGACAATGTTTCTTTAAAAATTGAAGAAGGAGAAACTTTTGTTTGTATGGGTTTGTCTGGGTCAGGAAAATCTACATTAATTAGACACTTAAATAGACTTATTGATCCTACTGATGGAGAAATATTGATTGAAGGTACGAACGTAATGTCTCTTAACACTGAAAGTCTCATTGATTTTAGAAGACATAAAATGAGTATGGTATTCCAAAGATTTGGTCTTTTTCCTCATAAGACTGTAATTCAGAATGTTGGATACGGTTTAGAAATGCAAGGTAAAAGTGATGATGAAAGAAACAAAATTTCTATGGAGAAGATTGAAGCAGTTGGTTTAACAGGTTTTGAAAATCAATACCCAAATCAATTGTCCGGAGGAATGCAACAAAGAGTTGGATTGGCTCGAGCATTAGCTACAAACACAGATATAATGTTGATGGATGAAGCATTTTCAGCTTTGGATCCATTAATAAGAAGTGATATGCAAAAACAATTACTAGATCTTCAGTCTGAATTAAAAAAGACAATTGTATTTATTACCCATGACTTAGATGAGTCGTTAAGACTAGGTGATCATATAGGAATATTAAATGCAGGAAAGTTAGTACAAGTTGGTACTCCCGTTGATATAATTATGAATCCAGCCGATGATTATGTTGAAGCCTTTGTTAAAGATGTAAATAGATCTAAAGTACTAAAGGCAAAGGTTATTATGAAACCTACAAATGAAGCAAACGGAATTGATAAAAATAATTTAATAAAAATTGAGGAAGATCAATTTATTGAAGAATTTCTACCTCAAGTAGTTTGTACAAATGCAAACTGTGAAGTAGTTGACAAAAAAGGAAATATAAAAGGATATATATCAAATAAAGAATTGCAAAAATCTTTATCAAAATCATAATTATATCCAATAATTATGAAAAAAAATTTACAAGATATTATAGATCTAGAAAGATACCCTATTAATAATTTAGAATCTGAAAAAATAAAAAATATAATCAAAAAATGTAAAGCAGATCTAGATCAATATAGTTGTTCAACTATACCGAAATTTATCTTACCAAAATCTTTAGAGTTGATGAATAAAGAGTTAAAAAATCAACTTCATGAGGTTTATATGTCAAAAGAAAGTATTAACGCTTATTTATATTCTTCTGACGATCCTTCGCTCCCCAAAGATCATCCTAAGAGAACATTTATGAAGCGATATAATGGATATTTAAATTCTGATTGTTTTGCAAAAGACTCGGAAATGAAGTTTTTATATGAAACTGAAGAGCTTTTAAATTTTGTTTCAAAATGTTTAAATATATCTCCAATTTATAGATGGGCAGATCCATTAGCTTGTCACGCATATAATGTAATGAATACTGATGGAATTCTTCCTTGGCACTTTGATAGTTGTGAATTTACTTTAAGTATAATGATTCAAAAACCTGACAAAGGAGGTATATTTGAATATTGCCCAAATATCCGGGAACCAGGTAATGAAAACTTTGATGAAGTAAAAAAAGTTATAAATGGAGATAGAACCAGAGTAAGGCAACTAGTGTTGGAACCTGGGGATTTACAAATTTTTAAAGGACGCTTTACGCTTCATAGAGTAACTAAGGTGGAAGGAAATACTTCTAGATATTTATGTATTCCTGCCTATGTTTTAGATCCTTGGAGAGTTAATACTCCTGAGCACTCAAAGGCAATTTACGGTAAGGTTTTACCAATTCATTTAGAGAGAAATAAAGAAAGATCTGACGGTTTAGCTGATTAAATTATATTATGGATGGACCTTTAAAAAATTTATTAGTTGTTGATTTAACTAGAGTTTTAGTTGGACCTTATTGCACAATGATACTTTCAGACCTTGGAGCGCGTGTTATTAAAATTGAGGCGCCAGAAATTGGAGATGACTCAAGAAAATTTGGTCCATTTATTGGAAATTACTCAGCTTACTTTATGTCATTGAACAGAGGAAAAGAAAGTATCGCTCTGAATTTAAAAAATGAAGACGATAAAAAAATTTTTGATAAAATTTTATCTAAAGCAGATATTTTGGTTGAAAATTTTAAACCAGGTACATTAGAAAAATGGGGATATGGATGGAAAGATGTCAGTAAAAAATATCCTAAACTCATTTATGCTTCTGCTTCTGGATTTGGACAAACAGGGCCTTTAAAAGAATTACCTGCATACGATATGGTTGTACAGGGTATGGGTGGGTTAATGAGTGTAACTGGCCATCCTGAAGCTGAACCTACAAGAGTCGGTACTTCAATTGGAGATATTACAGCTGGATTGTTTACAGCTATAGGTATAAACGCTGCACTTTATGATAGACAAAAAACAGGCAAAGGTGCATTTATAGATGTATCTATGTTGGATTGTCAGATTGCTATTTTAGAAAATGCTATTGCGAGATATTTATCAAAAAATGAAATTCCAGGACCAATGGGATCTAGACATCCATCAATTGCTCCATTTGAGGCATTTAAAACAAAAGATAGTTATATAATAATTGCTGCTGGGAATGACAAATTATTTAATAATCTTTGTAATGTACTAGAAATTCCAACCATATCGAAAGATGAAAGATTTAAAACAAATTCTTTACGATGTCAAAATATGGATTCACTTAAAAAAATATTTGAAGAAAAATTAAAATTAAAAAAAACTGAAGAATGGATTAAAGAAATGGAAAGTTTAAAAATACCATGTGGTCCAATTTTTAACATTAAGCAAGCAATTGAAAATCCACAGATAAAAGAAAGAAATATGATAATTAAATCATATCATAAGAAGATTGGTGAGTTTAAATCGGCTGGAAACCCTATTAAAATGTCTACGTATGATGACAAGGAAACAAGAGGTGATATTCCTGATTTAGACGAACATAGAGACAAAATTCTCAAAGAATTTAGTTAATAAAAAATATATGATAGGATGTATGTATGTTAGATAAAAAAAAATTTTATATAAATGGAAAATGGGTATCACCAAGCAAACCTAATGATTTTGAAGTCATAAATCCATCAACAGAAGAAACTTGTGCGATTATTTCACTTGGTTCAAAAGAAGATACTAATGCAGCAGTAGATGCTGCAAAAAAAGCATTTGAAAGTTGGAAAGACAGTTCTAAAGAAGAAAGAATAAAGTTATTAGAAAAACTCTTGAGCATTTATAAAAAAAGATATTCTGAAATGGTTGAAGCTATTTCTACAGAAATGGGAGCTCCAATGGATTGGGCGACTGATGTACAAACTGCTACCGGACAATCTCATCTAGAAGATTTTATTTTAAGATTAAAAGAATTTAAATTTGATCACCAATTTGATCCTAAATCAAATAATCATATTTGTTATGAGCCGATAGGTGTATGTGGGCTTATTACACCATGGAATTGGCCAATAAACCAAATAGCCTTAAAAGTGGTGCCAGCTTTTGCTACAGGATGTACAATGATACATAAACCATCAGAAATTGCTCCACTTTCTGCAATGTTGTTTGCCGAAATGATTGATGAAGCGGGATTTCCTCCTGGAGTGTTTAATTTGGTCAATGGCGATGGCGTTGGGGTCGGAACAGACATTTCCAGTCATCCTGATATTAACTTAGTTTCATTTACTGGATCAACACGAGCTGGAAAATTAATTTTAAAAAATGGAGCTGAAACGATTAAAAGAGTATGTCTAGAACTTGGAGGTAAAGGAGGAAATATAGTTTTTGCTGACTCCTATCCTAATGCAGTACGAGATGGAATAAGAAATGTAATGAGCAATTCAGGTCAATCATGTGATGCTCCAACTAGAATGCTTGTTGAAAAATCAATTTATGACAGAGCGGTAAAAGAGGCAGTTGATGAAGCAAATTTAATTAAAGTAGATCATGCTTCTAAAAAAGGAGATCATATTGGTCCAGTGGTTTCAAAAGTTCAGTATGATAAAATTATTAATTTAATTCAAAGTGGTATAGACGAAGGTGCAACTTTGGCTGCGGGAGGTCCTGAATTGCCTGGTGGATTAAACAAAGGTTATTTTATTAAACCAACAATTTTTACAGATGTTACCAATGATATGAGAATTGCAAAAGAAGAAATTTTTGGTCCTGTTTTATCAATTATTCCATTTGAGACGGAAGATGAAGCTGTAAATATCGTAAATGAAACTGAATATGGTTTGGGAAATTATTTGCAAACCGAAGATAAAGAAAAAGCAAAAAGAGTAGCAAGAAGATTAAATGCTGGAACAATATACATTAACGGTAATGGAGCAGACAGTGGAACTCCTTTTGGTGGTTTCAAACAATCTGGAAATGGCCGTGAGGGTGGTGTTTGGGGTTTAGAAGAATATTTAGAAGTTAAAACTGTAACAGGATGGCCAAGCTAAGATGATTGGTTATGTTATGGTTGGCACAAATGATTTAGATAAAGCTATAATATTTTATGATGACGTCTTAAGAGAACTTAATCTAAAAAGAGTAGAAACAGATACAGAATATGCAGCTTATGCGCCTATGGATAAACCAACGGAAATTGAATTTTATGTTACGAAACCTTTTAATAAAGAAAAAGCTACTAACGGTAATGGAACACAAATATCATTTGTTACAACCTCGAGGCAAACAGTTGATAAATTTCACGATATTGGATTAAGAGCAGGTGGCAAAAGTGAAGGATCGGGTGGTGAAAGACCTGCAAATTCAGGTGTATATTATTCTTACATTCGTGATTTAGATGGAAATAAAATTTGTGCCTTTACTAACAATAAAGCATAAAATGTATGTCTTATAATGAAGTAAAAGAAAAATTAGATAAAGGTAAAATTATAATTTTAGATGGAGGCATGGGTGCTGAACTTGAAAAGAGTGGAGCTAAAATGCATAAAGATTTATGGTGCGGAAAATGTTCTGTCGATACTCCAGACTTAGTTCAAAAAGTTCATGAAGATTACATTTTAGCTGGAGCTGATGTAATAACTACAAATACTTACGGAACTACGCCTATATCATTGAAACAATATGGTTTTGGTAATTGTGTCCTAGAATACAATCAAAAAAGTGTAGAAATAGCTAAAAAAGCAGTTGAGAATATAAATAAAGATGTAGCTATAGCTGGAAGTGTATCAACTTTTGGAAGTTTTTATAGACTTGGTACTAAAGCAATGATCCCAGGATTTATTGAGCATTTAAAAATTTTATCCGAAGAAGGTGTTGATTTAATAATATTAGAAGCAATGTCATCTCAAGCTGATATAGTAGAAACAATTATTGAGTGTTCTCAAAAAACAAATTTACCTGTTTGGCTATCAATATCATGTGTAATGAATGCTAAAAACGATAAGGTTATGCTTGGTTACAGTGACTCTATAGATACTGACACTCATATTTATGAAAGTTTAGATGTTGCAATAAAAAACTTTAGTAAACTTCACAAAGGACCAATCTTGATAGCTCACTCTGACATTAATGTTACTGGAGAAGCTGTAATAACAGCTAAGAAAAATTTTCAAGGAATATTAGGTGCTTATCCAAATAGAGGATACTTCGAAAAACCTAATTGGAAATTTATAGATAATATTACTCCTAATGATTATTTAGAATATGCAAAGTCATGGTTAAAAAATGGAGCTCAAATTGTTGGTGGATGTTGTGGTGTAGGAGTTGAAGAAATAAAAGCAATTTCTGTTCTTAAAAATTAAATCATGATTAAAATTTATGAGTGAGTATAAACTTAATAGCGAACCAAATCCAAGTCTTGTTGTCAAAAGAGACAATAAACCGAAATGGTATTTACCTGAAAGCCGTAGAGAAGGATATAGAAATTTACATAAAATAAATAGATACGGCTTATTATATAGATCAGACTTAGTTTTAAAATTAAATAAAAAACTTAACAAAAAAATTGAAAATATATCCTCTGTAAAAAAAATGGTTAATCATAAATATTTTTGTTCTTTGTTAGTTGGCAAGGACCAAGATATTCTTTATGAAAAGTATGCAAGTGATTTTACTGAAAAAACTCCACAAACAATAATGTCAATTACTAAAATATTTGTAAATTTATTCATTGGAGATCTTGTTGAAAAAAAAATTATAAATCTTAAAGATAAAATATCAAAATATTTACCAAATATTGGAACAGGCTATGCTGAAGCTACAATACAAGATGTTTTAGATATGAATATCCAAAATGCATATAGTGAAGACTATACTGATCCTTATACTTCATCATATCTTCATGAGCCAGTATGTGGCTGGAGACTTCCAAATGATTTAAATGAAAAAATTGGGCAAGAAGAATTTTTAAATAAAATTAAATCTAATAAAAATGAAGATTTAACTAACAAATCAGAATTTTCTCATTACAAATCAGCAAATACTGATGTCATAGGCCTCTTAATTGAAAAAGTTAGCAAAAAAAAATTAAAAGATTGGGTGCTTGATGCTGTTGAGGCTGCTGGTTTTGAGGATGCTTTGTATATAGGAACAGATAGATTTGGTATGCCATGGATATCAGGTGGTGGATGTTTAATTTCTCGTGATTTTTTAAGATTTGCTCTTTTGTTTTCAAGGAAAGGATTAGGAGTAAAAAATAGAATTATTGGATCATCATCTTTTTTTGATCAAACATTAAATAATAAGGGAACAAAATATTTAGAGTTTACAAAAGATAAATT
>QCJD01000011.1 GCA_003216255.1 Pelagibacteraceae bacterium AG-404-N13
AATAAGAGATAATGAAGAAGCGGCAAGTGCTATGGGAAAAAATATTGTTAAACAGCACTTATTTATATTCATTTTAGGATCAGCAATAGTTGGAATAGCTGGAGCAATGATGGTAACAAATGACGGTCTTTTTACTCCAGGAAGCTATAGACCAATGAGGTATACATTCGTTATATGGGTAATGGTAATTGTGGGAGGAACTGGAAATAATTTTGGCGCAATCCTTGGAGGATTTGTAGTTTGGTTTTTATGGGTACAAGCTGCTCCAATGGCTCTATTCTTTATAAACTTTTTTACAGCTCATCTTCCAGAAACAAATGAGTTAAGAATACATTTAGTTGAAAGCGCTCCATATTTTAGATTTTTATTGGTGGGAATCGGTCTTCTCTTGATTATGCGTTTTAGACCACAAGGAATTCTTCCTGAAAAAATAATTAAACAATAATATTTTAGATAATAAAAAACCCTGGCAAATTTCTTTGCCAGGGTTTTAAATTAGATTTTATCTCTGTTTTTTAGTTTTGAATTTACCACCTTTAATTTCCTTCTCAAGGAAAGAACCGGCAGCTTCCCCAACATCTGTAAGCATAACTCCTGTAGCACCTTCGTAATCTACAGCTTTTCCTTTAGCTAACAAATCAAGAGCTTTTTTAAGCTCACCTGGGTAAATTTTCTTACCAGGAGCATTTGCAACGTCCATCACATTTGCCTGAATAGTAGCTCTATCTGCTTTTCCACCTGCTTGCATTGCAAGAACTATTAAAGCAGCAGCGTCATAAGACTCACCAGTATAAGGTCCAGAAGAGTCAATACCTGCAGCTTTTGCTACATCAGCAAATTTTCCAGCTCCTTTTCCAGTTGACCCTGGTAGAGAACCAAATGATTTATTTAAGTCTTTACCAAATCTGTCAGTCAAAGAGTCTCCAATCATACCATCAGATAATACAAACCTATCAAATGCGCCTGAGTCCAATGATCCTTGGATTATACTTCCACCAGCTTGGTCCAAGTATCCTAACACTGCTAAAGCGTCTCCACCAGCAGCAGCTAAAGTTGCAACTTCAGCACCATAATCACCTTTACCTTCTTCGTGAGCAGTTACAACAGTTACGTTAATACCGTGAGCTTTTACAGCTGCAACATAAACATCAGCTAATCCTTTTCCGTAATCATTGTTAGTGTGAGTTACAGCAAGTGATTTAACTTTTCTATCTTTTGTTATGTCAGCTAAAATTTGACCACCTCTAGCATCTGACGGCGCAGTTCTAAAGAAATAACCATTATCATTTAGATCAGTTAATCCTGGAGATGTTGCAGAAGGTGAAATCATAACTACACCATTTGGAACAGCAACGTTAGTTGCTATTGCGCCTGTAACACCAGAACAGTCAGCTCCCATAATAGCTACAACACCATTTGAAACTAAACCTTCAGCTGCAGCAGTCGCAGCAGCAGAATCTACACATGTAGAGTCAGCTCTTTCAACTTCAATACTTTTTCCTCCAAGTAACGAACCAGAATCTGAAGCTTCTTTAAATGCAAGCTCAGCAGATGCGGCCATTGCTGGAGTTAGGGACTCAATAGGACCCGTAAATCCTAGAATGATACCCATTTTAATACCATGTCCATCCGAATGTGCTTTTGTTACAAAACATGATACAAAAACGAACATAGCTAAAACTAATTTTTTCATATTATTTCCTTTAATTGTTAACAATTTATAAAATTTAATTAAATCTTATTAGATTAAATTTTCAATAAATAATTTTATTTTTTTGATAAAAAAAACCGAAGTTTTGGTTAAAATTTAAGAAATTAACCCATTGTAAAAGGATCATCCATTGGTTTATCAGATGTATTAAACCAAGTAGTTTTAATTCTTGTATAATCTTTTATAGACTCAATTCCAGCTTCTTTTCCATATCCACTATCCTTCATTCCTCCAAATGGAGCAGAAGGGGAAATTAATCGATAAGTATTTACAAAAGTAATACCCGCTCTTATTGCATTTGATACTCTTAAACCTCTGTTTATATCTTTAGTATAAACTCCAGAAGACAACCCATATTGATTATCATTCATTTTATTAATGACTTCCTTTTCATCATTGAATTTCATTACAGAAAGCACAGGTCCAAACAATTCATTTTCTGCTGTAGGCAGATTGTGATTGTCACATTCAATTATTGTAGGAGGAAAATAATATCCTTTATTTGAAAATGTGTGTCTTTTTCCTCCACACCTTAGTTTTCCTCCTTGTTCTAAAGTAAGTTTAATATTTTTTTCAATTATTTCTAATTGCTTAAGACTATTTAAAGGACCCATTTGAGTTTTAGAATCCATAGGAGGCCCTAACTTAATTTTATTTGCTCTATTTACAATTTTTTCTAAAAAATTATCATAAATACTATTTTGTATATAAAGTCTTGATCCAGCTATGCAGCTCTGTCCACTTGCCCCAAAAATACCTGCGGTAATTCCATTTAATGCATTTTCTTGGTCAGCATCTTCAAAAACAGCAACAGGGCTCTTGCCTCCTAACTCAAGACTTACTTGAGATAAATTGTCGGCTGAGTTTCTAATTATATGTCTGGCAGTTTCTGGTCCACCAGTAAAGGCAACCCTTTCTACTAATTTATGTGAAGTTAATGCTCTACCACAAGGTTCACCAAAACCTGAAACTATATTTACCACTCCTCTAGGTATTCCAGTTTTTTCAATTAATTTTCCAAACTCAAATAATGTTGCTGGAGCTAATTCAGAAGATTTAATAACAACGGTATTACCCATTGCAAGTGCAGGAGCTAACTTTACAGCTGTTAGCAACATCTGAGAATTCCAAGGAATAATTGCTGCTACAACTCCAATTGGAACTCTAGTTGTAATTACTTGCATGTTAGCTTTATCAATTGGCAAAACTGTACCTTCAACTTTATCTGCAAGTCCAGCATAGTAATCGTAATATTCAGCTATATAATTTGCTTGAGTTTTTGTTTCTTTAAATAGTTTTCCTGTATCAATTGTTTCTATCTTTCCAAGCAACTCCGCATTTTCTCTTAATTCATTAGCAATTGCTTTTAAATATTTTGCTCTTTCTCTTGGAAATAAATTAGGCCACGATCCATCAAAAGCTTTTTGTGCTGCATTAACAGCAATATCAATATCTTTTTCACTAGCCTGTGGCACCTCTACCCAAGGTTCATTATTTTCAGGGTTTAAAGATTTAAATGTTTTTTTACTCTCTGAATCTACCCATTCTCCATCAATAAACATTTTATATTGTTTTAATTCAGACATTTTCAATAAATTTTTTGATATTAATATTAACATCATCTGAGCACTCAATACTACAGAGATGTTTTCCATTGTTTATTTCAATGTATGACGAATTAATCATATCTTTTGACAGATTTTTTGACATTTCAGGAGTAGATCCTGGATCTATAGAACCTGTCATTATAAGAGTTCTAGTCTTTATTTTTTTTATTATTTCAATGTCATCTTTATAATATGCAAACAATTCATATGCTTTAATAAAATTTTTTTGATCCTCATCTTTTTTTGTTAATATTTTTATAAACTCCTCATAAACATTTGGATTATTTTCAATATAATTATCAGTAAACCATCTTTTTAATGCAAGTTGAGAAATAGGTTTATTTAATTTTGCTAAGTTCACTCTATCTATAACTGCTTGTCTTTGATTTTCAGATCTTTTGTAAGTTGTTGAGATAAGAGTTAGCGAACTTAATTTTTTTTGAAAGTTTGCAGCAAAGTTTATTGCTATCAAAGAACCTATTGAAAAACCGACTAAATGAAACTTATTTAAATTTAAAAATTCAGATAATGATAATAATTGATGAACATAGTCTTTCATTTTAATACTTTCTTTTTTGTATGGAGTCTTTCCATGTCCAAGGAGATCGTATGTTAGTGTAGAGTGGTTTTTGAAATAGTTGATCTGGGGTGACCACATATTGCTATCCAAACCTACTCCATGAATAAAAACTATTGGTACAGTCTTATTATCTATATATGTATAATGATTTTGATTATTTAGGTTCAATACCCATCTCTTTCATATCTTGATATCTGTCACCAGTTCTAGCATGAGCCCGCCCAGTTGGAGCTCCACCAATTGCAACTACAATTTCATTTTCATTAGGCGCATCATGTATCGTAAATTCGTGAGTTAAATAATAAGGTCTTAATCCAGCATCTGTTTTATGCATCATTGGTATTGAAATTTTTGATCCAGCAGGTCCTCTGGTATTTGTAAAACTCAAATAAGAGGTACCACCTACAGCATCTCTAAACTTATTTCCAAACCTTAATGTATGAATAAATGCAGACGCATGTTCAATTTCACCATTTAAACCAACGATTGCAGCTTTTCCATATGCTAAAATTCTATCACCTGATCCAATTTCTTTTATTAATTCAGGCACCAAAAGATCCCCAAGCTGTGGAGCTAGATCTAAAATTTCTGGTTTTAAATCTTCTACAAAACCTTTTCCAGCCCAAGGATTCTCTATAACGGCAGCTACAGAAACTAATAAAACTGGATCATTAGCTTTTTTTCCACCTTCAATAAAAGTTTTATCTACAAATTTTGTAAATTTCCTAAGTTTCAAATCCATATTTTAGCTAGCTTTTTGAATGTTTGTATTCAAAGGTTTAATATTAGGCATTACTTCTTTCGTAAATAATTTAATACTTTTCATACAATCTTTGTGATTGATACCAGGAAAATTAGACCAAACTTGTAAATTTTGAAGATTTAACTCTTTTTGAAGTTCTTCAATTTTTTCAATTACAAACTCTGGAGTGCCAAATAAAAGATTTCTTTTATGAAGAAACTCATAATTTAATAAATCTAATTTATTTTTTGTTTCCGGTAATTTTTCATCTGGATCCATATGATTTCCCAAGCCACGCCAATGACAAACCCATCTCATATAATTGACTATATATTCCCCAGCCATTTCTTTAGCTTCTTCCATTGTCTTCGCCACAAACATGTCCCTTACTAAACTGATACCTTCACCTAAAGGAACTTCTCTATTTTCTGCTTTAGATTTAGCTTCTTTAAAAATTTCAAATCTTTTCTTTAGTGCTTTTACAGTTGGTATCCACATTATCGTATTAAGTCCATTTTCAGCAGCCCATTGAATTGATCTTTCCCCATCAACAACTTGAGAAATTGGTGGAAATGGTTTTTGATAAGGTTTTGGCAACACTGATATTTTTTTTAATTCATTAGTTTTTAAATTTACAATATTTTCTTTAGGTGGGCTCATGTCATGTTGCCATATAAAATTAGGAGAAGGATAAGTATAAAATTCTCCTTGGTAAGAAAAAAATTCTTCTGACCAGGCTTTTTTCATAACCTCTAATGTTTCTGAAAATAATCTGAAATTTTTTGCTTGATCTTTTACGTCCGCATCTTTGTTCATATTTACAGCTTCTCTTCCGTAAACACCTCTTCCAATACCAACTTCTACCCTTCCCATAGACATTTGATCTAGCGTTGCAATATCTTCTGCAAGTCTAATAGGATTATGAAATGTAATTGTATTGCAAGCTTGACCTAATCTAATATTTTTTGTTCTAGCTGCAGCATCTGTACACATCATTAGTGGATTTGTACAAGACTCCATCCCTTCGTGATTGAAATGATGCTCAGTGAACCAAATTGAGTCCCAATTGTTTTTATCACAATATTCTGTAATCTCTCTAGTTTCATCTAAAAGCTGTGTATAAGATTTTTTATTCCAATTGGTGGTGTTACAAAAGTAACCAAACTTCATTAAAAGCCTCCTTTAAAAACTAATTTAAAGACGACCGATCCCACTTTCGTAGATGAATTTACGACGAGTTATGTATCGCTTTATGGTTATATTTTATTGCTCTTACCTTTGATATTCAATGAATTTCTTTAAAGAATTATTGAGAAATTTTTCATAATTTGTGCCTTTATTACTTAATCTAAACCCATTTAAGAAAGAAAGGTTCATTTTAAAATCATAAGATGGTTCAAAGAAAAAAGGAATCGAAAGTCTTTTCTGTTTATTCCATAAAACTCTATGATTTGTTGCTTTAAACTTTCCTTTACTTAAATACTGCAGAGCTCTTCCTGTATTTACCACTAAGGCTCTGCTATTAAATGGAACATTATGCCATTTTTTTGTTTTTCGATTTTGTACTTGTAAACCGCCTTTTCTATCTTGGTAAAGTACCGTAAATATTCCACTATCAACATGTGTTTCGCAACCTAAAGCAACACCATCCTCTTTTGATATTTCAACAGGTTTATTTTGTTTTGGGTAGTAATTAAATCTTAAAGTACTAAGAGTTTTTAATCTCGAAAAGGCTTTTTGAGAGATATCAGGATTTTTTTTATAAAGTCTTATAATACTTTTAAACAAACTTTCACTTAAAGAAAAAACACTATCAAAATATTTTTCTAAAATTTTAATTGATTGGTTGTCAAAACTTCTACTTAAATTCAAATATTCTATATATTGATTTTTTGTCTTTGAAGAATAACTTTTGTCTACTCTCAGATCTCCAATGTCTAAACCTTCTTTTCCATTAACATTATTAGGAAAATAACCTCTATAAAGATTTTTATTTTTTTTATTCCATTTTTTAGGTGATAATTTTTTTTTATTATTTTCAGGTGAATTAAAAAATTTATAACCCACATCACAAGTTTTTTTAATCTCTTTTAAATCAATGCCGTGTCCAACTACTTGAAAAAACCCTGCATTAATACAAGCTTTTTCAATCTTATTTATTGTCTTAATTGCAATTTTTGTATCAAATTTATTTTTTATCAATGATGAAATATTTATTGTTGGAATAAAATTTTCTTTAATCATCTATTTGTTGGAGTATCAGTTGCTATCATTTGACCAGTAACTTTTTCTCTAAAGAAAATATAAAAACCAGCTCCTATAATCAATGCGGTACCAATAAATGTTCTTGGAACAGGTATTGTATCAAATAATAAATATCCAGCTAACATTGCCCACAAGATATAAGAATACTCAAATAAAGACACAATCGATGGAGAGGCAATGCTATAAGCCTTAAAAACGCAAAAGAAAGATATAGAAGCAACAATTCCCATAACTAATACGTATGGCCAAGCAACACTGGGGTTGGAAAACCATTCTCTATAAATAAATTGCATTGTTGGGTCTGAATAATCATTAAACTTTCCATCACCTGAAACTAAATAAATAATAAAACCTGCAAGTAATGCAAAAATATATAACCATGCCATTTGTGTATAAATACTATCTTTTTCTGAAGTATATTTAGTAATTGTCATTGCTATAGCATAACAAAGTGCACAAGCAACTGGTGCTAATTTAAAAATATTAAAGTCATCAAAATTTGGATTTAGTACTATTAATACTCCTATAAAGCCAACAACTATTGCGCTCCAACGTCTTATTCCAATTCTTTCTTTTAAAAAAATTATTGCAAGAATAGACATAAAAAAAGGACAAGAGAAAAATAATGCACTTGTCATAGCGAGTGACATAAAAGTTAAAGAGATATAAAAAAAACTAAAACCAAAAAAGAAGCAAAATACCCTCACCAAAGTTAAAACTGGATAGTAAGTTTTTAAAGTAAAACTTTTTTTAGCAATAATTAAAAAACAAGTTAAAAAAAATGTCTGGATTAAAGTTCTTCCAAAATATAGCTCAAACAAAGCAATATCTTCAAAAATAAATTTTATTAGGGCGTCTTGAATTGAAAAAAAAGCCATGCCTAAAAGTATAAAAATAATTCCTTGCGAATTATTATTATTTAAAGTCATAGGCTTCTATTTCATATGCTAAATTTATTGTTTTGGAAAGTAGTCTTGTAATTCACCTTCTCTATAAACGTCTGTAGTACTACAGTGTAAACTTCCACCAAAACCATAAGCTTCTCTAAAATCTACAGGCAAAACTTCCATTCCTAACTTATCGAGTTGTTCAGCTTGATATACCTCACTTTTTTCTACACATACTGTTTTTGGATCTAAAACTAGAATATTCATTGATAACCATATTGAATAATAAGTCAAAGGTGGAGGTGAGTTATGTGCTGGTTGTGCTGCTTCAATAATTTCCCAATCGTTATCTTCAAAAAGTTTTCTTTGTTCTTTTGGAAGTTTTCTAACAGGATTATTTAATATTAAACCAGGTCTTACAGGTGTAAATGTTGCATCTATATGAATAGGATAAGGATCACCTGGAAAATTTACAGTATGTATACGATGATCAGGAAAATGTCTTTTTAACCAGTCAATACCTTTTAAGTTTGTTGTAAAACCATGTTGAACAATTAAATCTTTACCAAATCTTAATATATCTGCTGCATCGAAAAGAGGCTCTTCTTCAGTTGTTACAAAATATTTTTTTTTTGCCCACTCTAGTCTTTGTTCAATACTTACGTCATCAGACAAATAATTTTTATGATAATCTTTATCTGTCAACCTAGGTTTAGGAGCTGACTCATGTTTCATACCCGGATCTTCCATGAAGTATTGTTGTAATAGTGGTCTATATGCTAAATATTCAAACCATCGGCATCGAAAACTCATAGTAGCTTCTAACATTTCTTTTCCAACGGTAATAATTACATCTCTTGAAGGCATACAACCAAACATATGTTCTACTTTCCAGTCTGGTGTAGCAATTTTTTCATCAAATTTTAAAGGAGTTGGTCTATCAACTCTTATCCCTCTTCCCTCTAAAGTTTTAACAAATTTGTCTAAAAGTTCATTTGCTTTATCTATAGAGTCTTGAGTTCTTCTTCCATGTTTGCCTTTCATCACTGAGTCTGGAGGTATTTTTACATCTACAGCAGGTTCGGGCGCAGGTATACAGCAATTATCTGCTCTTCCAACAATTACATGCTTTAAAGGATCCCATTCGTTCCAGCTTTTTACAATAGTTTTTTTCATGTTGTTAAAATAAGTATTTTAATTAACATTAATTTTCAATAACTATAATTTTATAAAAATAATTAATCTATTGGGTAATCCCATGCATCTTTACCAATTACTTTTGATATCGCTGAAAAATCTTTGTTATCATTACCTTCTTCACAAAATTTATTATAAATATTTAAAGCCATAGCACCAAGTGGAGTAGAGGCATTTACTTGTTTTGCACACTCGTTGGCCAACTTTAAGTCTTTATTCATCATGCCTGCAGAAAATCCTGGTCTATAATTATTATTTGATGGAGTTCCCTCAATTAAACCAGGTAATGGTGGATATATAGATATCGGCCAGCTATTACCCGATGCATTTTTCATAATTTCGTGAACTTTTTTAATATCTATGTTTAATCTTTTAGCTAGCATTAATGATTCTGAGGCAGCAATCATTGTAATTCCTAAAGACATATTATTACAAATTTTTGCTCCATTGCCACTTCCAAGATCACCTGCATGAAATATATTTTTTCCCATTATTTTTAAAAGAGGAAGGGCAAGATCAAAAGACTCTTTAGTTCCCCCAACCATAATGTTTAGAGTTGCTTTTTGAGCTCCCATAACACCCCCACTTACTGGAGCATCGATCATTTTTATTCCTTTTTCTGAAGCTTTTTTTCCTATTTCGATTGAAGTTTTAATATCAATTGTAGAACAATCAATAAGAAGACAATTTTTGGATACTTTATTAATAATACCATTGTCTCCTAAATATACTTCTTTTGAATTTTTACCTTCTGGAAGCATTGTTATTACCGTTGTTACTTCATTTGTAATTAGTTCATCTAAATTTTCTACTATATCTAAATTTTTTTCCTTTGCTTGTTCGATTATTTTTTTTGAAATATCAAAAGCTCTGACTTTTTTTCCTGCTTTAACCAAATTTTCTGCCATTGGACTTCCCATGTTTCCAATACCAATGAACGCAATAAGTTCAGACATTTTTTCTCCTTAGTTTGTTTTAATCAACTCTTCCTAATAAATTTACTATTATCACTCCAGCTATAATTAAAGTAATTCCAATTAAGCCATATATATTTGGCATTTGATTGTATTTTATGATTCCAAATATAAGTATTGATGCAACTGTAATAGCACTGTAGGTGGCATATGCAAATCCAACTGGAATTGCCGACATTCCTTTTGCAAGAGAGAACATAGTTACACACATAAGTAAAATGCATGCAACCGAAGGTGTTAACTTTGTAAAACCATCAGATATTTTGGCAAAACTATTAGCAACTATTCCACAAGTTATAGCTATTGCTAAAAAAATATATCCAGTAAATGGTTTCATATTAACCAGTTTTTCCTAATAAATTTACAATTAAGACACCAGCAATAATTAATACAAGTCCAATTAAAGTATATAGATCAGGCATTTGATTAAACTTAAACATACCGACTAATGTAGTTGCAATAATACAAAGTCCTGCAAAAGAAGCATAAGTTATCCCAACAGGAATTGATTTCATAACTAGAGATAGAGTATACATGCATCCTACAATCGTTATTGCAGTTAAAATACTTGGTATTAATAAAGTAAAACCTTGAGCCCCTTTAGCAAAACCATTTGATGCTGTTCCTAAAACAACTGCAATAATTAATATAATATATGCTGTTAAATTACCCATTTTTCTTCGACCATGTTATAGCATCTTCCATTCTATCATCTCCCCAGAAGATTTCACTATTAACTATGAACGATGGACTTCCAAATACTTTATTTTTTCTAGCACTATCAGTATTTGCTAAATATTCTTTTTCAATCTCTTCACTATTAGCTTTAGAAATAACTTGTTCTTTATCTATATTTAATTCACTGCAGATTTCAGAAATATTAGGTTCAGTTGCCGGTTCTTTTCCATCTTGAAACCATCTTTTGTAAGTTAACCTTACATAATCTATTCCCCATCCTTCTTTTAAACCTAGAATTGCCAACTTATTTGCAAGATCAAATTCACTTAAAGGGTAGGGAACTGGAGTTTTAGCAAAAAAACCATATCCTTCCGAACGTCTTTCTATATCCCTCCACATGTAATCTACTTTATTTTTTTTGTCTTTAGGAAAAGGAATGTTATTCATTTCTTTCATAATTGCTCTAACACTAAAAGGTACCCAATTAAATTTAACACTATTTTTTTTCTGAACATCTAAAATTCTAGTAACAGTTAGATATGTATAGGTACTTCCTATAGAAAAATAAAAATTTATATCGCTCATACTTTAATCCTTTCCTATCAAATTATATTAAACCAATATCATTTTTGTAAAAATATACCGCCAGAAGCAAAACTAATATAATGTAAATTAAAGCGTAAATTGTGTACTTAATATATTTTTTCATTTAGTTAATTTGTTTACACACTTTGATTTTTTATTAATTCCTTTAATTTTTCAATCATTATAATGGGAGATTTCATAGCTGGATAGATTTTATGTGCTTCAACGTAGCTATCAATCGCTGATTGATAATTTTTTAAAGCTGATTGAACAAGACCTTGGCCAGACAGTGCTCCAAAATGTCTTTTTTCTAAACTAAGAACTATATTAATATCATTTTGCGAAAGTTCATAATCACCCATCAAATATAGGACAGTTGCTCTTTTATTCCAGGCTTCAGCCCAATCAGGATCCAATTCAATAGCTTTAGAAAATATTTCGTGAG
This sequence comes from Pelagibacteraceae bacterium AG-404-N13, assembly GCA_003216255.1. Lineage (GTDB taxonomy): Bacteria > Pseudomonadota > Alphaproteobacteria > Pelagibacterales > Pelagibacteraceae > Pelagibacter. The sequence goes on from QCJD01000011.1 coordinate 11,672, forward strand.
CACTTGATAGTTGGTTTTGGGACATATAATAAGAACCTTCAGCTAAAAGTTCTGTTAATGATGGCTCGGATGGATGAGTAGTCCAGAGTTTCCAAATTTTACTTTCTATTTTTGATGCAACAGTAATATTTTGTTCTTTTTTTAATTTTAAAAATAATTTATCTAGTTCATCTGTTTTGTTCTCAGAATTTGCTGGAAAACCAATTAGTAACAAAAAAGTTATAATATAAAAAAACTTTGTCACTTTATTTCGTTATAATTTTGCCTACCATCCCCGATTCATAATGTCCGGGTATATTACAAGCCATTTCTAATTCTATATCTTTAGAAAATTTCCAAATTATCTCGCCTTGAGTTTTTGGCTCTAGCATAATGCTATTTGAATGCGAGTGTGCTAATGAATGATCTTTTTTAGACATTTCTTTCATTTTTTTCTTATCAATTTTATCAAATGTAATGATTTCATGATCAATTAATTTTTGCATCTCAGGTTGATGCTTTATGTGCATTTCTTTTGTGCCAATATTGTATTCGTGAACCATTTCTCCAAGATTAGTAATTAAAAATTTAATTGTTTCACCCTTTTTAATAGTAATTAAATTTGGTTCATAATAATTATCATACATTTTAATATTAATAACTCTGTCGATATTGTTTGGATCTCCTTTTTCTCCAATTGATTTTGTTGAAGATGCAATTGAAGTAAGCGGATAGATAAATATAAACAATGTTATAAAAAAGCTTAAAATTTTATTCATTACAGATCAGGCGCTCTTACTATTTCAAATCTTAAAAGCTTATTATTTGAAATTATGCCGTGAAACATAATTGTATCTGGATTTTTATCAGAATCTTTCCATTTAAAAGTTCCAATTAATCTTTTGTCATCTTCATAAATGGATACAATATCGGAGACTATTCCTGGTTTTGTTTTAATCCAATCCAAACTTTCTTGTAATGTTTCAAAACCTTTTTCAGCCTGGTGAAGATTTATGTGTTTAAAGTTTTCATCAAGTATTTTTGAAATTTCTGTTGGATCACCAGACTTAAAAGCATTACCCCATGTTGTTAGTAGTGATTGAATTGTTATTGACATAAATTAAATTTATTTAGGCATTGGCGTTGCGCCAGTTTCTAAACTTGTAATTTTTCCATCTTTGTATTTATAAACTGCCATTACAGCTTCAACATTTCCATCATCAAAAGTTACAAATGCATGATGAACTCCAACTTCATCATTTTCATAAACTACTCTCGTATCTCTTTGTTTAATGTCACCACTCATGGCCCATTTGATTATATCGCCTTTGCTTAATGTGTTACCAGATTTATGCATTGTAAATTTAAAATCATCATGCAAAAGTTCATTCATAGCCGCTTCATCTTTGTTTTTTATTGCAGCACTGTATTTTTCTAATATAGACATATTTACCCCTTTTTTATAATCCTCTTATTATTATTTGATTTGTATTAGAATTATCCATCCTAATTTGTCTCACCGGTTTATATTCTTCAGAGTTGTACCATTCCAAAGCTCGTTCATAAGATGGAAATTTAACAATTATATTTCTTGAATGCTTCCATTCGCCTTCTACATGCTCAAATTCACCACCTCTTACTAAAAATTCTCCATCAAATTTTTTAACAATATCAGTTACTTTTGCTAAATACTCTTTATAGTTTTCAGGATTTGTTACTTCAATTTGAGCAATTACATAACCTGACATTATTTATTCAGCAGGTTTTGTTACACTTTTTGCTGCATCTGAAGCTTTGCCAAAAGCTTTATTATAATCAAAAACCTCATGGATCATTAATTGTTCCATTAGGCCTGAATTAAGAAAAGCAACTTTCATCCCAATAACTGTTTCAGCATCACCTTCTACACAACAAATTACATCGTAACGGCCACGAACCCATTCGTAGCTAATCATTTTACCACCCGCTGCTTCAACAACTTTTTTAGTTGAAGCAGATCTGTCAGCTGCTGGATCTTTCTGCATTCTTTGTAACAATTCATGACTTATTTTTCCAATTATGTAAAATTTAGACATTTTAGATATCAACTTTAGTTAATTCCCACACATGCATCTTGTTTACACACTCATCATAAATTGGTTTTCCAATTGGATTTGCTCCAGATACCATCTCTTTCATTTTTTCCATATTATGAACAAATACCTTAAACATAACACCACTTTTATCTGGCTTTACTGCTCCAATAGTTTTTTCTGGATGAGCTGCTGATTTCCTTACGCTCATTCCTTCATCTGATTGCATCCATCCCATAAATTTTTCAAGCTTTCCTTCTTTCAAATCTACGATCACTAACACTTCTTTTTCCATTATTTCCTCCTTATTTTTGGTTTTTTTAATTGTTAACTTTAATTACTTTAGTATTTTTGTTGCACCTATTTCAACTCCTTTAATATTCATATTTCTCCTTTCTATTTGACTGGTGTCATAATTTTTTGACCTTCAACTCCAATCGCAACAACAATCGCTTTAACAGGGACATCTCCAATATTTTTTGACTCATGGACTACACCCACATCCTCTACAAATGCGTCTCCAGCTTTATAGATATAGCTTTTACCGCCTTGGGTCAGTTCAATCTCACCTTGTTGGATCATTATTAACACTGGAAAAGAGTGAGTATGAGGAACAACTGGACCTCCAACAGGAACGTTAAATTCAAAAGCTGTTATCTTCGCTTTACCTGAGGGATATACTATTTCGTTACCCATTCCAGTTTGACTGGTAGATATAATTCTTTTTACATGTCCATCAGCTAAAACTGAATTGTTTATAAAAAATACTGCAAATAAAGTGACTATTAATTTTTTCATATTTTTCCTTTTTAATTTAATCAGAACAACCAACCATTACTATTTTTTCATTGAGTTAAAACTACTTAGCGTATCATCAAAAGCCATAAACATTGACATTTTTCCATCTGTCACTTCAAAATAATGACCGAAAATAGTATCCATTCCTTCAGCTGTTGCTTTACATTTAGCAAATACTTTGTTTCCTTCTGCAATCATAAATTCAGGAGTTACTGAAAAATTATTCCAATGTTGTGGGATTAGCGACATAGTTTTCATCATTGCCTCTTTTCCTTTGTGAGTTCCTGACATTGGATGTTTGTCACCAGGAAAAATCCATGTTATTTCATCATGAACAACTTCGGTAAAGAATGTTTCCATATCTCCCTTGCCAAATAATTCATATCCTCTTTTTACTAGTTCTTTTGGGTCCATTTTTGTTCCTTTTTTAATTGTTAATTTATTAAAATCTAAATTAGTCTAACAAATAAATGTAATGATTTTATTACAAAGCAGATATGCGCCTTAAATCCAATCGGGAAAGGGGAGACCTTTTTCTTTTAAAAAATCTTTATTAAACAGTTTTGAGTTGTATTTATCAGATTTATCACAAAGAATTGTAACAATTGTTTTTCCTGGCCCAAGTTCTTTTCCTAATCTGATGGCGCCAGCAATGTTAACACCGCAACTTGTTCCTAAACTTAATCCTTCATTTTGAATTAAATCATAAATAATAGGTAGGGATTCATGGTCACTTATTGAAAAAGCTCCATCTATTTTTGCTTCAGCAAAATTTGCGGTAACCCTGCTTGACCCTATTCCTTCTGTAATAGAACCACCTTCAGATTTTAATTCTCCATGTTCAATATAATTATAAAGTGCAGATCCTGTAGGGTCTGATAAATAAATTTTAATATCTTTATTTTTTTCTTTTAGATATCTACTAGTTCCACTAATAGTACCCCCAGTTCCTGAAGAACAAACAAAACCATCTATTTTTCCATCTGTTTGATCCCAAATTTCAGGTCCTGTTGTTTCGTAGTGGCCCTTAGCATTAGCAGTGTTATCAAATTGATTGGCCCAAACTACCCCGTGATTATTTGAACTTTTAAGTTCTTCAGCTAGTCTTCCAGCAAACTTAACGTAATTACCATCATCTTTATAAGGCTTAGGTGGCACCAACCTTAAATCTGCACCAATATTTCTTAAAGTATCTTTCTTTTCTTGGGTTTGATTATCATTCATTACTATTACGGTTTTATAACCAAGAGAATTTCCTATTAAGCACAAACCAATTCCAGTATTGCCTGCTGTTCCTTCAACTATTGTTCCTCCTTTAGAAATTAATTTTTTTTCTTCAGCATCTTTTATTAAAGCAAGAGCTGCTCTATCTTTTACTGATCCACCAGGATTTAAATATTCTGCTTTTCCATAAATATTGCATCCGGTAATCTCTGAAGCAGCTTTAAGTTTTATAAGCGGGGTATTTCCAATCGACTGAATAAAACTATCGCTATAATTTTTCATTTTCACTTTCGTCTGTTACGGCATAAGGTTTAAATTCTTCACTTGCTATTCCAACATTTTTTGCTGGTATTCCAACCATTACAGCATTTTCAGGAACATCTTTAGTAACAACTGCATTAGCTCCAACCTTAGCATTTTTTCCAACTATAACAGGACCTAATATTTGTGCTCCTGATCCAACAACAACATTATCCATTAATGTAGGATGTCTTTTTGTATTTCTTTGTTCATTAGATTTTATACTTGGAGCAATTCCTCCTAAAGTAACCATATGATAAATAGTTACATTATTTCCAATTTCTGAAGTTTCTCCAATTACCACACCCATACCGTGATCAATAAATAAGTTATCTCCTATCTTTGCTTTAGGATGGATTTCTATACCTGTTAAAAATCTTGAAAATTGAGAAATCATTCTTGCAATTAAATCAAACTTTGCAATTGAAAAGAAATTTGCAATTCTATGAAGAAAAATTGCTTTAACACCTGGATAAGTTAATATTACACTTAATTTTGATTTTGCTGCAGGGTCTCTATTAATGATGGATTCTAAAAAACTGTTCATATAAATATTTAAAGATTAATTTATTTAAATAATCAGTTAGTTGTTACAACAACAACTTCCTGATTCAGGTCTGCACTTGCACTCTTTAGTACTGTCACATTCACATTTGTCATAAGTACAGTTTGTACATTTACATTTAGAGTTATTGCATGGCATAAGAATAATATAATTATAGATCTATTAAAAACAAGGTCGAATTTACAGCAATTATAACTGATTTAACGTTAAACCCTTTAAATTTGCTGGAACCGCAACATCCATCATTTTGGGATTTGGAAGATTTAAATTATTCATGATTTCTGCATATTCCTCTTTAGATTTTACCTGCAAACGAGGATTGTTATTTTTTTCAATCTCAATAGTTGAGTTTTTTTTTCCATTATAATCGTGAGCTGGATAAACTAAGGTATTTTCTGGTAATTTAAGTAATTTATTAAATAACGAGTCATACGCGTCAAGCGGACTCCCACTTTGAAAATCTGTTCTTCCTGTTCCATTTATTAAAAGTGTATCTCCAGTAAAAACTCTATCATCCATTAGATAGCAATAAGAACAATCAGTATGACCCGGGGTATAAATTGCTTTAAGTTTAATATTTTCAATATTTAAATTTTCATCGTCTTTTAATTTTATATCAACCACTTCAGATTTTGATTTTTCTCCCATTACTCTAGCGCAATTTGTTCTTTTATTAAGTTCGTTAAGTCCTGATATGTGGTCAGCGTGAATATGAGTATCAATAACTTTAACTAATTTTAAATCTAAACTTTCCAGCACTCTTACATATTCATCTGTATATTCAATTACAGGATCAATAATTAGCGCTTCTCTTCCTTTACCACTTGAAATTATATAAGTGTAAGTTGATGATTTGTTGTCAAATAATTGGTTAAATATCATTGATAAAAAATATTATTAAAATTTGCATACCAAATCAATCTTGTTTATAATAATTCTAAAAAATTAAAAGGAGACAAGTATTATGTTAAAAATAAACAGTGTTTGCCCAGATTTTCAATGCAAAACTTCAGAAGGAGACATATCTTTTCATGAATGGCTTGGAGATAGTTGGGGCGTATTATTTTCACACCCAAAAGATTTTACTCCAGTATGTACTACAGAATTAGGTTCTTTAGGACAGATGAAAGCTGAATTTGACGCAAGAAATGTTAAAGTTATTGGATTAAGTGTAGATGGTGTTGAAGATCATAAAAAATGGTTAGAAGATATTAAAGATGTATCAGGAACTAAACCAAATTATCCAATTATAGCTGATGAAGATTTAAAAGTTGCAAAACTTTTTAATATGCTAGAAGGAGATGCGGGAACTACTTCAATGGGTCGTACTGCAGTTGATAACGAAACTGTAAGGACTGTGTTTGTAATAAGACCTGATAAAAGAATTGGTTTATATCTTACTTATCCAATGGCAACAGGTAGAAACTTTCATGAAATCTTGAGAGCTATCGATTCAATGCAGCTTACTGCAAAACACAAAGTTGCAACACCTGCAAATTGGAAAAAAGGTGAAGATGTGGTTATTCTACCAGCTGTGAAAGATGATGAAGCTAAAAAAATATATCCAGACGGTTGGGAAACAGTAAAACCATATTTAAGAAAAGTACCAGACCCATCAAAATAATCTGGTATACAGAAATTAAAAACCTCAGCATTGAGAATCCTCTCAATTAAGTCTGAGGTTTTTTTTATTTAGGATCTTTTATATTTTTTCATTGAAACATTGGCTAATAGTAAATTTGGATCAATAAAAATTTTTGACTGTTTAATTTTTTTAAATGATTTGTAAGCAAATATTGCTATCGGCAATTCAGTGCAGCCGAGTATTATTTTTTTACAATTAATTTTCATTAAATAATTAACTGCAGGTCTAATAGCTCTTTCTGCTTCTTTTATTTTGCCCATTTTTACATATTTTATTGATTTGTTAACCGAACTTTTTTGCAAAGACTTTACCGGACTAACTAATTGAAAATTTTTTTCAAAGTATCTGTGATATACTTTGGTAGCTAGTGTGGCTTCAGTACTTAAAAGTCCAATCTTTGAATTTTTCTTGCATCTTTTTTTCGTATCCAAATATACTTCTTTTGGCATACTAATTATTGGAATTTTAATTTTCTTTTGAAGGTCATCGTGCCAATAATGAGCTGTATTACAAGGCATTACTATAAATTTACATTTATTTTTTTGTAGCATTTTACATCCCTTAACAAGAGCATTTAAAACATTGTAATATTTTTTTAAATTTTCTGGTCTTTTGGGCGTATCTGATTTGTTATAAAGAACAAATAATGGATATTGTTGATCTAGTTTTCCTCTATTTATTTTTGCTAGTTTATTACAGAAGTCCAAGCCAGCTTGAGTCCCCATTCCACCTAAAATACCGATCATATATATTTAGTTTTTGATTTTTCTATTAATCATTGATCTATACAACTATATTTTAAAATTATTTATGCAAGAAATTTATATAGATGATGTTGGAAAAGGATTTCCTTTAGTTTTAGTTCATGGATACTTAGGTTCTTCAGAAATGTGGAATTTACAAAAAAATTTTTTAAGCAAGTATTTTCGAATAATTACACCTGCCTTACCTGGCTTTGGGGAAAGTTATAAAGCTCAGTCTTTAGACAATATTAATTTAATTGCAAAATTTATATTAAAATGCCTAGATGAAAAAAAAATAAATGAATTTCATTTAATGGGACATTCAATGGGAGGGATGGTAGTTCAAGAAATGGTAAAAATATCTCAAAATAGAGTTAAAAAGTTAATATGTTTTGGGACTGGTTCAATTGGAGATATTCCTGGAAGATTTGAACCTTTGGAAAAAACAAGAGAAAGATTAAAAAAAGATGGATTAAAAGAAACAGTAAATAGGATTCCTCAAAATTGGTTCGTGGAAGGAATTAAGGCTAAATATTATTATTTTTGTGAAAATGCAGTCAAAAATATTTCTATAGAAACGGCAGATAATGCTCTAGTAGCCATGAAAAATTGGAGAGGATATGAAAATTTAAAAAACATTAAACAAGATACCTTGATCATTTGGGGTGATAAAGATGTTTCATATAATTTTAATCAAGTTGATGCATTAAAAAAAAATATACCTAAAAGTAAATTGGAGATCTTTAAAGGTTGCGCTCACAATGTTCATCTTGAAGAACCTCAAAAGTTCAATGAGACAGTAAAAAACTTCTTATCATGAACAGAAATCTTTTAATTCTTACATTAAGTCAAATTTTTAGTTTTACTGCTGCTCCAGTTACAGTATTTTTAAGTGGAATCATTGGTTCTCAAATTAGCCCTTTAAAATCACTTGCTACATTGCCAATGTCAATATCGGTAGTCGGCATAGCAGTTGGTGCAATCTTTGCAACAAAAGTTATGAGTTTAATAGGAAGAAAAGCTGGATTTATTTCAGCATCAATTGGAAATTTTTTAGTCTCTATATTGGCAGCCTATTCAATAATAGATCAGAGTTTTATTTTATTTTGTTTTTCAAATTTTTTCCTTGGTATTGGTATGGCCTTTACACATCAATATCGTTTTGCTGCAGCTGAAAGTGTAGAAAAAGATAAAGTACCTAGAGCAATTTCAATTATTTTATTAGGTGGAATTGTTTCAGCATTTTTAGGGCCAAGCTTGGCAAATTATGGAAAAGATATTGTTACTAATCAATTGTATGTTGGATCTTATTTGTCACTTGCAATTTTAACTATTATTCCAGCGATTTTCTTTTTATTTTATGAAAATACATCAAAATTAGAATCTAATATAAAAAGTTCAGGAAGAAGTGTTTTAGAATTAATTTCGCAACCTAGATTTTTACAAGCACTTGTAGCTTCGGCATTTGGATATGCAATAATGACATTTTTGATGACGGCAACTCCTTTAAGTATGCATGTAATGGAAAAAATGAGTCTAAGCAAAACAGGTTTGGTTATACAGTTTCATGTTGTAGCAATGTTTTTACCATCCTTGATAACTGGAAATTTAGTTAAAAAATTTGGTCACAGCAATATGATGTACGCAGGAGTTTTTCTTTACAGCATAACTATAATAGCAAGTTTCTTTGATCAAACTTATTATAACTATATGTTTGCATTAATTTTTTTAGGTTTAGGTTGGAATTTTTTATTTATATCTGGAACGAGTCTACTGGTTTTAACTTATAAAGAAGAAGAAAAATTCAAAGCCCAAGGATTAAATGATTTTATTGTATATTCTGTTCATGCTACCGGTAGTTTATCAGCTGGAATTTTAATTGTTCTTACTAACTGGAAAATGATGAATTTACTATGTATACCGTTTTTAATAATCATTATCCTAACCACTTTAAGAGCAGATATATTAAGTAAAAAATGAGCTTTCTATTACTTGGGTTTGTAACAGGTTTGAGTTTGATTTTAGCTATCGGAGCTCAAAATATTTTTGTTATAGAACAAGGTTTAAAAAAACAATATGTTTTTCTGGTTTGTTTAATTTGTTCTATATCTGACTTAATTCTAATTTTTTTAGGAATATTTTTATTTGAATATTTTAAAGTTTATTTCACACAATATATTGAATTAATTTTTAATGTTTTGCTATTTATATTCTTAGTTTACTTTGTATATAGCAAAGTTAGATCGTTGTATAAAAGATCTAATCTAAACTTTGAAAACAACACTTTTTCTTTAAGCAATATAATAGTTAAAACCTTAGGATTTACGTATTTAAACCCACACGTTTATTCAGACACAGTATTTTTTTTAGGAAATTTTTCAAAAAATTTTCTAATTTATCAAAAATATTATTTTGGAATAGGTGCCTCTATTGCTTCATTTTTGTTTTTTTTCTCATTAGGTTACCTGGCTAAATTTTTTTCAAATAATTTAATAAACTCGAATGCATGGAAAACTATTAATTTCTTTATAATTATATTTATGACTGTTTTATCAAGCTATGTGTTTATGGAAATTATTGAATTAATTTAAATATTCTGTATGTGGCAACTTGCACCATTATATCAACTTGTCAAAATCATTTGAGTGATTACATAAATATTATAATCAATCAGATATTGCGGAAATTATAGAAAGGATCTTATACTTATGAAAAAGAAAAACTTAATGGGATTTATAATTTCAATAACTTTATTAATGTTTTCTACTAATTCAATGGCAGCAGACGAAACTATCGAAATGTTAAATAAACTTGGGAAAGAGTCAATGGTTTACTCAAAAAAGGTAGTAAGAGTTGATGTTGGAGATACTGTTTTTTGGAAAGCAACTGACAAAGGCCATAATGTAGAATTTATAAAAGGTGGTATTCCTGAAGGAGTAGATAAATTTAAATCTAAATATAATAAGGATACAGAATATCAGTTTACGGTGCCTGGTATTTACGCTTATTGGTGCACACCTCACAAAAATATGGGCATGATAGGTTTTGTGGTTGTTGGTGATGACAAATCAAATTTAGAAGCAATTAAAAAAATTAAGTTTATGGCTAAATCAAAAAAAATTGCTCCTGATCTAATTAATTCTTTATAAAAAATTATAACTAGGGCTAAAATTTATTAGTCTTAGTTATATTTAAAAAATTTAATTTAAACTTATTAATTTGAAAATCCGTATTTTCTAAGTCTTACATCACCTGTTCTTGCATGAGCTTCCATTCCTTCATATCTAGAAATTCTTGCACAAGCAGCACCAACTTCTTTTGTTGAAGCTTTAGTCATTCTTTGAAAACTTAAAGTTTTTATAAATTTACCAACAAATAATCCTCCAGTATATCTTCCCGCACCCTTAGTTGGTAAAATATGGTTTGTTCCTGAACATTTATCTCCATATGCAACAGTTGTTTCTTCTCCTATAAATAATGATCCATAATTTTTTAATCTTTCATGAAACCATTTAAGATTTTTTGTCTGTACTTCTAAGTGTTCAGGAGCATATTCATCGCTTATCTTTGCAATTTCTTCATATGTATCACACAAAATTACTTCACCATAATCTCTCCAAGCAGCCTCTGAGTTTTCTCTAGGTAATTCTGGTAAATCAGCAATTAATTCTGGAACTCTTTTCATTACATACTCTGCGAGTTTTCTACTTGTCGTAAATAACCATGCAGGAGAGTTATAACCATGTTCAGCTTGTCCAACTAAATCGAAAGCCACAAGTTCCGCATCTGCTGAGTCATCTGCAATAACTGCTATTTCGGTTGGTCCTGCAAATAAATCAATCCCTACTTTTCCAAAAAGTATTCTTTTAGCTTCAGCAACAAATTGATTTCCAGGTCCTACTAAAATATCTGCTGGAGCATTTCCAAACAATCCATTAGTCATTGCTGCAATTGCTTGAACTCCACCTAAATTCATTATTACATCTGCACCGCATAAGTCAGCAGTGTAAACAATCGAAGGATGAACACCTATATTTGGTTTAGGAGAGCTACATACTAAAATATTTTTTACACCTGCTACTTTTGCTGTAGTTACACTCATTACAGCAGAAGCTATATGAGCATATCTTCCTGCAGGCACATAACATCCGGCTGTATTTACTGGTATTAATTTTTGACCTGCATATAAACCTTCTGATAATTCTACTTCAAAATCTTGACCATAATTTTTGAGTTGTGCTTCTGCAAATTTTCTAACTCTGTCATGTGAAAATTGAATATCGTCCTTAGTTTTTTGATCTAAATTCTTTTTTATTTCTTCAATTTTTTCTTTTGATACTATTACTTCGCCTTCATATTTATCAAATTTTTTTGAAAGTTCTTTACAACCATCCTCTTTTGTTTTTTCTATATCTTTAAGTATATTTTCTACGATCTGTCTCGTTTTAGTATCATCAGTAGATGAAGTTTTTGGAGATTTTTTTAAAAATTCAATTGTCATTTATTTTATATTTATCGTATCTAAGAACTATGTTTTATTCACAATATTTTATTAATCAAGTGCTACTACTGAGGCAGCTATTGATGCTAATCTAGCAGTAGCGTCATCAGATCTACTTGTTATAACTATCGGTACTTTTCCTCCCACCACTACTCCAGCTGCACATGCACCCATAAAATAGATCATCATCTTAACTAATGCATTTCCAGTTTCTACGTTTGGAACAAGCAAAACATCTGCATCACCAGCAACTTCATTTTTTATGCCTTTGATAGCAGCTGATTTTTTTGAAATACTATTATCAAATGCTAATGGTCCAAAAATATCTGCATTAAAAGCCTCTTTTTTACAAAGTTCTGTTATTTCTTTAGCTTCAAGAGAGCTTTGCATGCTTTCCAAAACTTCTTCCGTTGCAGATAGAATAGAAATTTTTGGTCTTGGAATATTTATTCTATGACAAAAATCTATTACATTTCTGAGTATATGCATTTTTGTTTTTATATTTGGATTAACGTTTAAAGCACCATCAGTAATTATTAATGGTTTGTCATCTTTTTCCAAAGTCATGTGCCAGATATGACTCAATCTAGTTTTTCCAATTAAATTATATTCTCTTTTGAAAACTTCTTTCATTAAAATATCTGTGTGAATATGACCTTTTACAATTATCCTAACTTTATTATCAGCAGCTAGTCGCGAAGCAACTTTTGCAGTATCATTTTCAATCTTTTCATGAATTATTTCATAACTTGATAAATCAAACTTAAGCTCTTCCGCACATTTTTTTATTTCATTCTCATCACCTATAAAAACTGGTTCAATTAAATTTTCCTTCACAGCATCCATAGCAGAAAGCATGGGTAGTGTTTTTCCTGCATTTACAATAGCGGCTTTAACACCTTTTTTTTGATGCGCAGTATCTAATAGGTTTATTGGGCAAACTGTTGATTTATCTGAAAGCATTAAATTTATTTAATTAGATCTAATATTTATAATAGTAATAAATTGCAACTTATTTTTAGTGATAATTATAAAAAATAGTTTATTTTAATTTCTAAGTTTACTGAATAGCAAATGGAAATTGTAACTAAAATAGCACCAATCATATTGGCTTTAATTATGTTAGGCCTTGGCTTAGGTTTAAGGTTTGAGGATTTTACAAGAGTATTTAAATCACCAAAAGATTTTTTTGTTGGTTTTTTTTCTCAAATAATAATTCTTCCATTAATAGCTTATTTGCTAATTATTATTTTAAGAACACCACCAGAAATAGCTATAGGTGTAATGATTATTGCAGCAGCTCCAGGAGGCGTTACATCAAATATTTTAACAAAGTTTGCTAATGGAGATGTTGCATTGTCAATATCTTTAACAGCTGTGATTAGTTTAATTAGCATCATTACTGTTCCCTTAATAATATTTACTTCGGCTGATATGCTTGGAATAAAAGAAGTTTCTCAAAATATTTCAATGACAGGCATTGCAATAAAAATGTTTCTAGTCGTTACAGTACCAGTTATTTTAGGAATGATCATTAGAAAATTTGCTGAAAATTTCGTAGCTTCAAAAGTTGAAATATTTAATAAACTGAACATAATATTTTTCATAATTTTTTTCATAGCAGCGTTCTATGAAGAAAAAGAAAATATAATAAATTTTATAATCCAAGCAGGTTTAATTGCGTTGATTTTAAATATATCGATGATGGTAATTGCATATTATATCGCTAAAGCTTTCACTTCTGGAATTAAACAGATGAAATGTATCGCTTTAGAATGTGGATTACAGAATGGCACTTTAGCATTATTCGTATCAACACAAATATTTGGTAAAGATATAATATACGCTATACCAACAGGTGCTTATGCATTGATAATGTATATCACTGGATTTATTTTTATTTATATTTTGAAAAGTTCTAAATCGAACATAAAAGAATAATTTTTTAAGCTTATAGACCCAATATGAACACTTAAGATTTAAAAAAACCTATTTTGATGATTTGAAAATTTGAGAAATAAATTATTTTGTACTAAAATAATTTCTAAGAAATATGAGTACAGAATCATTATCAAAAGAAAATTTTAAAAATCCAAATTTAGACCCCAAAGGATCAGAAAAAAATCTTTCTGGTCCTCAATATTCTAACGTTGATTTAAATAAAGTACAAAAAAAAATTTTTAATAAAAAAAAAACGAAAATTTGCATAAATGCTTTAAATGAAAATCTAAGAAAAAAAGAAATAAAAGAAAAATTTGAAAATAGAGTTTTATTTGGTTTGATTATTTCAGCAGTTGCAGTTCTATTCTACGTTTCCACATAGCTAAAAATTTAATTAAGATATTAATATATCCAAATCTCTTTTAACATCCTTGGTTATCAGGATTTCTTTATTATAATTTTTTATATACCTTTTGAATTTATTTTGACCTGGATATAATATTTCCTTTATTCCCTTAATTTTTGGTAATTTTTTTATTCTCTTTATATTTTCTTTTATTCTTTGCTTATAATTGTTAACAAAAATATTAGATTTCATTACAATAAATAGATGTCCAATATTTTGTGGACCTGTAAAATCATCAAAAGGATCTTTTACTTTTCCTCCATGGTTACTGCCAGTTAAGACACCACTTAAAATATCAACCATCCAAGCAAATCCTGATCCTCTAAAACCTGCAATTGGCAATTGAACTCCTTTCAGAGCTTTTTTTGCGTCCGTTGTTGGATTTCCAAATTTATCCAAGGCAACACCCGAAGGGATTTTTTTTCCATTCCTTGCGGCAACCCTAATTTTTCCTCTATTAATCATTGAAACTGAGCTGTCTAATATAAATGGAACTTTTGAAGAAGTTGGTGTCCCAAAACAAATTGGATTTGTTCCAAATAAAGTTTTTAAAGCACCATGAGGTGCTATTGCTGGTGGAGCGTTAGTAAAAACTAAAGCAGTAAGATTTTTTTTAACTGCTTGTTCTGCATAATAACCAGATAAACCATAATGACCACTATTTTTTATTCCAACTAAGCCAAAACCAGTTTTTTTTGCATTCTTTATTGCTTCATTTATTCCAATATGTGCTGCCACAAAACCAATACTATTTTTTGCATCAATATGAGTAATAGATTGAGAAATTTTTTTAATTTTTATCTTAGGTTTTGGATTTATTAATTTTTTGTTGATTCTATCGCAGTACATTTTTAATCTAGACAATCCATGAGAAGGAGCACCTACTAATTCAGCATTTACTAAAGCATTAGCGCATATAATTGCATGATCTTCATTAAGTTTATGATTAATAAATATTTTAGTTATTAATTTTTTTAATTTATTTTTTTTCATTGATAAATAACACACTATTCCATAATCAATTTTTAACAAAGAAACTATAAAAATTTTTAATATTTGCTCTAAGTATCGCTTGTAATGCTTCCCTAGTAGTTTATTTAAATTAAATTATAAAAGTAAATATATTTATTTTATTAAAATTTTTTGTTGGTTGTCCAATCTTTTTCATTTCATCTTACAAACGAGTAAATTAGTTAAACAGATGCAGTATTAATGTTTTTAATTTGTCTTTATTTTGAGTTTTAATTTTTTATATTTATTGAAGATTTTATTACCAGCCTTATTCTTTTGAAATTAAGTAAATCTTTATAAATACAAATAAAAATACACAACTTGTACGTTAAATTTTTAAGTCAAAAAAGATTATATCTAATTTTATTTTACTAAATATATGTTACAATTATGTCGCAGTGAGAGACTAAAATGAATAAATTTTATTCATTAAAATATAATTTTTATTTTGTTGTAAAGATTTTTCTTCTTACGACAATCATCTCATTTTTTTTAATTTCATTCTCTGAGGCTGGTAAAAAAAAAGATAAAGAGGAAAAAGATTGTATTTATTGTAAAAAATATGAAAAGTTAAAAGACTGGCCTGAAGACGAACGACCTATAGCTTTTATTTATGAAGAAATAAATTATCCAGAAGGTATGTTTTCTAAGCAAAGAAAAACAAGCAAATTAAGACAAGAACAGGCAGGAAAAAAAGTTTACGCCAGATTTGTAAAAGCAAAAAGTTCTCTAAATAAATATCAACACTTAATGATAAGAGACATGGCTTATTTTGAGGCTTTGTTTAATGAAATGCTTAATGACCCTAAAGCAAGTGTTGAGACTTTAGAAGGACTTAAAAAAGGAAGAGAAGCAATGAGAATGAGTCTTCAGATTTCACCAAAAGCAAAAGCATCAGAAGCAGTATTAAAGTTTTGGGCTACAGGAAAAATGCTAACAATTGCTCATAAAAAAAATAAAAAAAAAAGAAAAAAGAAACAAAAAGTTGACCCAGAGATTGCTGAAAGAGCAGCTGTTCTAGCGAATATGAAAAAGCAAATAGCTACAGCAAAAGTAAATGCTCAAAGAGCAGCAACAATAGAAGCTCAAAAAAAAATAGAGGAAGCTAATTAATGATAAAAATAATAATTAAAACTTTTTTAATTCTATTTTTATTTTCTAATGTTTTGGTTAAAGCAAACGACATATCTGCAATGGGTGGAATTTCTGATGCAGCAGGAGGTGCTGCTCAAGCGGCTGCTGATCAATTATCTTCTGATGCAGGAAAAGTTGCGGAAAATATAGCTGGAGCTACTGAAGCCTTAGGAGAAGCAAATTCTGAAATTGGAAAAGCATTAGATGCATCAATATCTCAAGCAGAAACTGCAATGAAATTTGCACAAGAAAGTTTAGCTAAAGGAGATATAACAGGAGCTGTGCAAGCAATGACGTTGGTAGAGGGTGTAGCTGACATGGCTTTAGATGCTGTGCCTGAGCCTACATCTCTAGATATGTCAGGTATTGATTTTGGAAAAGAATTTTCTCCAGATGAAATGGCTGCTTTGTCTAGTATAGCAGGACAAATGGGTGCTGGAAAAGTTGTTGCCATGCAAAAATTAGCTGGAACAATGAGTGCAGTTCAAGGTGCGGGATTTGATGCTAAAGGAATGATGGGAGCTTTAGATGCCAATGGTGTTGGTATTGGAACTGCAATGACAGGATTAGCAAGTGCAGGAATGGTAAGTATGGACTCTATAGTTGGTGGATCTTCTTTTAATATGGAGTCATTTGATGCAGGAAATTTTGCATCAATGAATGTTGCAGAAATGGGTATGAGTCCAGCAATGATGGCAGGAGCTCTAGAAGCATTGCCTGTTGGAGCAGCAACAGCAGCGTTAGAAACTTTAACTGCAAACCCTGGAGCTATGGGTGAAATGGGTGCAGCAATGACAGGAGCTATTGCAGCAACTATGAGTGCAAAAGGAATGGGAGAAGAAATGTTAGGCGCTATGGGAGCCACTATGGGCATGGACAATATGGCGGATATGGCTAAAGGAATGGAAGGTATGGCCGGCATGGAGGCAATAGGTAAAGCGATGGGTGGTATGGAAAATATGGCTAAGAGTTTAAGTACAGCTTTTGCATCACCTGCAACAGGAATTACAACTGCAATGTCAGGTACCGTTGGCATGATGAGTGGGGCTATCTCAGGAAAAGCTCCAAAAGAAAAATCTGCAATCCAACAAGGAACTGAAGTTAAAGGTTCTTTTGCTGCAGGAATGGTAGATGGTGGACCAAAAGCATTAGAAATGCCTGAAAATATAAGTGAGTCTGGAATGATGATGGGTGCGATGGTCATGGCAAAACCATCTTTAGCAGGTGGATTACCAGGTGCAATGGCACCACCTGATGGAATGACTGCATTAGGTATGGCAGGTACAATAGGAGAAAATGCTCCAGCTGGAATGGTAGGTATGGGGGATGTTATGGGTGGAGCAATGGATAAAAATCAAATGAGTGAAGCAATGGCAGGTATGACAGGCATGGATTCTGGCGCTATGGATAAATTAGGAATGGCTGATATGGCTGCTCAAACTGGTCTGACGCCTGGAATGGTAGCAAGCATGGGTGCAGCAGGAATGGCAGGAATGGATATGACAGCCGTAATGGCCACAAACGTTGCAGGTTTGGGAAGCAAAGCTGTACAAAACATTGCAGGTATGGCGGCTGAAGGTGCAATGTCAGCTGGCATGATGGGTGATATGATGGAAATAGGTTTAGTAAATCAAGGAACAATGGCAGCAATGGGTTCAGAAGGAATGAAAGGTTTAAGTGGAGCTATGGGCATGGAAGGTGGCAACATGGGACTAGCTGCTATGAGTGGTGGTATGGTTGGAATGGGCGCCTTGGATATGAATGCAGAAATGAATCCAGAAATGGCAGCAAGCATGGGAATTGTAGGTGGACCCGAAGGAGCAAAATTAGGTGATATTATGGGTGGACCAAAAGATGCTGTTGATGGAATGGCTATGGGAATGGAAAGTGGAATGAATTTAGGACAGGTATCCGCTGCAATGGGTACTGGTATTGATCCAGGAAAAGCTATGGGGTCTGTAGCAGCAGCAGCAGGAGCAGCTTCAGAAGCACAAGCAGGTTTAGCTGGAGCAGCAATGGGAGCAGCAATGTCTGCTCAAGGCGCTGCAGCAGCATCAATGGGCTCTCACGCAATGGGAGCAGCAATGGGTGTTGGAGGCATGGGTGAAGGAGCTATGGGCCAAGCTATGGATGGAGCTATGGGTGAAGCCATGGGCGGTGCTATGGGTGGTGCTATGGGAGCAGCCATGGCCGGAGGACCAACAGGACCAGGAATGGGACCAGGTATGGATGGAGGAGCTATGGGAGATCCAGGTGGAGCCATGGGCGGTGCTATGGGCGATCCAGGTGGAGCCATGGGCGGCATGGGCGCTATGGGCGGCATGGGTGATGCTCTTGGAGGAGCGCTTGGTGGACCTGATGGAGGACCAGGTGGAGCTCTTGGTGATGCAATGGGAGGACCAGATGGACCAGGAAACCCAGGACAACCAGGTGAACCAGGAGGACCAGGACCAGAACCTGGTGGTAACAAACCATAAAAAATAAATGACATTAATAAAAAAATATTTTTTTATTTTTATTTTTATTTTTTCAATTTTTATAATTAATTTTTCTTTTGCTGACTCAAATTTTGGAGACTTAACAGAAATGCGTGATGACAGGATGCGAGGCAAAGAAAATCAATGGGTTAGACCTCATCCTGGACCTTTTATATGGAATGGAATTGAAAGAGAAAAAGGAGTTTTTTCATGGGAGGAAGTAGACAAATATGTTGTTTATGCACAAGAACACAATCAAAAAACTATAGCTACTATTTGGCCTCACGCAAATTGGGAACAGAAATCATGTAAGAGAAAAAAAGCTAGAAGTCCATTTGGAAAAAGATTTACAAAATATCTAAGTAAACCATGTTCAATGGAAAGTTATAAAAATTTTCTTGTAAAATTAGTAGACCGTTATGATGGCGATGGTGAAAATGATATGCCAGGTTTAACAAAACCAATTAAATACTGGCAAATAATGAATGAGCCTGAGTTTAAAATGTTTTTTAAAGGTACAGAGGAAGATTTTGTTGAAATTTTTAATTTTTCTTCAAAATTAATAAAATCAAAACAAAAAGACTCTGTAATTGTAATGGCTGGTGCAGCTGGAATGTTCCCAGAGAATAAAAAATTTTGGAAGTCAGCTTTACCAAAAATAAAAGATCATTTTGATATAGCTGCTATACACCATATAACTCCTCCTGATGGAAAGTGTGATAAAGAATTTTGGGTAGATGAGTTTTCAAATTTATTAAAATCATTAAATATAACCAAACCCATTTGGGTTACGGAAGCTATGTTAGGAAAATGTAAAGTTATTGCAACTTATGCAAGAGCTTTTGCAAGTGGAGCCGAAGTAATCATTGATGTTGGTGTTAATGCACCTGGTATGAAAATGACTAAAGGTGCTCGAAAAAAACTGAATAAATTTATAAAAGAATATGATGGTTTTGATTCAGTTAAATTAATTTCAAAAAATGAAGCTGAATTTACTTACAAAGATGGTTCTAAAAAATCCTTAGATTTTAAAAAATTTAAGTAATTTTTGGAAAACACTTTAGAAATTTTTTTAAATCATTTATTAAAAGATCAGGCTGTTCAAGGGCAGCAAAATGTCCACCTTTTTTGAATTCTGACCAATGTTGAATATTAAATATTCTTTCTATGTATGTTTTAGGAGGCCATTCTGACATCTCTTTAGGGAATATAGCAATTCCAGTAGGTATATTAATTTTTTTAAAATTTTTTTTTGGAAACATTCTTCCACCTTCTTCTCTTCTTCCAAAATAGATCCAACTTGCTGTATTAAATGTTTTGGTTATCAAATAAATCATAATATTTGTTAATAAAATATCTTTGTCATAAGTTTTTTCTATTTTGCCATTCTTCAAGTCTGACCAGGAATGGAATTTTTCTAATATCCAAGCTGCAACACCAATTGGGCTATCGATCATTGAATAACTAAGAGATTGTGGTTTTGTTGCTTGAATAGTTCTATAACCTTCTTGCATTATTTGGTCGTTAGCAAACTTTTTTTCCCAAGCTAATTCTTTTTTATTTATTGCTCCTTTGGGATGTCTCATTGTTAGACAATTAATATGAATGGCTTTACAATTTTTTGAATGATCATACCCAAGCCAGTTACAAATAGTTGCGCCCCAATCACCTCCTTGAGCTATATATTTTTTATATTTAAGATGATTAACTATTAATTTATTCATTATTTTTGCTATTTTCCTAGGACCATATGGTTTTGATGGTAAACCCGAAAAACCAAAACCTGGCAAAGAAGGAACAATAACATCAAAAGCATCTTCAATTTTACCTCCATACTTTTCTGGGTGAGCTAGTTTTTGAATAATTTCTAAAAATTCAATTATACTTCCTGGCCATCCATGCAGAAGCAAAAGTGGAGTAGGGTTTTTTCCACTTCCTTTCTCTTTAATAAAATGAATTTTTAAACCATCTATAGAAGTGGTAAAATTTGAAAAGCTATTTAATTTTTTTTCATACTTTTTCCAATTATATTTTGAAATCCAATATTTTGAAATTGATTTTAAATACTTATAGTTAGTTCCATGAGTCCAACCATTAAGTTTTTGAATATCTTTCCAAGGATAGTTTTTTACTTTTTTATAAATATTATTAAGTGTGCTTTTAGGCACACTTATTTTGTATTGTTTTATCATCAATTAATTATGACTTATCCAGATTGTTTTTGTTTGAAGAAATGAATTTAGAGCCTCAGTTCCCTGATCTCTGCTTAGAGACCCTGATTGCTTATAACCTCCAAATGGAGTTTTAATATCTCCTTCAGAAAAAGTGTTTACCGATACAGTTCCACAAGGCAAGCTTTTAGCTAGATGAAATGCTCTGTTTATGTCTTGAGTAAATACACTAGCATGTAATCCGTATTTAGAATTACTAGCAACTTTCAAGGCTTCTTCATCATTTTTTACTGTTAACACACCGAGTACTGGCCCAAATATTTCTTCTTGAGCTATAGTCATATTTTCTTTTAATCCGTCAAATAAAGTTGGTTTTGCATAAAAACCTTTTTGCTTGTTATCTGAAACTCCCCCAGTTAAAAGTTTTGCTCCCTCATCTATTCCTTTTTGAATATATCCATCAACAGTTTGCAAATGTCCTTTTGAAATCATAGATCCCATATTTGATTTTAAATCCAATGGATCTCCCACTTTTAACTTTTTTACTTTTTTAATAACTTTGTCTAAGAATTCATCTTTAACTTTTTTATGAACTATCTGTCTCATATTAGCTGAACAGTTCTGCCCACCATTCCAAAATGCAGAATTAATAGCATTATCTATTAAATCATCAGTAATTTTAGCATCCTCTAAAACTATGAAGGGACTTTTTCCTCCCATCTCTAATGCGACAGGTTTTAAATTGCTTTCACTAGAGTATTTTAAAAAATAACCACCTACTTCAGTTGATCCTGTAAAAGAAACCGCATCAACATCTTTGTGCCGACCTAAAGCCTCACCAACATCACCATAACCTGGGAGTACATTCAAAACTCCATCTGGTATTCCGGCCTCTTTTCCAATCTGAGCAACTCTAATAGCTGTAAGAGGTGTATCCTCTGCGGGTTTAATTATTACTGAACAACCAGCTGCAAGAGCTGGTGCCATTTTCCATACCGCCATCATTAAAGGAAAGTTCCAAGGAACAATCCCAGCAACAACTCCTATTGGTTCTTTAACTATCAAACTAGTAATAGATGGCTCTGTTGGACCAATTTTTCCAAATACTTTATCAATTAATTCTCCATACCACTGAAAATGCATTGGCGCATCATTTGCAACTTCATTAATACAATCAGCAATAAGTTTACCTGTATCTATACTTTCTAAAACTGAATTTTCTTCACCATGTTTTCTAAGCAATTCAGCAAATTTTAATAAAACTTCTTTTCTATGTTCAGGTGAACTTTTAGACCAAATTCCACTATTAAAAGCTTTCCTTGAAACTTTAACTGCTAGATCAACATCCTTATGATTACATTTTGCAACAACGCAAAGTTTTTTACCAGTTGCAGGATTGATTGTTTCAAACTTTTTACCATCAATAGCATTTACATATTTGCCATTAATGAATGCTCTTCCTTCAAATTTAAGTCTACTGGCTATTACTTTATATTTGTTTCCTGCGCTCATATATTTTTTCCTATAAATTATTATTTTATTTTTAAATTTTAATCTAAGACACCTTAAGATTAAAATAAATAGATTAACTAAACATTATTCGCACAACTTTTGATTGTATGCGTTTCTTTTTTGTTTTACATCAGTATAGATTTGAATTTAAATGTCGATAATTTAATTAATCAAAACTTAGGGAGATAAATTATATGTTTATAAAAAAATTTTTTAAGACATTACTCACAGGCTTTGCAATTGTTTTCTTTGCCCAAGCCGCTTATGCAGAGATAACTCTTAAGCTTGGGACTACTGGTAGATTAGGTATGCCAATTGGTGACGCAATAGATCAGGCACTGATACCAGCTATGGAGAAAGCATCTGGTGGTAAGATGAAAATTGAACCACATTATCAAAGAAGCCTATGCGCAGAGCAAAAATGTGGAGAACAAGCTAACCAAGGACTTATAGCTTTGTGGACTAGTTCTACCGCAAACTATGGTAATTTTGGTCCAGAATTAGCAATCTTTGATTTGCCCTTTATTTTCAAATCACTAGAAGATGCGAAAAGAATATCAGATGAATGGTTAGCTGAAAGACAGTGCAAACTAGCTCTTGAAAATGCTGGTCATATTTGCCTTTCTGTATATTCAAGTGGAGGATTTAGACAGCTTGGGAATGCAACTAAACCTGTTCATGAACCAGATGATATGAAAGGACTGAAATGGCGTACTACAAAGAGTCCAGTTGAGTTCATGCTAGTTAAAAATTGGGGCGCAACACCAACACCTTATGACTGGAGCCAATTATACCAAGGTCTTCAATCAGGTGTAGTTGAAGGTCAGTATGTTGCTACTCCATGGCAGCACGTAGCAAAACTTCATGAAGTTGCAAAGTATTTCACTGAGATCGGAGGAATGTGGTCTGGAAATATTTTAGCGATGGATGCTAAACAATACAATGCATTGTCTGATCAACAAAGAAAATGGTTACATGAAGCAGCTGATGCTTATGGAGAAAAAGTAAACGAGTTGGATAACGCTTGGATTAAGAATGGTGAAGAAGCAATTAAAGCATCCGCTAAAGAGTGGTATGTACCAACAGAAGCAGAGATGACTAAGTGGAGAGCAGGTGCAATCGGTGCTTGGTTAGACGCTAAAGGTACTTTTGAACCTGAGGTAGCTAAAAGAGTACTTCTAGAACAAGGTATGGATGGATTTGTAGCTCAGTTAGAAGCAGCTGGCGCTCTGTAAACCGTTCAAAGAAAAATTGTGTAAAGACTATTTAGTTCTATTTTAGAATTAGATAGTCTTTACCGAAAACAAGTCATAACATATAAGTATTTATGGAAAGTATTATTCTACTCGTAGTGCTCCTTTTTCTAATTTTATTAGGAGCTCCCATTGGCTTTATATTAATACTAATTCCATTTGTTTATATTCTTCTCACAGAAGCTGTTCCTCTTGTTTTAATCCCTAGTCAAATGTTTACGGCTATAGACTCAGTTCCATTGACTGCGATTGCATTTTTTATGTTGACAGGTGAATTAATGACAAGTGCCACGATTACAGACCGTTTAGTTGCTTTGAGTAGGGCGTTGATTGGACGTATAAGAGGAGGGTTGGCTCAAGTGAATGTTCTTGTGAGTATGTTTTTTGCTGGCATGAATGGTTCTGTGGTAGCAGATACAGCAACAGTTGGAGCATTAGTTTTACCGGCAATGAAGAAAGCAGGTTATCCTGCTGCATTTTCAGCTGCGGTTACAGGTGTTAGTTCAACTATTGGGGGGATAATTCCACCTAGTATCATGATGATTGTTCTTGCTAACGCAACTGAGATTTCGATTGCAGCATTATTTGCAGCCGGGATTATACCAGGTATCTTAATTGGTGTTGTGATAATGGTAATCAACCATTACTTTGCAATTAAATATAACTTTGAACGTAGTGATGAATCATTTTCGATACGTCGAGCTAGTAAAGAACTATATCGATCCTCTTTCGCCCTTTTGATACCCCTAGTTTTAGTGGGTTCAGTAATGGGTGGTGTTGCTTCTGTTGTTGAGGCTGGAGCTATTACGGCTTTAGTTGCGTTATTTACAGGTGTATTTGTTTATCGAACTATTAAATGGAAAGATTGCACAGGTGCTTTTCGTCGAGCATTCCGTAATTCAGCAATGGTTTTTATTATCATAGCTGCATCAGGACCTTTTAGTTGGTTACTTACTTCTCTTGGTGCAATAGGTGATCTTGAAACATGGCTTTTAGGCTTAGCGGATTCTCCTATATTATTTATTTTAGCTTTAATATTATTTATTTTTCTTCTTGGAACGGTAATGGACTCAGCAGTTAACATTATCATTGTTGGCCCAGTACTTGTAAATGTTATGTCTCAAGCAGGCTTTCCTGAGGTACAAGCAGCTATGGTTGTAATAGTAGGATTTTTGATAGGATCAGTTACACCACCAGTTGGGGTTGCGTACTTTACATCAGCAACTATAGCACAAGTTCGTCTAGAAAAAGTAGCTATTGCTTTAATTCCTTATCTTGTTGGTCTTTTTTTACTTTTATTTTTTATATTAGTTGTTCCAGAATTAACAATGTTCCTTCCAAATTTATTGAGTAATTAATGATAAAAGTTTTAAACAGCATTGATCGTTTTATTCATCGTATGTTGGAAGCTATGTGCTCACTCTTGTTGGCTGCTATGGTTGGTTTCACACTTTACAATGTTACAATGCGATATGTTTTTAATAACCCTCCTGTTTGGGGGGATTTGCTAACAGTATTAAGCAATATATGGTTGATGTTTATAGCGCTTTCTTTAACAGCTAGAGATAATGAACATGTAGCTTTAAATTTAATTTATGAAAAGTTACCAGAGGGACTTTCATTATACATACGCCAGTTTTGGAAAATTATGATTATGATAATTGGTGTAGTCTTAATTATTTATGGAATTGAACTTGTAGAGGGTATGCGTGGTAAGTATTGGGAAATGTGGTATTTTGAAATTAGTATGCAAGGTATTGAGTTCAAACCAAATTATATGCCCAAAAAATACGCAGTTGCTATCCTGCCGCTAGCTGGATTTTTGACTACCATTGGTGCTGCCATTGGTTTTATAAAAAAGGTCTAGTTTCTTAAAATTTTTTTGCTTAACCCTTGCCACGCCAAGGAATGGTTTTATCAATTATTTTTCTTAAAGTTATATCAAACAAAAGACCCAACATACCCATTATAAATATTGTTATCCAAATAACCTCGTATTGAAAGTATTTTTTTGCAACGTTTTCAACAAAACCAATACCTGTTGTACCCGCTAAAAATTCAGCAGCAACTAAAGTTCCCCAGCACATACCGACTGCAACTCTAATTCCTGTTAAAATTTCTGGTAAAGAGTTTGGAAAAATAACATATCTAAGTATTTGTCTTTTTGATGCTCCCAATGAATGTGCAGCATGAATTTTTGAAAGTTGAGTTCCTGATGCTCCAGCTCTTGCAGATATAATCATTATGGAAAGCGAAACCATGAATAATAAAAATACTTTACCAGTGTTATCAATTCCAAGGACTGAGATTATTAATGGTGCCCAAGCAAGAGGAGGAACCGGTCTATATAATTCAATTAGCGGGTCAAAGAAACCTTTAGCAAATCTATTTAAACCCATAAATAATCCCAAAGGTACTCCAATAATAATTCCAAAAACTAACCCTAAAAACACTCTTAAGAAAGAATCCCAAATATGCCCGTAAGGAACAGGAATTTTGAATAACTTAAAATCACCTGTAACAATTTTTAAAACTCTACCCTTAAAGTTTTGCTCTACCACTCCATCTTTCGTATGAACAGGATATTCACCTGGCAAAATATCTGCAATCCAATCAGGTAAAATAAAGCCAATAATTGAGCTAACGTCCATCATATCAATCCAAAGAAGAGGGATATTTTTGTAACCAACACTTGGTTTTGACATTAAAATAAATTTATTAAATGTATCAGATGGTTTTGGAAGCCATCTTCCTGAACCTTGTTCTGAACAACTCGGCCCGCTTGCAACAATTGTACCAGCTGGAAATAAAAGAATATCAACTAATCTTAGACCACCTTGTTGGTCTTTTTGCACATTATCAAACTCAATAATTGCATTTTTCATTTCATCTAATGCATCAGGAGGATAAATACTACCGTATTCAATTCTTCTTGCGATTTTAACAATATCTTTTGCGTAAGTAGAGGCTATTTCTTGTGTATCATTTAAACTATTTCTATATATTTTTATCTCGTTTTTTAGTTCTTTAATTGCAGTTTTAAAATAAGAATTATGATTTCTTAATTTAAAAAATTTATCACTGATAACTTTTAATTCTAATGCAGCAGCATTAAATTTTAGCCCTCGATCAGTCTCTGGTACTAATGGAACTTCTATAGTATTTTCTATAGATCCAGTTCCTGTTCTAACTGTTATAATACCCCAACTACCTTGTTCTGAAATAGCTTTCTGTCTTTCAATTTTTTGTTCTGCCGTTTCAAATGGATAATCTTTTTTTTTAAAATTAAAACTAAGAAGTTTAATTTCTTCAGTCATTTCTTTAATTTTAGTTTTAGTATCCTTTTCCATTAAGTTTTTGTTTGTAAGTAATGGAATTAATTGTTTGGTTTGATCTATATATCCAACCAAAGTATCTTTTTGTTTATCACTTAATTCTAGAGAATTTTGTATTTCAAAAGTAATTTTTTGAAGATTTTTATTTTCGATTTTAATTATCGAAGTACTTTTGAATTCTCTCTCCTCAATAGGAAATTGATATTTTAACCCCAATAAAGACTCGTTTACTTTGGCCACTTGGCACAATTCATTTGCTGATTTTGGATAAAAACCTTTTGCAATATCCCAAGAATAATAAAGCCAGAGCAATAAGATTGCGCTACTTCCAACAATTACCCAATGTGTACCACCTTTAGCTCTTTCCGGATTACCAAAAACTGCATCAACCTTTTCTGTTTTGATTAATCTTCTTCCATAAAGAATACACCCAATAATGGCTATAAAAATTATTATAGTTAAAAATTGTGTTAACATTTAATTTTCTTTACCCATAATTTCTTCTTCCATGTTCCAAATCATAGATAAGATCTCTTCTCTTGTTGATGAAAATTCTTTATTTTTTTTAATTTCTCTTAAGTCTTCTTTTAACCCCATTTCTGCAAAAGGAAGTTTATATTCTTTATGAATTCTGCCTGGTCTTGGAGCCATCACATACAATCTTTCACCAAGTAATAATGCTTCCTCAACCGAGTGTGTAATTAAGATGATTGTTTTTCCAGTTTCTTTCCAAATTTTTAAAACTAAAGACTGCATTTTTTCTCTAGTTAATGCATCCAATGCACCCAGAGGTTCATCCATTAAAATTAAATCTGGATCATTAATCAAACATCTTGCAAGCGCCACTCTTTGTTGCATACCACCTGACAATTGATAAGTAGGAGTATTGCCAAAACCTTTTAGCCCAACTATATCCAACCATTCTTCAACTTTTTTATCTGTTACTACAGGGTCTTCTTTTTTCATTCTAAGTCCAAAGTTGACATTTTCAGCAACTGTTAACCATTCAAACAATGCACCTTGTTGAAATACCATTCCTCTTTCAAGACCAGGACCATCAATTTCTTTTTCGTTAAGTGTAATTTTTCCAGATGTAGGTCTTAAAAATCCCGCTGTAATATTTAACAATGTTGTTTTTCCGCAACCAGATGGCCCAAGTACAGTAAGCAATTCACCTTTTTTTAAAGTAAAACTTACATCTTTTAATGCATGAACAGTCTCTCCTTTTGGAGTTTTAAAAATCATATTAAGATTTTGAGAAATTAGATCACTCATAAGATCGACTATACATTAGAATTTTTTGTAAAAAAATAGGCACCAATTATTAAAATTGGCGCCTATTAAATTTTTCTTTCTCTATAAATTATAGAGGTAAGAAACTAGTATCTACAGCTCCGCCAGGCGTTCCCATACCTTTAAGGAAACCATCAAGATTACCGCTCTCCATAGATTTTTTAGTTTCTGCTGGAGTTAGAAATTTAAATCCACCAATAGTTTCTTTCATATCTGCTAACTTCATTTCAGCATCTTTAGCTATTACGTTTAGGTCAGATTTACCTGCCATATATCTAGCATTTGCTTCATGAGTTACTTCGATGAAAGTTCTTAACATTCCTGGATTTTCTTTCATGAATTTATCTGTAACAGATGTAATATCTATACCCAAGATACCAGCATCTCTTGCTTCTTGAACAGTCAAAAGTCTTGATCCAACTGCAGTTGCTGCTTTGATAGAGTTACCACCAAATAGACAAGCCATAACAACGTCACCACTTACTAATGCAGCTGCTCCTTCTTCAGGATCCATTTGAATAACATCCATTTTACTTCTGTCAGCTCCAACAACTTTCATACTTTCATCAAAAACATACTCAGCCATTGTTCCTAAAGGAACTGCAACTTTCTTTCCTTCTAATTCAGATGCATTTGCTTTTGTTATTCCAGACGCATTTGAAGTTACACATGTAGTTCCACCCATTCCATATTCCATTGCAATATCGACAAGTTTTAATGGTGCGTTAGATTTTACTGCATTGATAAAAGGTACTAAACCTTGCGAGTACGAAATATCTATATCTCCAGCCAACATAGCATCAGTCATAGCTCCACCATTAGTGAAGTTTGTCCATTTTACTGGTACACCTAATGCTTTTTCGTATGTGCCTTTCACTTTATCTTCTTGGTTTGGAGTTGGCCATTCTAGGAAGAAAGCGACTCTAACTTCACTAGCAGCAGCATTAGCTGCAGTTATTGACAAGTTAAGAGCAAATAAACTTCCAAGAATAAAACTTATTATTTTTTTCATTTTATCTCCTGTTAATTAAATTTAATTTACGTTAAGCATTAAAGTGTATTCCACAGGTTAAGTAAACTAAGAATTAACCATTGTTTATTGAAGAATAGACAAATAACAATCTGAAGTTGTATATTTTTTATTGTTTAATTTATTTGCTGTTTAATTAAAAAAAACTAGTTTAGAAGAAATTGTAAATGTAAAATAAAAAAAATATGAGTTCTGAAAAACCAGAAATACCAAATTCACTCAATGAACATTGGATGCCTTTTTCATCCAATAGAGATTTTAAAGCTAATCCAAGATTGATTACAGAAGCAAAAGGTGTCTATCTAAAAAATCACCAAGGACAAACCCAAATAGATGCTAGTTCAGGACTATTTTGCAATCCATTAGGCCATGGAAGAGAAGAGATAATAAATGCAGTAACAAATCAATTAAGAAAGTTAGACTATGCCCAACCATTTCAACAAGGTTTTGGTGGATCTTTTGAGCTTGCAACAAAAATTGCAAAACATACGCCTGGAAACTTAAATAGAATTTTTTATACAATTTGTGGATCTACTGCAGTTGAGACAGCAATAAAAATTTCAATAGCTTATCATAAAGCTAGAGGACAAGGTCATAGATTCAGATTTGTTGGAAGAGAAAGAGCTTACCATGGTATGAATATTGGAGCTACTTCAGTAGGAGGGATGATTAATAATGTTAAAACATTTGCAAGTGTTTTAATGCCGGGTGTAGTTCATATGAGGCATACTCATTTACCTGAACATAAGTTTGTTTCAGGACAACCAGAAACTGGTGCAGAGATTGCAAATGACCTTGAAAGAATTTGTACAAACTTCGGTGCAGAAAATATAGCAGCATGTATTGTAGAACCAATTGCAGGTTCAACAGGAACATTAGTTCCACCGAAAGGATACTTGCAAAGGTTAAGAGAAATTTGTGACAAACATGGAATATTACTAATCTTTGATGAAGTTATTACTGGATGGGGAAGAACAGGCTCACCTTTCGGGTCACAAGAATTTGGAGTTACCCCAGATTTAATTACTATGGCTAAAGCTACAACAAATGGAATTGTTCCATTAGGTGCAGTTGCTTGTAAAGAAGAAATTTATGATGCAGTAGTCGACAATGCTCCACAAGGTGTTATTGAATTATTTCATGGTTATACATATTCAGGAATTCCTATTTCAGTTGCAGCAGGATTAGCTGTTCAAGATATATTTGAAAAAGAAGATATATTTAAAAGGGCTA
The DNA here is from genome assembly GCA_003216255.1 of Pelagibacteraceae bacterium AG-404-N13. Taxonomy (GTDB): domain Bacteria; phylum Pseudomonadota; class Alphaproteobacteria; order Pelagibacterales; family Pelagibacteraceae; genus Pelagibacter. The sequence goes on from QCJD01000011.1 coordinate 42,295, forward strand.
AAGAAATGTCACCATATTTTCAAGAAGGTTTGATGTCTTTAAAAGATTTAGACGCTGTTGAAAATATAAGAGGATATGGAATGATGGGTGGAATAGATATGAAAATGGACAAAAAACCTGGAGCAGCAGGATTTACTTGCTTTAAACATTGTTATGAGGCTGGAGTAAATTTTAAAGCTACAGGAGATTGTTTAATTATCGCTCCGATGTTTATATGTGAAAAAAAACATATAGATGAAATTATTGAAAAACTTAGAACTGGAATTTCTAACTATTCTAAAAGTAAAAAAAACTAATTTAATCTAATGAAAATCGGTGTCCCACGGGAAATAAAACCGCAAGAAAATAGAATTGGATTAACACCTGAAAGTGTAAAAACTTTAACATCACATGGTCACGAAGTTTTAATTGAAAATAATGGCGGATATGAAGCTGGTTTTGATAATGATCAATATAAAATTGTAGGTGCTAAAATTGTTGATAAAGCAGAAGACATTTTTAATGATGCAGAAATAATTGTTAAAGTAAAAGAACCTTTATCCAATGAAGTAAAAATGATTAGAGAAAATCAAATAATCTTTACTTATCTTCATTTAGCAGCTGCAAAAGAATTAACCCAAGGATTAATAAATTCTAAATCTGTATGTATTGCATATGAAACTGTAACGGATAAAAATGGAAGACTTCCTCTATTAGCTCCAATGAGTGCGGTTGCAGGAAGAATGTCTGTTCAAGCGGGAGCTCATTGTTTAGAAAAAAACCAAAAAGGTAGAGGTGTTTTGTTGGGTGGAGCGCCAGGAGGTGAGCCAGCTGAAGTAGTAATTCTTGGTGGAGGTGTTGTTGGCGAAAATGCAGCAATTATTGCTACTGGAATGAAGGCTAATGTACATATTGTAGATAAATCAGAAGCTAGACTTAATCAATTAAGTGAAATTTTTGGAGATAAAATTACTCCTCAGTTAAGTAACAAAGTTGACTTAGAAAAATTGGTTTCAAACTGTGATTTGTTAGTTGGAGGTGTTTTAATACCTGGGGCTGAAGCACCAAAGTTAATTACAAAAAAAATGATAAAAAACATGAAACGCGGATCAGTTATTGTAGATGTTGCAATTGATCAAGGCGGTTGTGTAGAAACAAGCAAACCAACTACACATGCAGAACCAACTTTTATTGTGGATGATGTTGTACATTATTGCGTTGCTAATATGCCTGGAGGTGTTCCAAGGACTTCTACAATTGCTTTAAATAATGCGACACTACCGTTTTTAACTAAATTAGCAAATGATGGTTATAACAAAACTTTAAAAAATGATTCTAATTTTTTAGCAGGTTTAAATGTTTATAAAGGACAAGTTACATATAAAGCTGTAGCAGATGCTTTTGGGCATACTTACTTTGACGCTAAACAACTATTAAATTAAATAAATATTTTAATTTATTTTTAAATTGAAATTTTTAAGGCTTCATAAATCAATTCTTCTGTTGTTTCACCTATACTTCTATAAACTTCTTGATCACCTTTAAAAATTAAAAGTGTAGTTTGATATTGTACATCAAATAAATTAGCGATCTCATTATTTGTTACATCAAATGAAAAGTACTCAATATTTTCAAATTTGATATCTGATAATTTACCTTCTTTTTTTGCTTTTTGTAAAATTTTCATTTGATTTGCGCATGATGAACAATACTTTATCCAAGAGCTTACCACTACAATTTTACCTTCAGACTGAGCTTTATTAAATAATTCTTTATCAAAAGTTGTTTTCTTTTCCGTTGCATTGGCACCAAATGCAAATAAACAGAAAATAAAAATAAATAATTTTTTCATATATTAATCACAAGTTTATAAGCTTTTAAAAAATAAAAAAATACTTTATAGTGACACATGGGGTGCCAATTTAGGCTGAGAATAACCCAATGAACCTGTCCGGTAATTCAGAAAGGGAGAATGGATCAAATAAACCTAATAAGTCAATCATCTGCAATTATATTAGTTTTAATTATAAGTGGCATCTTTTTATTTGTAGGAATTTTTTATTCTAAAAAACATAAGGGTATTAATAATTATTTAGTTGCAAACAGATCTGTTGGAACATTTTCATTAACCACAAGTTTGGTGGCCTCAGCATTGGGATCTTGGATATTATTTGGTCCAGCATCCGCAGCTACTTGGGGAGGTATTGGTGCTGTAATTGGTTATGCTCTAGGTACTGCATTTCCATTGTTTATTTTAATCTATTTAGGAAAAAAAATTAGAACATATTATCCCAAAGGAAAAACCTTAATTGAGGTTATCAGAATTAGACTTGGTACTAATTTATTTAAACTAATATTGTTTTTGTCTACTTTTTATATGACTATATTTTTGATTGCAGAAGTGACAGCTGTATCAATTTTAATTAATTATATCTCTGGAACAGATTTGTGGATTACGGCATTAATTGTAATAATTTGCTCTATTTCTTATACTTTATATGGTGGATTAAGAGCCTCAATTTTTACAGATAATATACAATTTATCGTATTAATTTTACTATTAATCATAGGCTTTTCTTTCTTAATTTCATACAATTCAAATGATTTTAATATTGAATTTATTCAAACTAATAAATCAAATTTATTAAGTTCAAATTATTTGCCAAATTTTACTGCTGGATTGACTTTTTTTATAGCAGTTGCTGCAACTAATCTGTTTCATCAAGGAAACTGGCAAAGAGTTTATGCAGCAAAAAGTAACAATGTTTTAAAAAAGAGTTTAATATTTTCTTTTTTAATTATTATTCCAATTGTATTTTTAATGGGTTTTAGTGGATTAGTTGCGGTTTCTCAAAATAGTAGTGTTAATCCAGATCTTGCATTTTTTTTCTTATTGCTAAAAGAGCAAACTATTCATTTATCTATTATAATAATAGTATTAGCCATATCTTTAACTATTAGCAGTATTGATACATTGATAAATGCAATTTCAAGCTTAATAGTTGTTGATGGAAATAAAGTTATTAAATTAAGGGGAGATTATTTAAATCTATCTAAACAAATAATTATTTTATTATCGTTAATTTCTTTTTTCTTAGCATCCCAAGGATTAAGTATATTATATTTATTTTTACTAGCAGACTTATTATGTTGTGCAGCTGTATTAACTATATTTTTTAGTTTTTATTCAAAATCTTTAAATGAAAAAAACTCTTACATTTCAATTATTACTGGTCTTGCAGCTGGTATATTGTTTTTTCCAAGTCCAGATTTTTCAAAATCTATTTTAATTGGAATAATTTTTCCTTTAGATTTCTTTCCATCTTTTTTATCGCAATCACTCTTATTTTGCTCATTTATTTTTGCAACATTTGTTCCTATTTTTACATGGAAATTAAAATAACTAAATGAAAGACTATTTTTAAAAGATTAGTTATTGTTGAAAAGAGCAAAAAAATGAAAAATGAAAAATCTTTATCATTCTGATATTTATAAATTTAATACTCCAGTAAAAAGTTATTGGGAAGAAACGTCAAATGAAAAATTAAATTTAGAAAAATTAACAAAAAATATTAACTGCGAAATAGTTGTAGTTGGAGGAGGCTATACTGGTTTATTATGTGCAATAAATTTAATTGAAAATTACAATCTTGATGTAATTTTAATTGAAGCTGGAAAAATTGGATGGGGAGCATCATCTCGTAATGGGGGTTTTTGTTCTTTTCCACCAATTAAGACATCCTTTAAAAAATTACAAAAAATTTATGGAAAAGAAGAAACTAAAAGATTCTTCAGAAATGCTGTAGAAGGATCAAAATATACAAAAGATATAATATCTAATTACAATATTGATTGTGATGTAACTGGAGAGTCTAATTTTATTGTAGCCCATCACCCAAATAAATTTAAGCAAATCAAAGAACAAGCAGAAGTTTATAAAAGTGAATTTGGCATAGAAACAAAAATCTATTCAAAAGAAGAGTTTAATAAATTTGGTCATGGGGGGAATGAACAATTTGGAGCTTTGTCATATAAACCAGGATTTGCAATTAATCCTTTAAAGTTTGTGAATGGAATTGCAAAATATGCATTATCAAAAAAATTAAAGATATTTGAACATACATTAGTTGATAAAATTAATAAAAATAATGGATATTACACATTAAAATCAAAAGAAGGATCAGTTAAAGCAAAAAAAGTTGTTGTTGCCACAAATGGTTTTTATCAGGAAGGTTTAGTACCTCAATTGAATTCAAGAATTTTACCAGTGATTTCAAATATTATTGTAACACGAAAATTAACAGATAAAGAAATTGATTTGCATAATTTTAAAACATTTTCACCAATAGTAAATACAAAAAATCTTTTATACTATTATCGTAAGTTACCTGACAATAGAATTTTGTTTGGCACTAGAGGGGATTATATTGGTAGCGATCAATCAAATTTAGATAGGGCGAAAATTATGGAAAAATTTTTTAAGAATATTTTTCCAGATTGGGCGAGTATTTCCATTGATTATAATTGGAGAGGATTAATTGCAATGTCACAGAAATTAACCCCATCAATTGGCAAAATTGAAAATGAAGAAATATATTACGGATTTGGATATCATGGAGTTGGCGTAAGCTCAGCTCCCTGGACCGGTAACCAGCTGTCAAAATTAGTTTTTTCTTCTAATAGTAAAAATCTTAATATTTCAAAAATATACAAAGGTTTACCAAAAAAGTTTATTTTTCCTAAATTAAGAATTTTTTATTTTAGATTAGCTGTTTTATTTTATAATATTAAAGACAAATTAAATATTTAGAACATTGAGTATAAAATTAAATTAGGTTAAAATAGATAATGCTTTCATTTATAATTCCATTTATGGTTCTAATACTTGTTGTTGTGTTTATTCATGAATACGGACACTATTATTTTGCAAGAAGATATGGTGTAGGTGTAACAGATTTTTCTATTGGATTTGGTAAAGAATTATTTGGTTGGAATGATAAATCTGGGACCAGATGGAAAATATGCTGGATACCTCTTGGTGGTTATGTAAAATTTTTTGGTGACAGAAATGTATTTTCTGAAGCAGATCAAGAAGAATTATTAAAAAAGTATAATAAAGAAGATCAAGACAAATTATTTGTAACAAAACCTCTGTATCAAAGAGCTTTAATTGTTGCAGGAGGACCTGTTGCTAACTTTATTTTAGCTCTATTTATATTTTTATTTATTTATATGTTTGTGGGTAAAGATTTTACTCCTGCAATCATAGATGAAGTTCAAAAAGATAGTCCTGCAGAGATAGCAGGCATGAAAAAAAATGATGTTATTGTAGAAATCGATAATATTAAAGTAGAGAGTATTCTTGATGTTTCAAAGCTAATTGCAATGTCAACTTCTGAATTTATTGATTTTAAAGTTTCAAGATATGAGAAAGAAATTTTATTAAAAGTTAAACCAAATTTAGTCGAAAGCGAAGATAATCTTGGTAATAAAATAAATAAAAGGATGATTGGTATAATGTTAAGTCCTTATAATAACGAAATTAAACATATTAAATTAGGACCAGTAAAAGCTTTAGTACATTCCTTAAATGAAGTTTATTTTGTAACAACATCTTCATTGAAATATCTAGGTTCAATGTTAACAGGCGCTGGAGACTCATCTCAATTGGGTGGTCCTATAAGGATCGCAAAAATATCTGGTCAAGTTGCTGAGTTTGGCATTATCCCATTTATTAGTATGATGGCATACATTTCTATTAGTTTAGGTTTAATTAATCTTTTTCCAATACCACTGCTAGATGGAGGACATTTAATGTTTTATGCATTTGAAAAGATACTTGGTCGTCCTCTAAGTCAAAAAACTCAAGAAGGTTTTTTTCGAATCGGAATGTTTTTATTACTATCTTTAATGTTTTTTGCTACTTTCAATGATCTTAAAGATTTGGGCTTATTTTAAAGGTTTTTTGACATTAAAAAAACCTTATAAATAAACACTTTTTTAATACTATATGTTGTTATTTTTTTTTTTATACATACTAAAAAAAAGCTTGAAATATCAACGATTTTGTTAAGTATGCATTCATAAACCTTTAAAACCGGAGCTAAAATGAACAAGAAACAATTAGTCGCTAAATTGGCTGGTTCTTTAAACCAAAGTAAAGCTGACGCTGAGCGTACTTTTGATACAATTACCAACACTATACTGGATGCATTAAAAAATGATGACTCAGTAAAAATTGCTGGTTTTGGTACTTATAAAGTAGCTAAAAGAAAAGCCCGAATTGGACGAAATCCTAGAACAGGAGAACAAATCCAAATCGCTGCATCTCAAAAGGTAAAATTTTTACCTGCTAAAGCGCTTAAAGAAGTATTCAATAAGTAAACTTTTTCAACAGCCTTTGTTAGTTTTTTTAAAAATTAACAAAGGCTGTTACTATATGCAAGAACTGCATACCTATTTTTCTTAACATTCGTTACTAATTACTTTTTTTAAAATTATAAGAACACTTTTAACAAAAGGAGTTTTATGATTAAAAATTTAAAAAAATTTATTGGCCCTTTGGTTAGTTTATTTTTTTTACTCAACATGACCAGTGTTGCAAGTGCAGAGACAACTGTGTCAGCAGAAGTTGGGTTTATATTTAATACATTTTTATTTTTAGTTTGTGGATTTTTAGTTATGTTTATGGCTGCAGGATTTGCCATGCTTGAGTCTGGGATGGTTACTTCTAAAAGTGTATCTGTAATCTGTGCAAAAAATATTGGATTATTTTCAATAGCAGGAATTATGTTCTGGTTATTCGGCTATAATCTTGCCTACGGAATACCTGAAGGAGGATTTATAGGTAAATTCATTCCTTGGTCAGATGGAAGCAAAATTGAAACAGGATATTCTGATGGTTCTGACTGGTATTTTCAAATGGTATTTTGTGCAACCACAGTATCTATTGTTTCAGGAACTTTAGCTGAAAGAATTAAGTTGTGGCCGTTCTTCTTATTTGCAGCATTATTGTCAGGCATCATTTACCCAATCGTAATGGGTTGGCAATGGGGAGGTGGCTGGTTAGCTGTCAGAGGATTTTCTGATTTTGCTGGATCAACACTTGTTCACTCAACAGGTGGTGCAGCTGCTTTAGCAGGAGCAATTTTATTAGGTCCAAGAATTGGGAGATTCGCAAAAGCAGGTGCTCCAGCTCCAGTTAAACCATTTGCAGCATCTTCTATACCACTAGTTACAATAGGGGTATTTATTTTATGGTTAGGTTGGTTTGGATTTAATGGCGGATCTCAACTTGCTATGGGAACAGCAGATGATGCAATTGCCGTATCAAAAATATTTATCAACACTAATCTAGCGGCATGTGGAGGAGTAATGGCTTGCGCTATAGTAACTAGATTGATGTATGGTAAAACTGATGTGATCCAAATGTTAAATGGTGCAATAGGTGGATTAGTTGCAATAACAGCTGAACCTTTAATGCCAACTCCAATAGCTGCTATTTTAATTGGTGCAGTCGGAGGAATAATAGTAATATTTGGAACTAAACTTTTATTTCACTTTAAAGTTGATGATGTGGTAGGAGCTATTCCGGCACACTTATTTGCTGGTATATGGGGAACATTAGCAGTACCTATTACCAACTCAGGCGCAAATTTTGGAACTCAGTTACTAGGTGTTATTTCCATAAATGTATTTGTTTTTGTCGTAGCTTTTATAGTTTGGATATTAATGAAAAATACTATGGGTATTAGATTAAGTAAAGAGGCTGAACTAAAAGGTACTGACGTTAGTGAAACAGGTGTGATTGCATACGCTATAAGAGATTAAAGAATTTACTTGTTCGACAATTAGTCTCTCTAATAGTTAGCAATTAAAGAACAGGTAAGTATGATGGGTCCTATTTATAGGGCCCTTCATTTTTAAAGGGACCTTTTGAACCTCCGCTCCTGTGATCGGTCGAAAGGTCTCTTAAATTAGTCATTTTTAATGAAATCTAGGACTTCTAAAGCGTGATCTTTTACTTTAACAGATCTCCATTCTTTAATGATTTTTTGATCTTTAATTACGAAAGTGCTTCGTATTAAACCCATAAATTCTCTTCCCATAAACTTTTTTTTACCCCAAGTTTTGTAACCTTTTATTGCCTCCTTTTTTTCGTCAGCCAAAAGATCAAATTTAATATTATATTTTTTTTTAAACTTCAGATGACTTTCAATATTATCTTTAGATATCCCAATTACCAAGCAGTCTAATTTTTTAAATTTTGGTAATAAAGAATTAAAATCATTAGTTTCTATTGTGCATCCAGGGGTATCGTCCTTAGGATAAAAATAGATCACAATATATTTGTTTTTTATTTTGTTTAATTCAAATATTTTACCGTCTGTAGAAGGTATTTTAAAGTTTTGTGCTTTTATAAATTTTAATTTTTTTTTCATATTTATTATAGTAATAATTTATTTTTAGTGTAATAAACATTTATGACAATTAAATCACCGCAAACTTTAGTCGCAGATGCTCTTTCTGAAGTAAAAACCATCTCTCCATCGGAAGCTTTAGAACTTTCTAAAGAGAATAAGTGTAACTTAATTGATATTAGAGATGCAATTGAACTACAAAATTTAGGTAGAATTGAAAATTCTTTTCATATTTCAAGAGGATTATTAGAGTTCTCAATACATCCTGATAGTGCTTATGTTCAAAATAATAATCTGGATTTAAATAAAGAATTGGTTTTATTTTGCGCAGCTGGTGGCAGATCAGCTTTAGCAGTGAAAACTTTAAAAGAAATGGGTTTCAATAAAGTTTCTCATGTTGAAGGTGGATTTGGAAGTATGTCGAACTCAGGTTTTAAGGTAATTAAATAATTTTTTAATCAAAAAGGCTAATTTTCTTCGCAAAGAAAATTCTAATTACCCAATATAAAATAATACCCACTGGTCCAACAAAATAAGTAATAACCAAAGGTATAAAGTTAAAATATTTTGAGATTAAATATTTTTGACTATCTCTTACAATCCATGTAGCACAAAATAAATTGATGGCTAAAAAGTGTGTCCAAAATAGAATTAAAAAAGCTTCATTTTCAAATAAATTAGCCAAATTATATATACCCAGATATAATTCAAAATTTTGAAGAAAGTCATAACCTTCATTAAAAAAGTAATAAATCAAATAAATATATGTAGATCCTAAAATTACAAATGGAACAATTGATGTAACCAGCAGTCCACTAATTCTTGACTGAGGAAAAAAGATTAATATGAACCAAAAGGGCAAAACACCAAAGTTTAACCATAAATAAATTGTTTCTATTGTAAAAAATGCTGAAATTTGCCCAAACATAATAATTTGTATTATATTAAAAGTATCGATGATTCCTATAAAAAATAAAAAAAAAACTTTAGAGGTAACCGTTGAAGAGATGCGTAATTTTGCGTTTAATTACATCGAAAAATTTGCTCCTTCTAAACAACAGTTAAAAACATATTTATTGAAAAAATACCTTAAATCTAAAAATCCTAGTGTTAAAAAAAGTAATATTAGTGATTTAATTGATATAGTTACTGAAGATCTAGAAAAATCGAAATTTATAAATGATAAGTTTTATTCAGAATCCAAAGCTAAAAGTCTTATTCAAAGAGGTTCATCAATAAATAAAATTAGAAATTATTTGATTAACAAAGGTATAGGTGAAAAATATATTAAAAATACAATTGATCTAATTAAAATAAATAACGAAGACCAAGACTTTTTTTCTGCAATAAAAATATGTAAAAAGAAAAGAATTGGCCCAAACAGAGACGAGGCAAATAGAGGGCTTTTTTATAAAAAAGATATTGGTGTTTTAGCGAGAGCGGGTTTTGATTTTGAAGTTTCAAGAAGAGTTATGGAACTTGAAAAGGAAGAATATTTAAAAATTATAAATCTTCTTTAGTTTTCTTTTTTGTTTTTTTGGTTTTTTTCAAGATAATATTGGATTTTGTTTCTTATATAATTTTTTACAAAAACAAATACTAATAAACCAAATATTGATACTGAAACTATTATAATTAAAATTATTCTTACTTGTTCGCTCATTAAAGATTTTTGCTTCTTTTTAAAATTATACTTGGATTTTTAAATTTTTCTTTTCCATACAATATCTCATCACCATTAAAATCTGTTATAGTTCCACCAGCATCTTGAAGAATAGCATGACCTGCAGCAATATCCCATTCGCAAGCTCTTGCTTCAGCTACATAACCATCAAACTCACCAGATGCCACTACGCAAAATTTTAATGAACTTTTCATTCTAATAAATTCTTTAACCCCAATCTCATTGTGAATTTTTTCAATTTCAGGTTTTATTTTATTTGAGTAACTTACAAATTTAATTGAACCTGATTTAGTTTCAGTATCACATTTTAAATTTGTTAAATTTCCATCTTTTAATTCATAAGCCATACCCA
>QCJD01000012.1 GCA_003216255.1 Pelagibacteraceae bacterium AG-404-N13
GGTTATCAAAAGCTTTGAAGAAATTTATAAAGATGCTGAACTAAAACTAAAGATAAAAGATAAAGCTGTCTTTATTGAGCATGTAAAAGGTTATGTTTCCATCAAAGAAAAAAGTATAATTATCGGCGTCGGATGCAAACATCGTAATGAAGCTTATAATTTATCTAGATTTATTATTGAAGAAATAAAAAAAAGAACACCTATATGGAAAAAAGAACATTATCCTAATGAAGAAAGCGAATGGTTAAAAGGTGTTAGTATTCAATTATGATTTATAAGTTTCTGATACTAATTGTGCAATAATTGAAAGAGCGATTTCTGGAGCAGATTTTCCTCCAAGTTTTATACCTATTGGACCATGTATTGAATTGATTTCTTCTTCTTTAAATCCAGCTTCTTTTAATCTTTTACACCTATTTAAATGAGTTGTCTTACTTCCAAGAGCTCCGATATAAAAAAATTTATTCTTTAAAGCATGCTTTAAAGCTGGATCGTCTATTTTTGGATCGTGAGTTAAAGCAATTAAAGCTGAACATGAGTCGGTCTTTAAATCTTCAAATGCTTCTAATGGCCACTTATTGATAATATTAATATCTGGAAATCTTTTATCTGATGTATAATAACCTCTTGGGTCAATTATAAATATTTCAAAATTCAAACTTTTAGCAAATTCAACTAAATATTGAGTTATGTGTACCGCACCTATTATAATTACTTTTGTTGGTCTTAAATATGTATCTATAAAAATATCTGTATTTTCAATCATCCCATTTTTTTTATTTTCAAAATAATCATTTATTACATCTGAATATTTTTCAAAATTTGCATCTAAAGTTTTATTCTTTTCAAATATGAAACTGTCACCAGTTGAAATATTAGTTATAATTGCAAATTCTTCTTTGCGATTTTTTTTATCTAAAATTTGTTCTAGTAAATGTTTCTTCATTTAATTTATTCTTTCAAGAAAAATTGTAATTTCTCCCCCACAAGCAAGACCTAATTCCCATGCATTTTCATCTGAAACTTTTAATTCAATCTTCTTAAATTGCCTATTTTCTTTTATTAATAGCAATGACTCTTCTATTACAGAAGATTCTACACATCCTCCTGATACAGATCCTGAAAAATCACCATTTTCATTAATAATCATTTTGCTGCCAACTTGACGAGGTGATGATCCCCAAGTTTTTATCACAGTAACTAAAGCAACCTTATAATTAGATTTTATCCATGAATTTGCTTCCTCTAAAATCTTTTCATCTAGTACCTTTTTCATTTTATAAATTTATTGCATAGTTATTTTTGTTTTTCCAAATTTATTTGATAAGATTTAAAAAGATCAAATAAAAAATACAAAAAAATATGGATGAAAATACAAAAAAAGAATTACAATCTGCTGCATTTGAGAGATTATTAAATCATTTAAGAGATAGAAAAGATGTTCAAAACATAGACCTAATGAATCTTGCTGGCTTTTGTAGAAACTGTTTGTCAAAATGGTACAGAGAAGAAGCAGAAAAAAAAGGTATAGAACTTTCAGATCCAAGTGCTAGAGAACATGTTTATGGGATGCCCTACTCTGAGTGGAAAGAAAAATATCAAAAATAAATATTTTTCTTTAAATGATAAGATTATTTCCTTTTGTTTTTATTTTACTTTGGTCTTCAGCTTTTATAACAACTAAACCAATTGTAGATAATAGTGAGCCTTTCTCTGCATTGTGTTTTAGATTTTTTTTTGTTGCTATAGGTTTTTTTATTTATTCGATTTTTACAAAAAAAGTTATCCTTGATAAAAAAAATTATATTATACAATCCTTATTAAGTGGAATACTATTTCATGGTCTTTATTTAGGTGGTGTTTTTTTTTCAGTTTCAAAAGGTTTGCCTACAGGTATTGCAGCTTTGATTGTAACACTTCAACCTATATTAACAAATGCTCTAGCTGGTCCAATACTTAATGAAAAAGTTACATGGAAACAATGGATTGGTGTTATTTTAGGATTTTTTGGAGCATGTTTAGTTTTAGGATATGATGTTGGAAATACATTGCCTATAATAGGAATTTTGGCATCTATTGTAGCACTAATTGCAATCACCGCTTCAACTCTCTGGCAAAAAAAACTAAGCAATAATTTACCATTGTCGGTTAGCAATATGTATCAAGCTATAGGGGGATGTTTATTTCACTTAATTTTAATAATTGTATTTGTAGATCCATATATAAATTTTTCAACAACTTTTATAATTGCTATGAGTCATCAAATTATTTTAGTATCTTTCGGAGCATTCACTATACTTATGTATTTAATAAAAAATAATTCTGCTAGTAAAACTGTGACTATATTTTTTTTAATTCCAGCAACATCAGCTGCTATGGCTTGGTTATTCTTGAATGAATCTCTAAGCACCTATGATATTTTTGGATTTTTAATTGCCTCATTTGGCGTATTTATCGCAACTAGAGAAAATAAATAATTTTATTTTTCTTTAAGTCTTGGAAATAATTCTACAAAATTACAAGGCTTATGCTTTATATTTAATTGATGTACTAAAATTTTATCCCAAGCATCTGTGACTCCACCTGATGAACCTGGCAATGCAAATATATATTTACCCTTAGCTAATACTGCACAGGCTCTGGATTGTATCGAAGAAGTGCCCACTGTTTTCAAACTAACGTATCTAAAAATTTCACCAAAACCTGGTATTTTTTTATCAGCTATCTCATCTATAGCTTCTGGTGTGATATCTCTTCCAGTTAATCCAGTTCCACCAGTTGTTATTATTACGTCTATTTTTTTCTTTTTTAACCATATTTTGATAATTTTTTTAATATCTTTTTTATTATCTTTGCAAATTTTTCTTTCAATCAAATTATGTTTTGCTTTTTTAATTTTTTTTGAAAGTAAATTCCCTGATTTATCTGTTTTTAAAGTTCTTGTGTCAGTAACTGTTAATAATGCTATATTTACATTCATAATTTATTTTTTATGATTATATTATCAATTTTTTTTCTTGTAACTGCATTAATTTACTCAAGTGTTGGCTTTGGTGGAGGTTCTACTTATCTAGCTTTGTTACTTTTATGGGGAATTCCTTACACAATATTTCCCATTATTGCCTTAGCTTGCAATATAATTGTAGTTTCTGGCAACTCATTTAATTATATAAGAGCAGGAAATTTAAATTTTAAACTTCTTCTACCTTACTTATTTGGATCAATACCTTTTGCTTTTATTGGAGGATCTATACAAATTGAAAAAGAATTATTTGAGATTATTTTATTTTTTGTATTAGGAATTGCAGGAATTTTACTATTAATAAACTTTAAGACCTATGAAAATAATTCATCTAGCTACAAAACTTTACCAATTTATTTTTCACTTTTAATAGGTATAATTTTAGGTTTTGTTTCAGGAGTAGTTGGTATAGGAGGTGGTATTTTCTTGGGACCTATTCTATATTTATTTAGAGCTGCAAACCCTAAATATATAACCACTGCTGTTTCATTGTTTATATTAATAAATTCAATATTTGGAATAATTGGTCAATTAACTAAAGATCAAAGTATAGTTGAAATAAAAGAATATTTTTTCTTATTGTTAGCGGTCCTTATTGGAGGACAATTAGGAAATTTATTAAATCTAAAATTGCTATCTACAAAAATACTTGCATTGATAACTTCCCTATTAGTGATTATTGTTGCTATAAGAATGGGATTTAATATTTTTATTTTATAATGAAATTTTTATTTTTAAGTTTTGTAATTTTATTTTTTTCAACCAAAGTAACAATGTCTCAAAATATGGAAAAAGCCTATTTTGCTGGAGGTTGTTTTTGGTGCATGGAAGAATCATTTGAAAAACTCAACGGTGTTGAAGAAGTAATTTCAGGTTATTCTGGTGGTATAACTGCAAACCCAACATATAGGGAAGTGACCTATGGGGATACTGGTCATTTCGAGGTTGTTGAAATAATTTATGATAAGAACAAAGTATCTTATGAAGATTTATTAAAAAATTTTTGGATTAATATTGATCCTTTTGATGCATATGGTCAATTCTGTGACAAAGGATACAGCTATAGATCTGTTGCATTTTATGAGAATGATAAACAAAAAAATTTAATTGAAAGAGATGTAAAAAAATTTGAAAAAAAATTTAAAAAGAAAGTTGTAACTTATATCAAAAAATTTGAAGTTTTTTACAAAGCAGAAGATAAGCATCAAGATTATTACCAAGAATATTTCGAAAATTACCTAAAATATAAAAAAGCCTGCAAAAGAGAGAGGATATTAAGCAATATATGGGGTTCCTGAAAAGTTATAATACGTAAGGCTCAGGTCTAGCGTTGCTATTTAAAACTCTTTCAACGGCAAATACACTAATATCTATTGTTTGATAACTTCCTGTTGTAATAAGTTCAGTTAGAGCTCTACCAATTCCTGGGGCTTGCATTAATCCTCTTCCAGTAAAACCGGAAGCCATGTAAACATTTTCATATTTTGGATGTTTTCCAACTACAGCGTTATTATCAAGTTTATTACAATCATAGTAACCTGCCCAACCACCAGTTAGTTTTAATTCTTCAAATGCGGGTATTCTTTTTGCAAGAGCGGGCCATACTAATTCTTCAAAATCATTCCAAGCTGGTTCCAAATCTTCAGCATCAAATAAAGATAAAGGTGATCCAGCTAAATATTCTTTACCTTCTGGTCTCCAATAGACGCCTGTAGTTAAATCCCCAGTTAATGGCATATCGGGATAATGCTTAGGACATTTAACTCTAAAAACTGTATGTTTTTGTGGTACTACAGGAATGTCATCTAAAAGTTCTTTTGTCCAACAGCCAGCTGCTGATACTATAGTTTTTGCATTAATTTCGGATAAGCTTTTGACTTCTCCTTTTAAAAATTCTGATCCTAGCTCTATTGCTTTACTTTTAAGAGCACTATGAAACATAAAAGGATCAATCCAACCCTCGCTTTTATTATCTGTATATGTTGCAGTTTCTATACCTTCATTATTGATATATGGAAAAATTTTACTTAATTCAGAACCTTTTATATTTTTTGTGCCAGCTTCACACTCTTTGTGGTTTTTCAATGCTCTGTACTGTTCTTCAGCATCATCTTTACCAAACATTAATAAATATCCATTAGGCACCATACTAGCAGTTGGATTTGGATTTTTTTCTGTTTTTAACAAATCTGGTATTTGAAAAATAAAATCTTTAGCAAATTTACCTAAAAGAATATTTTCTTTTTGATAAAATTGTCTTCTGAATCCACCCAACGATAAGGGAAATGAGGCTGACTTGTAAGTTGGGTCTCTCTCTATTACTTTAACTTTTCTACCTTCTTTCGATAAAAAATAAGCTGTTGCTGCTCCAATTATCCCTCCTCCAACTATTACAACATCATCCATAATTATTTAGTAATAATATAATATTTTTTACTTTTAAGAAAGTTTTGATCTTCCACCATCAACAGCAATTACTTGTCCGGTTACCCAAGAACTTTCATCTGTAACTAGAAATTTTGCAAGAGCTGCTCCATCTTTTCCTTCCCCGATTCTTTTTAATGGATGAGCTTTTGCTATACCTTGTGCAAGAGCAGTGTTTTTTAATAGTGGTTGTGCAATTTTTGAATTTGTTAGACTTAAAGCAACACAATTTACTCTTATATTTGGTGCAAACTCTGCTGCTAGAGATACAGTTAATCCTTCAACTGCAGCTTTTGTGGAAGCTATAATTGAATGATTAGTAAAGCCTCTTTGTGCAGCAACTGTTGAAAATAAAACTATAGAACCGTTGTTTTTTTTTAAACTGTCTTGATATCCTTTTATTAAATCTATTGCCGAATATAAGTTTAACTTCATGCATTTATTAAAGTCACTTTCAGAAGCCATTTTTAGTGGCTTCAAATCTATTGATCCTACACAGTAAACAATACCTTTAACATCTTCAATATTAGCTTTAATTTTATCTACAAAACCATCTTCTAAAACATCTGCGATTGAATAGGCAGAATTAAGCTTTTCAGATAATGATTTTGTTTGATTTTCATCCCTTCCAACAAGATGGATTTCTTTTCCAGACTCATGCATCTGAGTAGCCAAATTTGAACCGATAGAACCTGTCGCACCGACAATAAGATATTTTTCTGACATATATAATTTTATATTATGAAATTGTTACTTATACTTGGAAATCAATTATTTCCATTAAAAAACATTAACCGCTTCAAAAATGACCACCTAGTATTTATGGCGGAAGACTATGAATTATGCACTTATGAAAAACATCATAAATTAAAAATATTATTATTTTTATCTGCTATGAGATCTTATGCAGATAAATTAAAAAAAAATAAATTCAAATTAGAATATTCAAAAATCGATTCTATCGATTTCAAGAAAAGCTACTTGGATAAAATCAAAAAATTAATAAAATCAAAGAAAATATCTGAAATAACAAGCTTTGAGATTGAAGATAAATTTTTTGAAGAAAAAATTGAAAGTTTTGCGAAAAAAAACAAATTAAAATTGAATAAAATACAATCTCCTATGTTTTTAAATTCAAGAGAAGAATTTCAAGATTATTTATCAACAAATAAAAAACCTTTCATGGCAGCTTTTTACAAAGGGACAAGAAAAAAACTTAACATTTTAATAAAAAAAAATGGAGATCCTGAAGGTAATAAATGGAGTTTTGATGAAGATAATAGGAAAAAACTTCCTAAAAATATTTCAATTCCAAAATTTCCTAAAATTCTTGAGACTAAACATACTAAAATATTAAAACCTATCGTCGAAAAAATTTTCAAAAACCACCCAGGAGATACAAAAAATTTTTGGTTTGCAACTGAATTTAATGATGTAGTTAAAATTTTTAATTTTTTTATAAAACAGAAATTAAACCTTTTTGGTGACTATGAAGATGCTGTAAATCAGGATAACAATATTTTATTTCATAGCGCTTTAAGTCCTTATATCAATCTTGGGTTAATAACTCCTGATTTTATTATTTCAAATACTTTGGAATTTCATAAAAAAAATAAAATAAGACTTAATTCTCTAGAAGGCTATTTAAGACAGATAATAGGATGGCGAGAATTTATGAGGGGTATTTACCAGAAGTATAGTGAAGAAATGGAAAATAAAAATTTTTTTAATCAAAATAGAAAAATGAAAAACTCTTGGTACAATGGAACAACTGGTTTACCACCTTTAGATTATGCAATTAGAAATGCAATGAATAATGGTTGGTCACATCATATTGAAAGATTAATGATACTGTCAAATATAATGAACTTGTGTGAACTTAAACCAAAAATTGTTTACAAATGGTTTATGGAAATGTTTGTAGACTCATCTGATTGGGTGATGGTTCCAAACGTTTATGGAATGGGTTTGTTTAGCGATGGAGGAATTTTTGCAACAAAACCATATATTTGTGGATCGAGTTATTTTATGAAAATGATGGATTTTAAAAAAGGAAGTTGGTGTAATATTATGGATGGACTTTATTGGAGGTTCATAAATAGAAATAGAGCATTTTTCAAAAAAAATCCTAGACTTTCAATGATGGTAAGAATATTTGATAAAATGAAACCTGAAAGAAAAAAGCTGATTTTATCTGAAGCAGAAAATTTTATTAAAAAAAATACTTATGACAATTAAAGTTTTTTTTAACAATTCATGCAGTGTATGTAGATTAGAAATTAACCACTATAAAAAAGTTTCTGACAGTAATCTAGAATGGATCGATATTACAAATAATGAAGATGCGTTAAAACTTACATCTAAGAATCAATACGAATTATTAAGAAGACTTCATGTTATAGACGATGGAAAAGTTATTGCAGGCGCAAAAGCTTTTGTTGTTATTTGGTCAAAAATTCCAAAATATAAATTTTTATCAAAATTATTTTCAATAAAATTTTTTTTTATAATTTTTCATTACGCATATGAGTTTGTTGCATACTTTCTATTTTTAAAAAACAGAAATCAGCTAAAATGAAAAAACAAAATTTGCCTTCAAAAATATGTCCTATTTGTAAGAGATCTTTTGTGTGGCGAAAAAAATGGCGTCTTAATTGGAGTAACGTAAAGTATTGCTCAAAAAAATGTGCCTCTAGTTAAATTTTTGGATTATTTTTGGGATATAATTTTTGAAATTAAAAAAACCTTTATTGCAATACTGCCAAGAAAATTGATCAAGCTCTCTATATAAAAATTTAACTTCACTAAATTTTTTTGAATCTATGTAATCTAGTGTTTCTCCTACTGTTGGATATAATAAATATGAATCGGCAATATCTTCAATTTCACTAACATCTAATATTTCACATTCTATCGATTTATCTTTAAGTCTTTTCTTTTGATCTTCAAACAATTGAGTCTTAAAATTCATTGTTTTTTCACTTAATTTAATTTTTCTGTTTTGATTTTGATTAGTAATTAATTTAATTTTATTAAATTTGTTATTTATTAATTCGCTTAACTCCAAAGATAAACTATTTTCAAAGACTAGTAAATTTTTTCCTTCTTCAATATCTGGATTAATAAAATTTTTTTTTATAATAGGATAAAATTTTTCTACTTTTTTTGGAGATGCATTTTCTTTTAGTTTAATGTTTTTAAATCTATTATCAGTAAATTTTTTTATATTCCATTCACTTGCTAAATAATTTTTTCCTTGAGTTTGTATTCCAGCTACCCATCTCCAACCCAGTGTATTTGATGCTGGATCTCCATCGTAAAGATGTTGCATAAAAAATTCTGCACCTAATTGCCATGGCAATTCTAAAGTAAATATCCAAATGCTAGCAAACCACATTCTAGCATGATTATGTAAATAATTATTTTCTTTCAACTCACCAACCCATTCGTTAAAACATTGAATTTCTGTACTTCCTTCAACAGCTTTTTTATAATCTTGATCGTTTTTATATTTGTCTCTAATTTGATTTAATTCTAACAAATAATCTGTCCAAACATCTGGCCTTAGTTCTATCCATCCTTTCCAAAAAGTTCTCCACATAATTTCTTGAATAAATTTTTCATTTTTAACAAAAGAATATTTATTTAATGATTTTTTTATTAACTCAACTTCGCTTATAACGCCGTGTGTTACATATGGAGATAAACATGAAACATTAGATCTTTTGTCTGGTCCATAATCAAAATTTCTTAATTTTGAATAATTTACAAGGTTATTTTCGATAAACTCGTTCATTAACTCTTCTGCAAAAGTTCTTGAAGGCTTAAAATTCATATCTATTTAATTTGCTTCTAGTTCTTTTTCTATGCTTTGCCATTCGCCCTCTTACTCTTTTTCTCCAAAGCACATAACTATTTTTTTTTAAATTTTTTCTCATAATAGAAATAACTTCACTTTCCTTTAGGCCTGTTTTTTTTTTAATTTCTTCGAATGAAATCTTATCAGACCATGCCATACCTATTACAGCATCAATATCTTGTTTCATAAAATTTGAATTGAAAATAATTTTTATATTGTTTTTCTAGGATCTTTTAGTTTTTTCATCTTATCAATTAAACCTGATAATTTAGCACTTATGTAAACAATATAAACCACTGTAAAACCAAGAGCCATTGTAGATAAAAAAACAAATATTGCGGTTAGTATTTTTTCTTCAAACCAGTTTTCTATTCCTGAATTAGAATAATATAAAATATTCCAAAAAATGAAAAAGGAGATTTCATAAGTTATTATTATTCTAAACATATTATTCGTATAGTTTGTTTTATTGATTCTTTAACTTACATCTTGTCGCATATTATAATCGTATCTAGTTTCATAATAAATATTACATATCTACTAAAAGTAGATATTATAAATTTATGAAAACTATATGGATTACAGGAGCAAGTAGCGGCATAGGAAAATCTTTAGCTTTAAAGTTTGCTAATGAAGGATGGCAGGTTGCCGCATCTGCTAGAAGAGAAGATTTATTAAATCAATTATCTGAGTCTAATCAAAATATTTCTCCATTCCCTTTGGATGTAACTAGCAGAGAAAATTGTGAGGAAATTTTTGAAAAAATTAAAAATAAATTTGAAAGTATTGATACATGTTTTTTTTCTACTGGTACTTGGGATCCAAAAAAAGAAAAAGAGATTGATATAGACCAAATGAAAAAAGTCATGGAGGTAAATTTTTTTGGAACTCTAAATTGCATTAAAGCAGTTGAAATGTATTTTAAAGAAAAAAAAAATGGAAATATATCAATAGTTTCTTCTATTGCTGGCTATAGGGGTTTGCCGAATTCTACAGGATATGGAGCATCAAAAGCTGCTTTAAATAATTTAGCAGAAAGTCTTTATTTTGATTTTGGAAGATACAATGTAAGAGTTTCTTTGATTTCTCCAGGATTTATAAAGACACCAATGACAGACAAAAATCAATTTAAAATGCCTTTTTTAAAAACTCCAGAGTTTGCTGCTGAAAAGATTTATAATGGATTAATAAATGGATCTAGTTTTGAAATAGATTTTCCTAAAGAACTAACATTAATTTTAAAATTTTTGAAAATTTTACCTGATAGTGTTTATTTTAAATTGATAAGAAAATTAACCAAATATCAAAAGCTTTAGATTAATCTTTAAAAAACATAACTGTTAGTTCTGCAACCTTAATACCAAATTTAGTCATCTTTGCTCTATTAATTGCTACTTTTTCGTCTTGCATAAAAATCCAATCATCAAAAGTAATTTTAATTTCTTTTCCTTTTACTGGCACTAATAAGACATATTCAAATTTAAAAGCAGGTCCATATGAATAACCTTTGGCGATGCCAACCACATCTTCGGCGGTTCCTTCATAATTGTGATTGTCTATTTTGTTTATTTTCCACTGTCTTGTTTGAACTTCGCCATCGCTCCAATTAAACTTTTCATCCAGAATTAGTTGTTTTCCATCCCATTTTCCATTTAAATCTGCAGAAAATTGTCTTGTTACTTTGCCAGATCGGTTTTGAAGTATTCCCCAGGCCTTTACGTTACCTGACATAAAATCTTCAATAATTAATCTCGGTTGCTTGTCTTTAAAATCTTCTGGTTTCATGGATTGCTTACCTGAACAGCTTGTAATAAATAGAAGACTTACAATCAATAAAAATAATCTAAAACTTATTATTTGTTTCATAAAATTAATTACTTATTTTGAAGAGAAAATTGAATTAGATCTATATTTTTTGATTTAAACCCTGCTTCACAATAAGATAAATAAAAATTCCACATTCTTTTAAAATTTAGATCAAAACCTTGTTTAGATATTTGATCCCACTTTTTTAAAAACTCATCCCTCCATAATTTTAATGTGTTTGAATAATGGAAGCCATAAGATTCATATGTATTTATTGCCAAACCTTTATCGAAAGATAAATCGTATAAACTTTTTTTCGAAGGCAAGAATCCTCCTGGAAAAATATATCTTTGAATAAAATCCTGTTTTGATTTGTATCTTTCAAAAAGATCATCTTTAATTGTTATTGCTTGAATCGCAGCTTTGCCATTTTCTGACAAGTTGGATTTTATTGTTTGAAAATAGCTTGGTAGATAGTTCTTGCCCACCGCTTCAATCATTTCTATTGATGCAATAGAATTATATTTTTCTTGTACATCTCTATAATCTTTTAATTTAATTTGAATTTTTTCGTTTAATCCATTTTTAAATATTCTCTTTTTTGCATATTCAAATTGTTTCTGTGATATAGTTATACAGTCCATCTTTATATCGTGATTTTTACCTACAAATTCTGCAAAACCTCCCCATCCACAACCTATTTCTAAAATTTTATCACCAGGTTTTGGATTAATTAAAGATATAAGTTTTTTGTATTTATTCATTTGTGCAGACTCTAAACTATTTTCTTTTTTATCAAATATAGCACTTGAGTAAGTTAGACTAGGATCTAACCATAAAGAAAAAAATTCATTTCCTAAATCATAATGTTTAGAAATATTTTTTTTACTTCTTTCCTTATCATTTTTTATAAATATGTTTTTTAATGAATTGACAAATGGAAAATCTAAAAAACCAGAAAATTTATGAATCACTTTTATATTCTTTGCTGACAACTCAATTAGATTGGTTAAATTATCTGTTTCAAAGTCACCCTTGATATAAGCTTCTGCCAAACCTATACTTCCATTTTTAATTATTTGATATGTAAATCCAGGTTTATTGATTTTAATTTTTACTTTTAATTCTTCTTTTAAGTCTCCAAAAATATATTTTTTATTATCAAAATTAGTTAATTCTAAACTTCCATATTTTATTAATTTTAAAAATTTAAAAACGATCTTATCAGTAATAATGTTTAATTTCATTTTTCTTCAATCGATATATTATTTTTTATTTTTAATTTTCGTTTAATTACTTTAATTCCTTTAAACCATAATTTTAATGCTTCAAAATGTATTGCGGCAATTATTTTAAATGTCATTAAAGGATGACAAATATAGGAAAATATTAAATTTTTTTCGTTTAAATCTTTTGCTTTTCCATCTTGAGATGCATAAAGAAGTTTTCCTTCATTGTCTTTTTGATCAATAATAATAGAAATTTTCTCAGAGGTTTTTAGTACTCTAAAATAATAATGACATTCCATGTTTATAAATGGTGAAACATGAAACTTTTTTGTGCAATTATTAGTTATTAATTTATCATTATCAGTTTTAAATATATACGTATGTTGTTCACCAAAAGTATTTTTAACCTCATACAAAATAGATATTAACTTTGAATTTTCATCATAAATAAAAAAAATGCTTAAAGGATTAAATACATAACCAAAAATTCTAGGGTAACACAATAGTTTGACTTGAACTTTTTCACTATTTATTCCAATTTTTTTTAAATTTTTAATTATCCAACTTTTGATTGGAGTTCCGTCTCTAGGACCATGATCTATATCAAAAAAACTAATAATATTAAATTTGTTATACGAGAATATTTTAATTTTTTTTTCTATTGTTTCCAATTCATCAATATCAATCAACAAAGAAAACACTTTATATTTAAAGTAATGCTCTTTAGGCTTGAACCTTCTATGAATAACTTTGCCATCATAAATTATTGAATTTTTAATCATCTAAAGACTTAATCATTTCAATAGAAGATTTAATACCATCTTCATGAAAACCATAACCAAAATAACTTCCACAAAATAAAATATTTTTTTTATTTTGTAATAAAATTAATTTTTTTTGAAAATCTAATGCTTTTTGGTCAAAGTATGGATGTGTAAATTTAACTTTTTTTAATATTTTGTCTTCTTTTATTTGTGACATTGGATTTAATGTTAAAAAAATATTTTCATGACAATTCAAATTTTGCAACAAATTCAGCCAATATGTTAATGAGTTTTTTTCAGGGTTTTCTGAGTTTACATGTGAATTCCAAGATGACCATACTTGCTTATTTTTTGGCATTATATTTTCATCGGAATGAATAATTGCAATATTTTCCTTATATTTAAAATTTGACAGAAAAATTCTTTCTTCATCAAGAGGATTTTCTATTATTGATAAAGCTTCATCTGCATGATTAGCAAGTACAACTTTGTCATAATCAAAAAATTCATTATCTCCTCCGTAATATACCTGAACACCAGTTGGTATTCTTTTTACATTATTAATTTTATAGTTTTTGTAATATTCTCCACTTATTTTTGATAAAATTTTATTTACATATGATTTGCTTCTATTTGAAACTGTAAACCACTGAGGTCTTTTCTTTAATTTAAATAAACCGTGATTTTGAAAAAATTTTAAGAAAAATTTCATTGGCATATTATTAGCCTCATAGGGAGGCATGGACCATATTGCTGATACCATTGGTATTAAATGATAATTAATAAATGATTTGGATAAATTTTTTTTTCTTAAAAATTCTCCTAATGTAATATCTTCTTTTAAATCAGAAATTTTATCACAATGATTGTAAAACTTAATAATGTCAAAAAACATTTTAAGAAAATTTAAATTAAATATATTCGATTTATTTGAAAACATTCCTTTTAATCCTCTCCCACAATATTCAAAACTAGTACCTTGAACCGAAACCGAAAATGACATATCGCTTTTTTCAATTTTAATTTGATTTTCTGAAAAGAAATTTATTAAGTTTGGATATGTTTCATGATTAAAAACAATGAAACCTATATCTACAGGAATTTTTTTTTCATTGAGTAAAATATCTAATGTGTATGAATGACCACCAAAACGATCTTCTTTTTCAAATAAATCTACTTTATGTTTTTTTGATAAATAATATGCTGCACTTAATCCAGATATTCCCGATCCAATTACTGCTATTT
Organism: Pelagibacteraceae bacterium AG-404-N13; assembly: GCA_003216255.1. Lineage (GTDB taxonomy): Bacteria > Pseudomonadota > Alphaproteobacteria > Pelagibacterales > Pelagibacteraceae > Pelagibacter. The sequence goes on from QCJD01000012.1 coordinate 14,350, forward strand.
TCATTTAGTTTTTCTTTCTTTTATTAATAAAGAATAAAATTGAATAAATACGGCAAACAAGATAATTGAACCACCAACAAATGCATATAATTGTGGACTTTCATCTAAAAAGATCCAGGCCCAAAAAGGTCCAAGTACTGCCTCGGTCATCATTAAAATGCCAACCATAGCTGACAGGGTTTTCTTTGCTCCAATAGTTATGAAAATAAAACCAAGTCCAACCTGAAAAAAACCAGCCAAAAAACCTAAAAAAAGATCATTAGTAGAAACAGTAATTTTTGAAGAAACATAATAACCAATTAACATTGCTACTATTCCAGCAAACAGTTGCAATGGAACCATGTCTACATTTGGATATTTTCTTATAATAATAATTAATACAGCAAATGAAATTGGCATTATAAACGCAACTAAGTTTCCAAAAAATTGTCCTGGCGATAATGAGTTTCCTACCATTAATAATATTCCTGACATGGCAAGAATAATTGATGATAATGTTAGTTTAGATATTTTCTCTTTTAAAAATAGGTATCCAAAAATTGCTAGAAAAATTGCCTGAGTTTGTATTATAAAATTAGCATTTGCAACAGTTGTATTGTACATGGCAAAAACATAAGCACTAAAACCAAGACCAAGTATTATACCTCCAATAAACCCAGGTAACCCAGACTGATAAAGTGCAGTAAAAACTTTTTTTTTATAAGTAGATAATAAAAATATAGAAACTAATAAAACAAAAAAAAATTGTCTCCAAAAAAGGATTTGCCATAAAGTTGCACCTTCGAAAGATTTTACTATTAAACCTCCAAAACTTAAGCAAAATGCACCTAGAAAAACTAGAAAAGGTCCAGGTAAGTTTGAAATTAGATTCATTTGATTTTTGAAACTAAATTCATTGTTTCCATTTGATATAGTTTAAATAATAATTCAGCACTAGCTAAATCTATTTCCTTAAACTTTATTTTAGATCCTGGTGGTAATTGTACCAACTTATCGTAGTCAGCGCTTATAACAACACCAATTTTTGGATAACCACCTATTGTTCCATGATCGGATAACATAATTATTGGATTTCCATCTGATGGTACTTGAATCACTCCTTTAATAATACCTTCTGATTTTATATTGGTATCTACATCATTTTTAAGTTTTATTCCTTCCAATCTCATTCCCATTCTATCGCTTAATTTTGTTACTGAAAATTCTTTATCAAAAAAATTTTTTTTACTTTCGGCTGAAAAATAATTAAAATTTGTTCCTTTAATAACTCGAATATTTTCAATTTTTGTATTCAGATAATCTAATTTTCTTGTTGAAGTTTTAGAGTTAGCACTAATAATTTTAATCATCTGGTCTTTTTCTATTTTTTTTCCATCATTAGGTCCAATTTTAGCTTTTATATTAGTTGAAAAACTATCCCACTGAGCTTCTATATCAAAGCTACCACCTATAGCTAAATATCCGTAAACAGAATTATTAGTAGAAGCGATATCTAATTCATCTCCATCTTCTAAAATATAACTTTGATAACAGTTTCCTTCTATTGTTTTATTCTTTTTTAAAATATTAAAAGTAATATTTCCTGTTATGTTGAAAATAATTGTTTCTCCTCTTAATTTAAGTAATGGACCCTGAAATGCAAATTCAATAGCGGGTGCATTAATTTTATTTCCTACAATTGCATTAGCTAAAGTATAATTTCTATTATCCATTGCGCCGCTAAATGGAACACCAATGTGATATAAATTTTTTCTTCCTAAATCCTGAAAAGTAGTGTTAATCCCTGGTCTAATTACTTCAAAATAACTTTCATTCATAATATTTTTTATATTCATCAATGGAAATCTGTTCAAAAGATACTGTATCTCCTGGATTGATTAAATTTGGCTTTAGTTCATTTGTATTATCGAAGATATTGAGAGGTGTATTTCCAATAATGTTCCAGCCTCCTGGGCTTTCAAAAGAATATATATTACAAAATTGTTCTGTGATGCCAACAGATCCCTTTGGAATTCTAACTCTTGGTGTCTCTAATCTTTTAGCTCTTAAGGATATATCGGTATCTCCTAAAAATGGATGACCAGCTATAAATCCAGTCATATAACAATAATAATCTTTAGAAAAAAATTTTTCATAAATTTTCTCTTCTGAAATATTAAGTTTTTTTTCTAAATTATTTATATCGAGTGCAAATTTTTTATCACAACAAATAGGAATTTTAATTATTTTACCTTTGTTATTTAAAATTTCTTTCAGTTCCAAATTTTCAATTATTTTCTTAAGTTCCTTAAACTTGGTAAGACTTAAATCAAATGAAATAATTAATTTGTTATAAGAAGGTGTTATATTTGTAATTCCTTTAATTTTTTTTTCCTTAATGTTTTTAAAATATTTTATTACTTTTGCATTTGTTTCTTTGTTTACTTCTATTCCAAAATCACAATATAGAGCTGCGTCACCAAGATTTGATATATTTTTTATCATGCCATGTTATACTTCAACTAACAAAACTATGGAAATTAATATCAATTGTGATTTAGGTGAAAAATCGAAGCATCATTCTAACAAGCATGATCCTGATTTACTCAAAATAGTTAATTCTGCTAATGTTGCCTGTGGTTATCATGCCGGTGATGATGAATCGATGAATCAAGTGGTTGAAATATCTAAAAATAACGGTGTAAGTATCGGTGCTCATCCATCTTTTAACGACCCAGAAAACTTTGGAAGAAAGAGAATGAATTTAACTTCTTCTGAAATAAGAAAACTTATAATAGATCAATATGCAATTTTACAAGAGATTGCTGCAAAACATGGGGAAAATGTAACCCATATTAAACCACATGGTGCTTTAAATAATATGGCTTGCGAAGATATAGATTTAGCAACAACTCTGGCTAGGGCCATTAACGAAATTAGTAAAGATCTAATCTATTTAGTACCGACTGGTTCTAAAATGGAAGAAGCTGCAAAAAAATTAAATATGAAAATAGCTTGTGAAATATTTGCTGACCGAAACTATGAAGATGATGGCAATTTAGTTTCTAGAAAAAAACCAAATGCACTTATTACTGATCCTAATGAAGCAAAACAACATGTTTTGAGTATGATTAAAAATCAGGCTTTAAATTGTCACAGCGGTAAGCAAATACCTTGTGAAATTGACTCTGTATGTATACATGGTGATAACTTAAGTTCTTTAAACACTGCGCAAGCTATAAGATCGAACTTAATAGAAAACAAAATTGATTTAAAACCATTAAATAAAATGAAAAAGTTTTTTTAAATGCCATTTAAAATCTTAAATATAATTATAATATTTTTTTCTTTAACTATTTATTCTTATTCTGCAGGAACTTCTGGTGGCAAAACAAAATCAAATTTTGATCAAGCATCTAAACTGATTAAAGATGCAAAAAAATATGAGAAAAAAGGAAAAGAAAAGAAAGCAAAAAAAAGATATGAAAGAGCTTTAAAATTATTAATTAAAGCTAATAAAGAAAAACCAAACCAACCAAATACTTTAAATTATCTGGGATTTACTTCCAGAAAACTTGGAAATTTTGAAAAAGGTGAAGAATATTATTTATTGGGATTAAAGATAGATCCAAACCATACTGGTATAAATGAATATCTTGGCGAATTATATTTTGTAACAGATCGAATTGATCTAGCTAAAGAAAGATTAGGTGTATTAAAAAATTGTAATTGTGAAGAATATAAAGACTTGAAAGAAATTATTGAAGGAAAAAAACAATCTAAATATTAATTGATATTTTGAATCATCTGTTGAGGCATCCATAAAACTAATTCTGGAAAAAAAATAATTATTATCAATGCAAAGATCATTAATAAAAAAAGTGGAAATGCACTTTTAGCGATAAAACCCATATCTTTGTTTGCCATTCCTTGTAGTACAAATAAATTAAATCCTACTGGGGGAGTTATCTGTGCCATTTCAACTACAATTACCAAAAATATTCCAAACCAAATCATATCAAATCCAGCTTGTCTAATCATTGGTTCAATAATTGCCATTGTTAAAACAACAGCAGAAATACCATCTAAAAACATTCCTAGGATAATATAAAAAACCATTAATACAAAAATTAAAACGTAAGGAGATAATTCCATACCCTGTATCCAAATTGCAAGATTTCTAGGCAAACCAGTAAAACCCATTGCAAGTGATAAAAAAGTTGCTCCTGCTAAAATAAAAGCAATCATACATGAAGTTTTTGTTGCACCTAATAGAGAAGCTTTAAATGTTTCTTTAGTTAAACTTTTTTGTAAGTAAGATAAAATTAATGCCCCAACTACTCCTAACGAAGCTGCCTCGGTTGCAGTTGCTATGCCTGTGTAAATAGATCCAATTACAGCTAAAATTAATAAAATTACTGGCATAAGTTGTTTTGATTTTTTAATTTTTTCTATAAATGAAAAAGTTTCTAGCGACACTGGCATACTTTTTTTGTTTATTAATGACCAAACGATTACATAGGACATAAATATTAAAGCAATCATTATGCCGGGAATTATTCCTGCAATAAATAGCTTGGCTATAGATTCTTGAACAGTAACACCGTAAATAATTAAAATTATTGAAGGTGGTATTAACAAACCAAGAGTTCCTGATCCCGCTAAACTTCCTAACAATATTGTTTCAGGATATTTTCTTTTTCTAAGTTCAGGTATTGACATTTTTCCTACAGTAGCAACTGTTGCCGCTGAAGAGCCTGATATTGCTGCAAAAAGTGCACATCCTACAACATTAACATGAATTAGTCCGCCTGGTAATTTTTGCATCCAAGGAGCCAGTCCTTTGAATAGATTTTCTGATAACTTTGTTCTAAATAAAATTTCTCCCATCCAAACAAAAAGTGGTAATGCTGTCAATGTCCAAGATGATGATGCTCCCCAAATTGTAGTTGCCATTGCATCACCTACTGGCCTAGAGGTAAATAGCATCATTCCTATTGATGAAACTCCTATCATGCTTATAGCAACCCAAATACCAGTTCCTAAAAAGAATAAAAGAACACTAATAAAGAAAATAGTTAAAAATATTTCAATCATTTGATTTGTTAAGTATTGTCAAAATAAATTGATGAAAAACACAAATGAAAAATATGAGAGAACCGATAGCGACACTCATTTGGGGTATCCAGATTAAAATTTCATCAGCGCCTTCACTTCTTTCTTGAAATTCATAAGATATTTTTAACATCTTAATAAAATAAAAAGCTACATATCCTGAAAAAAAGCTAGCTACAATTAAACACCATTTTTCCAAGAATTTTTTTTTTGTACCTGAGACTTTTTCTAAAAAGAGAGTAATTCTAATATGTCCACCTTCAACAAAAGTATATGCTAAAGCAAAAAATGATGAGGCGGCCATGCAATATCCCGAATATTCAGCTAATCCCCTAATATAAAATCCAAAAATTCTTGAAGCTATCCCAATTAATATAAAGGTTGCTACTAAGATTAAAAACAAGGCAGCTATATATCCAGAAATTTTATAAATTTTATTTAGAAAATTATCTATTTTGTAAAACATATTAAAAAGGCCGTTATTTAAACGGCCTTTTTAACTATACTAATTTTAATTGTATGCGGCAAGAACACTAGCGCCTCTACTGCCTGCTTTTTTCTTCCACTCTCCGGCCATAGTTGCTCCAACTTCTTGAAAATGCTTCTGTAATTCGGAATTTACTTTTCCAACTTGCATACCCGCAGCTGCTAAAACTTTTTTATCAGCTACATTTCCTTTTTTTGATAAATCCCAACCTTTTCTTTCAGCTACTGCTGCTTCTTTCATTATTAATTCTTGAGTAGCGGCATCTAATTTATTCCAAGCTCCTCTATGAACAATAACCATATTCTTTGGGAACCATGCTGCTATGTCATAGAAGTATTTTACTCCATTTTCCCAAATTTTTTTGTTTTTACCAGTAGTTGGGGAAGTAATCATACTTTCTACAGCACCTGTTGAAAAAGCTTGGCTTATCTCTGCAGCTTCAATTTTAGTGGGTGCCATACCAGTTAACTCAGCTATTCTTATTGTTGCGGAGTTGTATGCTCTAAACTTTAAACCTTTAAGGTCAGAAACACTATTTATTTCTTTTTTACTGTAAAGTCCTTGAGCAGGCCACGGAACAGCATATAAAAATACTAATCCTTTTTCTTCAAGACCTTTTATAATTTCTGGTTTAGAAGCTTTATACAGTTTCATAGCATCGCTATAAGAAGTTGCTAAAAATGGTTGAGAGTCTATTTCAAGCAATGGATCTTCTTTTCCCAAAGCTGACATAAATCTTTCTCCAATTTGAGCTTGACCAGTTCTTACAGCTCTAAATATTTCTCCACCTTTAAATAATGATCCACCTGGATGAGTCACTATTGTTAATTTTCCTCCACTTTTTTCACTTACATTTTTTGCAAATTCAGCTGCGTTTGCTGAATGAAAATTCCCAGCTCCATAAGCTAAAGCCATATCCCATTTTTCGGCTAAAGATACGTTTGCAAATAATAAGACTGAACTAATTAAAAATGTAAATAATTTAAATAATTTCATCTATCCTCCTTTTTAAAATTGATATTTAAGTATCTCTTAAAGACTAAATCAATAAAAATTTCTCACTGCTCTCATTGAAAATTTTACAGATTATACTATTATAAACCTATCTTGATTGAAGAACTCATTATTTTAACAAACATTATTTTTATAACCATTATCTTAACTGCAGATAATGCTGTGATAGTCGGTTCTATCGCTTCAAATTTTGTTCCCAAAAATAGAAAACAAATAATTCTTTGGGGTGTAATAGGATCCTTTTTTTTTAAAATTTTCTTTGCGGTCTTCGCAACTTTTTTATTTGAGTTTTATTTTATAAAAATTTTAGGTGGCCTATTGTTAATTTGGATTGTAAATGATTTAAGAAAAGATTTACTGGATATTAAAAAAATTAAATCTCCAACAAAAAAAAATAAAGAACCTTCATACATTAGTAGTATCGGAAAAGTTTTATTTGCAGATATCATGATTAGTTTTGATAATGTTATTGGTGTAGTTGCTGCTGCAAAAGGATATTTTGGATTTATGATATTTGGGCTTATGTTATCAGTTGTTCTAACTGGTGCTTTAGCTAGTTATATGGCAAACTACATACAAAAACACATTTGGATAGCATATGTAGGTTTAGTTTTCATTTTAGTAGTTGGTCTTCAGCTAGTTATAGGTGGATTGAGTGATTTAGAAATATTAAAAATTAATGAAGAATTTAAGAAATATTTTTAATAGGAATATTTTTTACTAGGATATTTTTTGTTTTTAACTTCTGTTTTAAATTGTTTTATTGCTTTTCTGATATGAACTCTTAAATCAATATATCTCTTAACAAATTTTATTTTGGATTGCGTTAATCCCAAAATATCATCTGTAACAAGAATTTGCCCATCACAACTATTTGAGGATCCGATACCAATGGTTGGAATTGAAATTTTATTAGTAATTTTTTTTGCAAGACTTTTTTCTACACATTCGAGAACAATTCCAAAAACCCCTATTTTTTCAAGAAGAATAGAATCATTCATTAACTGTTTCCTTTCTTTTAAAGATTTTCCTTTTGATTTGAAATTTCCTTTCACTGATTGTGGCATTATTCCAAGATGACCCAAAACTGGAATATTATTTTTTATTAAATGTTGAACTATATTTTTAATTTTCTTTCCACCTTCAAGTTTTACTCCATGACATTTTGTTTCTTTCATGACTTTTTTACAATTTTTCAAAGCTTCATTTTTATTTTTATATGTATTGTATGGCATATCAACTATCATAAGGCTTTTTGTAATACCCATTCGAACACTTTTTGAATGTTCAATCATCATATTAAGTGTAACTTTTCTTGTAGAATTAAAATTGTACAACACAGACCCAAGAGAGTCTCCAACGAGAATTAAATCTGTATATTTATCTATTTCTTCTGCAAAATTTTTTGAGTATGCTGTTAAGCAAATAATTTTAGATTTATTTTTTTTTAACTTTAATTTTTCAATCCGCATTATGGATTAATTTTACCAGGTACCTGTATTTTCCATTGAGGCCCAAGGTTCTTTGGGTTCTAAATTACCCTCTTGAAGTATCTCAATAGAAATTTTATCTGGTGATCTTACAAATGCCATATGTCCGTCTCGTGGTGGTCTATTTATTGTATAACCCATGTCCGCTAATCTTTGACAAGTTTCATAGATATTATCAACTCTATAGGCTAAATGACCAAAGTTTCTTGAACCTTCACCTAAGTTATCTCCATCCCAGTTATATGTTAGTTCAATCTCAGCTTTGTCATCATTTGGAGCGGCAAGAAAGACTAAGGTATATCTGCCCTTTTCACTATCCCTTCTTCTTGTTTCCTTTAATCCTAATCCGTCACAAAAAAATCTTAATGACTCTTCTATATTTGATACTCTAATCATTGTATGGAGATATTTCATAATATAACTTTATAAATTGTTTTTATTCTAATTCAATAGTGCTTGGTGGCTTAGATGTAATATCATAAACAACCCTGTTTATGCCTCTTATATTGTTTACAATTTGATTTGATACAAACTGCATAAATGGTTTTTTAAATTCAAAAAAATCTGCAGTCATACCATCTTCAGATGTTATAGCTCTCAATAAACATAAGTATTCGTAAGTTCTATTGTCTCCCATGACTCCAACTGTCTTGACTGGTAGTAAAGCAGCGTAGGCTTGCCAGATTCTATTGTATAATTTTTCATCTTTTAATGCTTTTATGAAATAATAGTCAGCTTCTTTTAAAATTTTAATTTTTTCTCTTGTTATTACTCCTGGTATTCTAATTGCTAGTCCTGGCCCAGGAAATGGGTGTCTTGATATAATATCTTTATTTAAATTTAACTCTAGACCAAGTTTTCTTACCTCGTCTTTAAAAAGATATTTAAGCGGCTCTAATAATTTTAAATTCATCTTCTTTGGCAGTCCACCAACATTATGGTGTGATTTTATTTTTGAAGTTTGACTTCCTGTGACAGATTTACTTTCAATAAGGTCAGGGTATAATGTTCCTTGAGCAAGAAATTTTACATTTTTTATTTTTTTTGCATACTTTTCAAAAATTTTAATAAATAAACTACCTATAATTTTTCTTTTTTTTTCAGGATCAGAGACATTTTTTAATTTTGATAAAAACTGATTTTCAGCATCTACATATATCAAATTTATCTTAAATTTTTTTTTAAATGTATTTACTACTTGTTTTTCCTCATCTTTTCTTAACAATCCAGTATTTACAAAGATACAAGTTAAATTTTTACCTATAGCGTTTGCTAACAGTTTTGCAACTACACTACTATCTACTCCTCCAGATAAAGCACAAATTACTCTGGAGTTGCCTACTTTTTTTTTTACCTCTTTAATTAAATTTGTTTTTTGATATTTGGGAGACCAATTTTTTTTTATCTTACATATATCAAAAACAAAATTTTTGAGTATTATTTTTCCTTTATTGGTATGAGTTACTTCGGGATGAAATTGTATACCATACAGCTTATCTTTAGTACTTTCGATAATACATAGTTTAGAATTATTTGTTTTTGCAATTACTTTAAAATTTTTAGGTAATTTAGTTACTTCGTCTGCATGACTCATCCAAACATTATTTTTATTATTTACAAAAAAATTTTTAGTTAAAATACTATTGTTTACTTTTTCAACTGTTGCTAAACCAAATTCTCTGGCTTTTGATTGTTTTACTTTTCCGCCCATTTCTTTAGATATAATTTGATGGCCAAAACAAATGCCTAAAACAGGTATTTTTGACAATAATATATTTTTGTTTAATTTAACTTTATTGCTTTGATAAACATTAAGAGGTCCGCCAGATAAAACGAGGCCTTTTACATTTTTTTCTATTTTGTATTTTTTATTAATTTTATTATGATTGATTATTTCACAATAAATTCCTAGCTCCCTTATTTTTCTTGCAATAAGCTGTGTAAATTGCGATCCAAAATCAATAATTATGATTTTTTGAAGATTGTCTTCAAGAGGCATCTTTTTTTTCAAATTCTTTCAGACGGCTGTTAATAGATGTTAATTTCTCACACATTGTTGAACATATAACTTTAAAATCTTTCTTTAATTCTTCAGCCTTTGAAAAATTTGATCTTTTTAACTCTATATCTATTAATATATACATCGCTTCCTCATTTTTTGGATCCAGAAGTAAAGCGGTATTAATATTCTTTTCTTCCTCTACTTTATTTTCTTCAAAATTAAATATTTTTGCTAGATATAGATAAGAGTCTGCATTTTTCGGATTATACACAATATTTCTTTGAAATAAAAATTTCGATTCCTCATATTTTTCTTCTTCAAACAAAATTTTCGCTTCGTCAAAAAAACTTTTTTTTCCTGCAAAGGATGAGGTTATAAGTCCAAAAAATATTAAAATTGTAAAAATTTTTTTCATAACTAATTTTTTACTTCATCTATATTATGTACCATACTTTCAAAAAAACCAGCCTTTGTGATTTTATAAAATTTAGGTTTTTTTCTTAAATGCGTTATTTTTTTTGATCCAAGATATCCCATGGACGATTTTAATCCTCCTACCAATTGATAAATCACTTTATCGACTTTTCCCTTATATTTTACAAAACCTTCTACTCCTTCGGGTACATATTTAGAGCTATTCTTTTGCTTAGTTTGAAAATATCGATCTGCTGATCCCTTATTCATTGCTCCAATTGAACCCATGCCTCTAAAGCTTTTAAATAGTTTTCCATTTTTTTTTATGATTTTTCCTGGCGCTTGATCTGTTCCAGCAAATAATGAGCCTATCATTACTGCATCTGCTCCAGCAGCAAGAGCTTTTGCAATATCTCCAGAAAACTTTATTCCACCATCTGCAATAATTGATACTTTTCTATTTCCAACACCGCTCTTAACATTCATTATTGCGCTTAATTGAGGTACGCCTATTCCAGCCACTAATCTTGTGGTACAAATTGATCCTGGTCCAATACCCACTTTAATAGCGTCTACACCAAGTTTAATTAAGAATTTTGCAGCTTCTGCTGTTGCTATATTACCGGCACATAATGTTGTTTTTTTTGGTTTTGTTTTTACTATCATTTTAATTATGTCTGATACTTTTTTGGTATGAGCATGTGCGGTATCAACAACTATCAAATCTAAATTTTCTTTTAGTATTCTTTTAGCTCTACTATACTCTTCTGGGCTAGCTCCAACTGCTGCTCCTACTAATAATTTTTTTTGTTTTACTTTTTTAATTTCAAAAATTTGTTTTTCGATACTCAAATTCCTATGTATTACACCTATTCCACCTTTTTCAGCTATGGCAGCTGCCATACTACCTTCTGTAACAGTATCCATTGCTGATGATATCAATGGTATTTTTAAAGTTAAATTTTTTGACAATTTTATGGATGTAATAGTTTCAGACGGTAATATTTCAGAATAATTTGGTGCTAGTGTTACGTCGTCAAATGTTAGAGCTTCTTTGATGGGATCCATGTCCTTATATAAATGATTCTTGAAAAAAATAAAGAGTAACTATCTTAAAAATTTACAAATAATAAAATTTTCTTTTGAATCTTTTCTACTAGCTGGAGGTTTAAAAACATTTACGTTTTCAAAATTTTTTTTTGCTTTTCCAACAATTTCATTAAATGATGGCCCCATAAATATTTTTGATACAAAACATCCTCGTTTTTTTAGTATATTTGTTGAAAAATTTAACGCATCAATGCTTAATTCACCAGTAACAATAGAGTCTAAGCTCTTGTTTCCTGTAGTATTAACTGCCATGTCCGAAATAACAGCGTCAATTTTACCACCAAAATAATCAATAATTTTTTTTTTGTGATATTCCTCTGTAAAATCACCTACTATTTGATGGATGCCATCTATTTCTTTCATTTCTTTAAGATCAATAGAGACAATTTTTGAATTTTTGAAATTTTTTGATACAAACTGCGACCAACTGCCTGGTGCCGCACCTAAATCTACAAGTTGTATACCATTTTTTAGAAATTTAAATTTATCGTTTATTTCTTTTAATTTGTATACAGCTCTTGATCTATAGCCTTCGATTTTAGATTGTTTTACGTAGATATCTCTTTTTTGTTTAATTATCCAATTTTTTGAGAACTTATTCTTTTTCAACTAATTCCTAAATCTTAAACTTTTATTTATAATTTCTCCATCTAAAGTTTTTATTTTAGAAATATGGTCTTTATCATTTCGAATTTGATCATTATTTTTTCCTGCAAAATGAATTATTCCTAATTCGTGATTAGGCAAATATGGTTCTACAAAAGTATTATTTTGTTTATCAAATTTTATTGCATCAATTAATGTCCAGTTACAATACGCAGGCAATATCTCTACATCAAGATTGTCTGAATAAATTGTAATATTCATTGCAATTTGTTCTGATCCCCAAATTCTTCCTGAAGATAAAGCTTTTTTTAAATTTTTTTGCCAAACTTCCCAGTGAGGAGCATCTGTTTCTAATGAAAACACTCCTATGTTCAAATGAGGTTTGAGAGCAACTTCCCTGGCTATTTTTTCTGAAAAACCTGAAGATTTTGCATGTTTATAATTTTGTGATTTTATTTTAGCATAGCCCCCAAAAAGCCACTCTGCTCTTAATACTCTTCCATATGATCTATCAGCTGAAGTTGAGATAGCTAATTTTTTATTTTCACATCCTTTTAAGTACAATTCTATTGCATACCATGAATTCACCCATGCATCTGCATCAATCCAAATATATTTTTTAAAACCTGGAAAGTACTTTGGTAAAAAAGCTCTTGAAACTTGGCTTTTTAACCATTCTCTACCCTTAATTCTGCTATCAGATACTTCTATATCCCATTCTGCTTTTTTTATTTGATCTACTTTTTTTTTGAGAATTTCTATTTGATCTTCTTTTAGACCCGCATCCATAATACAGATTTCTACTTTATTACTTTGTGTAAATCTTTTTATCGAGTCAATTAGTTCATTCAATAATTCGAAATAGTTAGAGTCTGCTAGCGAAATAATTGCATTTTCTTTCATTTAAAGCACATCTTCGTGATGGTCAATATCTTCTAAATTGTTTTTGTGACTTTTATTAATTTTGTAATAGTGAATAGCGCTAATAGGTATAACTGATAAATAAAGAAATCCAGAAATTATTAAAGTATTAAATGTATAAATTAATAGTAATCCAAAATATAAAACTACAACTAGTAACAAAAAAATTGTTGCGCTTCTTGGAACAACAATTTTTTTTAAAGAATATGTAGGAAATTTGCTAATTAAAAGAATAGAAATAATTATAAATAAAGTTGGTACTATAACTTTATAATTTGGGTTAAAAAACTGTATTTCACTAAAGCTGTATATCAATGGCATAAGAACCAGGACTCCTCCTGCTGGGGATGGTATACCTTCAAAAAAATTGTCTTTCCAAGATGATTCTGCCTCTGAACTTACATTAAATCTAGCTAATCTTAATGCTACACAAATTACATAAATTAAAGATATTAACCATCCTAATCTTCCTAGCTCAGATAAACTCCAAAAGTACATTATAAATGCAGGCGCAACACCAAAACTTATAACATCCGTTAATGAGTCTAATTCTTTTCCAACTTTAGAAGTTCCTTTAATTAATCTTGCAATTCTTCCATCTAGTCCATCTATGACACCTGCAACTATCACAGCTATAATTGCTAATTTGAAGTTTCCATCAAAAGCAAATTTAATTGAAGTTAAACCAATGCATACACCAATCAAAGTTAAAATATTTGGAAGTATAACTCTTGAATTTTTGTTTGATACCAATTTAATATTTTTTTTTGGTTGTTCCATATAACTATCTTTTTGCTATTAACGTTTCTCCAGCAATAGTTTTTTGATTTACTTTTACAAGTGGTTCATAATTTTCAAAGTACAGGTCAGCTCTACTACCAAATCTTATCATTCCAATTCTTGATCCTTGCTTTAATTCTTCATCAACAGATGTTTCTGTAACTATTCTTCTTGCTACCAAACCTGCAATTTGAACTACTATTATATCTTCACCGTGTGAATTTTTTATTTTATAATAATTTCTTTCATTATCTTCGCTAGCTTTATCTAAAGATGCATTAACAAATTTTCCTGGCCTGTATAGTATCTCAGAAATTTTTCCTGAGCATGGAGATCTGTTTACATGACAGTCAAAAACATTCATGAAGATACTAACTTTTTTAAATTTTTTATTTTCTAAACCCAGCTCCTTAGGTCCATCTGTTTCTAAAACTTGCAAAACTAATCCATCTGCAGGGCTAGTAAGGTAGCTTTCATCGTTAATTGAAATTCTTTCAGGGTCCCTGAAGAAATAGTAACACCAGATTGTAAGTACGAGACCGATAAATCCTAAAAAACCACTTATAAAGTACAAAATGATTGTTGCAAAAATAAAGATTACAATAAATTTGTAACCTTCGTTGTGAATTTTTGGAAAAATTTTATCTAACATAATCGCCAAACCTTTATTTTTGAGTTAATATGTATACAAAAAGAATAAATTCAACTATTAAGATATATCAATAAATGAGTAAAATTAAGGTAAATAATCCTATCGTTGAACTGGATGGTGATGAAATGACTAGAGTCATCTGGGACTTCATTAAAAATAAATTAATTCTTCCTTATGTAGACTTGGGTATTGAATATTATGATCTTAGCATGAAAAGCAGAGATGATACCAATGATCAAATAACTATAGATTGTGCAAAAGCCATTAAGAAAAATGGAGTTGGTATTAAATGTGCAACGATAACTGCTGACGAATTAAGAGTTAAAGAATTTAATTTAAAGAAAATGTGGAGATCTCCAAATGGAACAATTAGAAATATTATTGGTGGCACAGTATTTAGAGAGCCGATTATTTGTAAAAATATCCCAAAATTAGTTCCATCATGGACTGATCCATTGATCATTGGAAGACATGCTTTTGGAGATCAATATAGAGCAACTGATTTTTTAGTACCTGGAAAAGGTAAGCTTGAAGTTAAGTGGACATCTGATGATGGAAAAGATGAGAAAAATTATGAGGTATTTAATTTCCCAGGACCTGGTATTGCATTATCAATGTATAATTTAGATAAATCTATTGAGGACTTCGCTAGGTCTTGCTTCAATTATGGCTTAATAAAAAAATGGCCTGTATACCTTTCAACAAAAAACACAATTTTAAAAAAATACGATGGTAGATTTAAAGATATTTTTCAAAAAATTTTTGAAGAAGAGTTTAAAACTGAATTTGAAAAAAATAAAATTACTTACGAACATAGATTAATCGATGATATGGTTGCATGTGCAATGAAATGGAGTGGCAAGTATATTTGGGCATGCAAAAATTATGATGGCGATGTCCAGTCAGATACTGTAGCTCAAGGATATGGTTCTCTTGGATTAATGACTAGCGTTTTGTTAGCTCCGGATGGAAGAACAATGGAGGCAGAAGCGGCTCATGGAACTGTAACAAGACATTTTAGAATGCACCAACAAGGAAAAGAAACTTCAACAAATCCTATAGCTTCAATTTTTGCTTGGACTAGAGGATTGGCGCATAGAGGAAAGCTAGATAACAATAATGAGTTAATTAAATTCTCTAATACTTTAGAAAAAGTTTGTATTGATTGTGTAGAAAATGGATCTATGACAAAGGATCTTGCAATATTAGTTGGTCCTTCTACAAAATATCTTACAACAAATCAATTCCTTGATGAAATTGATCGTAATCTATTAAAGCAATTAAACTAGAGACTTAATTTTTTCAATAGCTTCATCTATTTTAGATATATCTTGACCACCAGCTTGAGCGAAATCTTTTCTGCCTCCACCACCTTTTCCTCCAATAATTTCTGAGCCAACTTTAGCAAATTTAACTGCATCATACTTATCAATTAAATTTTGGGTTACGCCTACCGCTAAACCTACTTTTTCATCTTTACTTGCAAATACCACTACTATTCCATCAGTTAATTCTTTTTTTCCATTATCAACTAATTTTCTTAAATCTTTAGGAGGCAAATCTTCTACTTTTTGAAGTCTAATTTTTACTCCATTAATTATTTCATCATTAATAATATTTTTCGATTTATCATCTAAAATAGATTTAATACTCAATTGTTCTAGTTGTTTTGACAGTTCTTTAATTAAACCTTTTTGATCTTCATTATCTAAATTTGGTTTTTCTCCAAGTTTGATTATTTGTTCAGATAATTCTTTAATTGTTTCCACATCCTTTTGAGCCGAAAGACCAGATAGTTTCTCTTTATTTTTTAAGTAGTCATCCAACTGTTTATCTCTTAAAGCCTCCACTCTTCTTACTCCTGCTGCTATTGAAGATTGGCTTACTATCTTAAATTTACCAATATCACCGGTATTTCTGACATGAGTTCCTCCACATAATTCAGTTGAAAAATAACTACTTTCTTCGTCTCCCATTGATAAAACTCTTACTTCTTCTCCATATTTTTCTCCAAATAATGCTAAAGCTCCATTTTCTACAGCTTCTTTTGGAGTCATTAGTCTGGTTTTTACATCAGATTTTTTTTCTACCATTGTGTTCACATATGTTTCTATTTTCTTGATTTCATCTGCACTTATTGGCTTCATATGGCTAAAATCAAATCTAAGTCTCTCTGGTTCAACTAATGATCCCTTTTGAGTTACATGCGCTCCCAAGACTCTTCTTAAAGATTCGTGCAATAAATGTGTAGCTGAATGGTATGCTCTAATATTATCTCTTCTTGAAACATTTATTTTCATTTCTACACTACTATTTAATTTAATTATTCCACTTTTCACATTTCCATAATGAACAAATAAATCTCCTAATTTTTTTTGTACATCTTTAACTTCAAATTTAAAATCTCCTGAAATTATTTCCCCTTCATCTCCAACTTGTCCTCCAGATTCTCCATAAAAAGGCGTTTGATTAACAATTATCATACCTTCTTCACCTGATTTTAATTGATCAACCTCTTTGTTGTCTTTAAATAATGATAATACAACACCTTCTGCTTGATTAGTTTCGTAACCTAAAAATTCTGTTGCACCAAGTTTTTCTCTAACACCAAACCAAATATCATCTATGGCACTGTCTCCTGATCCCTTCCAATTTTTCTTAGCAAGCTCTCTGCTTTCTTTCATCAAACTTTGAAATTTTTCATGATCAATTTTTAAGGATTTATTTTTTAAAATATCTTCAGTTAAATCTAATGGAAATCCATATGTATCATAAAGTTTAAAAGCAACATCGCCTGGAAGAACTTTATCTATTTTTTCAATCTCATCATTTAAAATTTTAATTCCTCTATCTAAAAGTACTAAAAATTTTTCCTCTTCCATTTTTAAAGTTTCTTTAATTAAAGATTCTGCTCTTTGTAGTTCTGGATAGTTATCTTTCATTTCTTCAACTAAAGTTTTAAAAATATTGTAGAAAACTGGTTTCTTTGATCCTAATAAATGAGAATGTCTCATTCCTCTTCTCATAATTCTTCTAAGAACATAACCTCTGCCTTCATTAGATGGTAAAACTCCCTCGGCTATTAAAAATGAGCTGGCTCTTAAGTGATCAGCAATAACTCTAAAGCTTGATAAATTTTTTTCATTAGGTTTAACTTTAACAATTTCCGAAGTTGAGCTAATTAGTTTTTTAAAATGATCTGTTTCATAATTATCATGGGTTCCTTGAAGAAGTGCGGCAATTCTCTCTAAACCCATTCCAGTGTCAACAGATGGTTTTGGTAAACTTATTCTTTTTTCTTTTGATAACTGCTCGAATTGCATAAATACTAAATTCCAAATTTCTATAAAACGATCTCCATCTTCATCTTTTGAACCTGGTAAACCTCCTTTTAAATGTTCACCATGATCATAAAAAATTTCTGAGCAAGGGCCGCAAGGACCTGTTTCTCCCATTGACCAAAAGTTATCTGATGTAGCTATTCTAATGATTTTATCGTCGCTAAAACCTGCAATTTTCTTCCAATAATTAAAGGCTTCATCATCCTCATGAAAAACTGTTACATACAGTCTATTTCTATCTAAACCAAAATCTTTGGTAATTAAATTCCAAGCTAACTCAATAGCCCTCTCTTTAAAATAATCTCCAAAAGAAAAATTCCCAAGCATTTCAAAAAAAGTATGGTGTCTTGGTGTGTATCCAACATTTTCTAGATCGTTATGTTTTCCACCAGCTCTTACACATTTTTGTGATGTTGTAGCCCTTTGATAATCTCTTTTTTCTAATCCAGTAAATACATTTTTAAACTGAACCATTCCTGAATTTGCAAACATTAAGGTGGGATCATTATTTGGCACAAGATTGCTTGACTCTACAATCCTATGATCATTCTTCTCAAAATATTTGAGAAACGTTTCCCTTATTTGATTCAATGTTTTTGCCATATTTTTTAAAATACAGCTTTTTTATTCTATGTAAATTCTAAATATACGTGTATTAACAAGCTTGCTTTAAAGCAAACTGTCTTCAATTAATATAAAAAGAGTAAAATTTTGATTCTGGTTATATTTTTTTCTAAAGGGAAAAAAGGCGCCCAATAAGGCGCCTTTTTAATAACTAAAAGTTATCTGCTAATTTTTTTTAGTAGGGATATCCTCTTTTGTCTCTGGCTCTGCCTTCTCTTCATTTAAAGGGTTGCCTTCGATTTTTTTTGAAATAACACCAGCTTTCTCTCTAATTGACATCTCAATTTCTGCTGCTGCTTTTGGATTTTGTTCAAGGAAAAGTTTTGCATTTTCTCTTCCTTGTCCTATTTTTTCTCCCTTGTAAGCATACCAAGCTCCGGATTTCTCGACTATATCCGCTTTTGCTCCAAGATCTATTAGTTCCCCTACTTTACTAATTCCTTTTCCGTACATTAAATCAAATTCTACAACTTTAAATGGTGGTGCAACTTTATTTTTAACTACTTTAACTCTAGTCGTATTACCAATTATATTATCTTTTTCTTTGATAGCGCCAATTCTTCTAATATCCATTCTTACTGAAGAATAAAATTTAAGTGAGTTTCCTCCTGAAGTTGTCTCAGGACTACCAAACATAACACCTATTTTCATTCTAATTTGGTTAATAAATATTACCATTGTGTTTGTTCTAGAAACTGATCCAGTCAGCTTTCTTAATGCCTGACTCATTAATCTTGCCTGAAGACCAACATGATGATCGCCCATATCTCCTTCAATTTCTGCTCTTGGCGTTAATGCAGCAACTGAATCAACTACAAGGACTGACATCGATCCTGACTTAATTAAAGTATCTGTAATTTCTAACGCTTGTTCACCTGTGTCTGGTTGAGAAATTAACAACTCTTCAGTATTCACTCCTAATTTTTTAGCATAAACTGGGTCTAGTGCATGCTCTGCATCAACAAAACCGCAAATCCCACCTGCTTTTTGTGCTTCTGCCACTACCTGTAAAGCCAGTGTTGTTTTTCCAGATGACTCTGGTCCATAAATTTCAATAATTCTTCCTTTTGGCAATCCACCAATTCCAAGCGCTAAATCCAAACTTAGAGATCCTGTTGATACAGACTCAATATCCATAGCTCTTTGTTCGCCAAGCCTCATTACAGAACCTTTTCCAAAGTTATCTGTGATTTGGCTTATTGCTGCGTCTAGTGCTTTGTTCTTTTCCTTGTTTTCCAATTCTTTATCTTTTGTGGATTTCACCACTTTTAAGTTATTTTTAGTCATTTTTTGCCTCTTTTTTTGCGTTTTTTAACAATCGAATCATCTTTTAAATGTACACATTTTGTTCTCATTGGCAATATAATTCTTAATTTTAGGCAAAATACTTTGAA
The DNA here is from genome assembly GCA_003216255.1 of Pelagibacteraceae bacterium AG-404-N13. Taxonomy (GTDB): domain Bacteria; phylum Pseudomonadota; class Alphaproteobacteria; order Pelagibacterales; family Pelagibacteraceae; genus Pelagibacter. The sequence goes on from QCJD01000012.1 coordinate 34,279, forward strand.
ATTACTTAAGTTTTAGATAGTCGCTGTTAAGTAGTCCAACAGACTTTAAGAGATTATACTGTGCCATTAAATAATTTCTCTGGGAATTTGCTAGAGAAATTTGCGCAGTAAGCAACAAAGAATTTGATTGAATTACATCAAGAGTGGTTCTGGATCCTCTTTCGTACTCAGCTGAAATACCTTCGTTTGCAATTTTAGCAGCTCTCACTTGTGCTTTAACTGAATTTAAAAAACTTTTTGAAGACTCTAGGCTAGACCAAGCGCTAGCAACTTTTGTATCATTAGTTTTTATCGCATCTTCTAATAAAAGTCTTTTTCTGTAAGTTAAATTAGAATTTTTATTGATTGTTGATCGTTTTTTACCCCCAGAATAAAATGGCCAACTTATAGTTGCTTTTAAAACATCTTTTTCTTTTTCATCATAAGTTGTGCTTAGATCTTCAGAATAAGATCTTTCTAAAGATAAAGATGCTGTAGGTTTAAGATCTGCTTCTGAAATTGCTAAATCTTTTTCAGACTGAATTAAATCGAGTTCAGCAATTTTAATATCAGGATTATTTTTTTTTGATAGTTCTATAGCATTTTCTAAACTGCTTGGAATATTTGCAATTGCTTTTGAATTTTTTTTAAGTTTATTTGGATCAGGTGAATTTCCTACAATGTTCTCGTAATTTAAAATACTAATTAATAAATCATTGGAGGCTTGAGTAAATTGTGCTTGTGCTCCTGCTAGTGAAGATTCTGATTGTGAAAGATCGGTAATTGTAATTTTTCCTCTATCTAATCTTACTTTGTCTGTTTCAACTTGTCTTACTAAAAGATTAAGATTCCTTCTGTTAATTTCTAATTTTTCTCTTGCTAAAATTAATCCAGTAAAAGTTTCGATTGCACTATAAATAACATCTTGCTCTTTTTTTGATAACTTTGCTCTTGCTAATTCTAATCCAACTATATTTTTTTGATGGGATATGTCCCTTCCATAATCAAGCAGACTTTGCTCTAATTTTATTGATGTTGTTAAAGGATCCACATCAGTGATACTTGCATTACCACCACTTTGATTTGTTAACTTATTTGTATTTTCAAAACTTTTCGATCCTGTTAAACTTAAAGAAGGCATGTAATCAGCTCTTGAAATATTTATATCTTCTTCTGAAGCTTTGATATTTTCTCTTTCTGCATTAAGCTGGGTATTATTTTTAAATGTATCATTTAAAGCTTCATATAAAGTTACTGCAAAAGCATTGCTCGTTAACAAAAAGATATAAATTATAACTGATAAAATTTTTTTCATTTTGATTTATTATATACAACAGATTTTATCTGTTGGTTACAATTTAAATTTAATATTATTGAAGCATATTTAGGAACACTTTTAAACATATTTTGAGTTATTCTTTGATATGTTTGCATAAAATTTATTATTTCTTCATCGCTCATTATTTTAAGCTTATTTGATCTTTTACTTTTTAAACTTAGTTTTTTTTCCTGTTTTATTCTCCATTGTCTTAACAAGCTAAAATTTTTTGCTTTTATAAATAATAAACAATTTAATTGATCATACAATTTTTTGTATTTTGATTTAAGCTGTTTATTAACGAACCTACGCCAAATTATCTTTTGATCCTTTAGTTTTTCTAATGGGTTTATGGGTATCTTAAGTGTGTAATTTTGTTCAGCTTTGGCTCCTACGCACCATCCTTCAAAAATTATGACATCGGGTCTTCTTTTAACTGAATACCATAATTTTTTATTATATCTATCATCTGTGGCTTTGTTAAATCTAGGAACCTTTATTGATTTAAACTTTTTTTCTTTTGTCCTTTTAAAAAAATCTAACATAACATTTATATCATGGGTTCCGGGCACTCCTCTAACCATTAATAGTGGGTGTACTTTTTTAGATAATTCTAATCTTTTTTTTCTCGTTTTATAAAAATCATCTATTGAAATTTTAAAAACATTTAATTTAAAGTATTTATTTAAAATAATAGATATTATTGAACTAATTGTTGTTTTTCCAGACCCCTGACCTCCTGATATTCCTAGGATAAATGGTTTTTTCTTTTCAACTTTTTTTGCAATCCAAAAACTAATTGGGATAAGAAAAGACTTGATCATCTTTTCTTTATTTTTAAATTTTTCTTTAGAAGTTTCTTGTGATTTTATAAAGCTTAAACATGCTTTGTTAACTTTTTTATAACATTCAACAATGTGTAACACTATTTATTATTTTTTTTGATCTAATGCGTGATTTTCACCATCGTTAACTGGAACATTTTCTATCTCAAATGGCTTGATACTTTCGACACAAGCAATGTTTACACCATATATTTTTGGGTTACTTCTAGGTCTGTTATGGGTATGAATGCCACAAACTTTACAAAAATAATGTTTAGCAGTATTTGTATAAAATTGATAAAGTGTTAAAAGTTTTTCACCTTTAGTAAGTTTAAAATCATCTGGCTGAACTACTCCTATAATATATCCTTTTCTTTTACAAATAGAACAATTGCAACGCATAACTTTTTCAAATCCATTTTCAGGAACGTTAACTTCTGCTTCTATTCCACCACAATGACATGTTAATTTTTTCATCATTTAACCTCCTTTAAATTTTATTTTGATCGAGTTTTTAAATATTCTTTATACCTTTCAAGACTTTCTTTTGGCCATGTTGTCTTTGCATCATACATTTTTTCAAAACAATTAACATCTTCTGAAAGGTTTAACCATGGGTCTTTGTCTTTTAAAAAGATATGTGCTTGGGGTGGAAACTTATCTGACTCTTTTAAAGTTTTAGTTCTAACATTTAGTCTACCTACTGCTGAATCATAATCGGTATAGAGATAGGTTCCACATTTAGTGCAGAAAAAAGCTCTAGATGCTGCACCGCTCCCTGCTGTAAGTTTAGTTGTCGAAACTTCTCCATCAATCATTAAAGTATTTTCTAAAACACTTGTATTTACAACATACGAAGATCCAGTTAGAACCTTGCAATCTTTACAGTGACAAGCTTGGGTAAATAATGGCTTATCCGTGATTTGATATTTTACCTGTCCACAAATACATCCGCCCTCTAAATGTTCGCTTTTATTCATCTTTATTTTTTTTCAAAATTTTGGAAATTTCATCTACTCTTATTGCAATAGCTAGCACAATTCCCAATATACCTAATAACAACCAAGTTTCTAAATTCATAGATTTAAACTATATCTGGTTATACTTATCCACAACCCCACATTATTTATTTATAGATGTTCATGTTTTGATTCACTTTTGATTCACTTCCAGACTCAAAATACAACCTGATTGACACTATTGAATAACTTATATATTAATAAGAACAAAATAAGAACATTTATGAAGCTAACAGTACCATATTACTTACATAAAGCTGGCGCAGGTTTTCCATCGCCTGCCACAGACTACATCGAAGAAGATATCGATTTAAATGTTCATTTAATCAAAAATGTTCCAGCAACCTTCATCATAAGAGTTCAGGGAAAATCAATGGTGGATGTTGGTATTAATGATGGTGATCTATTAGTTGTTGATAAGAGCTTAACGCCAAAAAATTTTTCAACTGTTATTGCAAATGTGCATGATGAATTGGTTGTTAAAAGTTTTGTTCAAGATAAAGACAAAAAATTTTTAACATCTGGTTCTAAAGAGTTTGTAGATCGAATTTTAATTAACGAAGAAGAAGATGTTTTTATCTGGGGAGTTGTAACTTATGTCATCCATTCAGTATACTAAGAAAATAGCATTAATTGATTGTAATTCTTTTTATGTTTCTTGTGAAAGATTGTTTAATCCTAAAATAAGAAAAAAACCTGTTGTTGTTTTATCTAATAATGATGGTTGTATCGTCTCAAGATCTAACGAAGCAAAAGCTTTGGGAATAAAAATGGGTGAACCTTATTTTAAAGCAAAAGATATAATTATTAAAAATGATGTTCAAGTTTTCTCGTCAAACTATTCTTTATATGGGGATCTCTCTAGAAGAGTAATGAGAACTCTTAAAAGATTTAATTCTGATATAGAAGTTTACTCAATCGATGAGGCATTTATGGATTTAACAAATTTTTCTGATAGTGAAGTTCTAGATGTAGGACAAGAGATTAGAGAAACAGTATTACAGTGGACAGGCATCCCAACAAGTATTGGTATCGCAAAAACAAAAACACTGAGTAAAGTTGCAAACCATATTGCAAAGAAAAAACAATCAGGTGTTACAAGTTTTATTGGTATTGATAATATAGATCCATTGCTAGAAAGAGTTGATATCAATGATGTTTGGGGAGTTGGTAGACAACTAACAAAATTTTATCATAAAAATGGAATTTATAATGCTAAACAATTAAAAAATAAATCTAATACATGGATTAAAAAAAATTCAAATGTTTTAGGATCAAGAACTGCGATGGAACTCAGAGGTATTTCTTGTATTGATTTGGAAAAAACGAAATCAAAAAGGAAGAGTTGTGTAGTATCAAGATCTTTTGGTCAGAGAATAGAAAAATATCAAGAATTAAAAGAAGCAGTTGCAGGTTATTGTTTAAATGCTTGTGAAAAAATTAGATCAGAAACTTTAGTTGCAAAATCAATTACTGTATTTATAAGAACCAGTCCATTTCAAAGTCGATTTGGATATTATTCAAATTCAAAAACAATTGATTTTCCAATTGGCACAAACGACAGTATTGAGATTGTAAAAACAGCTTTAACTGCTTTAGAAAGTATTTTTAAAAATGGTTATCGTTATCAAAAAGCGGGAGTATTATTATCTGGATTATCAGAAGCTACTAATAATAAAAATCTATTCTCTTCTGAAAAAGATGAAAAAATAAATAGCTTAATGAAGTCTATCGATAATACTAATTATAGATATGGCAGATCAACTTTAAGCCTTGCAAGTGCTGGGGTTCATAAGAGATGGAATATGAAAAGAGAATACTCTTCTAAAATAGATACGGCCGATTTTCATTATTTACCAACAATAAAAGCCATCTAATTAATATTAACACTATTAGCATAATAACAGGCTTGAGATCCGCCAAAGCCAAAATCATTAACAAATTTCTTTCTATCGCTTGGTAATGCTTCTAACCATTTGTTAATTATTTCGTTACCATTATTATCAAAGTTATTAGATAGATAAGGAATTACCCATGCAATTGATGCCATGGTACCACTAAATTTATAAGCAAATGCTATATCCTGATTTTTTGATACTAAATGCTTTAGTTTGATGTTTTTATCGGACCAACCTTTAGATAAAAATTCAATCATTTTATGTAAATCTACTTTTTTTTTAGTTTTAATTTCGTATAAGTCATAACCTTGGGATTTTGCGATTTCAGCTATCATTACCATTGCTCCAACTACTTGATTCATTTTTTTCAATGCTCTTTTATTTCTTTTGCTAGCATCTTTTACGTTTCTAACTTCAAACTTATGACTTCCATCTTTTCTAGTATTTAGTAAAGCTGCATAAAAACCTTTTATACCTGCTTGAAAATATTTATCATTGCCAGACACTGATCCCCATAATGTATAAACAAAAGTTCTTTGCATCTCTGTATGAATTCCTGCAGGCATTCCATCTCCAGATCCATCATCATGTCCTTGACTAGCACTTGCTGCAACTAAATATTCTAGCCAATCATGTGCTATTTTTTTTTCTTCAGGATTAAAAATATCTAATTCACTTAAAACCCCATAGGCTATAATTATATTAGTTATAGTATCTCTTAAATTCCAGAAAGTATCCACATATCCCCAGTTCATACCCCCTTGTTTTGATCCAGTGTCAGGATATAAGTGAGAAAAAGATCTTTCTTTAGCCCAACTTAACATTAGGTCTTTAATTTCAATTAACGGTTCTCTCTTGCCCTTCTTTAACCAATTTTGCAGTCCATAATTCATGGTTTGACTATATTCGGCAGCGTAATTAGCATGTGAAAGAAAGTGGCCTCCAGGTTTCCACAAATGTCCTTTTATTTCAAGAGTTGGTTGTAAATTTGGCAACATAGTAAAAAAACAATTTTTGTAAAATATTTTCGGATTATTATTTCTTTCGTTTTCAAGTTTTTTAGCAGAAAAAAAAGTGATACCGGGTTTAGTTGTCTTATAATTTTCAAAACTTCCCTCCCAATTTTTAATCGATTTAAATTTTATTTTTTCATCACTTACTGAATTCATTACGTTTTTTTCTATTTCAATTTTATCTAAGGTAAATGCATCAAGATATTCATTACTAAAACTATTGTTTAGAAAAAAAATATTTAAAATCAAAAAGAGTATTAATTTTTTCATTTATTTTATATTATCAATACTTGAAATATTTGATAATGAATTTTTTAATAATTCTAAATTTTCTCTCTTTGAAATTGAAAATACTAAAACTATTAATAATATTATTAATGGTATTGGTATAAGCATAATCGCTGAAATATTTTGATGAATTAAAAATAAATATACTATTAAAAAGAATATAGATCTAATTAGTACACTTAATTTAAAAACTGAAATTATTGATAAGGAGTGAATAATCAAATTTTTAAAACTCATTTTAGATGGATCAAAATATCTTGTACCTCTAATTGATGAAACAATAGACCTATCTTTTTCTAACTTTGTTAAGGCTCCTGAAAAACTACTCCAAGTGGCTTTATCATTAATCATTTTTTCTACAGTTGTTCTTGGAAGGCAAGTATAGTTTCCAAATTTTATTGATTGCCCTGTAAATGCAAAAGTTAATATTTTGTGAATACTATAACAAAATTTAAACATTAAACTTTCAGATCTTTTTACTCTTTCACCTACAATGGGTTTATCTGAAGTATAATTTAGATATTCTACAAAATTCTTTATTTCTTCTGGTCTATCTTCGCCATCACCATCCATGGGTATTACATAATCAAATTCTTCTTTTTCAAATATATGTTTTAGTCCTGTAGCAATACATCTTGCATGACCTCTATTTTCTTTCATATTAATGATTTTAATGGACTGTAAATTCTCAGTGTTTAAAGCATTTATTGATTGTTGGTCTGTGGATGCATCATTAATAATTATAATTGAGAATTGGCTTTGTAATCCTGCAATATTTGAATTTATTTCTTCTAATAATTTTGATGCAGATTGCCAATCATTATAAATTGGAACTAAAATTATTATTTTCATTATGATACCGAGCTTATTAATCTAAACAAAGTTGCAAAAAAACCATATCCTGAAAATTCTATTGCAGTAATAATTACTATTATAAGAAGTAATTTTTTTTGTTTATCACTAATATTCATAATTAATTACTTATATTTTATACATTCTAAATTTATATTACAAAGAAAGACATTGTTAGAATCATAAATCCACTTTGGTCTCTCGTCTAAATGGTATGATATGTTGCCTGCTAACCATTCATTCCCTTTTACAAAACTTAAATCACCGGTAACTTGAACTTGATCATCATAAAATTGTTTAGCTTTTTTTGCCTCTTCTTTACCTTGATAGTCTGTTCTTTTATCTGTTTTAGTTATTGAAACATAAGCATAAGCAAATGGAGAAAAAATAAATAAAACTAAAAATACTGCAATAAAACCTTTTAGTTTATTCAAATTAATTTGAGATTGAAAAATATAAATAACCAGAACCCCAAAAAATAAATAAAAAGGTGTCATCCACATAGTTCTAATTTTAACTCCCATAATCGTTGAGGTTAGAAACACTAAGGCTATTGGAGTAATATTTATAACTAATAAAAACATAAGTTTATTATCTTGTAAATTAATTTTTGTTTTTAATTTGTTATTTAAAAATAAGAGCATTACGAAGAAAGGAATTAATATTCCAATTTGCTTACCTAGAAATATTAAAGGATGCCTGATATGATTTATAATATGTGAGTCTTCTGCGCCAGTTCTATGAAGTCCATAAGTAATGGTTATATAGTTATTTTCTGTTAACCAAATTAGATGTGGTATCAAAACTATAAAAAAAGAAATTATAGATATCATACATTTAAAATCGATTTTCTTTTTATAAATCATATAAATTAAATAAATATCTATCGCTAAACCTAAATAAACAAATAAGTATTTCGATAAAAATCCAAATCCGGCAAATAATCCAAGCAAAAACCAATCTATAATTTTATTATCTTTAAAACCTTTCCAAAAATATAAAACAGTTAAAGCCCAAAAAGGCATCAAACAAACATTCACATTAAATTCTGGAGTTGTAAAATTATAGAAATAAATTCCCTCTAATAATAAAACAGATAATAAACAAAAAATTTTGTTTTCAAAAAAATCTTCTGCAAATTTAAAAATTGCAAAAAAGGAAATAATTACACAAATTTGACTTAACAAATAGTAAACCCAATCTTGATTGCCAAAAATTTGATAAAATACTTCTGATAAAAAAGCGCTCATTGGAGGATGTTTATTAAATCCCCAGTCTAAATTACTTCCCCAAGCAAGTGCCTCGATTGTATCTAGTGGTAAATTATTATTTGTTAAAGTCGGTACTAAAGTCCAAATAATTAAATGTGTTATTATAAAAATATAAAATAAGTTGGTTAAATTCTTTTTATTTAAAGCCATTTTTGTCAATTTATACAATTAATACGTCCTTGACACCCAATAATTCGTGAATATATTCACCAAATTCAAAAATTTGATCATGGTAAAGATCTCTAAAACATACATTCCAAAAGAAAAAGAAAAATACATGTGCGCAAAACATCTTGAATTTTTTAAACTTAAATTAATGGAATGGAAAAAAGATCTTAAAAGATCTAATAGTGAAGCGATATTTAATGCTTCTATGGATGATAATAGTTCATCAGCAGATATAGTTGACCAGGCAAGTTCTTATACAGAAAAAAATGTTGAAATGAGAGCTATCAATAGGCAAATAAAGCTTATTTCTAAAATAGATGGTGCGCTTAAAAAAATACAAAATGGTACATATGGTTTTTGTGAGGAAACAGGTGAACCAATAGGTTTAAAGAGATTGATGGCAAGACCCGTGGCTACATTATGTATTGCAGCTCAAGAAAAACACGAAAAGAACGAAAAAGTTTACGCAGACGACTAAGGTAAGGGTATCCCCAAATTTTTGTCCATAAATTTATAGCCTCTATCTACAGCAGGGCGTTTTGCAATTTCCAAATACCATCTACTAAGATTGCTATGCTTTTCTAACCCAATATCATGCCATTCGTGTCTTGCTATCCATGGCCATGTAGCAATATCAGCTATTGAATAATTTTCTCCAGCAAGAAATTTTGATTGCCCTAATCTTTCATTTAAATCACGATAAATTGATTTAGCTATATCAAAATATCTTTTTTCACCAAATTCGCTTTTTCCAGAATTGTAATGATGAAATTGATGATGTTGACCAATCATGGGACCAACATATCCCATTTGACCCATTAACCACTGATTAATTTTAAGTCTATTTTCTTTATCATAAAATTTATTACTTTTTTCACCCAGATACATAAGGATTGCACCAGACTCAAACACAGATTCTTTTTTGTTATCATGATCGATAATCACTGGAATTTTACTAAATGGACTAATTTTTTTAAATTCAGGGTGGAATTGTTCTTTTTTTCCAAGGTCAACTTTAGTTACTTTATAATCAAAACCAATTTCTTCCAGCATTATACTTATTTTTTTTCCGTTGGGAGTGTCTGCTGAAAATAACTCTATCACTCCTTAACGCCCAACCTATCTTTAACTGCTTTTGAAGTAGTTGTGAATTCAAGTTTATACTTTTCATTTGGTCTGGAATATTTAAAACATCCTCTTGCAGCTAAAGCACCCTCATGGAAACCTGATAAAATAAGTTTAAGTTTTCCAGGATAAAAACAAATATCGCCGATAGCAAATATGCCCTTTTTATTAGTCTCAAAATTTTCTGTGTTAACTGGTATTAATTTTTTATCAATATTTAAGCCCCAATCTAAGATGGGTCCTAATTGCATTATTAAGCCAAAAAAACCTAGAACATAGTCTGCATTAATAGATCTTATTTCTCCATCATCTCCTTTGATTTCAACGCTTTCTAGTGTTCCATTACCTTTTACATCTTTGATAGAAAATTTAGTTAAAACATCTAATTTCTTTTCTTTTTTCAGTTCATATAATTTTTCAACACTAGCTCCAGCTCCTCTAAATTCATCTCTTCTATGTATTAATGTAACTTTAGAATTCTTTGATAATTCAATAGCCCAATCTAGTGCACTATCTCCTCCGCCGAAAATAACTACCGATTTACCCTTAAAAATGGTCTTATCTTTTATTGAATATAAAACAGATTTTCCTTCAAATTTTTCACAATTTTTAGTTGGAAATTTTCTAGGTTCAAAAGATCCAACTCCACCTGCAATAATAATGTTAGTTGTTAAAAATTCTTTGCCTTTAGAGGTTTTTACCAACCATCTATCGTTTTCATTTTTTATTTCTTGAACTCTGTCACTTAAATGAGATTTAAAATTAAAAGGTTTAATTTGTTCAATTAAATTATTTGTGAGTTCTTCTCCAGTGCATTCTGGAATTGCGGGTATATCATAAATCGGTTTATCTGGATAAAGTTCTATACATTGGCCACCAAGTTTATCAAGATTATCGACTATTTCACATTTAAGTCCTATGATGCCCAATTGATGTGCGCAAAATAAACCTGTGGGTCCAGCTCCAACAATTAAAACATCTGTATCAATCATTAAACTTGCTTTTCTGGTAAATGAACAACTAGTCCATTTAGCTCATCAGAAACTATTATCTGACAACTTAATCTACTATTTGAGCTAGGTTCATAAGCTTGGTCTAACATATCATCTTCCCCTTCTGCCTTTTCAGGTAATTTATTAAACCAATCTTCTTTGACATAAACATGGCAAGTTGCGCAAGCCATTCCACCTCCACAATCCGCATCGATTCCTGGAACATCATTTTGTACTGCCCCTTCCATTACACTAAGGCCATTTGCAACATCGATCTCATGTTGGTTACCGTTATGTTCTATATATTTGATTTTAGCCATACAGAATTTATATAAGCACAAAAAAAAATAGGGCAAGTGATTAAACTTGCCCTATTTATTAATTATTTAACTCTACTATTATCTTTTAGAAGAGTTAGCAACAGCGCAAGACCAGATAATTAAACCGAAAGCGATTTTATTAACAAAGTCTGCTAAGTTGTAAATAACGTTAAGTGCATTAGCGTCAATACCACCTGTTAGGTAACCAAAAATGTAACCTAAAGGATAGATTGCCCAACCTACAGTAACGATCATTCTTAATGCACCGAATGCAGTTACTAAAGATTTGTTTCCAGATTTAGCTGCAGCTTTGCCCGCTTCACCTGAAAAGATTTCATAAAGAATGTAAATCCATCCTGCCATACCGATAATAAAACCAAGTGTAGCATTGATGAATCCAGCTTCTCCAAGATATCCACCAACTAACATTACTAAAGAACCAATAAAGATTCTCCAGAAAATGCCGCTGTCAACTTTTCTTACTGCTGAAAGAATTAAGTAAAATTCTACTAGCTGTAAAGGAACTGTAATTAACCAATCAATGTATCTGTAAACAGTTGGAGTATCTCCTGTCTCAACCCAAACCGCTCTCATGTACATGTAATGTATAAATGCAATACCAGTTACTAATCCAGCTACGTTTACAGATTTTCTCCATTGAGAACTTACATTTGCTTGTTCCATAAAGAAAAACGCAGTAGCTGCCAACATACCCATTGAAATTAACCAGAATGAAATTCCAACGAAATCATCCGTAGCCAAAAAGGTAGTTGCCGCATTAGCCGCCGTAGTTGCTCCAATAAGCACTAAAGCTAAAGCTAACATCTTAATTGTCTTCATAAAAAACTCCCTCATTAGTTAGTTTTTATAGTTTAAATTTAAACTACAGACGACCCTAATGGTTCGTCTAGAGTTAGGGGCTTAATAGCAAATAAAATTAGATTATTGAAGACTTTTTGACCTCTAAAAAGTATTGATTTTACTTGTATTTTAAAATTAAATACAACCTGTTACTTAAAATCAATAGAAAATGGCAATTCAAAACAAATCAAAATGACGAATGGATTTAATCAAATTTATAACGATTCGCTGCAAAAACCAGAAGAATTTTGGAAAAATATTTCAGAGGATGTGTTTTGGTTTAAAAAACCATCGCGAATTTTAAATAAATCTAACCCTCCCTTCTATAAATGGTTTGAAGATGGTGTTACAAACACTTGCTATAACGCATTAGATTTACATATAGATCAAGGACAAGGTGATAAAACAGCATTAATTTATGACAGTCCTATCACTGGAAATAAAGCAAAGTTTAGTTTTAACGAATTAAAAGAAAAAGTTTCAAGATTTGCTGGGGCTTTAGATATTCAAGGAGTAAAAAGAGGAGATAGAGTTATAATTTACATGCCAATGATACCAGAGGCAGTAATTGCTATGCTTGCCTGTGGTAGAATTGGAGCAATTCATTCCGTTGTATTTGGTGGATTTGCATCTAATGAATTATCCAGTAGGATAGATGATAGCAAGGCTAAAGTTTTAATTACTGCTTCTTGTGGCTTTGAACCTGGAAGAACAGTCGAGTACCGACCTTTAGTAGATGAAGCTTTAAAATTAGCAAATCACAAAGTCGAGAAGGTCATTTTATTTCAAAGAAAAGACCATGAAGTAAAACTTAATGAGCCTCTTGAGATCAGTTGGGATGAATGTTTAGCAAATGCTAAAAATAAAGATTGTGTTGAAATGGGTTCAAATGAATTAGCCTATATTTTATATACATCTGGAACAACAGGTGTTCCTAAAGGAATTGTTCGAGATATTGGTGGGCATATAGTTGCTTTAAAATGGACAATGAAAAATATATACAACATTAACACCGATGATATCTGGTGGTCTGCAAGCGATATAGGATGGATTGTTGGTCATTCTTACATAGTCTATGCTCCGTTATTTAAAGGGTGCACTACAGTATTGTTTGAAGGCAAGCCTGTTGGAACTCCTGATGCTGGTACATTTTGGAGAATAATATCTGAATACAAAGTTAAATCACTTTTCACTGCTCCAACAGCTTTTAGAGCAATTAAAAAGGAAGACCCAGAAGGTAAATTTTTTTCAAAATATGATTTAAGTTCATTTGAATCTTTATTTCTTGCAGGTGAAAGAGCTGATCCCGACACCATTAAGTGGGCAGAAAATTTATTGAAAGTACCTGTAATTGATCATTGGTGGCAAACTGAAACTAGTTGGGCAATAAGTTCTAATTGTACAGGAATTGAGATGCAAAAAACTAAATATGGCTCAGCTTGTAAAGCAGTTCCTGGTTATGATGTAAAAATAATAAAACCCGATCAAAGTTTGGCTAAACCAAATGAAATGGGAGATATAGTTGTTAAACTACCTCTTCCACCAGGAACATTTCCTACGCTATGGAATGCAGATAAAAGATATAAAGAAAATTATATGACAAATTATAAAGGTTATTATCAAACTTACGATGCTGGTCATATTGACGAAGACGGATACATTTGGATAATGTCAAGAACAGATGATATCATCAATACAGCAGGTCATCGATTATCAACTGGAGCCATAGAAGAAGTTCTGTCTGAACATAAGTCAGTCGCAGAATGCGCAGTAATTGGTGTAGCTGATAAATTAAAAGGCCAAGTACCAATTGGTTTATTAGCTCTTAAGGCAGGTGTAGATAAGGATAATGAAACTATATCTGCAGAGTGTGTAAAAATGGTAAGAGATAAGGTTGGTCCTGTAGCAGCTTTTAAAACCGCGATTGTTGTAAAAAGACTTCCTAAAACTAGATCAGGAAAAATATTGCGAGGAACTGTAAGGAAAATTGCAGATAAAGAAGAATATAAAATGCCTGCAACAATTGATGACCCAGCGATACTAGATGAAATTAAGGAGTCTTTGAAAAATTCAGGGATATTATGATTAAATTTTAATCATGAATAGTGAAATTTTTTTCTTTTAAATAATTTTTGAATTCATCTTTAGTCATTTCATCTGATCCAATACCGAATACTCCAGTATCATCAAATTTTTTTGCCTTCTTAAAAACTTTCTCTGGAGTTACCATGCCTTCCTTTAATAAAAATAATTGGTTATCTATTACTCTTCTTTGAGCATCTGAAACACCCGCAAATGTATTGTTAGAAAATGCAAAAATTAAAGCTAAGACAAAAAAAAATCTCACATCTAAATAAATTCCATAGGTAAACCAGATGGTTTTCCTATAATTTTTCCTTCTCTCATTTTTATTTCACCAGCTATTATAGTAGAAACTGGCGTACCTTTGAATTTGTATCCATGAAATGGAGACCAACCACATTTACTTTCAATTTTTTCATTTTTAATTTCAATAACTTTATTCATATCCACTATTGTAAAATCAGCGTCATATCCTTCTTTTATAAAACCTTTATTTTTAATTCCAAAAATCTTTACTGGGTTTTCACACACTGAGTTTATCAATTGTTCTAAACTTAATTTTCCATCATTTATATGGTTTAACATAACTGGCATCAAAGTTTGTACTCCAGGCATACCTGATGGAGAATTTGGATATTCTTTATCTTTATTAATTTTTAGATGTGGAGCATGATCTGATCCAATAGTATCATTAAAATTATTTTTAACTGCATACCACAATCTATCATAATGAGATTTTTCTCTTAAAGGTGGATTCATTTGAGCATAACTACCTAATTTGTCGTAACAGTCGGGAGCATAAAGTGTTAAATGTTGAGGAGTAATTTCAAATGTGATGTTTCCCTTATGCTGTGATAGGAAATCAATTTCCTCCTTTGTTGTAATATGAAGTATATGAGCTTTTTTATTATATCTCTCTGCAATTCTAACGATCCTCCTTGTAGATGACATTGCGCATTCGACACTTCTCCAAACTGGATGTGAGTGTACATCCCCCTTTTTTATAAGTTTTTTGTTAGTATTTAAAATCTCTTCATCTTCAGAATGAACAGCTACAACTTTAGAGCTATTTTGAAAAACTTTATCAATATCCTCTTCTGCAGCAACTAATAAATTGCCAGTTGAAGAACCTGCAAAAAGTTTAATTCCACAACAGCCAACTAAATTTTTTAAACTTGCTAAATCTTTTGCATTGTCAGCTGTAGCACCAAAATAAAAAGCATAATTAGAATACATTCTATTTTTAGCGAGATCTAATTTTCTTTGAAATTCAGTTTTGTTAGAAGTTGGTGGATTTGTATTTGGCATTTCAAATACACTTGTAATTCCTCCTACGATAGCAGCCCTACTACCTGAATGCAGGTCCTCTGTATCAGTAGAACCAGGTTCTCTAAAGTGTGTTTGAGTATCTATACAACCAGGTAAAACTGTTAGATTACTTGCATCATATATTTCTTTCGCCTCATTATTAATTTTTCCAATTTCGATGATTTTACCATCCTTGATAGCTATATCGCAGCTTTTAAGATCTTTATCGATGTAACAAGAACCGTTTTTAATTAATAAATCTAACATTTATGTAAAAAGTAATTATATTATAAATTAAAATCAATCAATTATGAAAAAAAATAATGTTTACGTATTTGAGGATAGAGGGCTTCTCTATTTAAATGGTGAAGATGTAAAAGAATTTTTACAAAATCTGATTACAAATGATATTGAAAAAGTAACTGATGAGATGAGCTGTTTTGCTGCACTGCTTACACCGCAAGGAAAATACTTATTTGATTTTTTAATCATTAGACATAAAGGAGGGTATTTTTTAGATTGTGAAAAGAAAAATATTGATGATCTTTATAAAAAATTAGCTTTGTATAAATTAAGATCAAAAGTTGAGATTTTAAATCTCAGTAATGAATTTGTGGTAGCAGGAATAAGTCATGAAAAATTTTTAAGTTTTGAAAATTCTAAAGATATCGAGGGCTTTACTATCAAATATCGAGAAGATCCTATTTTTTTAGACCCAAGATTAAAAAAATTAGGCGCTAGATTAATAATTAATTTAGAAAAATTATATTTATCTTTAAAAAAATTAGAACTTAAAACTGCAAATGTTGAGGATTACTATAATTTAAGCCACAAGCTTGGGATTTCTCAAGTTGATAATTTTAATTTACAAAATAAAATATTTGGAATTGAGTGTAATTTTGAAGAAATGAATGGAATAGATTTTAAAAAAGGATGCTATGTTGGGCAAGAAAATACTGCAAGAATTAAACTTAAAAATAAATTAAATAAAAAACTTTTTGCAATTAAAATTATTGATGGAAATTTAAATAGTGATCAAATATTTTTAAAAGAAAAAGAAGTTGGAAAATTGCTAATAAAAAATGAAAATCCTTTTGCTCTAATTAAAATTAAAAATGATTTATTAGACTTTGAAAAAACCTATCAATGTGGAGAAGCAAAACTTAGAATCCTTAAACCAGGTTGGGTATAGAATTATCTTATAAATTTTGATAAATCTGGTTTAAAGTAATTAGGTCCTTTCATAACTTTGCCGGCCTCATTATAAATAGGTTTTCCATCTTTACCCAGTTTACTCATATTCGAATTTTGCACCTCATTAAAACAACTATCTAAATCTATTCCAAAAGCATGTCCTGCTCCATAAGTTACATATAATATATCGGTTAAAGCATCAGCTACTTCTAAAATATCCTTATTTGCCATAGCCTGTTTAAGTTCCTCTAATTCTTCTCTAATCAAATTATATCTTAATTCATTAATTTTATCTGAACTGAATGAAGGTTTCGATTTTATTTCTTGGCCAAAAGTTTGCATAAAAGTTTTTACTTTTTGAAAGTTTGTCATTTTACTCCTGTTAGATTTGTTAAAACTAGTATATAAATAAATTACTTTAACTATTCAAACAAATGAAAAAAAGGAAAGAATTTGACAGTATTGGAACCATTGGTGTTACCAAGGATAAATACTGGGGAGCCTCTACTGAAAGATCTAATAAATTTTTTAATATTGGAAAAATTCTAGTAGATAGTTCGATAATTCGTTCAATAGCAATTATAAAAAGATCTGCAGCTATAGTTCATAAAAAAGATCAACTTATACCTGCAAAAATTAGTAACGCTATTGTTAAAGCTTCTAACGAAGTTATTTCTGGAAAACTCAAAAACAATTTTCCACTAAAAGTATGGCAAACTGGCTCAGGAACACAAACTAATATGAACGTAAATGAAGTTATTGCTAATAGAGCAATTGAAATACTAGGAGGAAAAAAAGGAAGTAAAAAACCTGTTCATCCTAATGATCATGTAAATAAATCTCAATCTACAAATGATGTTTTTCCAACTGCAATCCATATTTCGGTAGCAACAGAAACAATAAACAAATTATTACCAAGTTTAAAATTATTGGAAAACACACTTAAAAAAAAATCAAAAGAATTTAATAAAATTGTAAAAATT
>QCJD01000013.1 GCA_003216255.1 Pelagibacteraceae bacterium AG-404-N13
CTTAATCTTTTATTTAAATCATTTATACTTTCAAATGGTACTAACTCATCTTTTTTTCCACTAATTATGATTCCTGATGTTGGACAAGGAGTAAGAAATGAAAAATCATAAACATTTGGCTGAGGTGATATTGCAACAAATCTATTTATTTCAGGTCTTCTCATTAAAAGCTGCATTGCTATTAAAGAGCCAAAAGAAAATCCAGAGATCCAACATTGCGAATTATCAAAATTTTCTTTTTCTAACCAATCAAGAGCAGCCGCAGCATCAGCCAATTCACCTTGACCATTATCAAACTCACCGTCACTTTTTCCAACTCCTCTGAAGTTAACTCTACAAACAGAAAAATTATTATTCATAAAAGTTTGAAATGTATCGACTACAACTTTATTATTCATTGTACCTCCGTATTGAGGATGAGGATGTAATACCAAACAAATAGGTGAAGTATTTTTTTTACTTCTATAATATTTTGCCTCAAGTCTTCCTGCGGGCCCAGGAATAAATACTTCTGCAATTTTATTATCTTTAGATGTCATTGATTATTAATCTCAAAAAAAAATTACATTTTTCTATCAAAATTGAGCGACAAAAAGCAAGTCCTTAAAACATGTTTAAACTTGACTAATTTAGTCGGGTATATATATAAAGCCCTGAAATTGCGGAAAATATGAAATTATCAAGTAAAAGTAGATATGCTGTAATGGCACTCACTGATCTAGCAAAATTTAACACGAAAGATCCAGTGACGCTCAGAGATATATCGTTAAGACAAGGAATATCGTTAGTTTATTTAGAGCAACTATTTTTAAAATTAAAAAAAAACAAAATCGTAAAAAGTATAAGGGGAAAAAAAGGTGGATACATTTTAAATAGAAAGGCATCAGAAGTAAAAATTTCTGATATTTTAATTGCAGTAGACGAAAGAATAAAAACAATTGGATGTAGCAAACAATCAAAACAAGGTTGCAATGGAAGATCATCAAAATGTATAACGCACGATTTTTGGGAAGAGCTGGAAGATCATATACATAATTTTTTTAAAAAAAAAAAATTAGAAGATTTAATCAATCAAACAAGATTCAATTAGATGAGAGAAAAAGAAATAGAAAAATTAAAAGATTATAAATACGGTTTTTCAACTGATATAGAAAATATTAAAGCTCCTAAAGGATTAAATGAAGATGTTATTAAATTTATATCAAATATAAAAAAAGAACCTGAGTGGATGCTCAATTTTAGATTAAAAGCATTCGAAAGGTTCAAACAATTAAAAGAACCTAATTGGCAAAAACCTAAATATCCAAAAATTGACTATCAAGATTTATATTATTATTCAGCACCAAAAAGTATGGATGATAAACCAAAAAGTTTAGATGAGTTAGATCCAAAACTTTTAGAAACTTATAAAAAACTTGGTATACCACTTCAAGAACAAAAAAGATTGAATGGAATTGCAGTTGATGCAGTATTTGACTCAGTCTCTGTCGCCACTACATTTAGAGAAGAATTAACCAAGCATGGAATTATTTTTTGTCCTATATCTGAAGCAATTCAAAATCATCCTGAATTGGTTAAAAAATATTTAGGATCTGTAATTCCAACAACCGATCATTTTTTTGCTACTCTTAATTCAGCTGTCTTTACCGATGGTTCATTTGCATACATTCCAGAGGGCGTTAGATGCCCGATGGAATTATCAACCTATTTTAGAATAAATGCTTCTAATACTGGTCAGTTTGAAAGAACTCTAATTATCGCAGATAAAGGAAGTTATGTAAGTTATTTAGAAGGTTGCACAGCGCCAATGAGAGACGAAAATCAATTACATGCTGCAAATGTTGAATTGATTGCACTTGATGACGCAGAAATAAAATATTCTACAGTACAAAATTGGTATCCAGGAGATAAAGACGGGAAGGGTGGAATATATAATTTTGTAACAAAGCGTGGTTTGTGTAAAGGCAAAAATTCAAAAATCTCTTGGACACAAGTAGAAACAGGTTCGGCTATTACCTGGAAATATCCAAGTTGTATTTTAAGAGGTGATAATTCAGTTGGAGAATTTTACTCAATTGCAATTACAAACAATCATCAAAAAGCAGATACTGGTACTAAAATGATACATCTAGGTAAAAATACTAAAAGTAAAATTATATCAAAAGGAATTAGTGCAGGATTTTCAGACATGACATACAGAGGTCTTGTAGACATTTCATCAAAAGCTAATAATTCTAATAATTATACTCAATGTGACTCATTATTAATGAGTAATAAATGTGGTGCACATACTGTACCATACATTAAAAATAAAAATTCAGAATCAAACATTGCTCATGAAGCCACTACTTCAAAAATAAGCGAAGAGCAATTGCATTATTGTCAACAAAGAGGTTTAAGCGCAGAAGAAGCTGTAGGGTTAATAGTAAACGGATTTTGCAAAGAGGTTTTGCAACAGCTACCAATGGAATTTGCAGTAGAAGCCCAAAAACTTGTTGGAATCAGTCTAGAAGGAAGTGTGGGTTAATGTTAAAAATTAACAAATTAAACGCGAAGATAGACAGCAAAGAAATTTTAAAAGGATTTTCTCTTAACATTAATCCTGGAGAAGTTCATGCTATAATGGGTCCAAACGGATCTGGTAAAAGCACTTTATCAAATATTTTATCAGGTAAAAAAGGATATGAGATCTCAGGAGAAGTTCTTTTTGAGGAGAAAGATTTATTTGAACTTGAAACAGAAGAAAGAGCCCATAAAGGTATTTTTTTAGCTTTCCAATATCCTCTAGAAATACCAGGTGTTAATACAAATATATTTTTAAAAACCTCATTAAATGCAGTGAGAAAAGCAAGAGGTGAAAAAGAACTTGATGCTATAGAATTTCTTAAATTAGTTAAAGAAAAATCAAAAGAACTTAAATTTGATGAAGAAAAGTTAAATAGACAATTAAACGTAGGTTTTTCTGGAGGGGAAAAAAAGAAAAACGAAATTTTACAAATGTCAATGTTATCTCCAAAGTTGTCTATTTTAGATGAAACAGACTCAGGCCTAGATATAGATGCTTTGAAAATTGTTGCTAATGGAGTTAATTCATTAAGAAATAATAAAAATTCATTTTTAATTATTACACATTACCAAAGATTGCTTGAGTATATTAAACCTGATTTTGTTCATGTCTTAATGAATGGAAAAATTGTTAAATCTGGAGGCCCAGATCTTGCTATAGAATTAGAAAAAAAGGGGTACGAAAATTTTAATTAGATGAAAGAACAACTACAAAAAGATTTTGATAATACTATTAAAAATTTAAGTTTATCTCAAAAAGATATTGAGATAAAAAAATTTTATTTAGATAGTTTTGTTAATAGAGGTTTTCCAAATAGAAAAGAAGAAGATTGGAAGTTTTCAGATCTTAGTCAAATAATAAAAAAAAATATTGGGGAACTGAGTTTTTATACTGATTATACATCTACAAACAAAATTGACACTTCAGTATATGTAGATGGACTAGAGCATAATAAAATAGTCTTTATAAATGGCAGGATTGAAAAAATTGATTTTGATTATGAAAAAAAAAATCAAATAGAAATTATTGATCAGTCTGAAACTATTGATCAATTTAATAATAATAATTCTTTATCTGATTTAAACAATGCATTTACTAACAAATCCTTTAAAGTATTGATTAAAAAGGGATACCAATTAAAAAAACCACTTATTATTTATCATACAACAAACTCTAATATTTGGTCTAAAAATATAAATTTAAGATTAAATTTTGAACTTGATAATGATAGTTCTTTAAGACTAATTGACTTATTTAACGATACTTCTGAAAAAAATTTTTTAAATATATTTTATAACTTCGATTTAAAAGAAAATGCAATTTTAAAAAATTATAAAATAGACAGATTCGAGAGCAAAAATATTAAATACTCCTATAATAATATTGAACAAGCTAAAAATAGTAATTCTGAGACATTTATTTTATCTTCAGGATCAAATTTCTTTAAAAATGAAATAAATACTAATTTAAAAGGAAAATATTCATCAGCTTTTGTGAATGGTATCTTCTCGCTTAATAAAGATAAACATCACGAAATTAGAACTACAATAAATCATTTAACTGAGAACACCAAAAGTTATCAGTTAATTAAAAGTGTTTTAGAAGATGGCTCTAAAGCGGCGTACCAAGGCAAAATATTTGTTAATTCAGAAGCACAGAAAACTGATGGATATCAACTGAGCAAAGCCATTCTTCTTGATAAAACAACAGAGTTTAACGCAAAACCAGAGTTAGAAATTTATGCAGATGATGTAAAATGCTCTCACGGCTCAGCATCAGGAAGCTTAAATGAAAACTCGATATTTTATTTAATGACTAGAGGTCTCAATTATAAAGAAGCAAAAGAACTTTTGATAAATGGATTTTTATTAGACGTTATTGAAAAGATTACTGATCGAGAGATTAAAAATTTAATTAAGAATATGATTGGTGTTAAAGAATGAATATAGAAAATATAAAAAAAGAATTTCCAATTTTTGATGATAAAATTCAAAATAACGATTTAGTTTATTTAGATAGTGCTAATTCAGCTCAAAAACCAAAGATGGTTGTTGATCGAATATACGACTTTTATACAAAAGAATTTTCTAACGTTGGAAGAAGTGTTCATTACTTAGCTGTAGCTGCAACTAATTTATATGAAAATACAAGATCATCAGTTCAAAAGTATATTAATGCCAAAGATAGAAATGAGATAGTTTTTACCAAAGGAGCAACAGAAGCAATAAATTTAGTAGCAAACACTTTTGGTCAAAAATATTTAAAAGAGGGAGATGAGGTTTTAATCACAGAACTTGAACATCATTCGAATTACGTACCGTGGCATTTTTTAAGAAAATCAAAAAAAATAAATATAGAATTTGCCGAAGTAAATGATGATGGTGAAGTTACTTTAGAGAGTATTGAAAAAAAAATAACTAATAAAACAAAAATTATTGGAATAACACATTTATCAAATGTAACTGGTGCAATTTTACCAGTTAAAGAAATAGTTTCTCTTGCTCATTCAAAAGGAATACCCGTTATGGTTGATGGCTGTCAAGGCGCACCACATTTAAAATTAGATATGCAAGATTTAGATTGTGATTTTTATGCAATTTCTGGGCATAAAATGTATGGACCTACAGGCATAGGAATTCTTTATGCTAAAAAGCAATGGTTAGAAGAATTACCTCCTTACCAAGGTGGCGGAGGAATGATTGGCGAAGTAAAAAAAAAAGGAATTTCATATGGTAACTTACCAAATAAATATGAAGCTGGAACAATGGCAACAGCACAAGTAATTGCGTTTAATGAGTCTATTAAATTTTTAGAAAAAATTGGAATTGAAAATATTGAGAAACATGAAAAAGACTTATTAAATTATGCAATTCAAGTTTTAAAAAAAAATAATTCAATTAATATTATCGGAAATCCTAAAAAAAAGGGTGGAGTAATATCTTTTACAGTTGAAGGAATTCATCCGCATGATTTAGCAACAATTTTAGATGAGGATGGCGTAGCAATAAGAGCCGGACATCATTGCTGCCAAATACTTCATGATAAGTTAGGTTTGTCTGCAACCGCAAGAGCTTCTTTTGGCGTTTATAATAGTAAAGATGATATTGATCAGTTAAACGAATCTTTAAATAAATGTAAGAAAATTTTTAATTTAAAATGAACTTAAAAGAATTATATCAGGAAATTATTTTAGATCATGGTAAGAATCCAAGAAATTTAAGAAGAACTGAAAACTTTAATAAGGATGCAAAAGGACACAACCCATTATGTGGAGATAAAGTTCATGTTTATTTAAAGCTTAACGAAAATAAAAAAGTAGAAGATATTTCTTTTGAAGGTCAAGGCTGTGCGATTTCAATGGCATCTGCTTCTATCATGACTGATTTAGTTAAAGGAAAAGAAGAATTTGAAGTAAAAGAAATTGTAAATGATTTTTTAGATATGATTAAAGAAAAAGATCAACTAAATAGTAATATTTTGAATGAAGATGATAAGACAAAATTAATGTGTCTATCAGGAGTAAAGCAATATCCAATGAGAGTTAAATGTGCAACTTTATCTTGGCATACATTAACAACTGCTATAGAAAAATCACAAGAAGAAATTAATACTGAGAGTGTATAGAATGGATTTAAAGGATAAAGTAATAGCCGAAATAAAAAAAATTTATGATCCTGAGATTCCAGTAAATATTTACGAACTAGGTCTAATTTACGATGTTTCGATCAATGAAAAAAATGTGAAAGTAAAAATGACTTTAACAACTCCTAATTGCCCTGTAGCAGAAAGTTTGCCTAAAGAGGTTAAAGAAAGTATAATGGAAATAGACGAAGTAGACAATGTTGATCTAGATTTAGTCTGGGAACCACCATGGGATAAATCTATGATGTCAGAGGCTGCAAAATTGGAATTAAATCTATGACAAAGCAAATAATATCACTAAGTGAAAATGCTGCAGAAAGAATTAAGGAAATTATGTCTGAAGCAGGAGATAAATTTTTAGGTGTCAGAGTAGGTGTCAAATCAGGTGGATGTGCAGGCATGTCATATGTCATGGAATATGCTAAAGAAATTAACCCAAACGATGAAGTTATTGATGAAAAAGGAGTTAAAGTTTTTATAGACCCCGCTGCTGTAATTTATCTTTTAGGCACAGAAATGGATTATAAAAAAGATAATTTTTCAACTTCATTTACCTTTAATAATCCCAACGAAACGGAGCGTTGTGGATGTGGAGAATCCTTTAAAATATAGTCTGTAATTGTATGCATATCTGGTTTGCATAGAATGCATAACTATGGTAATTATAGATTCGTGAGAGACATTAAACATTTAAAATCAAATTCTGAAAAGTTAGCACAGACTAATAAGGAAAAAATTCTTTTTAGATCTCAAAGAAAAGCTGTCAACGCTGGAGCTAATGGAACTCTAGAATACACTATTAAAGAAGGTGTCAATAAGCAAAAAATTGCAGACACTCAACTAATAAAAAATAAGAAATAAGTTTCCTAAAATTTAATTAACTACTGTAGTACATATCAAACTCAATTGGATGAGGAGTATGCTCAAGATTATATATTTCTTCAAACTTTAATGCGATATAAGCATCAATTTGATCATCAGTAAATACATTTCCTTCTTTCAAAAAATTTCGATCAGTATCTAAACTTTCCATAGCCTCACGTAATGAGCCACAAACCGTAGGAATATTTTTAATTTCATTTTCAGATAAAGTGTATAAATCTTTATCAAAAGACTCCCCTGGGTCTATTTTATTTTTTATACCATCTAAACCAGCCATTAACATAGCAGAAAAAGTTAGATATGGATTTCCTGCAGCATCTGGAAATCTTATCTCACATCTTGCACCTTTTTTATTCAAAGTTATTGGAATTCTACATGATGCCGATCTGTTTCTTGCAGAATATGCTAAAAGAACTGGAGCTTCAAAACCAGGAATTAATCTTTTATAACTATTTGTAGTAGCATTTGAAAAAGCATTTATAGCTTTAGCGTGTTTTAAAATTCCTCCAATGTAGTGAATAGCAGTATCTGATAAACCAGAATATCTATGTCCTGAAAATAAGGGAGTGCTACCCTGCCACAAAGATTGGTGAATATGCATACCAGATCCATTATCGCCTTTTACAGGTTTAGGCATAAATGTTGCAGTTTTACCGAAAGAGTGAGAAACCATCTGAACAACATACTTATAAAGTTGAACATTATCCGCTTGATCAACTAGTGTACTAAATTTCATACCTAGTTCATGTTGACTAGGAGCAACTTCATGATGGTGTTTTTCAACAGTAATTCCTACGTCACGAAGACCTTTAAGATATTCTCCTCTCATATCTTGAGCGCTATCAACTGGTGGTACAGGAAAATATCCACCTTTAATTCCAGGCCTATGACCCATGTTGCCATTTTCATATTTTTTTCCTGAGTTGTAAGGACCTTCGGAACTATCAATTACAAATCCAGTTTCATTCATATCATTTTTAATTCTTACATCATCAAAAACAAAAAACTCTGGCTCAGGTCCAAAAAATGCTTTATCTCCGATTCCGGTCTTTTTTAAATATTCTTCAGCTTTTTTCGCTATTCCTCTTGGATCTCTTTCGTAAGGAACTTTTTTAACAGCATCTAAAATGTCACAAAATAATATTAATGTGTTATGGGATGTAAAAGGATCAATTACTTTTCTGGAAAGATCTGGCTTTAATATCATGTCAGATTCATTAATTGCCTTCCAACCAGCTATCGATGATCCATCAAAAAATACTCCTTCATTTAACATTTCTTCATCGACTGCAGTTGAGTCCATAGTTAAATGTTGTAATTTTCCCCTAGGGTCAGTAAATCTTAAATCGATATATTCTACATCTTTATCTTTCATTAATTTTAAAATGTCATTTGAGCTCATATTTTTTCCCATAATTTCTGTTAATGTAATATCAAAAAAATTTAAATTAATATTGTTAATTATTGATATATCACCTATGCATTTCTTACATATATAAATGAGAATTAATGAATAATTATCAATTCACAATTTATTACAATTATTAGTTGAATGGAAAATATATTAGAAAAAGAATCGGTTAAGAGAGTTATCAATGTCTTAAATGAATTTGATCAGAACCTAGAAGTACAAATATTAAAAAGCTCAGCCAAAACCGCTGATGAAGCTGCTTTTTCTTTAAATTGTAAAGTGGGAGCAATAGTAAAAAGTTTGTTATTAAGAACTGAAAATGGTTTTATTTTATGTTTAGTTTCAGGAGATAAGCGATGTTCGCTTAATAAGATAAAAAAAATTATAAATATAAAAGATGTTTCTATGGCAAATGCTGATGAGGTTAAAAGTCAAACTGGTTTTTCTATTGGAGGTGTTTCGCCTATAGCTCATATAAAAAAGACTCCAATATTAATAGATTTATCTTTATCAAGGTTTGAAAATGTTTATGCTGCAGCAGGTCATCCATATTCAATTTTCAAGATTACTTATGAACAATTGATAAAAATCACAAATGGAAAAGAAGAGGATATAGTTTAAATGAGGGAGCCAAAATTGATAGATTATTTGCTTTTAACTATTTTGGCTTTGATATGGGCTTCTGCATTTTTTAACATAAAAATTGCAACATACTCTTATGGTCCAGTTACGATCGCTTTTTTAAGAATTTTCTTTGGTGCTATACCAGTAGTAGCATTATGCTTATTTAAGAGAATAAAAATTGAAGCATTTTCTAAAGATTGGTACTGGTTTGCTTCAATTGGTTTAATTAATTTGGTAATTCCCTTTTTTTTAATAGCCTATGGCGTTCAAAAAGTACAAAGTAATCTTGCAGCTATTTTAATGGCTAGTACACCATTGAGCGCAACATTGCTCGCTCATATTTTTACAGATAACGAAAAAATAAATTTCATCAAAGTATTAGGAGTTCTGGTTGGATTTTCAGGAATTGTTTTTTTATTTTCAGACAATGTTTTGATTAATGAAAGTAATTTTTTTTCGGCATTCTTAATACTAGTTGGATCAACCTTTTATGTTATTGGAGGATTACTCACAATTAAAATAAGTAACAAAAAAAATGAAAATGTTACAGCTTCAATATTAATATGGGCAACCATTTTTTTGATTCCGGTTACAGCTTATACTGAACAACCTTGGAATTTAAACCCAAGTATGGAGTCAACTATATCTTTAATTTATCTTGGAGTTGTTGCTACAGGATTTGCATGGCTACTTAGATTTAGAATTTTAATAAACAATGGATTAGTTTTTCAGGCTCAAGTAGCATATCTCATCCCAATTTTTGGAGTAATTTTAGGATATATATTTTTAAATGAATTAATTACACCAAAAGTATTAATCGCATTAATCGCAGTCATAATTGGAATTTATTTAGTAAAAAAATCAAACAAAAATGATATTTTAGGTTAATTTATATTGTTATGAGTAAACTTGTTTCACAATTGGAAATAGAAAAATTTAATAAAGATGGTGCTGTTTTTTTAAAAAATAAATTTGATCTCAAATGGATAGAAAAATTAAAAAAAGGTATTGAAAAAGATATTAAAAATCCGAGCCCTAGATTTAAATCACATACAACAAAATCAAATGTCCCAGCTTATTTAGAAGATTATTGGACTTGGGATTTAGTACCTGAGTTTAAAGAGTTTATTTATAATTCTCCTTATGCAAAAATTGCTTCTGAATTAATGTCTGCGAAAAAAATAAATCTTGTTATGGATAATTGGTTTTTAAGAGAAGCAGGCTCAAAATCCTCAACCCCCTTTCATCACGATATTAGTTATTTTGATATTGAAGGAACTATGTGTGTACTTTGGTTGCCATTACAATCAACAGGAAAAGATGAAGGTGTAGCATGGGTTAAAGGATCACATTTATGGGGAAAACTTTTTTTAAGAGTTCTTTTCAAAGATGGACATAATGTTGAAGGAAAAGAATGCATCATAAATGGAAAAAAGTATGAATTGCCACCCGATATTTTAGGCAATAAAGAAAAGTATGAGTTCTTGAAATGGGATTGTGAACCTGGTGACTGCGTTATTTTTGACATGAGAACTCTTCATGGAGTTTTAAGTCCTTCAATTCCAAAAAAGACATTAAGCAGATATACATTAAGAGTCGCAAAAGAAGATGCAAAAATAAGTTATATTGGTGATTGGACAAGTTACAATTATAGAAAAGCTATGCAGGATGGTGGCTATAAAGATGGTGATAAACTAGGAGGCAAAATGTTCCCAACTTTATTTGAAGTCAACTAATTATATTAAAAAAAAAATATAATCTTTAAAAATTTTTATTAATTTGAAACATCAAAATATTTTTGTTAAATTTTAAAATTAAAAAAAATAATATTTAAAATTATGTACGAAAAATTTGGTCAGTTTATAGATGGAAAATGGCAACCATCTGAAAAAAATGAAACATATGAGGTTATTAATCCTGCTACAGAAGAAGTTTTAGGACACGCATCAAAAGCTACACCAATTGATGTTGATAAAGCATTAAAATCTGCAGAAAAAGGTTTAGAAATTTGGAAGCAAACCCCTCCATGGCAAAGATCTTATATCATCAGAAGAATTGCTGACAAAATGAGAGAGAAACAGGATGTTCTCGCAAAATGGATGACTTTAGAAGTTGGAAAACCATTTGCTGAAGCTAAAGGAGAGGTAGGAGGAGCAGCAGATATTTTTGAATGGAATGCAGAAGAAACAAAAAGAATTTATGGACAAACAGTTGAGAGTAGATTTGCTGACACTAGAGTACATGTTTACTATCAACCTGTAGGAGTAGTAGCAGCATTAACACCTTGGAACTTTCCTCTTGTTTTATCTTCGAGAAAAATCTCTACAGCTTTAGCAGCGGGGTGTTCTGTTATAGTTAAACCAGACGTAATTACGCCTGGAACTGTAATGGAGCTAGTTGATATATGTAGAGAATGTGGAGTTCCTCCAGGAGTGGTTAATTTACTTTCTGGTGATCCACCAAGCATCAGTCAACAATTGATTTCATCAGATATAATAAAAAAAATTTCAGTAACAGGATCAACAAGGGTAGGGAAATTAATTCTTAAACAAGCTGCGGATAAAGTGCAAAGAGTAACTATGGAATTAAGTGGACATTCTCCATTTATTGTTTTTGACGATGCTGATCTTAACAAAGCAACAGATATGGCTATTTCTTCTAAATTTAGAAATAATGGGCAAGTTTGCATATCTCCCAATAGATTTTACATACAAGAAAATAAAAAAAATGATTTTATAAATTTGTTTATTGAAAAAACTAAAAAATTAAAAATTGGTAATGGAATGGATACCGATACTCAATTAGGACCACTAACAACGCAAAAAAGATTAAATGAAGTAGAAGAATTGGTTGAAAAAACAAAGCAAGAAGGTGCAAAAGTTTTACTAGGCGGTAAAAGACCAGCTGGTTTTAATAAGGGTTTTTATTATGAGCCAACTGTTTTTGATGATGTAAAAGATAGTTTTACAATTATGAAACAAGAACCGTTTGCACCTTTAGTTCCAATACTGTCTTTTAAATCTTTTGACGAAGTTATTGAAAGAGCAAATGATAATGACTTAGGTTTATGCAGTTATATTTGTACAAACTCTATGGAAAAAGCCCACAGAGCATCTGAGTTAATGGAAACAGGAACTGTTGCAGTTAATACTGGATTTGTCGCAATAGCAGAAGCACCTTTTGGTGGAATTAAACAAACTGGATATGGAAGAGAAGGTGGATCCATGGCAATAAAAGATTATTTAAATGTCAAATACACACACCTTGGAATTAAAGGTTAGTTTTATGTTGAAAATAAAAATAGGTTCAGAAAAAAATTTTATAAATTTTAAATTTATTAATAAAATAATAAGTGACAGATAAAAAAAAAATATTAATAATTCAACCAATTCACAAAGCTGGACTACAATTATTAGAAAATAATAGCAATTTTGATTTTGAAGTAATCGAAAATATTGAGATAGAAAATCTTAAATTAAAAATTAAAAATTGTGATGGAATATCAATTAGAACGAAAAAAATTCCTTCAGAAGTAATTCAGCTTGCTCAAAAGTTAAAAATAATATCAAGACATGGGGTTGGTTATGACAATATCGATCTTAAATTATGCAAAGAAAAAAACATAACAATTGCTATAACTGCTAACGCAAATGCTGCTGCAGTATCTGAACATGTAATGTTTATGCTTTTAAGTATAGCTAAGGGAAAAAATATGTATGACAACACTGTTAAATCAAATAATTTTAAAGATAGAAGTAATCTTCCAAAAGCCTTAGAAATATGGAACAAAAATATTTTAATAGCAGGTTTCGGAAGAATTGGACAAGCTTTAATTAAAAGATGTTTAGGATTTGAAATGAATGTATTTGTTTATGATCCTTTTATCAGCTCAAATAAAATCCAATCATTAGGTGGAACAAAAATTGAAAATCTTAAAAAAGAGGTTTCAAATATGGATGTAATCTCACTTCATATGCCACTAAATGAAAACTCAAAAAATTTAATTAATTATGACTTATTAAAATCAATGAAAAAAAATTGTATTATAATAAATGCATCAAGAGGCGGTATAGTTAATGAAAAAGATCTGAATAAAGCTCTAGATGAAAATTTAATTTTTGGCGCTGGCTTAGATGTGTTTGAAAAAGAGCCACCAGATTCTGACAATCAACTTTTAAATAATGATAAAGTATTTTTAAGCCCACACACAGCATCCTTTACAGAGGAATGTATGAAACGAATGGGGATAGAAACAGCTGAAAATATTATTGATTTTTTTGATGGTAATTTAAAAGATTCAAAAATTATAGATATAAAATAATGGAAAAAATTTTAAAAATTTATTATTAAATGAAATTTTTCCCTAGAAATTTTGTAGGATGGAAATTTAGAATCATAAAAATCTTAGGTTTTGATGAAAAATAATGCTGAATTGTAATGAATCTTTATAATCTTAAAAATAGAACAGCAGTAGTAACTGGCGGTGCCCAAGGATTTGGTTATGATATACTAAAACAATTTACTGTAAAAGAAATTAAAAAAATATTTAAATAAACTATGCAAATAGGAATAGATTTAGGGGCAACAAAAATTGAAAGTGTAATTCTTAAAAACAATGGACAAGAGTTGGGTAGATTCCGAATACCATGTTCAAAAAATTACAAAAACATTATTAAAGATATAAAAGAAATAGTAGTTAACTTAGATAAAAAATATAATAAAAAATTTCGAGTTGGCGTTTGTCATCCAGGTTCAATAGATTTGAAAACTGGTTTTTTAAAAAATTCGATTAATGCTAAACAATTAAACAATAAAAAACTAGATGTTGATTTATCAAAAGCTTTAAAAAGAAAAGTAATATGTGAGAATGATGCAAATTGTTTTGCTTTATCAGAAGCCATTGATGGTGCCGCAAAGAATTACAATGTTGTATTTGGAATAATAATGGGATCCGGTACAGGAGGAGGAATTGTAATTAGTAAAAAAATTATTAAAGGAGCAAATTATCTCTCTGGGGAATGGGGCCATCTACCTTTACCAATATTTGGAAAATTAAATGATAAAAAGTTTGTAAAAAATAAAATTTCAATGATGCAAATCCAAAAATTTACATCAGGCAAAGGCCTTGAAAAACTTTACAACAAAAAAATTACTGCTAGAGAAATATTTGATAAATCTGACAAATTCACAAAATCAATTTTTATAAAACACTTTAAAATAAGATTATCTCGGGCTTTAGTTAATCTAATATACACTATTGATCCAGATGCCATCGTTTTTGGAGGCGGACTTTCCAATGAAATAAAGTCTCTAAATGAAATTAAAAATATGGTTATTAAGAATATGGAAATTAAAAATTTAAATACAAAATTTTTAAAAGCAAGATATGGAGATGCAAGTGGTGTCCGAGGAGCTGCAAGATTATGAAGAAAAATAAATTATTAATGATATAATTAAAATATGAAATTATTGAGAATTGGAAGCCAAGGAAAAGAAAAACCTGCAGTTATAGATAAAGAGGGAAAAATAAGAGATATAAGTTCTTACATTAAAGATTTTGAACCCGAAACATTAAATTTTGAACAAATCAATAAATTAAAAGAAATAAACCTAGATACTTTGCCTGAATTTTCTAATTCAGAAAGAGTTGGATCATGCATTAGCAATCCACGAAAGTTTATTGCTATTGGTTTAAATTACATAGATCATGCAAAAGAAACAGGCGCAAAACCACCTTCTGAACCTATTGTTTTCATGAAGGCAACAAGTTCAATTAGTGGCCCATTTGATAATATAGAAATACATAAAGATTCAAAAAAGTTAGATTGGGAAGTAGAACTTGGAATTATAATTGGAAAAGAAGCAAAATATATTTCAGAAAATCAATCACAAGATCATATTTTAGGATATTGTTTAGTAAATGATGTCAGCGAAAGAGAGTGGCAAATAGAAAAAAATGGGGCAATGGGTTAAAGGTAAATCTCATGATACATTTGGCCCAGTTGGACCTTACTTAGTAACTAAAGACGAAATAAAAAATATTAACAATTTAAATATGAGCTTAGATGTAAATGGAAAAAGGATGCAAACAGGAAATACAAACATGATGATTTTTAATGTTGACATAATTGTCTCTTATTTAAGTAAATTTATGACATTGCAAACCGGAGATCTAATAACAACTGGAACACCCACAGGAGTTGGGATGGGTATGAAGCCTCAACAATTCTTAAAAGATGGAGATGAGATAGAATTAACAATTGAAAATTTAGGAAAGCAAAAATCAAAAGTAGCTCTTTTATAATCAATTGTGAAAATAGTTTCTTCAGAACCAAAAGTAATATGGAATACAAAATGCATTCTTGGAGAAGGAACGCTTTGGGTTAAAGAGCACAATTCAATTTATTTTACCGATATTAAAAAAAAAAAAATTTTTGTATTAAATACAAAAAATAACAAAAAAAAAATTATCAAAGTTGATAAAGAAATCGGTTTTATAGCACACATAAATAAAAATAATTTTATACTTGGACTAAAAGGAGAGTTAAGAATAGTAAACTTAAAAAACAAAAAAAAAATTAAATCAATTAAAATTGAAAAAGAAATTAAATCAAACAGAATTAATGACGGTAAAACGGATCCAAGTGGAAAGCTTTGGTTTGGAACCATGGATTATTTAGAGAGAAATATTAAAACAGGATCTTTGTATTGTTTGGATAAAAATTTTAATCTAAAAAAAGTTGATAAAAATTATTTAGTTACAAACGGACCAGCATTTTTAAGTAATAAAATATTTTATCATACAGATAGCAGATTAAAGAGAATATATAAGATATCAGTAGATAAAAATCTCAAAATATTAAAGAAAAAGATTTTTAAGAAATTTAATAAAAATCTAGGATCCCCAGATGGAATGACTATCGATATAAATAAAAATTTATGGGTTTGTCATTTTAGAGGTGCTCAAATTTCTGTTTTTAATACTAAAGGAAAAAAAATTCATATAATTAATTTTCCAGCAAAAAATATTACAAATTGTACGTTTGGAGGAAAAAATAATTCTGAAATTTTTGTCACATCAGCAATTAAATCAATGAATAAAAGTGATAAAAAAAAATATAGACATTCTGGAGCCTTATTTAAAGTAAAAACAAATGTTAGAGGAAAATTGCAAAAAAAGTATAATATAAAGTTATGTTAAAGCGAGATTTATACTATGAGAGAATTCCAACAAAATCTCTTAGAGAAGATGTTAGATATTTGGGTAATGTCTTAGGAAAAGTTATTAAACAACAAGAAGGAGTAAATTTTTTTAAATTAGTTGAAGAAGTTAGACGTTTGTCAAAAGCAAATATTGCAAACACTAATAAAAAAAAATCTTTTAAAAAACTTTCAAGTAAAATTAAAAATTTAAACCCGAGCAATTTGTTTAAACTTACAAGGGCATTTACTCATTTCATGAATTTTATAAATATTGCTGAATCTATTGATGCAGCACGAAAACTTGATGAGTATGAAAATAAAAATCAAATAAACGCTAATAAAAATATTTTTATTGAAGAAATATTCGAAGGTTTTTTTAAAAATAGAAAAATTTCAACTAATAAAATTTATGAGATTGCAAAAAATTTAAATATAGGCATTGTTTTAACAGCTCACCCAACAGAAGTAAAAAGAAGAACCTTGATACTTAAGTACCATAAAATTACAGAAATATTGGAACAGAGAGATTTGTTAAAAAAATTTCCATCTAAATTAAAAATATTGGATAAAAAGTTGTATGATGAATTCACAGTAATTTGGAACACTGATGAATTAAAAAGAACAAGACCTACGCCATCAGATGAAGCTAGATGGGGGTTAGCAATAATAGAAGATAGTTTATGGGAAACTATTCCAAAAGTTTATAGAAGACTAAATGATATTTTTGTAAAAAATATAGGAAAAGGATTACCAAAAAACTTTAATCCAATTGAGTTTGGATCTTGGATGGGAGGTGATAGAGATGGAAATCCAAATGTCACAGCTAAAGTAACTAAGGAGGTGATTTTATTATCAAGATGGGAGGCTGCTAAGTTATATGAAAAAGAATTAACTAAATTGATACAAACTTTATCAATTGATAAATGTTCAAGAAAAATACTTTCTAAAACTGGTAAAACTTTTGAACCATATAGAGTTTATTTAAGACCATTAAGAAACAAAATGCGTCTTACTCATAAATTAATAGAACAGCATTTAGTTGAAAAAGTTCCATTAGACCAAAAAAAACTTTTATCAAACAGAGAAGAAATTTTAAAACCTTTGAGGGTAGTAAGGGAATCTCTTGAAGAAAATAATAGTGAAAATATTGCAAGTGGAGATTTATTAGATTTAATGAGAAGAGCGAAATGCTTTGGAATTAATTTAGCAAGATTAGATATTAGACAAGAATCATCAAGGCATTCGCAACTTATTTCTGAATTTTTAAAGAGAAAATATAAAGTTAATTATGTCAACTGGAATGAAGATAAAAAAATTAAATTTTTATCATCAAAAATAAAATCAAAAAAAAAGTTTATTAATAATTTTTCATTTAAAAATAAAGAAAACAAAGAAGTCTGGTCAACTTTCAAAATTCTATCCTCTGAGCCAAAAGAATGTTTGGGCGCGTATGTTATTTCTATGACTTCATCTGCATCAGATATTTTATCTGTAAATTATCTTCAAAAAGAAGCAGGTATTAAAGATACTCTGAGAGTTGTTCCGCTATTTGAAACTTTAGAAGACTTAATAAATGCAAAACCTATCATGCAAAAATTATTTTCTCTTAATTGGTATCGTAAATCAATTAAAAATAAGCAAGAAATTATGATTGGCTATTCTGACTCCAGTAAAGATGCTGGAAAATTATCTGCAAGTTGGCACCAATATAAGTTGCAAGAAGAAATTATAAAATTAGCAAAAAAATATAAAATTGATATTACTTTTTTTCATGGAAGGGGAGGTTCAGCAGGAAGAGGAGGAGGTCCAATTCAAGCTACATTAAGATCTCAACCGCCTAATTCTGTAAACGGTAAAATTAGAATTACCGATCAAGGAGAAGTAATACAACAAAAATATGGATATGAACCTTTGGCAAAATACAATCTTTGCAGTTATATAGGAGCTGTTATGCAAGCTACTTTATCTCCGCCCCCAATTCCAAAAAAAGAATGGAGAGATTTAATTGAAAAAATGTCAGAAATTTCAACAAAATCTTATAGAAAAAATATAAACGAAAGTTCAGATTTTATAAGATATTTTAAAACTGTAACTCCTCATGTTTCTTTAGGAAAACTTTCTATAGGATCCAGGCCATCAAAAAGAAAAAATGTAGATAACATTC
Source organism: Pelagibacteraceae bacterium AG-404-N13 (assembly GCA_003216255.1). Lineage (GTDB taxonomy): Bacteria > Pseudomonadota > Alphaproteobacteria > Pelagibacterales > Pelagibacteraceae > Pelagibacter. The sequence goes on from QCJD01000013.1 coordinate 18,493, forward strand.
AAAGTTTGAGAGCAATTCCTTGGGTATTTGCATGGACCCAAATTAGATTAATGTTACCAGCATGGCTTGGAAGTGCAGAAGCGCTAAAATATTCTTCCTCAGATAAGTTAAAGAAAATTTTGGTTGAAATGGAAAAAGATTGGCCATTCTTTAACTCAAATATGGATATATTAGATATGGTTATTTCAAAAGCAGATCCTGAAATTTCAAAAATTTATGAGGAAAATTTAGCTGATAATAAATTGAAAAATGTTGGGAGAAATTTACGATTTCAGTTTCATAAAATTAAAAAATTAAATAAACAAATTACACCAAAAGAAATTATTAAGGCTAGAAAAGAATTTAGAACATCAGTAATCGTAAGAAATATATACTCAGAAGTACTGAATATTATTCAAGCGGCTACAATGAATAAACTTTCCCAAAAAAAGTATAATAAAGAAGGAAAAAAATATCTAAATGATGCATTAATGACCTCTATAGCTGGAATTTCAGCTGCAATGAAAAATACAGGTTAGATGATAGAATTATTTATTGCATTTGGTGCTGGATTAATAAGTTTTCTATCGCCTTGTGTTTTACCACTTATACCGGGATATATATCTTATATTTCAGGCAGTTCGTTAAATGAACTTTTAGAAAAAAAAACTATTAATATTTTTCCAATAATATTATTTGCAATTGGATTTTCAATTGTATTCATATCTTTTGGAGCAACTGCATCATTTTTAGGATCTATTATTTTAGAAAATTCTTATGAGCTAAGAATAGCATCAGGAATTGTAATAATTATTTTTTCATTACAAATTTTAGGCATAATTAATTTAAATTTTTTAAATTATGAAAAAAGAATTTATACTGAAAAAAAATCAGGAATTTTAAGCTCATTAGTAATTGGAATGGCATTTGGTTTTGGATGGACACCTTGTATTGGGCCAATTCTTGGTTCTATTTTGGCTCTTGCATCAACAGAACAAAGTTTAAATAGAGGAATACTTTTATTAGTTTTTTATTCTTTAGGTTTAGCAATTCCTTTTATTTTATCTGGATATTTGATTCAAAAATTTCTAGTTTTTTCAAAAAATATAAAATCAAAAATGAATATTATAATGAAAACTGGTGGCGCATTTCTGTTAATAACAGGAGTACTTATAATTACAAATCAATTACAAGCATTAGGATTTTATCTATTAAAATATATTCCGATATTACAAAATTTAGGATAATTTATGAAAATTTATCAAATCGATTGTAGTGCAAGAAAAGAAGGATCAACATCAAGATCGCTAGCAAAAAAGTTACTAAATAAAATTAAAAAACCTGAGGATGAATTAATATATAGAGATTTAGATAAAGAAATGTTGTTTATATCAGGCTTAACAGAGTCGGGCATGAAAATTCCAGAGGAACAACAAACAGACCAACATAAGAAAATGTTTGAACTTTCTGACAGGCTTGTAATGGAATTAAAAGAAAGCGATGTGATAATTATTTCTGTTCCAATTTATAATTTTGGTCCTCCGGCAACATTAAAAGCTTGGGCCGACTTAGCAGCAAGAGTTAAAATGACATTTAAATATAATGAAGATGGACGAAGAATTGGTTTACTAGAGGATAAGCAAGTTTATTTGGTAATAACGTCAGGAGGTACAAAAATACAAGGCAATGACGATTTTTTGACTCCATGGTTAATTCATATGCTAAATTTTTTTGGAATAAAGAAAATAGAAATAATTGCAGCTGATCAAATGGCAATTGATTATGAAAAATCAATTAAAGAAGCTGAAGCAAAGATAGATAGTTTATTTTAGATATTAAATTTTCTTTTTAAGTGTAATAACTTTCCTTCGGTACTATCAAAATCTAAATAACAACCTTGAAGAAATCTTTTACCTTCATTAGGATCGTATGATGTTCTTCCGTGAAGAAGTCTGTGATTATCCATCATCATCAAGTCTCCTTGTGAAAGTTTAAATTCAATTCTATAATTATCAGAATTATATAAATCAGATAAAAATTTTCTTGCAGAATAAAACTTTTCTATTTTTTCTCTATTCAATGAAGGTACATAGTCCAATCTTGGACTAAACCTGACACTTTTAAAATTTTTACTTTCATCTAAATTAATTAATTCTGACCAACTTTCCAGAATGGTATCTTTATCTACAAATCTAAATCTAACTTTTACCTCAGTTAAAATATCATAGTAATCTTTATTTATTTTTTTTAAGTCTTCACTTACCGTATAACCATCAACTAAAGTTGATAGGCCACCTTTTACTTCGTTTTCAATACAATGTAGGATTTGAATACATGGAGGGAATGGATTTCTATAAGGATTATCAGTATGCGGTGACAAATGAAGAGCAGTATATGCTAAATCATTTGGATTTGGTTTTGACTTTACATTAAAATATTCTCCAAAGTTTGTTTTTTTTACACTACCAATCATATTTCCAAATTTTACTAAGAAATTATCATTGGTTGGAACATTTTTGATTATAACAAAACCATACTTATAAAATGAAATCAAAAGGTCCAACATTTCTTTGCTATCAAAAAAGTTTTCAGAAAAATTATAATTTTTTATTTCCTTTAAATCAGATTTCCATTTAGTTTTTTTAATATCGACTATGTTCTCCTGATTTAAAGACAATTCATTTGTGATTTTTTTTATTTCAAATTTTGATTTAACACCATCATTAAATACAATATTCAAATAATCTCCATTAATAGTTACTTCTTCTACATCAACAATATGATTCATTAATGATGGATCAAATAATCTTTGCTGAGTTCCTTGGTCTAAATATTCTTCTTCACTTACCCTTTCTCTTAGCCAAAAAGGATGAATTTCATGTTTAATATTTCCGTTATTAACAAATATTTTTTTAGAATCGAGTTCAATTTTCATAGAGATTTTAAACATTCTCCTAAAAATTTTTTTTTTTCAAGATATAAAATTGATGTAAAATATTCATTTATTTGTTACAGACACTTAATGATCTTAAAAAAATTCACAGAATACAACAAATATTCTTATTTTTTAAATTCTTTAGCTAAAGATCTAACTAAATTCTACTATTCAAAGCTTGATAAGAAGTTTGTAATTACCAATAAACTAAAGAGTAAAGGTTATGATCCTGTGACTACTTCAGATAAAGCATTTGAAAAATTTATAAGATTAAAAATTTCAAAAAAATTTCCAACACACCAAATAATTGGTGAAGAATATGGTCACAAAAATACTGATAGTAAATACTCTTGGGTTATTGATCCCATTGATGGAACTAGATCTTATGTTGTAGGTAATCTAAGTTGGAGCAATTTAATCTCATTAAATTATGATGGAGAACCAGTTTTGGGATTAGCTAATTTTCCAAAAATGAAAAAATACTATTTAAATGTAAACCAAAATTCAGCATATGTTTTTGAAAAAAATAAAAAAAAAAAATTAAAAATTAACAATAAAGTAAATTTTAAAAATGCAAAATTAGCAGCAGCTTTTCATAATGAGCTTTCATTGAAGAAGCAATTAAAAATTAAAAAATTTATTTCGCGAATGCAGTTTCCTTGTTTCGACGCTTTAACTTATTGCCAGCTGGCAGAAGGAAGAATTGAAATAGTTGCACAATGTGCGAATAAAATTTGGGATATTCACCCAATTATTCCAATAGTTAGAGCAGCTGGCGCGATAATTACTACTTGGGATAATAAAAATCCAATTATAGGTGGAAACATAGTTGTTTCAAATAACAAAAGAAATCATAAAGAAGTTTTGAAATTGTTAAAACCAGCTACATGAATAATTTAATTGTACTTCAGCATATTAAAATTGAAGATCCTGGTTACATTAAAGACTTAATGATTAAAGATAATGTAAATCTTACAACTATTGAATTAGATGAAGGAGATAAAATTCCTGAAGATTTGTCTAATTATGATGCTATGTTTTGTATGGGAGGTCCTATGGATACTTGGATGGAAAAAGATTATCCATGGCTTATTGAAGAAAAAAAAAGAATTAAAGAATTTGTTGTAGATTTAAAAAAACCATATTTAGGTTTTTGTTTAGGATGTCAATTACTAGGAGAAGTAGCAGGTGGTTTAGTCACTAAATCAAAAAATCCAGAAATTGGAATGTTGGACATTAATTTTTCAGGTAATAAAAAATCAGATTTATTATTCAGTCAATTTCCAGATCAGATAAAATCTCTTCAATGGCATTCATATGAAGTTCAAGAACTAGAGAAAAATAAAGATATAACACTACTAGCTTCATCACCTGAAACAAAATATCAAATATTTAAATATCAAAACCACGCTTATGGAATTCAATTTCATATAGAAATCAAAGATACTACTGTCAGTGAATGGGGATGTGTTCCAGAATATAAAACTGCTTTAGAAAAGCAGCTTGGTCCTGGAGCACTAGAGAAATTTGAAATAGACGCCAAAAATAACATGTTAAATTTGAATAATTATTCAAAAATTCTTTACGAAAATTTTAAAAAATTACTTAAAACGCTTTAGTTTATCTAATTAATAGGCTAGATTTTCGAATTAATTAATTAGGAGGGGAAAATGAAACCTAAAAATTTGCTGAGAATTTTATTAGCATTTTTATTTGTTTTTGTATCAACACAAACTTATGCAAAAACTATTAAATGGTCTATGCAAGGAGATAGTTTAACACTAGATCCTCATGCGCAGAACGAAGGTCCTACAACTCAAGTATCAAGACAAATTTATGAAGCTTTGGTTACTAGAGGGTTGGATATGTCTATTGGGCCTCAACTTGCAACAAAATGGGCAACTGTTGACGAAAACACTTGGTATTTTTATTTAAGAGAAGATGTAAAGTTTTCTAATGGACAAAAAATGACATCAGAGGATGTTGTATTTAGTATATTAAGAGCAAAGCAACCTACATCAGATTTTAAAGAATATATCAGTACAATTTCAGGTGTTAAAGCAATTGATGATTACACAGTGCAAATCAAAACAAGTAAACCAAATCCAATTCTTTTAAACCAATTGTCAAATATTTTCATAATGTCTAAACAATGGTGTAACGAAAATTTTGCAATAGTTCCGCAAAATTGGGATGCTTCACAAGAAACTTTTTCTGCTACGAATGCTATGGGAACAGGACCTTTTAAAATTACTTTAAGAGAGCCTAATACTAAAACAGTTTTCAAAAGAAATAGTAAATGGTGGGGATCAATGAAAGATAACAAAGTAACTCAAATTGAATTACTTCCTATCAAAAATGCTGCAACTAGAGTAGCAGCTTTATTATCTGGAGAAATAGATTTAGTTACAGATGCTCCTGTACAAGACTTAGCACGTATAACTTCTTCAGCTGGTCACAAAGTTGAAAGCACGCCTCAGATGCGTACAATATTTTTAGGTATGGATCAAGCTGCTGACAAATTAAGAACTGGTAATACAGGTGATAATCCATTTAAGAAAAAAGCAGTAAGACAAGCTCTTTATCAAGCAATAGATATAGAAGCCATTAAGAAAAAAGTTATGAGAGGTTTAAGTGAGCCAGCAGGAATTATAACTTTTCCAGGAGTTAATGGATATACAAAGGAACTTGATAAAAGATTGCCTTATGATGTTGATGCAGCAAAAAAACTATTAGCTGATGCAGGATATCCTAATGGCTTTGAAGTTGAACTAAGATGTCCAAATGACAGATATGTTAATGATGAAGCAATTTGTACAGCTGTTGTTGGAATGTTAGGAAAAATTGGTGTCAAAGTAAATTTATTTGCTCAAACCAAAAGTAAACACTTTAAGGAACTTAAAGATAACCAAGGTGATTTTTATATGTTAGGCTGGGGAGTACCTACTTTAGATAGTCACTATGTATTCCATTATTTATACGAGTCTGGCGCAAGCTGGAACAAAGTTAACTTTAGCGACTCAGAAGTTGATGCAGCGATTAGAGTTATGGAAGGTGAAGTTGATCTTGAAAAGAGAAATGCAGCTATTGCGAAAGCTTGGAAAATTGTGAGAGATGATATTTCTTATCTTCCTTTACATCACCAAGTAATTTCTTGGGCATCTAAGAGCGATGTTAATGTTCCAATAAGACCGAATAACGAACCGTTATTCCGTTTTGCTAGCTTTAACTAAAAGTAATTATTACAAGCCCTTTATTTAAATAAAGGGCTTGTAAACAAACAAGTTTTTCTAAAATTGATAAAATATTTTTTTAAACGACTGTTTCAATCTGCAATAGTAATGTTGGTTGTTGCTTTCGTATCTTTTTCACTTTTCAATTTTGTAGGTGACCCAATAAATAATATGGTTGGAGAAGAGACTTCAGATGAAGAAAGAGCTGAACTTAGAGAAACATTAGGTTTAACAGACCCTATATATATTCAATTTTCAAGGTTTGTAGTTAATGCATCAAAAGGAGAATTTGGAATATCTTACCAGTTAAGAAGGCCGGTTTCAGAATTAATATCTGAAAGACTGCCAGCTACAATCGAGCTTGTTTTAGTTTCAGCCTTAATTGCCTTAGTATCTGGAACTTTATTAGGTGTTTACACAGGAATAAATCGAAAGGGTTTTTTGAGCGATGCTATATTAGCCATTTCTTTACTTGGTGTCTCGTTACCCACATTTGTAATTGGTATATTATTTATCTATCTATTTGCAGTAATTTTAGGAATATTACCTTCTTTTGGCAGAGGAGAAGTTGTAAGTCTTGGTTATTGGACCACAGGTTTTTTAACTTTATCTGGACTAAAAGCAATTATTCTTCCTTCTGTAACTCTTAGTCTTTTTCAAATGACATATATTATAAGACTTGTTCGAGCAGAAATGATGGAAATATTACAAACCGATTATATTAAATTTGCAAGAGCAAGAGGGATAAATGAAAAAAGCATTCATTATAAACATGCATTAAAAAATGGTTTGATACCTGTAATTACAATTGCAGGAATAAACATTGGTACTTTAATTGCATTTTCAATAATTACAGAAACTGTCTTTCAATGGCCCGGTATGGGATTTTTATTTATACAGGCTGTTCAATTCGTAGATATACCAATTATGTCTGCATATTTAGTTTTTATCGCATTCGTTTTTGTAATGATAAATTTTATAGTAGATATTTTATACTACTTTATTGACCCAAGAATTAGAGTTAAAGCGGAGGCAGTAAGTGGATAATAAGAAAATAACATTATTAACTAGAATTAAAGATAGTGATATTTACTTCAGTTTTATAAAATCTCCTACAGCAATAATCTCTACTTTAATTTTAATTATAATTTTCTTCTGCTCTTTTTTTGTAGAATTAGTTACCCCATACAATCCATTTGATCCATCATCATTATCTTTAATGGATGCATTTACCCCACCATCATGGACTGATGAAGGAATTGCTAAATTTATTTTAGGAACGGACGGTCAAGGCAGAGATATGTTGGCGACAATTCTTTATGGATCAAGAATTTCTTTAATTGTAGGTTTTTCTGCAGTTATATTTGCATTAGTTTTAGGAGTGGGATTAGGATTAAGTGCAGGATATTTTGGTGGAAAATATGAAATGTTTGTAATGAGATTTACAGATGTACAGTTAACTGTGCCAAGTATTTTAATGGCTCTTTTAGTTGATGGAATAGCACGTGGTATAATTTCAAGAGAATTGCATGATGAAATGGCAATATATGTTTTAATATTTGCAATTGGAATTTCCGAGTGGCCACAGTTTGCCAGAGTATCAAGAGCTGCAACCTTGGTTGAAAAAAATAAAGATTATGTTTCTGCTTCAACTATTATTGGCGTTTCAAATATAATTATTATGTTTAAACATATTTTACCAAACATAATGAGGCCAGTTTTGGTAATTGGAACAATAGGACTTGCTCTTGCAATAATTGCAGAAGCAACTTTAAGTTTTCTAGGCGTTGGCGTACCTCCTACAACACCTTCATTAGGTACGTTAATTAGATTAGGGAATGATTTTTTATTTTCTGGAGAATGGTGGATTACATTTTTTCCAGCAATATTTTTAGTAATATTAGCATTTTCAATTAACCTTTTAGGAGATTGGATGAGAGATACTCTTAATCCAAAACTTAATTAATGACATTTTTAAAAATAAGTAATTTAAGTGTTAATTATGAAATGCGAAGAGAAACAGTTTATGCAGCAAAAAAAGTAAATATTAATGTCGAAAAGGGTGAAATTCTTGGCCTAGTTGGTGAATCTGGATCTGGGAAAAGCACAGTTGGAAATGCAATAATTAACCTTATAGATGAGCCCGGTAAAGTGTCCGGAGGAACAATAATTCTTGATGGAACTGATATTTATGAAAATCCTGAGAATATTCTTAAATTAAGAGGAAAAAAAATTGGACTTATTTTTCAAGATCCTCAAACATCTTTAAATCCTATACTTACAATAGGAGAACAGTTAATAGAAACAATTCAAACTCATTTAAAATTAAATGCAGAAGAAGCTAAAAACAAAGCTATTAATTTACTAAAAGAAGTAGGGATAAAAGATGCTGAGTCTAGATTTAATAACTATCCACATCAATTTTCTGGTGGAATGAGACAAAGAGTTGTTATTTCATTAGCTCTTTGTTGTGAACCAGAACTTCTTATAGCAGATGAACCCACAACAGCACTAGATGTTTCAATTCAATCTCAAATTTTAGATTTAATTAAAAAATTAACCAAAGAAAGAAATTTAGCTGTTATATTAATTACTCATGATATGGGTGTCATTTCCGAGACTACAAGTAGAGTAGCGGTCATGAAAAACGGAGATCTTGTAGAAATTGGTCCTACTAAAGAAATATTAACAAATCCTAAAGAAATATATACAAAAGCACTTGTAAGTTCAGTTCCTCCTACAAATAAAAAAATTAATAGATTTAAAATTATTGAAAAGGAAAATAAATCAGAAAACGAAACTAATATTAAAATTTTAAACAGATGGACGAAAAAAGAAATTATTGATCAGGAATTGGTAAAAGTTAAAAATTTGAGCAAAACTTTTGACGATAATTTTTTTACAGAAAATTCTAAAAATTCTGTAATGGCTGTTGACAATGTTTCATTTGATATAAGAGAAGGAGAGTCCTTTGGATTAGTTGGTGAAAGTGGAAGTGGCAAGTCAACAATAGCAAAAATGATTGTAAATTTGTATAACCCAAGTGCAGGAGATATAAATTTTGATAATGTTTGTATTACAAAAATTAAAAGTAATAAAGAAATGATGAAGTTTAGAAAACAAATTCAAATGATATTTCAAGATCCTTACTCATCTTTAAATGGAAGGTTAAAAGTTAAAGATATAGTTTCAGAACCCATAAAACTTCACAATCCAACAATTAGTTCTAAAGATTTAGAAAGTTATATTTATGATTTATTAGAGTCTGTTGAATTAACCCAACAATCTGCAGAACGATATCCACATGAGTTTTCTGGAGGACAAAGACAAAGAATATCAATCGCAAGAGCTCTTGCAACTCAACCTAGATTACTTGTTTGTGATGAACCTACATCCGCTTTAGATGTAAGTATACAAGCGCAAATACTAAATTTATTGAAGGATTTACAAGATCAATTAAATCTGACAATCTTATTTATAAGTCATGATTTACCAGTGGTAAGACAAATGTGTGATCGAATAGCAGTATTAAAAAATGGAAAAATTTGTGAAATTTCAAAAACTGAAGAATTATTTAAAAATCCTTCACACAATTACACAAAAGAATTATTAAAATTAATGCCGAAAATAGAATCAATTTATAACTAAGGAGGAAGATGCCAATATTTAAATTAATTGAAGAAAATGAAGCTGAAGGTAAAGTAAAGGAAATATACGATGAAATTAAAAAAGTAAGACAAATCGATAAAATTCCAAACTTTTGGAAAAGTCTAGCAAATAGTCCTGAAACTTTAGAGAGAACGTGGACTTCTTTGCAACAAGTTATGAAAAAAGGAGCTCTAGATCCAGTTACAAAAGAACTAATCTATGTTGCAGTTTCTGTTACTAACGGATGCGAATATTGCGTTAAATCTCATAGTTTGGCTGCCAAAAAAAAAGGTGCAACAAACGATATGATTAATGAAATGATAGCAGTTGTTGGCATGGCAAATGAGACAAATAGATTAGTCGAAGGTTATCAGGTTGAAGTAGATGAAATCTACAAATAATGGATTTTAAATATGTTTATAAAATTTGCACAAAAGAAGAGTGGAAAATAGCAAAAAAAATTGGAAAATTTGAAGGATCTAAAAAAGATAAAGAAGATGGTTTCATTCACTTTTCTGATAAAGATCAACTAAAAGAAACTTTCAAAAAATTTTTTTTCAATCAGAATAATTTAATTTTGTTAAAAATAGATGCTTTAAAATTGAAGAATCTCATTTACGAACAAATTTCAGACGGCAACATGTTTCCTCACCTTTACGAACCTTTCGAAGTCAAGAACGTCGTTGCTGAACATGAAATAACCTTAAATGAAAAAGGTACCCACAACATACCAGTCGAAATACTTTAATTTAAAATACAATCTGCTGCTTTTTCAGCAATCATAAGTGTTGGCGCGTTTAGATTGGCACTTGGAATTTCTGGAATTACTGATGCGTCAACAACCCTAAGATTTTGAATACCTTTAACTTTTAAATTTTCATCTACTACCGACATTTCATCAACTCCCATTTTACAAGTTCCACAAGGATGGTAAGCTGTATCTGCTTTTGATCTAATATATTCATTTATTTCATCATCTGATTGAGCATCAATTCCTGGTCCAACTTCTTTACCTGCATGTTCAGCGAGAGCAGGTTGTGATAAAATATTTCTTGCAACATAAATACATTCTCTTGTTTGTTTTAGATCTTCTTCATCTTGAAGATAATTAAATAATATCTTTGGATATTCATATGGATCAGATGAATTCAGAGTAATGTGACCTCTGCTTTTTGGATGATTTGGACTTGCATGTAATTGAAAACCATGAGTACTAGGTTGTTCTAATCCATGATTAATTACAAAAGATGGAAAGAAATGAAATTGAATATTTGGAATTTTTCTTTCCGAAGATGATTTTGCAAAACCCCCGGCTTCTAAAAAAGATTTCGAGCATGGTCCTGATTTAAACATAAACCATTGAATTCCAGCTAAAACTTTTGGAATAAGCTTTGTATAAGTATACAAAGTGTTTGGAGTTTTGCATTCTTGTTGAATATAAGTTTCGAGGTGATCTTGCAGATTTTTTCCAACACCTTTAATATCATTAACAATCTCTATTCCTTTACCTTTTAAATTATCTGCGTCTCCTATTCCTGATAACATTAATAATTGCGGTGAGTTTATTGAACCACCACTTAGGATTACTTCTTTATTTGCATAAATTTTTTCAACTTTATCTTTGATTTTAACTTGAAGACCTACTGCCTTTTTTCCATCAAATAATATTTTTTCTACAAAAGAATTTTTTAATACATCTAAGTTTTTTCTATTTTTAACCGGATTTAAATAATATTTGGCAACTCCAGCTCTTTCTCCTTGGTGCATTGTAGTATCAAACATTCCAAAACCCTCTTGATCTTCACCATTCATATCTATATTTGTTTTATGACCAGCTTGACCTGCAGCCTCAATAAAGGCTTTAAATAAAGGATTAGAATTTTTTGAAAGGTTTATTGGAAGCGGACCTAAAGAACCTCTGAATTGATTTTCTCCTTCAGACCAAGTCTCGATTTTTTTAAAATAAGGAAGTACCTTTTCATAAGACCAATTTTTAAGCCCAAAATTTTCCCATCTTGTGTAGTCATCTCTATTTCCTCTTACAAAAACCATTCCATTATGAGAAGAACATCCGCCAATCATTTTTCCTCTTGGGCAAAATATTCTTCTGTTATTTAAGTATGGTTCAGGTTCAGAATAATATTTCCAATTATATTTTGGATCATGCATAGTGTAGAGTAGAGCAAGTGGCATTTTAACCTTCCAAATATCACTTGTTCCCCCTGCTTCAAAAATCGCAACTTTATGATCTTTGTTCTCAGACAATCTATTTGCAAGAACACATCCTGCTGATCCTGCGCCAACAATTAAATAATCGTAGTTCATTTAAGAGAAGCTTTTAATAAATCTTTGTAGTCAATGATATCTTTAATTTTAATACCCACTTTTTTTGCTGCTTCATCAAACTTTCTGAGTTTAATAGAATCTTTAAAAAATTTATCTTTTTCAAATAATTTAGCGTCTTTATTATTTAGAACTCCTCCTTGGAGTTTAAGACTTAATATTGATGCTTTAGATAATTTATTAAAATATTTTTTATCTCTGGCAAGATATCTTTTTGCTAGAACATGATTTTTGATAGGTTCTACCACTTCTTTTTTAAAAAATTTTTTTAAATACTCATATCCAATACCTTCGTGTTCTCCATCTTTATTTTTTTTTACTAATTCAACAGGGTCATCTAAAATAAAATGACCATAGTCATGCAGTAAACAAGAACAAACTATATTATTTTTGGTTTTTGACTTTTCAGCAATCATTGCTGATTGAATCATATGTTCAGCTATTGTTACTTTTTCTCCGATATAGAGTGAATTGTTGTTTTTAAAATTGCTTATAATTTTTTCAATTATATCCATTAACCTATTGGGGGTGATCTCCTTCTATAGCAATTCTATCCATAATTCTCTCATGACCAAGCCCTCTTCCTGGAAAGAAATCTGTTAGACCTTGATGTTGAGTACTTCTATTATCCCAAATTGCAACTGCGTTTTCTGTCCATTTAAATCTACAAGTAAAATCTAATCTTTCCTGATGTTCAAATATTTTTTTTAAAATTTCATCACTTTCTTCTTTATCCATATCAATAATTTTTTTTGTATACATTGAGTTAACATAGAGAATTTTTTTTTTTGTTTCCGGGTGAGTTCTAACTATTGGATGAACGTTAGAATATTCATCTAAATTTCCATTTCCTTCCATTTCAGTATATTTATCTACGAAGGCTGCTGCACCGAGAGAGCTATGAATTGCTTTTTTACCTTCAATTTTTTTTTTAATTTCTTCATCAAGTGTTTCATATGCAATTTCCATATTAGAAAACATTGTATCCCCACCTACAGGTGGAATTTTTCTAGATCTTAAAATAATCACTTTTGTTGGTTTGGGGTTATAACTTACATCTGTATGCCACGTTTCTCCCCATTGATGTTTTTCATCTGCTCCTTTAATTATTCTTATAATTTCTGGATGACCTTTTAGGCCTTTAACATAAACATGTTTCTCTAATGGGCCAAATTTTTTAGCTAAATTAATTTGTTCTTCGCTCGAAATATTTTGATCTCTAAAAAAAATAACCTTGTGTTCTAGCAATAAATCATTGATTTTTTGAAAATTTTCATCAGAAATATCGGTAAGGTCTATCCCTTTTATTTCTGCTCCAAGAGCTCCAGATAATAATTTTGTTTCAATTTGCATATAATTATACTTATTTTTTAAGTTTATTTAAAAATTGCAAGTTTTCAAATTTAAAATTGGATTTATTATCTTTAATAAATTGATCCATAATTGTAACCTTTTCGTTTTCAAACTCTGATACTTTTCTTGTATTTAGGTTTATATATAAAGAAAGAACTTCTGTAGTCGCTGAAAGTATATTTTTACTTTTTTCGAACATTTCTAGCTTATAATGTAATCTTTTTTTATCATGGTCAAAAAAAGATAGTTTAATTTCAACTTCTTCACCCTCTTTTACTTCATTATTATAAGTGGTATGAGTTTCAACAACCATTGTACTCATTTTCGTCGTTTTTGCTGAATGTTCACCCATATTGAATTTAGTTAACATTTGCTCTGCACCCATATCAAATAATAAAATATAGTACGACAAATTCATATGGTTATTATAATCGGTCCATTCATTAATGATTTTTTTTGTTGTCAAATGGTAAGACATATTAGTTTAATTCCGAAAGTATTTGTTCTGAGAGTTTTTTAATTTCTTCAGTTGCGGCGCCTTTTCTTTGCTTTTCAATTGCCGTTTTTCCTTCCCCCATTGATGAAGCGTATATTTGTCTATTACCAATTATTGTACTTACAGAGGGAACATTTAAACTTTTTATATATTCATTTGTTTTAATTATTAGTTTTGATCTTTGATTAGCTCTATTTATCTGTATCATAATTTTTTTATTTGCTTTTTTTGCAATATCTATAATGGCTTCTGTTGCCCAAAAATCAACGTGCGATGGTGTCATTGGGATCAAAACTAAATCAGAGGCTTCAATAGCAGGACGTGCATCAGACTCAATTTTAGGAGGTGTATCGATAATTACTATGTCATGATCTTTTTTTAAAGTTTTAGACTCGTATTGAGCACCCCATAAACTTGCTGTCTTAAATGTTAAATTATCACTTGGTATTTTTTTTTCTGATCTTATCATAAACCATTTTCCTAGACTTCCTTGTGGGTCAGTATCAATAACTGCTACTTTAAAATTATGATACTTAACAAAACCCATTGCCAAATGAACAGCCAAAGTTGTTTTTCCAGTTCCACCTTTTTGTTGAGAAATAGTTATTACTTTTGAAAGCATTTCACATAATATATTTATTAAATGCATCTAGAAATAAAATTATAAATTCTAGTTCTACGCTAAAATATATTTCTAGTTAAAATTGTATTTTGTAATTGGATAAATTTTTTTGGCACTATCAATCAGTTATTAACTTATAAAATATATATATAAAAAAAATATTATTTTTTGATTTTAAATAATGAGAAGCTGTTGAATTAATTAGGTTATTTTAAAAAATAAGGAAAAGCGGAAATATGAATAAGCTATTATTACCACAAGATATCGTTGGGGGATCTTTTTGGTTGATATCTGTTGGAATGATAGGTGCAGCTATATTCTTTTTTCTAGAGAGAAGGCGTTTATCAGAAAGATGGGGGACAGTGATGACGCTAGTAGGTGTTATCGCTCTAATGTCTTCTATTCATTATTTTTATGCAAAGAACTTATGGGTACTAAATGGACAAGCTCCAACTCAATTAAGATATATTGATTGGTTGCTAACTTTCCCTCTCACAATCTTAACTTTCTATGTGATGTTAAGATCAGTATCGGAAGTGAAAAGAGGAATGTTTTGGAGATTATTGGTTGGTACTTTGGTGTGGGTTATAGCTCAACTTTTGGGAGCTTACGGCTACATGAGTGTCACTCTAGGATTCTTAGTAGGAATAGTTGGATGGCTTTATATCATTGGTGAACTTTACATGGGTGATGCAGGTCGAGCTAACTCTTCTTGTAATAATGAAAGTGTTCAAATGGCATTTTTTGCAAATAGACTAATTATAACAATAGGTTTTTCAATTTATCATATTGGTTATTTTATAGAACATTTGGCCGGAGGAGCTAACATTAATAGTCTTAACGTAATTTATAATTTAGCTGATTTTTTAAATAAAATAATTTTTGGAATGATAATTTATAGTGCAGCAATACAAGATACTAAGAAAGGAGCTCAATAGGGGAGGTATAATTTATGACTAAAGGAGCAGATATAATAGCAGCAATAATTTTATTAGCGCTTGCAATAGCAATAATAGTTTATTTATTGCATTGGCTATACAGAAGATCTTCAAAAGAAGTTTCATTTGTAAGAACAGGAATGCTTGGAGAAAAAGTTGTTATATCAGGAGGAGCATTTGTTTTACCTATAATTCACAACATTACTCAAGTTGGAATGAGAACATTGAGTATCACTATAAAAAGAGGTGGAGAAAAATCTTTGATTACTAAAGATAGAATGAGAGCAGAACTTGTAACAGAATTTTTTACAAAAGTTCCACCAGACCCAAGAGCAGTTTCTACAGCCGCTCAAACTTTAGGAAATAGAACCTTAGACCCAGAACATTTAAGGGAAGTAGTTCAAGGAAGATTTGCAGATGCTCTAGGAGAGGTTGCTGCCAAAATGACCTTAGATGAAATACAAGAGAACAGAGGAGCATTTGTTAAACAAGTTGGAACGATAGCCAATGAATCAATAGGTCACACAGGATTAGCTTTAGAAACTGTTTCAATTATTTCTTTAGATCAGACACCAATTGAACAATTTAATCCTGCTAACACATTTGACTCACAAGGTTTAACCCAATTAACTGAACAGATAGAAAATAGAAAGAAAAAGAGAAATGATATTACCCAAGATACTAAAATCTCTATTGAAAATAAAAACTTAGAAACTGTTCAAAAAGAATTAGAGATTAAAAAAAATGAGGAATTCTCTAGGTACCAACAAGAAAGAGAAATTGCGATTCAAAAAGCAAATGAAAGAACAGAAACAATAAGACAAAAGGCCGAAAAAGAAAGACAAGCTGAAGAGGCTGAAATTCAAAGTCAAGAAGCTATTGAGGTTGCAAAAATTTCCCAAAACCAAGTAATTGAAGTTGAAAGAAAACTTACAGAAACAAGATTAATAGAAGAAATAGAAAAAAGAAGAAAAGAACAAAATGCTCTTGAGCAAGACGCTGCACTAGATATTAGACAAAAAAATTTAGAAACAGAAATAAAAATTCTTAATTTAGATAAAGAAAGTGAGTATGCAAGACTAGAGAAGCAAAGATTAGTTGATACAAAAA
>QCJD01000014.1 GCA_003216255.1 Pelagibacteraceae bacterium AG-404-N13
ATGTTCCAAACGACCTGGATGGACGCTTGATGCATTAAAAAATACCCCAATTGGTAGATCTCATAGAGCAAAAGAATGTAAAGACAAACTTAATGAAATAATAGTCAAATCTAAGAAAATTTTAGGACTTCCAGAAAATTATCATCTTGGAGTTATGACTGGATCAAATACTGGCGCTTTAGAAGCAGCTCTTTGGTCTTTGCTAGGATGCAGAGGTGTTGATGTAATGGCTTGGGAAAATTTTGGAAAAGACTGGGTCATCGATATTCTAGAACAATTAAAGATAAAAGATGTAAATAGCTATGTAACTGATTATGGAATTCTTCCAGATCTTACAAAAGTAAATTTTAAAAATGATGTAATTTTTACATGGAATGGAACTACAGCGGGTGTTCGAATTCCAAATGGGAACTGGATCCCAGATGACAGAGAAGGTTTAACAATATGTGATGCGACATCTGGAATTTTTGCAATGGATATTGATTATAGCAAACTTGATGTAATTACTTGGTCTTGGCAAAAAGTTTTGGGAGCTGAAGCAGCACATGGTATGTTAGCATTATCACCTAGAGCAGTGGAAAGATTAGAAACTCATGTTCCACCCTGGCCAATTCCTAAATTATTTAGATTGGCTAATAAGAAAAAACTAATTAAAAGTATTTTTGAAGGTGGGATAATTAATACTCCATCCATGATTTGTGTAGAAGATGGTTTAGATGCTCTTAATTGGGTAGAGTCAATAGGAGGAACTAAAGAATTAATTAAAATTTCTAATGAAAACTTAAAACTAGTAGAAGAGTGGATTGATAAAAGTGATACTTTTAAATTTATGTGCGAAGATAAAAATCTGAGATCATCAACAAGTATCACTGTGCTAATTAAAGATAAGTGGTTCACTAAATTTAACGAAGAAGAGCAAAGAGGAGTTTTAAAAAAAGTATTTGCAACCTTGGATAAAGAAGGTGTTGCAAACGATATTAATGGTTATCCAAAAGCCCCTCCAAGTATAAGAATATGGGGTGGATCCACAGTACAAAACAAGGATATAAAAGCATTACTACCATGGATAGATTGGGCATATAACACTGTAAAACAAAATGCCTAAAGTTTTAATCTCAGACTCAATGAGCAACGTAGCTCAAAAAATTTTTGAAAAAAATAATATTAATGTAGATGTTAAAACTGGATTATCAGAGGAAGAAATTATTAAAATTATTCCTGAATACGATGGGATGGTAGTTAGATCTGCAACAAAAGTTACTAAAAATATAATTGATGCAGCGAAAAATTTAAAAGTTATTGGTAGAGCTGGAGCTGGTGTTGATAATATAGATGTCCAAACAGCTAAAGAAAAAAACATGATAGTAATGAATACACCGGGTGGTAATGCAAACGCTACAGCTGAACATGCGTTTGCTTTAATTATGTCAGTTTTAAGAAAAACTCCTTTTGCAAATGAAACAACTCACAAAGGTCATTGGGAAAAGAAAAATATTAAAGGAACTGAATTATCTAAAAAAACATTGGGCATAGTCGGTTTTGGAAATGTTGGTGTTAGACTAAGTCATCTAGTTAAAGGTTTTGATATGAAAATTTTAGTGAATTCTAAATCTTTAGAATCTAGAAAGAGTGAATATCCACACGTAGAAAATGCGAGTTTTGATGATTTAATTACTAAATGTGATATTTTAAGTTTTCATTGTAAAGCAACATCAGATGGAAAACCAATGCTTACTAAAGATCATATGAAACAAATGAAACCTACTTCTTATGTAATTAACGCTGCTAGAGGAAATATTGTTGATGAAAATGATTTGAACGAAGCACTCAATGAGGGGCTTATAGCTGGGGCTGCTGTTGATGTTTTTTCTAAAGAGCCAGCAAAGGAAAATGTTTTATTTAATAACCCAAAAGCGATTTTAACTCCACATATAGCCGCTTCAACAACCGAGGCTTCTATCGTTGTAGCAGAAATGGTTGCTAATCAACTTTCTAACTTTTTGCTAAATGGTGTTGAAAAAAATACTGTTTAAAAAATAATCAAATTTTTAATTAGTTTAATTTATTCCAAGATGTTTTTTTCTTTTATCTACCCAAGTTCTTATTAAATTATCAAATATCAGACCTATAAAAGCTACACAGATTCCTAACGTTAATCCAATTCCAGCTCCATTTTTATCAGATAGTGCTTTTAAAATATATTGTCCTAAATCTTCAGTTCCAATAAATGCTCCTATTATCACCATAAATAATGCAAAGACGATAGTTTGATTTAAGCCTAACATCATATGCGGAAAGGCTAATGGAAATTCTATTTTTGTTAATCTTTGAAATTTATTAACTCCAGACATTGTTGCCGCATCATGTAGGCCAATTGGTACACTTCTTAGACCTTCGATAGTATACCTGGTTGCGGGTATAGTTGCGTAAACTATAACAGCAATTAAAACTGAAGTATCTGTTATTCCAAACAACATCATCACAGGGATTAGATAAACGAAAGAAGGGAAAGTTTGAAATATGTCACAAACACCTAGCATAAAACTCGCTGCATGTTTATTTTGAAAACATAAAGTCCCTACTGAAAATCCAATTATACAAGATACAATAACTCCGAAAGTCGCCATATATGTTGTCACCAATGCTCTATCCCACCATGGACTAAAAGCTATGAATAAAGTTAATGCACATACAACTAATGCTGAACGTATTCCGCCAATTAAATATCCAGCACCAACAACTAAAACTATTGTGGCTACTGCAGGCATTCTTAAATATAAAGCTCTCATTGGTTGAAGAACATCTTGTATTAACCAAGTATTAAATGCTTTAATATAAACAAAAAATGTATCAAAGATCCAGTCAACACCTTTGTTCCAAAAATCTGCAGTTGATATTCCTTTGTTATGAGGGACCTCAAACAAATAGTTGAAACTATCTTTAAATATAAAAGTTCCAAAATAAGCAAGAATAATTCCAATAATTACTGTAGAACCAAAAAATAGAATATTTTTATTTCTTTGTAAAAATGACAAATTACCAAAGTAATCTGTTTGTTTGTTTGCCCAAGCCAAAGACATCTTGTCTAGAAGTATTGCAATCAAGCTTATGCACAGTCCTGCTTCAAGTGCTAAACCGATGTTAAGCTGATTTAAAGCTAATAATAAATTAAATCCTAAACCTTTTGCTCCTATAAATGCTGAGATAACCGCCATAGAAAAACACACCATGATAACTTGGTTTACTCCAATAAGGATATCTCTTCTTGCTGTTGGAATTAATACTTTAAACATAAGTTGCCAGTTATTACAGCCGCTCATCCTACCCGCTTCAATAACTTCTGGGGGTATTGCTCTTAAACCCAATATTGTTAATAAAATCATTGGTGGAACAGCAACAACCATAGTAATAATTACTGCAGCATGATCACCAACTCCAAAAAGAACAAGCGCGGGAACTAACACCGCATATTGTGGCATTGTTTGCATAACTAAAAGTATTGGATATAAGGCTTTCTCTACACGTTTACTTTTAAAAGCTGCTATACCTAAGCCTAAGCCAAAAATAAAAGATAATGGAGCTGCAACTAAAATAAATGAGAGTGTTTGCATAGATGGTTTCCATTGACCAAAAATAGAAATATAAATCATGGTCAGGCCCGCAAACAAAGCTAAACCCTTTCCGCTTAATTTGTAAGAAAGTATTGCTGCACCTGCGGCAACAATAGTCCAAGGTAAACCTGGTAACTCTGCCCAAGGATTTTTGTCTATCCAATCCCAACTGGTAAATGCAACGATAGTTTCAAGTCCGCCTAATAAAACTTCTCTTATAAGTTCAATTAAAAACGTCATAAAAGCAGTTAAATTTCTACTTATTTGTAAAAGCAAAGGCCGAGTTTTAAATTCCTGAGTATCTTCGTTCCAAAACTCCATCGGCATCCACTCATTCATTAAAAAAAATAATGAGTCATTTATCCAAATAGGTAACCATCCAAGTAATGGGGGAAGTCTCCAAAATACATCAAAAGCGTAATATCTTACTTCCTTGCCAAGAAAAATATATGAGCTTTGGTTGGGGTCTTTTACGAATTCAGCTTGACCTCTAATAAATTTGTATGTTTCGGGAACATCTATTGCAAAACATAATGCAAAAAATACTATTAATAAAAATAACCATTGAAATAACTTTGGGTATTTTTTTAAAAATTCCATATTTTAATTACTGTTTTTCCGTCCTCCAAAAACTGTATTAATTATTTTTGTTGGATTAATGGAACCTACAATTTTGTTATTATTATCTATAACTGCTACTGATTTTTCTTGGGTAAGAATTTTTTCAGCAACATTTTCAATAACCTCATCTTTTAAAACCTTGAGTTCTCCAAGATTATCGCTAGCAGATGGATCCATTACATCTTCTATTAATAATACTTTTTCTCTTGGTACTTCTTCTGTAAATTTTCTCACATATTCAGTTGCAGGATTTAAAACAATATTTGCAGGAGTGTCTAATTGCTCAATTATACCATCTTTCATAATAGCAATACGGTCAGCAAGCTTTAATGCCTCGTCAAAATCATGAGTGATAAACATAATTGTTTTTTGTAATTTTTCTTGAAGTCTCAAAAATTCATCCTGCATTTCTTTTCTGATTAATGGATCAAGCGCAGAGAAAGGTTCATCTAAAAACCAAATATCAGGCTCAACAGCTAAAGATCGAGCAATACCTACTCTTTGTTGTTGTCCACCAGAAAGTTCTCGTGGAAAATAATTTTCTCTTCCATTAAGTCCGACAAGTTTGACCATATCCATTGCTTTGTTAATACTGTCTTCAGTTTTAATTCCTTTTATTTGAAGTGGAAATGCAATGTTTTCCAATACTGTTTTATGAGGAAGTAAAGCAAAGCTTTGGAACACCATTCCCATTTTATTTCTTCTTAATTCAATTAATTCTTTATTATTTAATGAAAGTAAATCTTGCCCTTCAATAAAAATTTTTCCATCTGTAGCATCTGTTAATCTAGAAATACATCTTAGCAATGTAGATTTACCTGAACCTGATAAACCCATTACTACCAGCATCTCTCCTTTAGAAACTTCGAAAGAAGCATTGTTAACGCCTACTATACATCCATTATCTTGAAATTTTTTTGCGTCTACATTTCCATTTGCTTCTTGGAGCATCTTTTTGGCATTTGAACCAAAAATTTTGTAAACAGACTCACACTTTATTACTGCATTACTCATATAATATCTTGATAGGTTATACGAAATTTAATTAAAATAAAATCTATATAATTGTTGTTTTTCTCCTTAAAAATTTTTAATAAAATATACTCTCGTATCAATACCAGTACTTAAAAAACTCAAAACCTCTCCTACAACTTTTGCTGTTCTATTTACTCCAACATTTTCTCCGCTAACGGTATATCCTGCAAAACATTTTTTTTTATCTACATTCCATTTAACATATGTATCGTCAATTTTATTTCCATTAATAGTATAAAGGTCATAAGCTTCATAATTTAAAAAATGAGCCGCCATGATAGCTCTCTGAGGAATAAGTTTTGTTGCATTACAAACAGCTTCATACAGTTCATCAGTTAACTTATAATTATCAGTTCCATCAAAAGTTACTAGAATTCCTGAAGGAAGTTGTGAAATAAGTGCATTAAGTTTTTTTTCATTTGCAATTCTCTCTTCTTCTAATTTCATTTTTTTTATTAGTTCATCTCCACCACCCCAAAAAGTATTTAAAATACCAAAAGTTGAAATTATAATAACTGTTATGATAACAAGACCACCAAACTGTTTTATTGTTTCAGGCAATTCTTTTAATCTATTGAAGTAATTATCTTTAAGCATAGTTTATTTATTCCTGTAATTTTCCATTTACCCAAGTTCCAGTCTTTTCTTTACCGTCAGACCAAGTAAAAGTTCCTTCTCCGTTCATAAATCCATTCGCCCATTCTCCAACATATGTGGCACCATTTGGAAAATATAATGTACCCTGCCCACTCCATACACTGTTCTCAAATTCTCCTTTATAAATAAAACCATTAGGCCAAGTTTCGGTGCCTTGACCATGTTTTTTTGTACCAACCCAATAACCTTCGTAAGTTGTTTTA
Organism: Pelagibacteraceae bacterium AG-404-N13; assembly: GCA_003216255.1. Taxonomy (GTDB): domain Bacteria; phylum Pseudomonadota; class Alphaproteobacteria; order Pelagibacterales; family Pelagibacteraceae; genus Pelagibacter. The sequence goes on from QCJD01000014.1 coordinate 6,128, forward strand.
TCTGTGTAAATCCATTTTCCATAGCCATTTTCACAATTACCTTCTTTACATCCTGTGACACGCGCTAAAGACATTGAAGCAATTAAAAAACTTAAAGCTATATAAATGAGATATTTTTTCATTATTTTATTTTACACAAAATTATACAAAAAAAAATCAGACATTTTCTATTGTTTTATGCATGTATAAAAATAAATATCTTTTTCAGAATTTTCACTCTTAATATTCCTTGTAATTTCATGCATTAATTCCCCTGATTTTCTATCAATAATAGCTGACTCAGAGTAATTTCCAGTGTCATCAATTGATTTAAATAAAACTATATCCTTACTAACCACCTTAACATTTAATTTTTCAGATTTTGACAGAAATAAAGATAACCCATTAATAGAAAGAGTATCTGGTTTTAAAGACTCAATTTTTAAATTATCCAAACCTTTTTCATTTAAATCTTTAGCTAAAAAAGTTTGATAATTATATTTTGAATTTTTTATTATTTTCTTATCTAATTCACACGCAAAGCTAAGATTAATATTTTCTTGTATATTTACATCTTGAGCTAAGGATGAGTTATAAAATAACAAACTTAGAGATATATAAAAAAAATATTTCAACATTTATCTAATTTTTTAATTACTGATTTTAATTTTAAAAAAAAATCCCCCCCAACAACGTTGGGGGAGATTAATAAATTTACTTATGTTTTAACCTTAATGATCGTGTGTAAATTCTTCCCACGTACTCTTATTATCGGCTAACCATTTTTTAGCTGCATCTTCATGAGTCATTTTGTCAACGTCAACTAAAGCTGCCATTGCACCAATTTGACTTGTAGAGAATGACAATTTTTTGAACATTGCAGCTGCTTTAGGATGAGTTTTTGGAAAATCCTCATTTACTGCTTTTTTCAAATAACCATCTGGTGAACCACATTTTCCATCACCACCATCTTCTGGTCTACAACCAGCTGTATATGGAGGAAAGTCTATAAATGTAAAACCAGCACCATCAGTAAAGTTTGGTGTCCAGTTAAATATAATAGTTCCTCTTCCTTCTTTTTTAGCTGCTGCTAACTCTGCCCAAAGTGCATCCGCACTTCCAGCAAACTTAACCCACCAAAGATCTCCTAAGCCTAATGCATCAACTCTTTGTGGAATCAAATCACCGTGCCAAGTTTGAGGACCTTCTAACATTCTACCTTTTCCATCTGGTGAATCAGGTGTTGTAAAGTTTTTTGCACAGTCAGGGCTTTTTAAAGCTGTCCAGTCTGGTAGACCTGGGCATAATCCTTTTTCAGCAACCCAATTTGGATATCCCATATCCTCAAGAGTTCTTGCTTCGTGATCTCCCCAATCAAGTAAACCACCTTTATCTAAAGCAGTTGTAAATGATTTACCAAATGCAGATTCCCAAACTTCATGTGATATAGTTACATCACCAATACGAATTGACTCGTAAACAGCTTGTGAGTCAGCGTTTACATATTTTACATTGTTTCCCATACTTTCCATAATTCCACCAATTACGTAAGCCATTACAATTTGACTTGACCAATTGTGTGTTGGGATAACGATAGGTTTCTTACTATCCGCAGAATTAGCTACTCCAGCAAATGAAACAACTGAAATAATCAAAGCAGATATAAGAGATATTACTTTTCTCATTTTTTCCCCTTTCCTTAATATTAAGATGAATAAGTATGTTACTATTTCAGACCTTAGTCAATGAAGATGTTTATCAAAATTTATATATAATTTTTATATATATAGTCTTGTTTATTGATATAGTTTATTTTTAAAAATTAATTATGTTAACAAGTTTAGATATAAAAGAACCAGGATTAAATGTTTTACCACTAGGGGTTGAAAGACATGTTGTTAACGGTGGTGGACTTACTGGTATCCAAATTTTTCCTGATGATGAAATTGAAATTATAAATGATGAAGGTAATCAAGTTTGTGAAATTTCAGTTTTTAATAAAAATGGAAAGTCTGAATTATCAATTTTAAATTTAAAAGAAAATAAAGATAGTTCTGAAATTAAAAAAATACTTTCTAAAAGAGATGAGACTTCATTAGTTACATCATATCAATTAAAAAAAAGAAATTTAGATATTAATAAATCAAAGTCTGCAATAGTTTTTGATAAAGATGCATCTTTAGGAGAAAAGATAAAACTAATTTCAAAAGATAAGTGTTATTGTATTTTTGCAGCACCAGGTGCTGACATGTTAATTCATGAACAAAATCCTACAACCAACTTAACTGTCTTTGTTAAAAGGGCTAATATAATTAAAGATAAAGAGCATTCAATAATACCTGATCCTATATACGATCCTTTAAATGAAACAAACATTGATAGAAAAACAGCTATCTCATTTGAGGTTAAAGAAGGAGATTATATTCAAATTATTTGTCCAACTGGGAGACAATGTTCAGATTTTGTGGCTTTTGATACAGCAAAATTAAGTAAAGGAATTGAAAAAGGATTGGATTGGCAAACAACAAGAACATTTATGGGAAATACATTTCCAGGTCCTGGGCTGTTTTCAAAATTTTATGATACCGATCATGAGCCTTTGGTTGAAGTGATTAGAGATACCGTAGGAAGACACGATACATTTAATCTAGCTTGTACAGCAAAATATTATGAAGATGCTGGATATTTTGGGCATCCTAATTGTTCTGATAATTTGAGCAACTCTATGGAAAAATTTGGGGTTGCTAAGAAAAAAGGATGGCATGCAATAAATCTTTTTTTTAATACATCTGCGGGTGGACAAAACTCTCTTCTTTCAGATGAATCTTTTGCAAGACCAGGAGATTATGTAATTATGAGAGCTTTAAAAGATTTAACTTGTGGTACTTCAGCTTGTCCAAGTGATATAGACCCATGTAATTCATGGAATCCAACAGATATTTTTGTTAGAACTTATGATAAAAAAAAGGAATTTACGAAATCTTTTGCATTTAGAATGAAAGCAGACTCTGAAACTAAACTAACTAAAAATACAGGTTTTTATGAAAGAACATCTAAACTCACTAGAAACTTTGTCGATGCAAGAGGATATTGGTTGCCAAATGATTATACAAAACACGGTATAATAAACGAATACACAGCATGTAGAGAAAAAGCAGTTCTTATAGATTTATCTTCGTTAAGAAAATTTGAAATTCTTGGTCCAGACTCTGAAGAATTAATGAATTATACATTAACTCGTAATGTAAAAAAGCTATCCGTTGGACAAATAGTTTATTCTTCAATGTGCTATGAAAATGGAACCATGTTTGATGATGGAACATTATTAAAAATGAGCGATCATGGTTTTAGATGGGTTTGTGGAGATGAATATGCTGGAGAATGGTTAAAAGAACAGGCTAAGAAAAAAAATTACAAAGTATTAATTAAAAATTCAACAGATCAAATTAATAACATTTCATTACAAGGACCAAATAGTAGAAAAATACTTGAAAAATTTATTTTTACATCACCTGCGCAGCCAACCATCTCAGAATTAGAATGGTTCAGATTTACAATTTGTAGAGTTAAGGATTTAAATGGAATTCCACTAATGGTTTCTAGAACTGGTTATACTGGTGAATTGGGTTATGAAATATGGTGTCACCCTTCAGATGCACCTAAAGTTTGGGACGTAGTTATGGAAGTGGGTAAAGATGAAGGTCTAATTCCTGCAGGGTTTGGTGCTCTTGATTTATTAAGAATTGAAGCTGGATTAATTTTATTTGGAAATGAATTTGATGGACAAGTTGATCCTTTTGAGGCTGGAGTAGGTTTTACCGTTCCTTTAAAAACAAAAAATGATGATTTTATTGGAAAGGAAAGTTTGATTAAAAGAAAAGAAAACCCTCAAAAAAAATTAGTAGGTCTTGAATTAATTAGTAAAGAAAAAGCTAACCATGGAGATTGTGTTCATATTGGAAGAGCTCAAGTTGGTATTGTTACAAGTGGATGTATTTCACCGACATTAAATAAAAATATTGCTTTGTGCAGAATAGATATTGGTCACTCTGAAATTGGCACTGAAGTTGAAATTGGAAAGATTGATGGTGAGCAAAAAAGAATTACAGCAAAAGTAGTAGGTTTTCCACATTATGATCCTAAAAAAACTAGAGTTAGAGCATAAATGATTAAAGATACTAAAAATTTATTAGAGTTTTGGGAAACGCAAATGAAACAATCTCACCGTTCAAGTAATTATTTTTTTAGAAAATCTCCATCACATTATCACATGATGTTGTTAGTTATGTCTGCGCATAAAAATGATCAAGAACTTTCAGTTGAAGAATTAAAGACTAAATTATTCAAAACTTCTAGACCAAAATCAGCAATAATTATTACTGAAGCAGTAGAAAAAGGATTTTTCTATTTAGATAAAGCTTCGTCAGACCAAAGGAAAAAATTTATTAAACCTACCAATAATTTTGCCAAAGAGTTCGATGACTATATAACTACTTTAAAGAATTTAGTTCTTTAAGATTTACTTAAAACGCTCTTTACGGTATCACCCATAACAGAAGGATTTTTTGAAATAGTAATTCCATATTCTTTTAGAATTTCAACTTTTTCTACCGCACTTTCTCCATAAGCAGATACTATTGCACCAGCATGACCCATGACTCTTCCTTTTGGGGCAGTTAAGCCTGCAATATAAGCAATAACTGGTTTTTTCATATTTTCTTTAGCGAATTTGCCTGCGGCAACTTCCTGTGGACCACCTATTTCTCCTATCATTAATATAGCGTCTGTTTCATCATCTTCTTCAAACTTTCCAATAATATCTTTAAAAGAACTACCGTTAATAGGGTCACCACCAATACCGACACTTGTTGAAACACCAATGTTTAAGTTTTTTAATTGTTGAGCAGCTTCATATCCTAATGTTCCTGATCTACTTATAATTCCAACTCCTCCCTCTTTATATATGTGACCAGGCATTATTCCTAACATCGATTTTCCTGGACTAATTATACCTGCACAATTTGGACCAACTAAACTCATTTTTTCTGACTTAGTATATCTTCTCATATAACGTTTAATCCTAATCATATCGTGTGATGGAATTCCGTCTACAATTGCAACACAACTTTTTATTCCAGCATCTGCGGCCTCCATAGCAGAGTCTGCTGCGAAAGCTGGTGGTACAAATAATATAGATGCAGTAGCTCCAGTGCTTTTCACTGCTTCTTTAACAGTGTTAAAAACTGGAAGATCAAGATGTTTTGATCCACCTTTTCCTGGAGTAACTCCTCCAACAACATTAGATCCGTATTTAATCATTTCTTCAGCATGAAAACTTCCCATCTTGCCAGTAAATCCTTGAATAATTATCTTGGTATTTTTGTCTATAATTACAGCCATTTTAATTTCCTAAAGCTTTGACTGCTTTATTTGCAGCATCTTCTAATGTATTAGCTTCTATATAATTAATTTTACTTTCTTTTAGAATTTTATTTCCTTTTTCAACATTGGTACCAGCCAATCTGATTACCAAAGGTACTTTTATTTCTATCTTTTGTAATGCTTGTACGATACCTTCTGCTACCCAATCACATCTGTTAATTCCTGCAAAAATGTTGACCAATATGACTTTTACTTTTTCATCCATGGAAATTAATTTAAAGGCTTTAACTATTTTTTCTGGTGTTGCTCCACCTCCAACATCTAAGAAATTTGCAGGTTCACCCCCTGCTAGCTTTATCATATCCATTGAAGCCATTGCTAATCCTGCACCATTAATTATATTTCCAATATTTCCTTCTAGATTTACGTAATTTAATCCTCTATCTGATGCATAAACTTCATTTGAATTTTCTTGGGTTTTGTCTCTTAGTTCAGAAACTTGATTTCTTCTAAATAACGCATTGTTATCAAAACTCATCTTGCAATCTAGCGCAAGTATCTGATCTTGATTTGAAATTACCAATGGATTTACTTCAACCATTGTAGCATCAAGTTCACTAAATGCTCTATAACATCCAGTTATCGTTTCAGCAGCCCTTCTAATCAACTGTGGTTCGATACCTAAACCAAAAGCAATTTCTCTTGCTTGAAATTGTTGCATTCCAACAGCAACTTCTATTTTTGATCTTATTATAGTTTCAGGTTTCTGTTTTGCTATTTCTTCAACGCTCATACCGCCTTCTGTTGACGCTACAACCATAATACTCTCGGAACTACGATCAAAAACAAGACCTAAATATAACTCTTTTTTAATTTCTGTTGCCTCTTCAATATATATTCTATTAACTATTTTACCCTCAGGTCCTGTTTGATTAGTAACTAATTTTTTTCCTAATAGTTTGTCTGTTGCTTGGGCAACTGCTAAAGGTGTATCGCAAACAATTATTCCACCAGCTTTACCTCTTGCTCCTGAATGTATTTGTGCTTTCACTACCCACTTTGTGCCACCAATTTCTCTAGCTTTGTTTTCAGCATTCTCTGGACTATATGCAATACCTCCTCTTGGAATAGAAACACCAAAATCTGAAAGTATTTTTTTTGCCTGGTATTCGTGTATATCCATTATTATTTTTTATTTATTAGCTTATCAATATTCACAATATTCTCTGCCATCCTAGCTGATGCTGCATCTATCATTCTTCCATCTAATTGAGCAGCACCTTTACCTTCTTTTGCAGCTTTGTCTAGTTCTTCAAGAATTCTTTTTGCTTTATTCACTTCCGCTTCAGGTGGTGAAAAAACTTTATTTGCTAAATCAATTTGAGAAGGATGTATAGCCCACTTGCCTTCTATTCCTATTGCCGCCCCTCTCTTAGCTGCAGCTATATATGCTTCAGGATCATTAAAATCTCCAAAAGGTCCATCTATCGCTCTTAGTCCATAAGCCCTACAAGTCATCACTAGTTCGGATAAACCATGATGCCATTGATCGCCTGGGTAATCAGGATTTAAACCTCCAATTACAACTGTTCTCGCTCTTAAGCTTGCAGCATAATCCGCAACCCCAAAATGAAGAGCTTCTAATCTTTCGCTAGACTTTGCAATTTCTTTTATATTAGACATTCCTAATGCTGTTTCAATTAAGCATTCAATTCCAATTTTATTTTTAATTTTTTTATTTGTTTCTATTTGTGTTAACAGACAATCAACCATGTATACATCGCTTGCTGTTCCAGCTTTTGGTACTAATAAAGTATCAACTTTTTCTCCTGCTTCTTCAACAATCTCCGCTACATCTCTGTACATATAATGTGTATCCAGACTATTGATTCTTACTGAAATAGTTTTGCCTTTTTCTCTCCAATTAATTTCTTTAAGAGCTTTGATAACATTTTGTCGTGCAGTAATTTTATCGTTAGGAGAAACTGCATCTTCAAGATCTAAAAATATATAGTCAGCATTTGAGTTCAATGCTTTTTCAAACATTTTTGGTGATGATCCAGGCACTGCTAATTCACTTCTCTGCAACCTAGAAGTAGCTGGTTTATAAAATTTAAAACTCATAATTAATCTTATATTTGCTTAGATTGGTCATATATACAATATATTTAAGGTCTTCTTTTTATATCTACTTTTTAGATATTTAAAAAAAACTTTAATATATTTTTCCTTTTGTTACGGATTCTATCTGAGAGATTTATGTCAGGATTACCTAACAAAGCAAAAGTTGTTATAATCGGTGGTGGTATTCACGGATTGAGTACAGCCTGGAAATTGTCTGAGACTTATAAAAACCCTAATGACATTGTAGTATTAGAAAAAAAAGATACAGCAGCTGGTGCTAGCGGAATAGCATGTGGTGTAGTAAGAAATAATTACTTTCAACCAGCAATGAGAGAATTAATGGCTCACTCTGTGAGTGTTTGGGAAAGCGATCCAAAATCATTTAAATATAATCCGGTAGGCTATATGCAAATTTCACCTGAAGTTATGCATAAAGATGTTGCAAGTATATATGAACAGCAAAAAGCTATTGGGTATGAGTCAGTATTTATTGAAGGTGAAAAAGATTGCATGAAATACATGAAAGGAATGTTTGATGATTGGCAAGCACAAGGAATAACTTCTGTTCTTCATGAAAAAAAAGGTGGATACGCATTTAATAAAGATTCAATTAAAGCTTTGGAAAGTAAGGCAAATTCTAACGGAGTAAATGTTCATAAGGGAGTAAAAGTTACAGGTTTTAAAAGAGGTAGTAATAGTAATGCAATAACAGGAGTGGTAACTGATAAAGGAACTATTGATTGTGATCAAGTTGTTATAGGAGCAGGTCCATGGGTTAGAGATTTTTGGAACATGTTAGAGTTGCCAAAAACAACTAAGGTGAAAGGGAAAGATGGGAAGTCGCATGAAGTTGATATGTGGACATACTGGTTTTTACAAGAAGGAGTTTTGGGTGTTGATGCGGATTACTTGAGAACTAATGACGGAAAACAACCACCTGTGATTCATGTTGATACAGATGCACCACTTCATTCAGATAAAGATGGAAAATTAATAACTGATGAACTATGGGGAATATATTATAAACCAGATATTGATGGTTTAGGAGTTCAAGGAGGAACTTCGCCTTATATAGTTCAAAAACATTTTGATAAAGTAAACGTTGATCCTTATGGAATTGACTCTCCAGAATTCCAAACAACAGATAAATTTTCTGATATGTGGACTTCGGCTTTAGCTCATTGTCAAAAACGTTTTGTTGGTAAATCAAATTTGTATAGAAAAGGTCCATCTGGTGGATTAGGATGTTTAACTCCAGACTCTTTTCCGATATTCGATAGATTTTGTGAAAATGTTTATATGATAGCTGATGCAAATCATGGATATAAAATGATTGGAGTTGGTGAATTAGTTGCAAAAGAAGTTTTAGGACAAGAAAGTGAATTGTTAAAACCATTCAGATTCAACCGATACGAGAAGGGAGAGTTGCACCCTACTTCAAATAGCCCATTCCCTTGGAGCTAATGAATCTGTATAGACAGAATATTTTTTTTCAGTTAACTTTTAAACTTAAAAGATAAAAGGAGAGACATGACAGATCTAGAAAAACATGTAAACAGACCTGGGAGAGCTAAACAGGTTAAAAGAGTAAGAGAAAAAATAAAAGAACTAGGTATAACTTATATTTACTTTCAATTTATTTCTGTAACAGGAAGAGTTGTAGGAAAAGGTATACCGGCAGATCACTGGGAAAGAACAGCGGAAAAAGGATTTCAATTAGTTTACGGTTCTACAGCAAACTTATTTTTAGATCGTCATAACAATTATATTGGTTATGGACCTGAGGCTATGGAGTTAGTTGGTATTCCGGATCCAGAAACTTTTGTTCAATTACCTTGGGATAAAAGAGTAGGAAGAGTTTTTTGTACATGTTTTAGAAATAGAGAAGAAAGAGTAAATCCAGGTGGTCATTTAACTTCTGACTGTAGAGGAAATTTAAGAATTTTTATGGATGAATTTCAAAAGAAACATGGATTGGAATTAAGAGTTGGTACTGAGCCAGAAATGATGTGGTTAACTAAAAATCCAGATGGTACTCCAACTGGAAAAGGTTTTTCAAAACCTTTCTGTTATCACATTGATCAATTTGAGTCTCTAAGACCTGTTTTTATGAAAGTTATAGAATACTCAAATGCTATGGGTTTAGATATGATTCAAGGTGACCACGAAGATGCTCCAGGGCAATTAGAATTAAACTGGACTTACGACAACGTTTTAAGAAACGCAGATAGACTTTCAACATATAGACAAATATGCGCTCAAGTAGCTAGAGAAAATGGTCTAATTGCATGTTTTATGACAAAACCATTTATGGGAGTTTCTGCTAGTGGATGTCATACGAATATGTCTTTATGGAAAGGTGGAAAAATTTCAGTAAACAAACTTGGTCATAAATCTTTACCAGGTGTAGAAGAAGTGTTTAGTTATGTTTCAGGTGGAACAAATACATTTATGCCAGATACTAAAGATATGCAAATGCCTGGAAAGATTGGATTGCAGTCTATTGCTGGAATTATGAAACACTTACCAGCTCTAACTGCGCTAGGTTCATCAACAGTAAACTCATACAGAAGACTTTGGGACCAAGGTTTTTGGGCACCAGTTTATGCAGATTGGGGTTATCAAAACAGAACTTGTGGTTTAAGAGTATCTGCTCCAGGAAGATTTGAATATAGATCTGTGGACTCAATGCATAACCCATACTTGCTTGGTGCTGCTTTATTAAAAGCGTGTGATGAAGGTATAACTAAAAAAATGAAACCAGCTGCGCCTGAGTCTAGAAACATCTATGAAGCTCAAAAAGCAGGTAAAGATGTTAAAAAACTTCCTTTAAGTTTAGGTGAGGCTCTTGAAAGATTAGCTGAAGACGAAGTAATTAAATCTGCTATGCCAGATGAAATGTACAAAGTCTTTCATTGGTACAAAAATGATGAGTGGGAAAGATTCCTTGGTGCTACAACTCAGTGGGACCTAGATACTTATTTAGATTGTCTACCATAGTAATTAATTATAAGAGAGGTTAAAAAATATGTGCGGAATTGCGGGATTAATACATCGAGGTAAATCTTCAAATGTAGGTCAGGAACTGCAAGGTATGCTTCAAGCTTTAAAGCATAGAGGTGAAGATTCAACAGGTTATGCTCTTTATGGTGATACTGATGGGCAAAATTTCATAATGAGATTTAAAGTCGGTGAAAATGTTGCTGAAGGAAGTAGTTCAATAAAAGAAGATATATCAGTATATGATGAAAGAAAAAAAACAGTAGACAGATACCTTTCTGATTTAGGAGCTAGAATAGTTAAAGAAGAACGAATACTACCCTACTCTCTAAGATATGAAGTTAAATATGATAAAGATTTGATGGAATTTTCTCAAAGAATAGAAAGTGTTCCAGGTGTTGAAATTCTATCAATGGGTAAATCTCTTGAAGTAATTAAAGATCTTGGCAATGCTAAAGCTGTTTGTGATAGATATAATCTTGATAAAGTTGTTGGAACTCACGCCATAGGACATGCAAGAATGGCTACAGAGTCAGGTGTTGATATTAAATCCGCTCACCCGTTTTGGGGATATCCTTTTAGCGATGTTTCAGTAGTTCATAATGGTCAACTTACAAACTATTGGAATAATAGAAGAGTCTTAGAAAACAAAGGAATGAGATTTATGTCAGAATGTGACTCAGAACTAATTGCAGTTTATCTTGCAGAAAAAATGAGAAGTGGAGCTACTCTTGAAGAAGGTATGAGAGACTCGTTAGCAGGACTTGATGGTGTGTTCACTTATTTTGTTGCAACTAAAGACTCTCTTGGAATGGCAAAAGACACTATGGCAGCAAAACCTTTAGTATTATATGAGTCAGATGACTTGGTAGCTATGGGTTCCGAAGAAATAGCTATCAGATCTGTTTTGCCTCAAGAAATTGAAACTTATGATCCTTTTGATGGGGAGGTTAAAGTATGGCAAATTTAAAGACTTCAGAAAAGAAAACAAAAGCACAATCAATGGGACTTCATACTGAAGTTCTAACAGGAAAGACTCAACAAAAATTCTTTAATCCAGACGAGGCTGAAAACTTTTACTATTTTGGAACACATGATGTCGATTTTAATAAAAGAACAGAAATAGACGTCAAAGATATGGAATGCAAAGAAGCAAATAGAAAAATTGATGAACTAATGAGCGAAGGGTATGGGACAATTGTAATCAAAAACCCACAAGGTAAACACAGTCTTGGAGTAGGAATATTAAATAAACTTAATTTAATTTTTGAAGGGAGTTTAGGATACTTCGGATGCGGATCAATGGATGGTCCAATAGTCAGAATTAATGGTAGAGTTGGATGGTCTTGTGGAGAAAATATGATGGCAGGAAAAATAGTCATAGAAAAGAATGCAGGTTCATGTTTTGGTGCAGCGATAAGAGGTGGAGATTTAATTTGCAAAGGAAGTGTTGGTGCAAGAACTGGTATCGACCAAAAGGGTGGAACAATCATTATCGGCGGAGATGCTGGAGCTTTTACTGGTTTTATGATGCAAAGAGGAAGAATTATAATTTTAGGAGATGTTGGAATTAACCTTGGCGACTCTATGTATGATGGGACAATTTTTATAGGTGGAAAAATTGGCTCATTTGGTAGTGATGCGGTTGAAGCTGAGCTAACAGAATCAGATATTGGATGGTTAAAAAGAAAATTAAAAGTTGCAGAAATTGGTGACAATTTTGATGTATCTAAAATGACAAAAGTTGTAGCTGGTAAAAAACTTTGGAACTATGATGCATTAGAGCCAACTGAGAAAAAAGGAGCTATATAATGGCAAAAAAGAAAACTAAAAAGACTAACGGCAATTCAAACGGAAAAACTAATTTTTCTAAAAGAAATAAAAGTTTATTAGGATACAACTCTATTTTTACTCCAGATGTTATAGATGATATTCATATAAAAGCTGAACTTGGAAGATACAGAATGCGTGGAATGGCATTGATGAAAAAAATTCCAACTTTCGATGATTTAGTTTTCTTGCCTGGAACTTTAACAAGGTTTGTTATTGAAGGTTACAGAGAGAAATGTGAAACAAAAACTATAATTGGACCAAGATGTGAAAATCCAATTGAATTAGATATTCCTGTTTACATAACTGGTATGAGTTTTGGAGCTTTATCTTACGAAGCAAAAACAGCTTTAGCAAGAGGAGCAACAATGGCTGGAAGTGCTACTTGTTCTGGAGAAGGTGGAATGATACCAGATGAAAGAAGATATTCTGAGAAATGGTTCTATCAATGTATTCAATCAAGATACGGATTTAACCCACATCATGCTCAACTTGCAGATGGTATAGAAGTTTTTATTGGACAAGGTCAAAAAGTTGGAATGGGTGGACATCTTATGGGTCAAAAAGTTACTGACCAAGTAGCAGAAATGAGATCTCTGCCAGCTGGTATTGATCAAAGATCACCTGCTAGACACCCTGACTGGTTAGGTCCAGATGACTTAGCTTTAAAGGTTGCTGAATTAAGAGAATTAACAAAGAACAAAGTTCCAATTCAATTAAAATTAGGGGCTGCAAAAGTGTATGATGATGTTCGTATGGCTGCTAAGTGTGACCCAGACTCTATTTATTTGGATGGTATGGAAGGTTCTACAGGTGCAGGTCCACATATTGCTGCAGCAAACACAGGTATTCCTGGAATTGCAGGTATCAGAGAAGCTAGAAGAGCTTTGGATGATGTAGGAAAAACTGGAAAAGTAACTTTAATATACGCAGGTGGTGTAAGAGATGGTGCTGATATGGCTAAAGCTCTTGCTCTAGGAGCTGATGCTATTGCAATTGGTACAGGCGCAATGGTAGCACTAAACTGTAATAAAGAAATTCCAGAGTCAAATTTTGAAAAAGAGATGGGAGTTCCTGCAGGACATTGTTATCACTGCCATACAGGAAGATGTCCTGTTGGTGTTGCAACACAAGATCCAAAATTAAGAAAAAGATTAAATCCAGATGATGCTGCATTAAGAGTATATAACTATTTACATGCTATGACATTGGAGGCTCAACTTTTAGCTAGAGCTTGTGGTAAAACTAATATTCACTCATTAGAGCCAGAAGATTTAGCTGCATTAACTATGGAAGCGTCTGCCCTAGCGAAAGTTCCTTTATCTGGAACAAATCATACAGTTGGAGTTGATGATTTTCATAAAATATAAGGATTAAATATGGCTAAAAAGAAAAAAACAAAAAAAATAAAAAAAGAAGTTAAAGGCCAATTAGGAAAGAAAAAAGAGACAGCTAGAGAAAAAATGATCGGTCAAACGATCGGATATAGATATGATGTAAATCTATTACCTGATTATAAAAGACTAACTCCCTTCTTAAAAAAATATATAGAAGCTATGGGATGGGATGACCTAAATTGGTTAGAAGATGTTCATATGGGTTATGAAGAAAATAGACCAGCTGTATTTGATAGAAATGCAAATGGTTGGGTGACTATTCCAAGTAAAATTAAACTCCCAAATAACCAACAGGATAGAGATATGATTGCAAGAGAACTTTTAGTTAAATTCCAAATGTCTCCTAATCATCCTTTGGTTGATCTAAAAAAAGCATATCTAAAGTTTTAGAATCAATAAGCGTTTATCTACTTGAGGTTGTTAATAGATTAATTTTATCAAGGTTTTAGTTGGTTTTTTTATCGTTGTACTAAATATTCCATTTAATAAAGTCTTAGCATTTGTTTAAACAAATGGAGGTTTGAAATGACTGATCAACTAGGTGCATTGACAACCATATTTACAGAGTTTTACTACTGGATAACAGTAGTACTCATGTTTTTAATTCACGTGGGTTTCTGTATGTATGAAGTTGGAGCTTCCCGATACAAACACCATCAACACACATTAATGAAAAACACGATGCTGATACCTTTGGTAACAGTAACTTGGTTTTTATTTGGTTGGTGGATTTATTGGGCTTTTCCAACAGGACCAGGTCTAGCACCATCAATAATGAATGAGAGCGCAGCTTTAATAACAGATGAATCTGCTTTTAGCGCCAAGTGGTATGTGCCAAATAGTGATTTAATGGCAGTTAACTTGGGAGATCATATTAGTGGGGTATTCTGGGCAGCGTTTTTATTATTCTCATGGACGGCTGCTTCAATTGTTTCGGGTGCTGTGATCGAAAGAATAACAACTTTCGCTTTTGGTATTTTAGCAATTGCTATTGGTTCAGTATTCTGGACTATAGATGCTGCATGGGGATGGCACTTTGACGGTTGGATGCTTAAAATACTCGGCTATCATGATGCTTATGCCTCGGGTGTAATTCATGCAATAGCAGGAGGATTTGCATTAGGTGTTCTTGCTGTTTTAGGACCAAGAATAGGAAAGTTCTCATCTTCAGGAGAACCAAGAAATATTGGACCAAGAAACCCATGGTTAGTAACAGTTGGACTGTTTCTAATTTACACAGGTTTCTGGGGATTTTACGCAGCTTGTAATATTCCAATTTTTGATCTTGGACCTGAATATGGAATGGAAGGTGTAACATACTGGACTGCAACAAACATATATGTAACTCCAACTACATTAAGTGGTATCACAATGAACTTCTTAATGTCACTATCTGGAGGTTTGTTAGCTGGATATGTAATAGCGAAAGGAGATCCTTTCTGGACATATTCAAGTGGACTTGCGGGTATTATATGTGCATCTGCAGGAAATGATCTATATCATCCAATTCAATCAATGATTATAGCAATGATTGGTGTTGTTATCGCATACAAAATGCATTACTGGGTTGAACGTAAGTTCAAAATAGATGATGCTGTTGGTGCTGTAGCGGTACACGGTTATGCTGGATTTGCAGGTCTGGTGATTTGCGGATTTGTTCTAAATGGATATCCTTCTTCGGGATACAGTGTAGGAGCTATGTGGGATGGAACTACATATGCTGCAATAAATCCATTAGGAATGTTCATCGGAGCAATAATTATGTTCTTTGTTTTAGGAATGATACCAGGATGGATTATAGCTAAAGTACTTCATGGAATGGGTAAACTTAGAATTCCTAGAGAAGTAGAGTTAGCTGGTCTAGACTATGAAATAATGGAGGCGGCAAAAGATGACGAAAAATCTGTCGCTTCATCAAGTAGTTAAAGGAGGACTATATGGCAACAGTAACTGATTGGATAAAACACTTAACAACTGATGTAGACGGATCAGCTGTTGGAACGCAAGTTCAAGGTGCGATTTATCCTGGAGTAGGATCTGAAGGCATTTTAGTTTTAATTGCCTTTGTTATTTGGATCGGCTGGCATGTAATTTCTGCAAGACAAGAGAGTGAAAAACTTTCGAAACTTGCTAGAAGAAGACCAGGTTCAAATGCTTGGAAAAGTAATGTTACCGATGGATAAATAAATTTTAATTAGGGCGCATGAATAATTATGCGCCCTTTTTAATATGCAAGAAAATAATTCAGAAAATAATACTAATAAAACACCTCATAAGATGGCGAGATTAGCTTGGCCCAAAGCTAAGTATGGTGCAATACTTGCAATAATTATAATAATCATAATTAATCTGATTTATTACAAAGATTTCTTTTTATCTTTTTTTAAATAATTGTGTTAATTTAAAATATGGCAAAAAATTTATTTCAAATTGCTAAAAGAAAAAAAATTAAATATTTTTTAATAAGTTTCGTAGATCTTTTTGGTGTTTTAAGATCTAAACTAGTTCCGGCAAATGCTATTAAAGAAATGCAAAGTTCTGGTGCAGGTTTTGCTGGATTTGCTGCATGGTTAGATATGAGTCCAGCGGACTCTGATATGTTTGCTATCCCTGATCCAAATAGTTTAATTCAGTTACCTTGGAATAAAGAAGTTGGTTGGCTAGCTTCAGACTTATGGATGAATGGGAAGCCTGTCGAAGCTTCTCCAAGAGTAATGTTAAAAAAACAAATAAATGAACTATCAAAACAAAAATTAACAATGAAATCTGGTGTTGAATGTGAATATTTTCTTACTACCCAAGATGGGGAGTCGATTGCAGACTCAAGAGATACACAATCAAAGCCTTGTTATGACCAATCAGCTTTAATGAGAAGATATGATCTTATAAAAGAAATTTGTGATAGCATGATAGAAATGGGATGGGGTCCTTATCAAAATGATCATGAAGATGCCAATGGTCAGTTTGAAATGAACTGGGATTATTCTGATTGTTTAACTACAGCAGATAGACACACTTTCTTTAAATTTATGGTCAAGACTATTTCAGAAAAACATGGTTTAAGAGCAACTTTTATGCCTAAACCATTTGAAAATTTAACAGGTAATGGTTGTCATGCACATATTTCAGTTTGGAAAGGTAAAAAAAATATTTTTTTGGATACAAAAGATAAATTAGGATTAAGTAAATCGGCATATAATTTTTTAGGCGGTGTAATTAAAAATGCAGACTCATTATCTGCATTTTTCAATCCTACTATTAATAGTTATAGAAGAATTAATGCTCCACCAACAAAATCAGGGGCTACTTGGTCTCCTAGCAGTATATCATATACGGGAAATAATAGAACGCACATGATAAGAATACCTGATCCTGGAAGATTTGAATTAAGATTGATGGATGGATCTGCAAATCCTTATCTTTTGCAAGCTGGAGTATTGGCTGCAGGAATTATTGGTTTAAAAAATAAAATCAATCCTGGGAAACCTTTATTTTGCAATATGTATACTGACTACAAAAAATATCCTAACTTACCAAAATTACCTGACAATCTAGATCAATCTTTAGAAAAACTTCAAAATAATAAAAAAATTAATAATTCTTTTGGTAAAGAAATAATAAATAGCTATCTAAAATTAAGAAGCTCTGAAATAAAGGAATTTAAACAAAAAGAAAATTTTAATAAAAAAGACTCAATTACAAAATGGGAAAAATTAAATACACTAGACTGTTAAATGAACATATCTAACGGTCAGTTGTGGAAATATTCCTCATTTATTGAAAATAAAAATTATTCATTTAATAAAGAAGAAATATTAAATTATATTACTATAGAACAAATAGACGAAGCTTATTCGACAATTTCTAAATGGGAAAGTTATGAAGCCACCCCTCTTCTTCTTTTAAATAAACTTTCAAAAGAATTAAATTTAAATCAAATATATTACAAAGATGAGTCAAAAAGATTTGATCTTAAATCTTTTAAAGCTTTAGGTGGAGCTTACGCTGTTGAAAAAGTTACAAAAGGTAACAAAGAAATTACTGTATCAACAGCAACAGCTGGTAATCATGGTAGATCAGTAGCCTGGGGTGCCAAAAGATTAGGTTTAAAATGTAAAATATTTATTAGTGAATTTGTAAGCGAAGCTAGAGGAAAAGCAATGCAGTTACTTGGAGCTGACGTTATTAGAGTAAAAGGAAATTATGAAAATTCTTTAATAGAATGCATTAAACAATCTACAGAAAATGATTGGCAAATAGTGCAGGATGTTGCATGGAAAGATTATATGCTTGTTCCAACTTTAACTATGGCTGGATACTCTGTAATGATGAAAGAAATTGTAGATCAAATAAAAAATGAGAGTATTACCCATATTTTTTTACAAGCTGGTGTTGGAGGAATGGCTGGAGCTATGGTTGCAGGAGTAGCAAGATATTTAAAAAATATTCCAAAAATTATAGTAATTGAACCTGATAGTGCCGCATGTGTAATGAAAAGCATAGAAAGTGGAAAAATTGAAAAAGTTCAAATTGTAAGAGAAAGCCTAATGGGAGGCATGTCCTGCGGAGAACCTTCTCTAGTACCTTGGAAAATATTAAAAAAATCAGTAAATAATTGTATAAGTTTACCTGATGATGATATTGGAAAAGCGATGAAGTTATTTGCAAATGCAAGTTTTGGTGATGATAAGATCA
Source organism: Pelagibacteraceae bacterium AG-404-N13 (assembly GCA_003216255.1). Taxonomy (GTDB): domain Bacteria; phylum Pseudomonadota; class Alphaproteobacteria; order Pelagibacterales; family Pelagibacteraceae; genus Pelagibacter. The sequence goes on from QCJD01000014.1 coordinate 24,535, forward strand.
TTGCAGGAGAGAACGCAGCTCCAGGTGTTATTAGTTTAATTGCTTGTTGTAATGATGAAAAAATTAAAAATTTAATCAAACTTAACTCTACTTCTAATGTACTTTTGATCGGCTGTGAAGGTGACACCGATCAAGAAATGTATCAAAAACTGTTAAAAGATTAATTTTAAAAAATAAATGAAAAAAATTATAAAAAAAAAAATTAATAATCCAGATTTTTATAAAATTTTTAAACCCCAATTATCACCAAAAAAAATGCTTGAGTTAGGAATTTTTGGAGGTGCTTATTTTGGGCAAAACATAAAAGAATATCCAAAATCTTGGTTTGAAAAAGCAAAGATCAGTAAAAATTTTGATGTAAAAATGAATCGTTTTAAAGTTGCAGCAGGTTTATCAAGAGAACATTGGATTGAGAAAGGGTGGATATTTAAAGAGGATCCTCTTGGATGGTTTCAATGGTATTGTAGATTTTCATTAGGAAGAAGAATAGCTCATATAGATGAAATACAAATTAAAAGATGGAAAAATTTTACAAGACACGTAAAAGCAATTGAAAAAAATTGTGAGTATGGTGATTTAAATTGTAGAAGAAGACAAAGACAAGCAATACTGCAATGGGCTTATGATCCTTTTATTTAGTATTTTTAAAATCCACTTTCTCTAAGTAATAATGAGAAAATATTTTTCATAAATTTTATAAAAGGACTGTAACGATTACCTTTTACGTGAACATAACCGGGAAGTTGCCAGTCAATAGTTTGATCTTTACTGATTAAGTCAAATGAAACTTTGTAATGAGCTGTTATCGGTCTACTTGCAAAATCACCAGAAATAAATGGTCTTGATGCTATTGGACCTCCATATTTTGATATTAAAGATAGATAAGGCAGCACTGAAACTGCAGATTGATCTAAACTTTTAGAAACCAATTTAATTTTATTATGTTGACCATCAAATGGTATAAAAACTGCATTAGAATTTAATTTAAATCTGTAAATTTCTTCTTCTTTAAGAAATCCTACGACATTACCATTGCCATATTTTGCAATACCCATAAGTTCATCTAAATTACTAACCCACTGGTTTTTTGATAAATAGGAAAAATTTTTTATTTTTCCATCTGTAGGAGATTTAATTTTTAACTTTGATTGTAGTTTGTTTAAACCTGTTAATTCTGTTTTAAGTTCATTTAACTTTTGTTGTAAAGTCATATACTGATCTAGGTTACCTGCTGATCTGCTAATTCGATTTACTTTAGTTTTGATAAGTTGAATTTTTCTTTTAGTAGAATTAATCTCTTGATCAAGTTGTGGTGATTTTAATTCAATTAAATATTGTCCTTTTTTTACCACATCATCTTTTTTAACAAATATTTCCTCTACTTTTGCTGGATATGGAGAATAGATTTTCGAATATTGCTCTGAAACATAAACTGCTGGAATTTTTAAAGATGATTTCCATGGCAAAAATAAAATCATCAATATAATGAACAAAATAGACATTAATCTAATGGTTTGCTTATTAATACTTATTTTAGATTTCATAAACCACCATTGTTTCATTTCTTTTATTATTGGTTGTAAAATGAACCAGTAAATTTCAATTGCGAATAATAAGATACCTAAAAATTTAAACGCTAAGTGATAAACTAATAAAGCAATTCCAAGAAATATGAAAAATCTATATGTCCAAGTAAACCAAGCATATGTAATAAAAGTCCATCTTCTTGAAGGATTTAATTCTTCTGGTGGTTGGTGGTTAAAACCAAATAATAATTCTCTTAATCTCCATTTTGCTAAAGCAAAAGATCTGGGTTGTAAATTTTCTGCTTTTAACCAATCACCAAAAACATAATAACCATCAAATCTCATAAATGGACTAACGTTAATTGCTAAAGAAGATATCCAGCTTGTCGTTGCAATAAAAAAAGTTACACTTTTAAGTGCACCTTCTGGAAGTATTGCCCATAAGAAAGTTGCGATCAACGCCAAATGAAGTTCGGTTAGAATTCCTGCAAAATTAATAATTAATCTTTCTCGATGATTTCTAAGTCTCCACGCATCGGTGGTGTCTGTATACAAAAAAGGAAAGAATACTAAAAAAGCAATTCCGATTGCTGATACCCTACAACCAAAATATTTAGCTATATACGCATGTCCAAATTCATGTAAAGATTTTACAAAAACTAAAGTTATTAAATAAAGCATTAAGCCTTTAAATGAAAAAAAATATAGGAATGTGCTTAAAAAATTTTCAAACTGTTGTATTACCAAACAGATACCAATAAAACCTAAAATATAAATTACATTTCTAAATTTTTTTGAACCTAATGATTTAAAATATTTTAGAGTTGATCCCAACCAATCGTCGGGTCTTACTAGAGGTATTTTAAAAAACAAATAACTATGAATTAAATTTAGTATCCAGCTTCTTTTTAAAGTATTTTTTTGTTGTAATAGTAATGAATTATTTTGTCCTCTTGGCTGAATAATCAAATTATTTTGCTGAAGAAAATTAATAAAACTTTTTATTTCATCTCCATTTGTTTCTATTCCACCTTTATTTATTTTATTTTCAAATGTTTTTATATCTTCACCGCCTTTCCAATTTTTAATTAACTTAAATGCAGTAATTCCAAGTGTAAAATATTTATTTCTTAAAGCATCATACAAAAGCCAAGCTGGAGATCCGTCTTCCCTACTATTTCCTCTAAATATTTCTAAATCTTCTCGTAAATATGGGACTATCATATACCGATTAATTGACGAACAAATGTAATTGGTTTTCTAAACAAGTAATAAAATAATGTTACTTTTGAACCATAAATTTTTGCCGTTCCTCTTAATCCTATTCTTGGAATTTCTTGATTTTTTTCCAAACTTGAAACTATCTTATAAGATAATACTTCTTCTGGAGACAGCTCTGGTTCATAGGATGCTCTGAGCAATTTTCCTGCTAATGGTTTTATAGGATTTATATCAAGAAAAACTTTAACTTCCGAATTTTCTTTAATAATAATTGAATCTTTTACTGGCAACCATATTAAAAACTCTACATTTTTAGGATCAGAAATAATTAATATTTTTTCTCCTACTTCAACTGGTTTTCCTTGCCAATCTGCTTTTCTACCAACTATAGCTATCCCTTGTTTTTCTGAATAAATTTCAGCATTTTGTAATTTTTCTTTTGCTGAACTAAGTTCAACTTTTTTCAAATCTACCTGTGCTTCAAGTTCAGCCAATTTTGATTTTTCTTCATTATTTGTAAATGAAGATTGTCTAGTTCTAAGAAGTTCTTTTTCAGCAACTGCTAAAGATTGTTTAGCTAAGTTATAATTATTTAGTAAGTCAGTATCTTCTAACCTAACTAATAAGTCACCTAAGTTTATTTTATCATTATTATTTACTTCTATTTTTTTTACCACACCATCAAATGATGAAGTTACAATAAAAGGATTTTTAGCCACTACCTCAACGGGTGCTGTGCTTGTAATTTTAACTGGAATAAGAAAAATTAAAATTATAGCAATAAAAATAATCCATCCTTTTGCTCCTGAAAAATTTTTTTTTAAAAAATCTACAATTGAAAAATTAATTAAAAATGTATTAAACGCATGACCATAAGTACTTGCTAAATGTCTTAATAATTCATTTTCCTTTTCTTGAAATGGATCATTTCTTGATAAAATTAAATAACCTTGTAAGCCTTTCTGAGGTGAAAAAATAGGAACACAAAGTATGAACTGAGGAATATTTTTTGGTTTAGCTATTTTTTTTTTTTTTGAAAAATCATCAAGATCAATAAGTGTAATATCTTTTAAATTGGAATTAGATTTATGATTAATTAATTTTTCTACATAAGTTACTAGTGGTGCTGTTCTATCTACTGTTGCTAGATCTGAAATTGCGCTAACATTATAATTATTAGTTGCAGATTTAATTAATAAAAAAGAATTAGTATAATTAATTATTTCTCTTGTTTCATTAACAACTACAAAATTCAATTCATCTTTAGATCTGGCATCACGTGCTTTTTTTTCAAGCCCGATTAATCTTGCTATCTTAATGTTTTTATCTTCACTCAAATTTAACTATCCCACTCATTCCAGGAATTAAACTCTCATATTTATTATTAAATTGAGCTTTTAATTCTATTGTTTGGCTGGCTGCATCTACAGCAGCACCTAAACTAATAATTTTTGCATCTAAAATTTCACCCGTTTCATCAATTATTATTTTAACTGGATAATCTTTTTTTAACCATTTTAACCAATTGCTAGGAGCAACTATTTCTGCTTCTAATAATCCGTCCCCTACAATATCCATTAAGGTTTGTCTTTGTTCAATGCTTGTAAAAACATTTGTATAAACATTCATTACTTTACCGTCATAAGGAGCAACTATATTGCATCTTTCAACGTTTAATTTTGCAATTGATAATTCTGCCTCGGTTTTTCTTAAAGCAGACTCTGATAATTGATATTGTAGCTCACCAATAGATCTCATGTCCAAAAGTTCTTTATCATTTTTTAATTGTATCTTTGCGCTTTTATGATCTGCTTTAATAACTTCTAGTTGAGCTTTATATAATTTGCAGTCAAAAGATATTAAAACATCTCCTTTGTCAAATGCTTCGCCCATTAAAAAATTAATTTTTTCAACACGTGCAGCAATTTCACTTGAAATAGCAACTTTTTCTGTAGCAACTACTAGGGCTCTAGCTTCTTTTGTTTCACTTTTAGCCGTAGTAATTGAAAAAGAAATTCCAAAAATTAACAAAATTACAATAAATAAATTTTTCACAATGTTAATATAAGTTAATTTTTATAAACTATCTATTAATTGAGATCCGTAATTATCCCAATTAGCATGCTCTTTTGATAACTGGGCTGATAGAGTTGTAAATACATTATCAGCATCTATAATCTTCTCTGATGTTGATTTGTTTTCTTTAGAATAATTAATTTTGAGGTCTTTAACTATTGTTTCTCCAGTAGGGTCTTTAATAATAATTTTTAAATCGACGGAATTAATATCTTTAGGTGGATTAGAGATAATTTTTCCACTTTCCTTATCAAATTTAATCCAACTAGGAAGCTCTTTACCATCTTTTAGAACTATTATTAAATTTTTAAAATCAATTTTAAGATCATTCTTTATAAGAGAATGTATACTAGAGGGGAGATCTACAACATAATCATTATTTTCTAAATTTGATTCTAATTTTAAAAATTCATCAGGATCTATAGTTTCTATAATATCTTCAAAAGATTGAGGATCATTGATTGTGTTAGTAATTGTTTTGTCTATCGATCCATCTTTATCAATAGAATTTAATTTTACACCGCCGTCATTTTTTACTTCAATTGTTTTTTCTTTTGTTAATTTTCTAGTTTGTTTTAAAGTTTCTTTATCCTTAGCTATTTTTTTAGCATCAATTATTACTGTTACTTGTTTTCTATTATTATCTTCATCAATAGCAACGATCTTAAATTCAACCATTTTTACTCCTTTTGGAATATCAGTTTTAGTTTTACCTGTTTTAGGGTCAACCTGTATCCATTTAGGCAATGGTGATCCATCTTTCATCGTTCCATAATATTTTTGAACTTCTTTTCCTTCATCATTAAAAACTTTAAATTTAACTTTTAATCCTTCTTCTGAGTATTTGGCTTTAACTTTGTCGACATAAATATCTTTTTCTCTAACTTGTATAGATTTTGATTCTGCTACTAAGTCTACTAGTTTTAAACCTTGGTTAAATTCAGATTTTCTTGCTAATGAAGATTTTGGTAAATCAAATTTTTTAGCTAGAAGTTTTCGATCCCTTTTTGCTTTTTTCTTTGCTTTCTTTTCTTCTTTTCTTTGTTGTTTGCTTTCTTTTTTATCTTTTTTGGTTTCTTTTTTTTCATCATCTTCTTGTTTACCTACTTCGCCATCACCATCGATTCCTGTAACTGTAAATGTAATAATACCTATATCTAAAGCTTTTGAACCAGCATTTGTTTCATCATCTCTAACTTTGTATGAGAAAATATCAGTAGCTGTTTCTCCGGCATCCAAAGCAATAGTATTTGAGTTGTCAGATACACTGTAAGTATAAGCACCAGCACTAGTTATAGTTAAATTTCCATATGTTCCTGAAACCGAACTTCCAACATTACTATTAGGCAGTGTTGAAGCTTCAGCTCCTGCACCAACACCTTTAATAGTCATAACAGACGTAGCATCATCACTATCTGTATCATTTGTTATAACATTTCCTGTAGCATCTGAATCACCTGCTGTGATACTATCTGTATCATTAACAGCTACAGGTGCTGCGTTTACAGATATTGTCATTGTATATGTAGTTCCTTCTACAGAGGTGCCGTCATAAGCTCTAAAAGTAAAACTGTCATCAGCTTCTGAGTTAGCATCAGGTGTATATAATAAATTGCTCATGTTAGTAATCGTATCATTGACCGAAGGCTCAGCTCCATTGCTTATTTTAGATAATGTACCACTTGACGGTAAAGATTTAATTTTAATACCAACATCATCATCTGGATCAGTATAATTTGTAAAATCTGAGTCTGCAAAAGTGTGAGTTATATTAGCGGAAGTTCTAGTTCCATGTGTTGCATCTGTATTATTCTCATTTATATAAATAGTTTCATTTCCTGCAGTTGGAGCATCTTCAACTCCTAGAATGGTAATGGTAATGGTTGCAGTATCTGTTCCCCCATTTCCATCTGAAACCGTATAATTAAATACATCACTTGCTGTATCTCCTGTGTCTAATGCATCTGCTGCGTTTTGATTTGCAACATAAGTATAAGAACCATTGGCATTTAAGGTTAGTTGACCATAAGTTCCTGTTAATGCAGAACCTAAAGTTCCGGCAGTTCCACTTCCTTCTGTTCCACCTGCTCTAACAGAAGCAACAACTAAAGAATCACTGTCAGCATCTGTATCATAATGAGTTGTGCTAGATGTTTGAAGCACATCTCCTGAATGTTCTCCCGTTGCATCATAAGAACCACCAGATTCATTGGCATTAGCACCATTACTAACTGATAATGTTCCATC
>QCJD01000015.1 GCA_003216255.1 Pelagibacteraceae bacterium AG-404-N13
CTTTCTACAGAATTTTTAATTAAATTAAAAAATAATCTATTGAATTGTTCATAATCAAAATCTGCTAGAAAATTATTATGTAAATGGTTTATTAAATTAATTTTTATATTTGAATCTATCTTGCTTAATAAAATTATGTTTTCGTTAATCACTTCATGAAGATTATTTTTTTTAATTAATGGTTTTGGCATTCTGGCAAAATCAGAAAATTCATTAACTAAATTTTCTATTTGCTTAATTTGTTTTTGTATTGTTTGAAGATTTTGTTGATATTTTTCTTTGTTTGAGTCTTCTACTTTTTCTAAATATTTTGAACGTAGATTATCTATAGTTAACTGTATTGGAGTTAATGGGTTCTTAATTTCATGAGCAAGTTTTCTAGCAACGTTTTCCCACGCTTCGTGTCTTTCAGATGTTAATAATTTTTCTTGCTGATATTTAAGTTTATCAATCATTAGATTAAAATTTTTGTTTAGTAATTCCATTTCTTTGTCAGCCTTAACTTCGGGAACTTTAGTATCTAATTTTCCCTCACCTATTTGGGCAGAAGCAGTGATTAAATTATTTATAGAAATAAAAAATCTAGATGAAAATCTTATTGCAATAGTAATTGAAAGAAATAATAGAAGAGTTACTAAAGTTATATATATTAACGCAAAAGAAATTCTTATTCCAAGACTTTGATTTTCAACTGTGTAATAAAAGTTTACAGCTTCTTCTGACTTAATTAAATACTGAGAAATATTTTTATCAATAAATTTAACAACATATAAAAAAGTATTTTCATAATTGGCTAATTTAATTAAAGCTGCAGATTTATTTTCAAAAGTATTAATAATTTTTAATGGTCTATCGTCATTTAAAACCATTTTAATAGCTCTATCTTCAATTTTTCTATATGGTAAATTAGAGGATGACTGAATTAAGTTGCCTTTGTTATCTATTAAATGTAGTTGGTCAATATCACGAAGAATTCTTTGCGTGTTTAAAAGAGATTGAAATCTATCAGGATTGGTTTTCATGAACTTTGAGTATTTATTTAAGTCAAATGCAATTAGAACAATTTCTGACTCAATTTTGTTTCTTTTTTCATCTAGATAATTTTTTGCTATTTCATAAGAATTATTTACAGCAGAAGTAATTTTTTGATCAAAGTATTTTTCCAGTGCAAATGAAAATATAAATAGAGAGAAAATTGCAATTAATAATGAAGGAATTAGAGTAAATAATCCAAATGAAATTATATATTTTCTATTAGCTATAGATCCTCTTACATTTATATTATTTTTTATAGAATTTTTTACATCAATGAAAATTAAAACAAAAAAAACTAATAATAGTGCAAAATTTAATATTAAGAGATATTGAAGATTATTATCATTAAGTTCTATAAAACTTTTATCGATAAAAGTTAAAAACGTTATAAAAGCTAATAAAAGTGTAAAAATAAAAATTACAATAATAAATAAATTTCTTTTTAACAAAGATAACATAAATTAAAAATACATTAAAAAAATTTAAAATAAATACATGAGTAATTGTTTTATACTATTAGCTGCAGGCAAAGGTAAGAGATTTAAATCAAAAAACCCTAAACAATTCGTAAATTATAAAAATAAGCCACTTTTTATGCATTCTGTAGATAAAGCGTTAAAGTCAAATTTATTCAAAGAGATAGTTATCGTTACAAATAAGAAAATAAAAATGAGTTATAAAAACATTAAAATTATTAAAGGAGGAAAAGAAAGGTATAAATCCTCACAAAAAGCTCTTGATTTTATTAAAAATAAAAAATTTGTTAATGTATTTATACATGATGCGGCAAGACCTAATTTTTCAATAAATTTACTAAAAAATCTGAAAAAACATCTTGGTAAAAATAAAGCTGTAGTTCCATATATTAACACAGAAAATACAACTAAGTACGTAAATAAAAATAAAATAATTAATTTAAAAAGAGAAAAAGTTTTATTAACACAAACACCTCAATGTTTTAGGTTTAAAGATTTATATAATTTATCAAAATATAATAAACAACTTGTAACAGATGAGGCTACTTTATTTTTAAATAATAATAAGAAAATAAAATTTATTAAAGGTGAGGAGACAAATATAAAAATAACAAAGAAAACAGATTTAGATACATCTATTATTAAAACATTTTATGGAATAGGATTTGATATACATAGATTAATTAAAAATAAAAAACTTTACTTAGGTGGAATAAAAATACCATTTCATTCTGGCCTTAAAGGTCATTCAGATGGCGATGTTATTCTTCATTCAATAATTGATGCACTGCTTGGATCTTTAAGAAAAAAAGATATAGGTACTTTATATCCAAGTAATAAAAATAATTTTAAAAATATAAGATCACCAAAAATGCTAAGACCTATAATTTCAGATTTAAAAAAAAATAATTATATTATAAATAACTTAGATATTAATTTAATTTGTGAAAGACCAAAAGTTTCTAAACATAGAAATAAAATTATAAATTCATTGTCAAAATTAATGAATATAGATAAAAATATTATAAACCTTAAAGGTAAAACTGTAGAAAAATTAGGTTTAATTGGAAAAGAAAATGCTATTGCTTGTGAAGCTATAGTTTCAATAAATAAATATGAATAAAATTAACTTCTTATTTGTAACTTTATTTGGAATAGGTAAAATTAAATTAATTCCAGGAAGTTTTGCATCGTTAGCTACAACGTTATTTTTATTTATTATTTTTCATATACTTAATATTTCTCCAAATATTATTTTAGTTGGAGTTATAATTATATTTTTTATTTCTCTTTATGCTGTAAACATTTTTATAAAAGACTTAGAAAATAAAGATCCAAAAGAAGTTGTTATTGATGAATTTATCGGTCAATCAATTCCTATTTGCTTATATGAAATTGCTCACGAAACTACCAAAGAATCTACTCAAGTTATAACATTTTACTTTATAATGTTTATTCTATTTAGAATTTTTGACATCGCTAAACCCTACCCAGTTATCTATTATGATAAGAACTTTAAAAATAGTTTTGGCGTCATAATGGATGATGTTTGTGCTGGGCTATATGTTGTTGCAGTTCTTGTTTTATATATGGTTATTACTTCATGAAAAAACTTTCACAGAAAGTAGTTAAATTATTAAGTAAAAAAAAATTAAATATATCTTTTGCTGAATCTTGTACAGGAGGTTTGCTTTCAAGCTCTATAACTTCAATAAGTGGATCATCTAAAGTTTTTACTCTTGGATTGATTACCTATTCAAATAAATCTAAAATAAATATTCTGAAAGTTCCTAAAAAAATAATAATTAAGCATGGAGCTGTGAGTTATGAAACATGTTTGTACATGGTTAATAATCTAAATAAAATTAGTAGAACTAATATTTCTCTATCAATTACCGGAGTAGCGGGTCCTAATGGTGGAACTAAACAAAAGCCAGTAGGATTAGTTTTTATAGGTGTCAAAAAAGGCAATAAAACTCTAATAAAAAAGTTTTTATTTAAAAACAGAACAAGGAATTCAATTCAAAGATCTACTGTTTATAGGGCTTTAAATTTAATTTTAAGCTTTGCTAAATAGCTCCTCTGCTCTTTTTTGGAAAGCATCAGCTATTTTATCTAAGCCAAATTGAAATGATTTTGTCATAATTATATTTAAAAAGTTATTTTTTAGTTCAAAGTCGATTTCAAATGAAACTTCGGATAAGTTATTTATTTCTTTAAAGTGCCATTTATTTTCTAAATGTTTTAATGGACCATCAAGATTAGTTACATAAATTGAATCTTCATTTTTATTAAATTTAACATCACTTTTATAAGTATCTTTAAATGGACCTTTGCCAATTGTTAAATCTGCAATAATAAACAATTGATCACCTTTATGTTTTTTTTCATAAACCTTTGATCCTAAGCAGAAGGGAACAAATTCTGGATATTTTTCTATATCTAAAACGAGATCAATTAATTGTTCTTTTTTACAATCAATTAATCTTTTAACTGATGCTTTGGGCATTAACTTGATTTATTCGATTTTTCTTAAGTAAAGCAAAATCTTCATCAGCATGATATGAAGATCTCGTAAGAGGCGAAGATGAAACTAATAAAAAACCTTTTGACTCAGCTATAGATTTCAATTCATCAAACTCATCGGGTTTGTAATATCTATCTAATGGTTGATGTTTTTCAGATGGTTGTAGGTATTGGCCAATAGTTAAAAAATCAACATCAGCGGATCTTAGATCGTCCATAACTTGTAAAATTTCATCTTTATTTTCTCCTAAACCAACCATTATTCCAGACTTTGTAAAAATATTTTTATTTATTATTTTAACGTTTTTTAAAAGTTCTAAAGAAGCATAATATCTAGAACCTGGACGAACTTGTCTATAAAGACTTGGAACTGTTTCAATATTATGATTAAAAACATCAGGAGCTGCCTCAACAACTTTTTTATATGAATCTCCTTTCCTTAAAAAATCAGGTGTTAATACTTCAATTGTTGTTAATGGATTTAATTTTTTTGTTTCAATAATTACCTCATAAAAATGATTAGCTCCTCCATCATTAAGATCATCTCTATCTACAGATGTTATTACTGTATGTTTTAAATTAAGTTTATTAACAGCATTCGCAATCTTATAAGGTTCAAAAGGATCAAGTGATTTTGGTTTGCCTGTAATTACATCGCAAAATGCACAAGCTCTAGTACAAGTATCACCCATAATTAAAAAAGTAGCATGTCTTTTACTCCAACATTCAGTAATATTTGGGCAGTTTGCCTCTTGGCATACAGTTACAAGGTTATTTTGATTAACTATTGTTTTAGTTAAGAAAAATTCTTTACTATTAGTGATTTTTGATCTTATCCAACTTGGTTTTTTTTTTATTGGATTAATAGGTTTTTTTACTTTTTCAGGGTGTCTTGGTCTAGTTTTTGGTTCCATTATTCTTTATTATATAGGTAGTCTCACCCTTTTTTCCAAATAAAAATTTTTCTCTTATTAAAATTTCAATAAAATCTAAATCAATATTGTCAGTTAAAAGAGAATTTTTTTTCTCTAAACTTGCAATTTTGTCGCTTAGTTCTTTTTGATCTTCTATAAGATTTTGATAAATTTCTTTTTTTTCAAAATACGAAATTAATCCTCTATTTCCACCTAACAAATTGAAAAAAAAATAAATAATTAAAAAAGTGATTATAAGTAAAAAATAATTTTTTTTTAACTTATCTATCATTAAATAACTTTATTCATTTTAGAAGATTTTCCAAGCTCCTCTTCTATACGAATAAGTTGATTATATTTTGAAACTCTTTCAGATCTAGCTAAAGAACCGGTTTTAATTTGATTTGAGTCTGTTCCAACGGCTAAATCAGCAATAAAAGTATCTTCACTATCACCTGATCTGTGAGAAATAATAGTTTTATATCCAATTAAATGTGCAAATTTAATTACTTCTAAAGTTTCCGTAACTGTGCCTATTTGGTTCAATTTAATTAAAATTGAATTAGCTGATAAATTTAAAAATCCTACTTTTAATCTTTCAAGGTTCGTAACAAAAAGATCATCACCAACTATTTGAACTTTATTTTTTGTTTTGTTAACAAATTTTGTCCAAGCATTCCAATCATTTTCACCAAATGGATCTTCTATGGACTTAATTTTGTATTTTTTAATTAATTTAAGATATTTTTGAATTGACTGATCTACAGATATAAATTTTTTTGAATGGATTGAGTATTTTCGTTTTTTTATAAGTTCATTTGCCGCCACATCCAAACAGATAGATACTTCTTTTCCGTTTGTAAAACCTGCTTTTTTAATTGCTTGTACAATGAGTTTTAAGGCGTTTTCATTATCACTAATCATTGGAGCAAAGCCTCCTTCGTCACCAACAGAGGTTGAATGGCCCATTTTTTTTATTAGAGTACGTAAACTATTAATCACAAGAAAACAGATTCTTACTCCTTCCGCAAAAGATTTTGCTTTATCTGGTCTTATCATAAACTCTTGAATACGCAGACCATTATTCGCATGAGCTCCACCATTTATAATATTCATTAAAGGGTATGGGAGTTTAAAATTTTTTTTAACGATAAAACTTTTATAAAGTGGAATTTTTCTAATTTTTGCTGACAGTTTTTTTACTGCCATTGAAATAGCAAGTATAGCATTGGCACCAATTTTGGTTTTTTGTTTTGTTCCATCTAATTTTATTAAAATATGGTCTATTTTTTCTTGATTATGAACATTTTGATTTTTTAGTCTTTTAGATACAACTTTATTCACATATGAAACAGGTTTTAAAACACTTTTCCCTAAATATCTTTTATTTGTTTTATCTCTTTTTTCGTAAGCTTCATAAGTTCCTGTGGAAGCTCCAGAAGGACAAATTGAAGAGGCGCTTAAATTTTTACAATAAACTTCCGCTTCAATTGTTGGATTTCCTCTACTATCAAAAACTTGTCTAGCTATTACTTTGGTTATTTTACTCATTTATATTTTAATTAATTTATCAATCTCTACTAATTGATTAATTAAGCTATCTAATTTATTTAATGGAACCATATTTGGACCATCGGAAGGTGCATTATCAGGATCTTGATGGGTTTCTAAAAAAATTGCAGCTACGCCAACTGCTACAGCTGCTCTTGATAAGTATTCAACAAATTCTCTTTGACCGCCACTTTGTTCTCCTTGGCCTCCAGGTTGTTGTACTGAATGGGTTGCGTCAAATACAATTGGATATCCATTTTTTGCCATTATAGGAATTGATCTCATATCTGATACCAAAGTATTATATCCAAAACTCGCTCCCCGCTCTGTTACTAAAATATTTTCATTTCCTGTATCTGAAATTTTCTTTGTAACATTAACCATATCCCACGGTGCTAAAAATTGTCCTTTTTTTACATTTATAATTTTATTTGTTTTTGCTGCAGCTATCAGCAAATCAGTTTGCCTACATAAAAAAGCTGGTATCTGTAAAACGTCAACATGAGGTGCTACAACTTCACATTGTTGCTCGTTATGAATGTCTGTTAAAATTGGAATATTTAAATCCTTTTTAATTTTATCAAACACAGGTAATGATTTTTCTAATCCAGCTCCTCTTTTACCTTTGATACTAGTTCTATTCGCCTTATCAAAGGAAGTTTTATAAACAAATCCAATACTATATTTTGATGCAATTTCTTTAATTTTTCCTGCCATATCCATAGCATGCTGCTCGGTTTCTAGCTGGCATGGACCTGCTATCAGACAAATTTTATTTTTATTTGATATTTCTATTCCGTTACAATTAACTATTTTATTTTCCATTAAATGATTTAGCTGCTTTAATAAAAGATGAGAATAAAGGATGAGGCGATAAAGGTCTAGATTTAAATTCAGGATGAAATTGAACTCCTATAAACCATGGATGATTTTTAAGTTCTATAATTTCTGGTAATTTATTATCTGGAGACATTCCTGAAAAAATTAATCCTTTCTTCTCAAATTGGTTTTTAAGATTATTATTAACTTCATATCTATGCCTGTGTCTTTCTTTAATTGAGGCAGATTTATATATTTTTTTTATGGCAGAATTATTTCTTAATATCGCATCATATAAGCCTAATCTCATTGTTCCTCCCAAATCTTTATCAGTGCCTCTAATAATCTTTCCATCCTTGTTCCACTCATTTATTAAACCTACAACTGGATAACAATTTCTATCAAGCTCAGTGGAGCCTGCTTTTTTTATTTTTAGCTTGTTGCGTGCGAATTCTATTATTGCCATTTGCATTCCAAAACATATGCCTAAGAATGGTATTTTTCTTTCCCTTGCGTATTTGATTGCGGTAATCTTGCCTTCAGTTCCTCTTTTTCCAAAACCTCCTGGTATTAACAAGCCAGATATATTCTTTAATTTTTTTGCTATTTGATTAGGTTTTAATTTATCAGATTCAATTCTAATTAAATTTACTTTAACTTTATTAGATATACCGCCATGAGTTAGTGCTTCATCTAAAGATTTATAAGCATCTTTTAAGTTTACATATTTTCCTATTATACCAATATTAATTATCTTTTTTGTATTTAAAGTAATTTTTGTAATTTTCTTCCATGGTAATAGATTTGGTCTTTTTTTTGATTTTAATTTAAAAAATTTTAATACCTGTTTGTCGAGTTTTTGATTAAAAAAACTGATAGGTGCTTCATAAATTGTTCTGACATCAACTGTTTCTATTACATTTTCAATTGGTACATTACAAAATAAGGATATTTTTTTTCTTTGGTCGATAGGTATTGATTGTTGAGATCTACAAATAATTATATTTGGCTGTATACCAATACTTCTTAATTCTTTAACAGAATGTTGAGTTGGTTTTGTTTTTATTTCATCTGATGATTTTAAAAAAGGAACAAAAGTTAAATGAATAAATAATGTTTTTGATTTACCATGTTCATTTGAAAATTGCCTTATAGCTTCAACAAAAGGAAGGCTCTCGATGTCACCTACAGTTCCACCAATTTCACATATTACAAAATCTTCATCTGAAATATCTTTTTTTATAAATTCTTTAATTCTATCAGTTATGTGGGGTATTACCTGAACAGTTTTACCAAGGTACCCTCCTCTTCTTTCTTTTTTAATTATGTCACTATAAATTCTACCAGTTGTAATATTGTCTGTTTTTTTTGAAGATATATTTGTAAATCTTTCATAATGACCTAAGTCTAGATCTGTTTCAGCACCATCGTCTGTTACAAACACTTCTCCATGCTGGAATGGGCTCATTGTACCAGGATCTACATTCAGATATGGATCCATTTTTCTTAATCTTACTTTGTAACCTTGAGATTTTAACAAATAAGCTAAGGATGCTGATGATAAACCTTTGCCTAAAGAAGAGACCACGCCGCCAGTGACAAATATATATCGCGCCATGGAATTATGTTATAGCCACAAATTTAAAAAAATAAAAGTATTAATTGTTATTTTCAGGAACTTTTGGCGCTTCATCTGCATTTTCCTCGATTTTATCTATAACAGATATAGTTGGGGCCAATTCACTTCTTGATAATATTGTTAAAGTTAAACTGCAAATTATGAATAATGTTGCAACAACTGCAGTAGCTTTTGTCAAAAAATTTCCAGCTGATCTAGAAAACATAAAATTATCTTGTGAAACTCCAATGCCAAGCGCGCCTCCTTCAGACTTTTGGATTAAGACTAAAATGACCAAAATTATTGCAAGTATTATGTTTAAAATTAATATTATATTTTCCACGAGTTTTAATTAATTGTTTTTTTTATTATATCAATGAATTTTTTTGAATTTAAAGATGATCCACCCACAAGAAAACCGTTTATTGCTTTAATTTGAGCAAGTTCTCTTACATTTTTCGGATTTACAGATCCTCCATATAGAATTTTAATACTTGAAGATTTTTTAAATTTCTTAAAAATTTTTTTAATATTACTCAAATTTTTTAGTAATTCTAAATTATTAGGTATTATGCCTGTACCTATAGACCATACGGGCTCATAGGCTATCATAACATTATTAATTTTTTTTATACCTTTTAAACCTTTGGTTATTTGTTTTTTTAAAACACTATATGTTTTTTTATTTTTCTTTTCAGTTAATGTTTCTCCAATACAAAATATAACATTTAAATTTTCTTTTAAAACAGAGTGAATTTTTTTATTTATGATCAAATCATTTTCACCATTTTTTCTATTCTCTGAATGTCCAAGTATGACGAATTTAGCGCCAGAGGATTTAATTAATTTCGCATTTATTGATCCAGTAAAAGCACCATATTCAGAATGTGAATGACAATTTTGTGCCCCAATAGAAATATTTGAATTTTTAACTTTCTCACAAAAAGTCTTTAGCAAAGTATACGGGGGACAGTATATAATTTTTGTTTTTTTGAATTTTTTAAGATTTGATAGCCTAACAACTGATTTAGATTTGTTAATATCAGCTATATTTCCGTGCATTTTCCAATTTGCAATAAAATATATATTATTATTTGTCATAAAGAATAATTTAATTTATAGGTTTGATTTTTATAGATCAATAAATAAACAATTTAAACAAAATGTTAAATACATTAAGAAATTTTTCGAAAACTAAATTAGCAGGTATTTTAATAGGTATAATAATTATCCCATTTGTTTTTTGGGGTATGGGAAGTGTCTTTAGTGGAGGTAACACGAACAATATAGCAAAAATAAATAATGAAACAATTTCTACACAGGAACTTTTAAACTATATCAATCAAACAAGAATGGATAATGAATATATTAAAGAGAATATAGATAACAAAGTCATAGAAAAAATAGTTTCAAGCATAGTTTCAATAAAACTACTTGATATGGAAATCAATGACTTAAATATTATGATAACTGATAAAACTTTGGCTAATAAAATTAAAAATAATGAAATCTTTTTGGATGATAAAAAACAATTTTCAAGAATTAAATACGAAAAATTTTTATTAGAAAATAATATAACAGCTCCTGATTTTGAAATTAGATTTAAAAATGAAGAATTGAAGAAAAAATTATTTGCATATGTAGGTGGTGGAATAAAATCACCATATTTTTTGAATAATAAAATTTATATAAACAAAAATAAGGAAGTTGAAATCAAGTATTTAGATTTAGATACTGTATACAATACAGAAACCCCTGAAACAGAAATAGAACAATTTATTAAAGATAATGAAGAAAATCTTAAAGAAGAAGTAATAGATTTTTCATATGTTAAAATAACTCCATCAAATTTGATTGATTCAGATGAGTTTAATAATGAATTTTTCAAAAAAATTGACGAGATTGAAAACAGTATTTTAAATGACTCTAGTATTGAAGATATTAGAAAAATATATGATTTAAAAATAGAGTATTTAAGCAACTATAACAATGAAGATAAAAATAATGAAATTTTTAACGAAATTTACGAAAAAAGAAATGATGAGAAAATCCAGTTATTAGATAAAAATGACTATTATCTTCTATTTGAAGTTACAAAAATTAATAAGGTGCTACCAAGTAAATCTGAAATAAAGTTTATTGAAAGAGTAAAAGAAAATTTAATTCTTAAAAAGAAATATGAATATAACAAAGATTTATTTCAAAAAATACAAGACAAAAAATTTAATAATGATGAATTCGTTAAAATATCTAAAAATGGTGAAAATTTATTGAACGAAACTATTATATCATTAGATGATAATAGTATATTTGATAAAGATTCGGTTAGCTTAATTTATTCACTTCCAGAAAATAATTTTGTTTTGCTAACGAATGATAATAATAAAATTTTCCTAGCAAAAGTTAATAAAATTTATACAAAAAATTTACCCAAAAACGATATTGAAAATAGTGAATATCTAGAAATTTCTAATAATAAAATTGTAGAAGAAATTTATAGTTCATATGATTTAGCTTTAAGTAAAAAATATAAGGTAAAAGTCTTTCAAAATACTTTGGATAGAATAAAGAATAATTTTAAGTAAATGCTTAATATAAGTCTAAGTAAATTTAAAACTCAATATTTGAGAAAAAAAAATCAAGTTTTATATTATTTAATAAAAACAGATGGTGAAAAAGAAATTGAAAATTTAATAAATAATTTTCTAATTGAAAAAGATAGTTTCATATTTGAGTCTGTTGAAAAGGGATTCATAAAAGGCAGATATACTATATTTGGCAGAAACCCTGATAAATTATGGGAGTTTAATTATAATAAATGTAAACTAATATATAAAAATAGAACAATAAATTTAAAAGGAAGTCCAAAACAAAATATAGAAAAAATTATTGAAAATTTTAATTTTGATATACCGAAAGAGTTACCACCAATTAGTTCAATTTTATCGGGTTATTTTTCTTATGATATAATTAGATATATTGAAAAAATCCCAAATAGTACAAAAAATGATTTAAAAATTCCTGATTCAAGAATTATAAGGCCAAAGAATATAATTATACACGATAATGTTGATAAAAAATTATATTTTATAGTTAATGTATTTAAAGATGAAAAAATAAATAATTTTAAAAAAAAATTTTCTGAAATAAATAATCAAATTGAAGAAATGGTATTTTTGGCAAACTATAATTCAATAAAAATTACTCAAACTAATAAATTAACTAAAATTAAATCTAATATTTCTAAAAAAAGATTTATAGATAACGTTAAAAAAGCAAAAAAATATATTAAAATTGGTGATATTTTTCAGGTAGTTTTAAGTCAAAGATTTGAATGTAAATTGACTAAAAAACCTATTGAGATTTACAAAAAACTAAGAAAAACCAATCCATCTCCATTTATGTATTTTTTTAATTTCAAAGACTTTCAAATTATTGGGGCTAGTCCAGAAATTTTAGTTAGACTAAGAAATAATAAAATTACCATAAGACCAATAGCTGGAACAAGACCGAGGGGTAAAAATAAAAAACAAGATCAATTTTTTGAAAAAGATTTATTAAAAGATAAGAAAGAATTATCTGAACATTTAATGCTTTTAGACTTAGGAAGAAATGATACTGGTAAAGTATCAAATGTAAATTCAGTTAAAGTAACTGAGAGTTTTAAAATTGAAAGATATTCGCATGTTATGCATATAGTTTCTAATGTGGAGGGTATTTTTAATAATAAATATAGTAAATTTGATACACTTTTATCAGGTTTTCCTGCTGGTACAGTTTCTGGTGCACCAAAAATTAGGGCTATGGAAATAATTGATGAACTAGAAAATACAAGAAGAAAGGTTTATGCAGGTGGTATAGGTTATTTTTCTGCAAATGGCGATTTTGATACATGTATAGCTTTGAGAACCGCTATATCAAAAAATAATAAATTCTATATCCAATCTGGAGCTGGGATCGTAGCAGATAGTAAACCTTTAAATGAATTTAATGAAACGGTAAATAAAGCCAAAGCCTTAATAAAAGCATTAGAGTAATTTTATGAAAATAATTTTAATTGATAATTATGATAGTTTTACATTTAATCTTTATCATTATCTCTCAACATATGCAAAAGTAGAAGTAGTTAGAAATGATAAAATTAATTTTAATCAAATAATTAAAAAAAAATTTGATAAAATAGTTATTTCTCCTGGTCCAGGAAATCCATATCAATCTGGAAATTGTATTAGTATAGTTAAAAAACTTTATAAAAAAATTCCAATTCTTGGTGTATGTCTTGGTCATCAAATTATTGGTCAAGTATTTGGATCTAAAATAATACAAGCTAAGAACTTAGTTCATGGAAAAACTAGTAAAATAATTTCAAAGAATTTTGGAATTTTAAAAAATCTTCCTAAAACGTTTGAAGCTACTAGATACCATAGTCTTATAATTGATAAAAAAACTTTATCAAAAGATCTAACGATTACTGCCCAAACTGTAGATGGCATTATTATGGGGATTCAGCATAAAAAATATAATGTACATGGAGTGCAATTTCATCCTGAAAGTATTAAAACAACTTATGGTAAAAAAATTTTGAAGAATTTTATAAAAGAATTATGAAAGAATTTATTGAAAAATTAAATAACAAATTAAACTTAAGTTTTGAAGAAAGTAAAAATGCTTTTAAAATATTAATGGAAGGAAAGGCTTCTGATCAAGAAATATATGATTTTTTAACACTTTTATCATCAAAAGGAGAAACATCCGACGAAATAGCTGGTGGAGTTCATGTTTTAAGAGAAAAATCAAAAAGAGTTAATATTAAAAATTGTTTAGATACGTGCGGTACTGGGGGAGATGGTAAAAATACATTAAATATATCATCTGCTTCAGCACTTTTACTTGCAAGTATGGGTATCAAAATTGCCAAACATGGAAATAAGGCAGTTTCCTCAAAATGTGGATCTGGAGATGTTTTGGAAGCGTTAGGTATTAATATTAATTTAGAACCAAAACAAATTGAGGAACAAATAAATAAAAATAATTTTGGTTTTATGTTTGCTCCAAATTACCATAGTGCTATGAAATATGTAGGACCCACTAGAAAAAAAATTGGAAAAAGAACAATATTTAACTTAATTGGTCCACTGAGTAGTCCAGCTCTTGTTAAGAGACAAGTGGTGGGTGTTTTTGACAAAAAATTACTAAAAATTTTTGCAGAGGCACTTAAAAATTTAAATGTTGAATTTGCTTGGATAGTCAATAGCGAAGATGGATTAGACGAAATCTCCCCGTATGCGAAAACAAATATTGCACAATTAAAAGATGGTGAGATATCAGAAATGATAATTGATCCCAAAGTATTAAATATAAAAGTTGAAAAATTTGATAATTTATTAGGTGATGATTCTCAATATAATAAAAATAAAATAATTGATATTTTTAAGGGTGAAGATAATGATTTTTCAAAAGCAGTTTGTTTAAATGCTGCTGCTGGTTTAATTGTAATGGGCAAATATTCAAACTTTGAAGAGTCATTTAATGAAACAAGAAAATTTATTTTATCTGGAAATACTTATAAACACTTAAAATTATTACAAAATGTCTGAGAACATTTTAAATAAAATTATAGAAAATAAAAAAAATAAAATTAATAAGCTTAAAAAAGAAATAAGTATTGAATCTCTTTCTCAAAAAATTAATGAAAATAAAACCTATTTACAATTCAAGGAAAAAATATTACGAAATCATAATGATGATAAAGTATCTATTATTGCCGAAATAAAAAAAGCAAGTCCATCTGCTGGGGTTATCATTGAGAATTATAATCCCGTTGATATTGCGAATATTTACCAATCAAACAAAGCAACTTGTTTATCCGTTTTAACAGAGGAAGATTTTTTTTTAGGTAATTTAATTCATATAAGTAAAATTAAGGAAAAAATAACTTTGCCAATTTTGTGTAAAGATTTTTTCTTTGATAAATTTCAAGTTCATCTTTCTAAAAGCTATGGTGCTGATGCAATATTAATTATACTTGCAGGGATCTCAGAAAAAGAAGCTAATGAACTTTATGAAGAGGCTATTAAATTGCAAATGGACGTAATAGTTGAAGTGCACACTGCCGAAGAAGCAAAAAATGCTTTAAAATTTGATCAGGCATTAATTGGTATAAATAATCGAAACTTAAAAACTTTAAAAACTGATATAAATACAACTTATGATATTCACAATATTCTGATCAATCATAAACAACCTTTGATTTCTGAGAGTGGAATTAAAAATAAAGATGAACTGTTAGAAATTAAAAATAAAACTAAAATTAGAACATTCCTTATAGGTGAATCAATTTTAAAAAATTTGGAAAAAAATAATATTCTTACCTCTCTATAGGCAATTTTATCTTAATTTTATTGGCTTTTTTAACTATTGTTTAAATTAAAGAACTTTTGTAGAACATATATGTACATAATTTGTTCTATGCTAACTAAAAAACAAAAAAACCTACTTTTATTTATCAACAAGAAGTTGAGATCATCAGGAATATCTCCTTCATACGAAGAAATGAAAGAGTCTTTAAATCTTAAATCTAAATCTGGAATTCATAGACTTATTAGTGCATTAGAAGAAAGAGGATTCATCAAGAGACTTGCTCATAAGGCAAGGGCCTTAGAAGTGATTAAACTACCAGAAACTGCTTCAGCAAATGACATTTATAATAGCTTTTCTCCAAGTGTTATTAAAGGAGGTTTAGATGATTCAAATCTAAATAAAGATGGAAGCGATATACCTGTTTTAGGAAATATCGCGGCTGGAACACCCGTTGAAGCCATTCAAAATGAAGTTACTAGAATACCTTTGCCAAGTAATATTGAAAAAAATGGAGAATATTTTGGACTAAAAGTTCAAGGAGATTCTATGATAGAAGCCGGTATCAATGATGGTGATACTGTTATTGTTAAAAAGACAGATACAGCAGATAATGGAAAAATTGTAGTAGCACTAATTGATGACAATGAAGCAATGTTAAAAAGAATAAGAAGAAAAGGTAAAACAGTAGCATTGGAGAGTGCTAATAGAAATTACGAAACAAAAATATTCGGTCCCGATAGAGTAAAAGTTCAAGGAATACTTGTATCTTTATATAGAAACTTTCAATAAAATAGTCTAAATATTTTAGATGTCAAAAATAGCAACAAGATTTGCTCCATCACCAACTGGACCATTACACATAGGTGGAGTAAGGACTGCATTGTTTAATTGGTTATTTTCTAAAAACCAAGGCGGCACTTTTCACTTAAGAATAGAAGATACTGATAAAGAAAGATCAAAAGATGAATACAAAGATCAAATTATTAAATCCTTAAAGAATATAGGTATAGAATATGATGGTGACGAATACATTCAATCAAAACAAATAAATAATCATGTTAAAATTGCAAATGAATTATTACAAAATGGTCATGCTTACAAATGTTATTGTTCAAATGAGGAGATCGAGGAACAAAAAAAAAGAGCTAAACAAAAAAAAATTCCTTATATCTATAATAGAAAATGGAGGGATAAAAAAGAAACTGAAGCTCCAGATAATATTAAACCAGTAATACGATTTAAAAGTAAAATTGAAGGATCTACTGCTTTAAAAGATTTAGTTCAAGGAGATGTACAAATCGATAATAATACTATTGAAGATTTTATAATAATAAGAAATGATGGATCGCCTACATATAATTTATCTGCAGCGGTAGATGATCATGAAATGAAAATCACACATATAATTAGAGGAGACGATCATAAAATTAATACATTTAAACAAATGCAAATTTACGAAGCAATGAATTGGGGTCTTCCTTCATATGCTCATATACCTTTAATTCATACCGCTGATGGAAAAAAACTGTCAAAAAGAGATAGGGCATCAACTATTGATGATTATTCAAATATTGGAATAATGCCTGAAGCATTAAGAAATTACTTACTAAGATTGGGATGGTCCTATAAAGATAAAGAAATATTTACCCTTGATGAAAGTATTAAATATTTTAATTTGGAAGGTATTGGAAAATCACCCTCAAAATTAGATATAAGTCGAATTTTATCAATGAACGAACATTATATTAAAAACATTAATGAAAAAGAATTATACGAAAGATTAGAAGAATATTGCCTTATATATAAAGAAAAAATTGAAACAAATAAAAAAGATAAGTTAAAAAATTCACTTTCTTTTTTAAAAAACAAAGCAAAAACTTTAGAAGATGTTTACAATAATTCAAAATATATATTATCAAACGAAGTAATCATCAATAAGAACGACTTAGAACTTATTGATGAAAAAGCTAAAAAAATTATAATTGATTTTAAAACTGAAATATCTAGTCAAGAAAAACTAAGCAAACCAACACTAGAACCAATTATCAATAATCTAATTAAAAAATACGAAACAAATTTTAAAGGTGTAGGGCAACCATTAAGAATAGCTCTTACTGGTTCAAAATTTGGACCAGGAATATATGATATTTTGATGTCTTTAGGTAAAATTGATGTTGAAATGAGATTAAGCAAGGTAATTAAGTAATATTTTTGAGGTTTCTTCTGTTGATGAAGTTGGTGATTTTATTTCATTAATAATCAATTTTATTTCTGAAAGTTGTTTTTGCATTAATTCAGGTTTTTTTAAATAATAATATACAGAATTAAAAATTTCATTTGGATTACAATCATTTTGAAGCAACTCAGGAATTATTTCTCTGTTTTTAATAATATTTAACATATTAACATAATTAATTTTTAGAAATAATTTTGCTAAATAAAAGTTAATAAAATTCATTTTATAAATAATAATTGAAGGAATGTTTAATTTACAAACTTCTAAAGAAACTGTACCAGATTTAACAACTGCAAAAGATGAAATTTTTAAAATTTCATTTTTTATTTTTTCATCAGAGACAACCTCAGCATTACTAATATTTTGATTATTTAAGAGATTGATTAAATAATTTTTATATTTATCAATAGAATGAAATACAAAATTAAAATCATCATCTTTGTTATTCATTTTTTTTATAAATTCAAAAAGTATAGGTGCGTGTATTTTAATTTCACTTTCTCTACTACCAGCAAATAAAGATATATATCTTTTTTTCCTATTAATTAGATTATTTAACTTTACAACATTTTTAACATTGTCATCTAGCAGTGGGTGACCAACAAAAGTGCTTAAAATATTTTCTTTATCAAAATATTTTTTTTCAAACTTAAATAATAACAAAATATGATCTAAATATTTTTTCATTTTTTTTACTCTACCCTCTCTCCAGGCCCATACCTTGGGTGCAATGAAATGAATTACTTTAATATTTGGATTAGCTTTCTTAACTCTCTGTGCAACTCTTAAAGCAAAGTCAGGACTATCAACACTAAATAATATATCAGGTTTAAATTCTAAAATTTTCTTGACCGTTTCATCAATTTTTTTTTTTATTTTAAACAAATTGAATAAAACATCAGTGAAAGCAATATATGTAATTTCTTTTAGATCGTATATTGATTTTATTCCTATTGAATTTAAATGCGATCCTCCAACACTTAAATACTCTATATTTTTACTCTTTTCCTTTAATTTTAGAATAACGTACGAAGCCAATTTATCACCAGATGGTTCTCCAGTTAAAACAAATATTTTTTTCATTTTACATTAATAAACATATTATTTTTATTAGCAAAAATTACGCATTTTTTTTTATCCAAAACAATATTTTGCTTTGACTTTAATACTATGCCTCTTAAATTTACTTTTTTACAATCTTTTAATGTATCTAAACCAATTGTTGGTAAATCTGCTCTAAGATCTTGTTTTTTCTTTGGAAATTTAATTAGTATGCCATCTGGATTTCTTGCTTTAATTAATTTTTTTAACATACTTTGAGTTCCTGAGTATGTTTCTTTTGCAATTATAATACCTTTTCTAATAACTATACCCTGGGTATGATTGTGAGCATTTAATTTATTTAAATAGTTGATTCCTTTTTTTATATCTAAAATTTCTGAATTACGTGGTTTAACTTTAGTATAATTCCCTCTTGAAATTGATAATTCAGGATTAAAAAAATTTAATTTTATAACCTTAACTTTATGCTCAGCTAATATTTTAATTAATTCTTTTAATATTGCTGCATCACCTAACTTTGATGCTTTAATTATTCTTGGTATATAATAAATGCCTTTTAGATCTAATTTTAACTTAGAAATATTTGGTTTAGATATATTTCCTGCAAATATTACTTTTTTACAATTTTTGGATTTAATTAATTTTAATATTTCGCCAAATTTACCAATACTAATAAAAAAACTATTTTTATCTTTTTTAAATTTATTATTTTTTGTTAAATCAATTATGAAATATTTAATTTTTCTTTTTTTTAATTTATTTAATATTTCAAATGGTAATTTTTTTTCTCCTAGAAACAGACCTATCATTAAATATTTTCTGGAATAGCAATTGCCCTTTTTTTATCTGAATTAATAAAATCAATAATTTTACTTACAAAATGATTTTTTTTTATATCTGAATTTAAATTTTCAATATTAGATCTAAAATTTGCAGATTTAAAAATTGTATTGTAAGCCTCTTGAATTATTTTAATATTTTCATTTGATACTTTTGCTCTTCTTAAACCTATAAGATTTAAACCTGCTAAACTATTTCTATTTCCTAAAGATAATCCAAATGGAATAACATCACTTAATACACCTGTCATTCCACCTATCATTGATGACTCACCAATTCTTGAAAATTGATGAACCGCACAACTACCACCTATAATAGCATTATCCTGTATGTATACGTGACCACCGACTTGTACATTATTTGCTAAAACTATATTATTTGAAACTGTACAATCGTGTGCAACATGACAATAAACCATAAATAAGTTATTATTACCAATCTTTGTTACTGCCCCACCTTGTTCTGTTCCAGGATTAATATTCACATACTCCCTAAATTTATTATTATCACCTATTATCAATGAATTTTTTTCTCCCTTATATTTTAAATCTTGTGGAGGTGTGCCTATTGAAGAAAACGGAAATATTTCGTTGCAAGATCCTATAGATGTATTTCCAGTTATATTTACATGAGAATGAATTTTTGTATTATTTGAGATTTTAACATTAGGACCAATTATAGAATATGCTCCTATCTCAACATTATCACCTAATTTTGAAGTTTCAGATATAATTGCTGTATCGTGTATCACAAACTATAATTAACAAAAAAAATAAAATATAGTTATCAATAAATATTGCTAATTATTTCCTATCAACTATTGTTGCTGCCCATTGTGCATCCGCCATCTTCTTGCCACTGACAAAAGCTTCACCTTTATATTTCCATACTCTGCCATGCGATCGAATAGCTTCTATATTAAGTTCTAATTTACAATCTGGCACTACTGGATTTCTAAATCTTGCTTTTTCTATTGTCATTAAAAAAACTAATTTATTTTCGTATGTTGCTTTATCTATACCGCTTGCAGTTAAAGCTGCTGCGGCTTGTCCAAATGCCTCAACAATTAGAACACCTGGCATTACAGGTTCCCCTGGAAAATGACCTTGAACAAAAAAACTATCTTTTTTTACATTAACTATTGCAGTAGCTGATTGTAATTTTTTTATATTTATAAGTTCGTCAATTAAAAGCATGGGCTCCCTGTGAGGAAGTAAATCTTTTATTTGATCTTTGTTTAATTTATCAGTCATAATTATTTATTTTCTAAAATGAACTTTTTAATTTCTTTTGCAGGATAACCCATTACTTTAGTATTATCAGGTATATTTTTAATAACACCACTACCACCACCAATTTTAACATTATTTCCAATTTTTAAGTGCCCAGATATACCAGCTTGGCCGCCAATCATAACATTATTACCTATCTTGGAACTTCCTGCAAAGCCAACTTGACCTGTTACAATACAATTTTTTCCTATTTGAACATTGTGAGCAATGTGAACTTGATTATCTAAGAAAGAATTTTCACCAATTATCGTATTTGAAAGAGACCCTCTATCTATTGTATTATTGCAGCCAATTTCAACATTATTTTCAATTATTACCATTCCTATATGAGGATATTTTATATTTTTTTTATTGTTTGGAAAAAAACCAAAACCTTTTTTTCCTATAACAGCACCATCTAAAATAGAAACATTATTCCCAATAATTGTTTTTTTAATAATTACATTTGAGCCAATATGACAATTATGTCCAATTTCTACATTACTTTCTATAATTGTATTATGGCCAACAGTAGAATTTTTTCCAATTTTAACATTTTCACCTAAAATTACATTAGATCCAAATTTAACATTTTTATAATTTTTTTTATTTATAGATTTGAGAAAATTATTTTCAAATTGATCGTTAAGAGAATTTGGATAAAATAATTCAGTTACTTTAGCAACACTTACTAAAACATTATCAACAATAAGTGCTATTTTTGTTTTTGGTATAAAACTTGATAGTTTTGAATTAGTGATAATAAAATTTGATTTTGTTGAATTTAATAGCAATTTATACTTTATTGAATGAAAAAAAGTAACATCTTTATTAAGTGCTTGATCTAGATTTTTAATATCATTTATTAATATATTTTTATATTTATTATTATTTTTAATATTTAATATCTTTAGTATTTCACTTAAATAATTTTTTGTTCTTTTTTTGAAAAAAGGATTTGTATATTTCATATTAAAAATCTATCTTAGTTAGTTGATTATTAAGTAGATCCATAACAGAATTTGTAATATCTAGATCTTTTTTTGCTATAACTATATCCTTTTTTGAAAAAACCATTTGTATTGAATTTTCTTCAACATATTTTGAAATTATAGTGTTTAATACTTTTAAAATTTCCTTGGTATATTCAATTTTTTTTTCATCTATTTCTTTAATAAATTTTTTTTTAGTTTTGTTATATTCATTAATTTCATTTTTTAAAATATCAACTTCTTTATTAAATTCTTCATTATCAATTATATTTTTTTTCTTTAGAATATTTTTTTCCTTTTCTGCTAATTTTTTTTCAGTAGACTCGAACTCTTTAAGCTTACTTTCTTTAATTTTGTTTATATGTACTGTTATAGATTTACCTACAATAGAATTATTTAGTATATAATTTATATTTATGTAGGCTAAATTATTTTCAGCATACAAGCTTTCAAAATTTATTAAAAAAAATAATAAAAAAAATATTTTTTTCATTTTTAAAATGAGGTTCCTATTTGAAATCTAAAAGATTCTGTTTTATCTGTTTTTGCTTCTGAAATAGGAATTGCATAAGAAAAAGACAGGGGTCCGACTGGCGTAAACCAGTTCATAGAAATACCAGTAGCTGATCTTATTTTATCAGAGTCAAGTGAACTATCATAATCAACATGCCATAAATTAGCAGCGTCTAAAAATAAATTAAAATCAATATTTTCATATCCATTTAATAGATTAGGTAAAGTTGAATTAAGATTAATTGCAGATCCATAATTACCTCCAATAAATTGACTTCCATCTTTGGGGCCAATTCCGCCAGATTCAAAACCCCTTAGTCTACTACTTGGTATATAGACCCTTTTTGAAACTCTAACATTGTCATCTAAAGAATTTACCGTTTTTAAATACAATTTAGCAGATAAAATTAAACCATCATTTAATGCGTGATATTTTGACATTCTAAGTGAATTTTCAATAGTTGAATCATCTGAATAAATAGGAAGAGTTTGATTAAATGATGTTAAATAACCATCTGTAGGTTGAAAATTTTGATCTAGTTTATTTAGGGTTATCCCATAAGAAATTAAATTTTCAAAATAATCTCCTTCTTGTTTTTTTTTTATTGCACTTGCAGTATCTGAAGTTTCTAACCTCTCATAATAATTTGATATATCTAAATTAAAAAATAAATCTTGATATTGTTCAAAACCTGTTCCTACTTTTAAGCCAGTTCTTGAAGTTTTATAACCACTTGAACTCATAAAATCAGACGCGGTGCTTTCAATCGTTGTATTTATTGATCTATCTGAATTTTTAAAATTAGGATTTATGACACTAAATTTACCCTTTACTTCATCGTCAGACAATGTCAGCACAGTATCAAGAGTAATACCTTTTCCTAAATAGTTTTTTTCTTTTATACCAGCAGATATAATCGATCCACTTGTACCTGTGCCAGCTCCAGCAAATATTTCACCTGTTGCTTTCTCTTCAATAGTAATATCAATAATTTTACTATTTTCTTGTGTATTTGAGTTTATTATTTGTGATTTAACAGTTTTAAAAATTTGTTTAGATTTGATGTTGTTAATGGATTTATTAAATAGAATTTCATTAAATGGATCACCTTCATCAACAATTAAAGCATTTCTAATAACTTTTTCTTCCGTAATAAAATTTCCAAATATATTAATTTTTTCTACAAAAAACTTTTCACTTTCATCAAAATATATTTTGATATTAATTTTATTATTATCAACAATTTTCTCTTGATAATTTGCGTTAATAAAAACAAATTCTTTTTGAAGAGCTGCTTTATCAATTTCATTAATGATTTTCTTTATTGAATTTAAAGAATAAGGTCTGCCTTTAAGATCTTCAAAAATTTTAAAAAAATTAATAAAATTTTCTTTTTTATAATCATCTGAAACTTGAAGTTCTATGTCATTAAAAAAATATTTTTTTCCTGAATCTATATTGAAAGTAAGTATAAAGTTATTTTTATCTGTAACTTTTGCTGATGAAGATTTAACTACTACATTATAATAACCCTTATTTCTAAAATAATTCTCTAATAGATTTACATCAAGCTTAATTCTACCTTCGTTTAAATATTTGTTAGAAGTTATAAATTTCCATGGTCTGGATTCTTCAGATACAATTATATTTCTTAATTTATTATTTTTAAAAATTTTATTTCCTATAAATTTAATCTCTGATATTTTGGCTCGTTCACCTAATTCAAAATTATGCGTGATATTTACTGAATTATTATTATTATCTTCAACTGTAGTTTCAATTTCTGCAAAGTAAAATCCATTATTTCTAATTATGTTTATTAAAGTATTTTTTTGATCATTTATTTTATTTTTTAAAAAAGGATATTTTTCAATTTTTTTTGTTATTTTTAATAAGTCTTCAACAATTGATTTATTTTCTATACCGGTTATTTTTATTTGCTGTATTAATGGATTTTCTTTTACAATAATTTCTAAATATCCATTTTTTATATTAATTTTAACATCTTTAAAATAATCAGTTTCAAATAGTTTTTTTAATGCTGAATTTAAATCATTCGAATTAATATCATCATTAATATTTAACTCTGAAAATAAAATAATTGTTTCATCTGCTAATCTCTCATTTCCTTTAACATTAATTTGATTAATTATTTCAGAATATGCAAAATTGTAAAAATTTATTATAAACAATATTGATAGAAAAATTAATTTAATAGATGATTTATGTTTATTTTTCATTTAATTTTATTTTATTTAAATAAGTAGTTACTCTTTTTACCATAATTTTTATATCAGTTATATTTTTAGGGCCAAATTTATAATATCTAGTAAAATAACTATTTTTAATCAATTTAATTAAGCTAAAATTAAGCGTATTGTAATTAATTTTTCCATTTAAATATTTATCAACCAAATAATCATTTATAGTTATTATTATTGTCTCAAAATATGTAATTTTTTTTGGAATCATATTTAACAATTTTATTACAGGAAATTTTTTTTTGTTAGGCTTTGAAAAATTCAAATTATTTAACATTGAAATATTTAAACTTTTATCATTATAATTAAAGGATTTATTTGCGTAAAGAGAGTTCATTATAGGTATAGACATATTTGTATCATGAGCTAAAAACTTTACTAAGCCATTATTGAAATGCACTATTGCATGAACATAAGATTTAGGATGAATTATTATTTTAAATTTATTTATATCTAAATTAAATATTTTTTTAGCTTCTATTACTTCAAATACTTTATTCATAAGTGTTGCGGAGTCTATTGATATTTTTTTTCCCATTTTCCAATTAGGATGTTTTAAAGCATGTTTAGGGTCGATATTAGATAATTGAGAATTTTTTTTATTTAAAAAAGGACCACCAGAGGCAGTTAGATAAATTTTTTTAATATCTTCTTTATTTTGATTCTTTATTAATGACCAAATAGAAAAATGTTCAGAATCAATGGGTATAAAATTAGTTTTTCTTTTTCTTAAGGCATTTTCAATAATATGCCATCCACAAATGATAGACTCTTTATTTGCTATAGCTATAGTTTTGCTTAATTTTATAGAGTCAATTGTTGGTTTAAGACCAGATAATCCAGATATAGCACACATTGTATAATCAACTCTTTTTCTTAAAATATCGCCTAATCTGTCTAAATTGTTATGAATTTTAATTTTACTATTTTTTAATCTTCTTTTTAAATTAATATACTTAGATTTATCCGCTATAAGGATATTTTTAATCTTTAATAATTTTGCTTGTTTTAATATTGTAGTTGTATTTTTATTTGTCGTAAGCAAAACTATTTCAAAATCTTTTCGATTATTTTTAATTATATTAAATGTAGTTTTTCCAATCGATCCTGTAGAACCTAAAATAACAATCTTTTTTTTCATAATTAATAAATTGAAAATAAATTAAGAAAAAAATAAGCAACAGGTAAAGCAAAGATCATACCATCTGCTCTATCTAATAATCCACCATGACCTGGTATGATAGAACCTGTATTTTTTTTTTTTGATTTTCTTTTAAAATACGAAATAATAAAATCTCCAGATTGACTAGCTGAGGATATTAATAATACAAATATAAATTCATTTTTTCCAAAATAATTTGGTAAACCATCTTCAATTAAATAAGAGTTTTTCAAAAAAAAATAAACTAATATTATTGATAATAAATAACCCCCAATGGATCCAGTATAGGTTTTATTTGGACTTATTGATTTAATTATTTTTGGACCTTTAAATATATTACCAAAAACATAACCTCCTATATCGGTAGAAATACATATTAAAATTGTAAATAGAAAAATATAAAGTTCAAAATTGCTACTTCCTCTTAATAAGATAGTAAAATAAATGGATGATACTAAAAAAATAAAACCTGGGATTTTATAATTTTTTCTTTTACTCAAATTATTCCATTCGTAAGCAGCTACAAAAAAAAAGATTATCATAAAAAATTTAAAAAAAAATGTACCCTTAATTATAAAAAATAAAGCTGTGGGTAATAAAATAATTGAGCTTAATATTCTTTTATTTAATTCGGACATTATATTTTGCCAAAATTTCTTTTAATTTTTTTAAATTTATCTATGATCCTTTTATAATCTCTTCCATTAAAATCAGGCCACATTTTTTTAACAAAAAATATTTCAGAATAAGACAATTGCCATAATAAAAAATTACTTAGTCTATTAGTGTTTCCAGTTCTTATTAAAATATCGGGATTTGGAATTCCTTTTGTATAAAGGAATTTATTAATAGAATTTTCATTAATTTTGATATTTTTATTTTTTATCAATTTTATAGCATTAACTATTTCACTTTTTGACCCATAATTTAATGCAAGAATTAATTGTAACTTTTTATTTTTTTTAGTTTTTTCTTGGGCAGATTTTAAATTTATTTGTATTCTTTTTGGAAATTTTTTAGTATTTCCTATAATTTTTAATTTAATACCATTTTTATGTAATTCTTCTATCTTTTCTTTTAAAAAAAATTCTAACAAATTAAGTAAAAATTTAATTTCTAAATAAGGTCTTTTCCAGTTTTCGGTTGAAAATGCATACAAAGTTAAATTTTTAACATTATTTTTAATTGTAGATTTAATAATTTTTTCTACAGTTTTTAAGCCAGCTTTATGTCCTAAATTTCTAGATTTTTTATTTTTAATACCCCATCTACCATTACCATCCATAATTATGGCTACATGCTTGGGTGAATTCATATTGTCATTATTTCTTTTTCTTTTGAAATAACTTTTTCATCAATTTGTTTTATGTAATTATCAGTATGATCTTGAATTATTTTTTCATGTTTTTTTACATCATCTTCGGAAATTTCTTTATTTTTTAAAAGTTTTTTTAGTTCATCATTGCCTTCTCTTCTGATATTTCTAATAGAAATTTTACATTTCTCACCCATTGATTTAATAATTTTTTTTATTTCATTCCTGCGTTCTTCACTCAAATCTGGAACTGGTAGTCTAATTAATTGGCCGTCTATTTGAGGGTTTAGACCTAGCTCTGATTTTTTAATTGCTGCGTCTATTAATGATACATTGTTTAAATCCCATACTTGAATGTTTATTGTACGAGCTTCAGGTGTAGTTATGCTTCCTAATTGATTTATTGGCATTTGTTGACCGTAAACATCAACTTTTACCAAGTCTAACATATTTGCATTAGCTCGACCTGTTCTAAGAGAAGATAATTCTTTTGAAAAAACTTCAATTGTTTTTGTCATTTTTTCTTTATATAGATTATCTTTAAACATTACTCTCCAATTTTAAATCTTATAAATTCATTTATTTTAATATTTTTCTTGCTTATCTCAGACAAAACATCTTTTACTTTTTTTTTTGGTTCCATTACCCAATCTTGTGACATTAAACTATTTTCTTCCTTAAATTTATTAAGTTTACCTAAACTTATTTTTTTTGCAATCTCCTCTGGTTTGCCTGAGTTTTTAAGCTCTTCTGATATAAGCTTTTGTTCTTTATCAATTATTTCTTTATCTATATCATCTGAATTTAAAGCGATTGGATTTGAGGCTGCAATATGCATCGCAAGTTGTTTTCCAAATGTATTTATATTTTCAGATTTTTCAGTTTCATCTATTGAAACAATAACTCCTAATTTTGAAACATTATCTTTAATTATTGAATGCTGATATGAAAAATTTTTGGAATTTTTATTTTCTATAGTTTTAGATCTACCG
Source organism: Pelagibacteraceae bacterium AG-404-N13 (assembly GCA_003216255.1). GTDB lineage: Bacteria > Pseudomonadota > Alphaproteobacteria > Pelagibacterales > Pelagibacteraceae > Pelagibacter. Next base: position 27,945 of record QCJD01000015.1, read on the forward strand.
ATAGTAATTTTTTCACCAATTTTAGCTATTAAAGCTACTAGATTTTCGTCAACAGTTTTATTATTTTTCATTTTTGATTTACTTAAATCCTCAAGAATTGATGAACATTTATTGTTTAAATCACCTAATTCTTTAACAAAGCTAATAAAATCATCGTTTTTTGCCACAAAATCTGTTTCACAATTTACTTCAAGAAGTGAAGTTTTATTATTATCTCCCGAAAGTAATATTACACCTTCCTTTGCATCTCTAGACATTTTTTTTGAAGCTTTAGCTATTCCTTTGACTCTTAAAATTTCTGCAGCTTTGTCTAAATCTCCCTGAGATTCTTTTAGTGCTGAATTACAATCTTTAAAACCAGCTCCAGTAGTTTGTCTTAATTTTTTAATTTTTTCTATATCGTTCATTTTAAATATGCTTTTGTTATTGATTTATTTTATTAAATATTATTCTCTTTTTTACTCTCAATTTTTTTAGATTTAATAATATTTTTTTTATTATCATCATCTTTTAATTGAACTTCAGTCTGTTTAGGTAAATCTTTTTTTGCGTTATTTATTGTTTCTAAAAGCAAGCTACAATATAAATCTATAGATCTTCTGGCATCATCATTTCCTGGAATAGGAAAGTCTATTCCCTCTGGATCTGAGTTGCTATCTAAGATTGCTATAATTGGAATACCAAGTTTAATTGATTCCTTAATTGCTAATGATTCATAATTAGTATCAATTATAAATACTAGGTCAGGTATTTTTTTCATTTCTGCTATACCTCCAAGAGACCTTTGAAGTTTATCTCTTTGGGTATTCATTTTGAGTAACTCTTTTTTTGTAAAACCTCTATTTTCTGATGATAAATCAGTGTCAATTTTTTTTAATTTTTTTATTGAGTTTGAGATTGTTCCCCAATTAGTGAGCATGCCACCTAGCCATCTATAGTTTACATAATACTGATCTGTATTTTTTGCTAGTTCAGATATTGCTTCTGAGGCTTGCTTTTTTGTAGAAATAAATAGTATTTTTCCACCACTTACAATTGTTGAATAAACTTTTTCTAAAGCTACATTTGTTAATTCTAAAGTTTGAGTCAAATCTATTATGTGAATTGAATCTCTTTTTCCAAAAATATATTTTTTCATTTTTGGATTCCATCTTAAAGTTTTATGCCCAAGATGAACTCCAGCTTCAAGTAATTGTTCGATTGTTATGTTAGGTATCTTCATATTTTTTCCCGGTTATGCCACCACAATTATTTCCACTTAAGGACCGGAGGTATAAAACCACAAATTGTGTGCGTGTTAATTTAAACGGTAAATACAAACTTTATTTAAAAAAAACAAGTATTATTTTTAATCTATGATGATGTTTTCTCTAATTTTTAGCTCGTTTATAAGATTATTGTCAATTTTTCTCTTATCATTTAATACAAATGTATAATTATTATCATCATCACTAATTTGAAATTTTATTTTTGTTTTACCGTCAATTATACTTAAATTTCCTAGCTTATTAAGATCTTCAATATTATTAATTTTTAATTTTAACTCTTCAAAATTTTGGTTTAAGATTTCTTTAAAAGTTACTATTTTTTTTACACTAATTTTTCTTTGTGTTTTTGAGTCGTCTATATAGTTTTTAATAAGAGTAATCATTATAGAATTTCCATCTACCAATTTTTCTCTATTTGATTCAAAAATTTCTGAAAAAATAAATACTTCAAAAACATTATTTAAGTCAGATAATTTAACTATTGCGTACGAATTTCCTTTTTGCGTTTTTTTCTCTTGAACTTTTAAAATGGTACAAGCAATATTTGAACTTAATAAATTTTTGTCACTTTCAAATCGATCGTAATTTACAATATTATATTGATTAAAAATCATTTTATATTGATTCAGAGGATGATCGGAAATAAAAAAACCTAAAGTTTCAAATTCTTTGGATAATCTATGGTCAATTTTCCAATCATCAATATCTTCTAAAAAATCATCATTAGATTCAAATTCATCATCAAATAAATTAATTTGACTATCCATTTTATTTTCAAAGTTAATTTTTGATTTTAAAATTATATTTGGGATAGAGTTGAATAGAGCTTGTCTATTATTATTTATTTCATCAAAAGCTCCAGCTTTAACAAGCCCCTCTAGTTGAAGTTTGTTAATGTTTTTTGGATTAATTCTTTTTATGAAGTCTGAAATATTTTTAAACTTTCCATTTTTTATCCTTTCTTTTACAACGTTTGAAATAGCTTCATATCCAACATTTTTAATCGCTCCCAATGCATATAAGAAATCTTTTCCATTTGAAGAAAAATTGGCAAAACATGTATTTATATTTGGTCTTATAACATTGATTTTTAATCTTTTTAATTCTTCATAAAATTCACCAAGTTTGTTTTGGTTAGATATTTCCATTGACATTGAAGCTGCAAAAAATTCATGAGGATAATAAGTTTTTAAAAAAGCTGTTTGGTAGGCTATTACTGCGTATGCCGCTGCATGACTTTTATTAAACCCATATTCAGCAAAAGGTTCAATTTTTAAAAATATTCCGGCAGCTATATCTTTGCTTATTCCATTTTTATAAGCACCATCAATAAATCTTTGTTTTTGCTTTTCTAATTCTGATCTCTTTTTTTTTCCCATAGCCCTTCTTAGAATATCTGCCTCACCTGCACTAAAACCTGATAATGTTTGAGCTATTTGCATTACTTGTTCCTGATATATTATGACTCCATAAGTTGGTTTTAATATTTCTTCTAATTTTGGATGGAGATAATCAGGTTCTCTTTTTCCGTGCTTGCAATCGTTATAAATAGGAATGTTGCTCATAGGTCCAGGTCTATATAGTGCAACTAAAGCTATAATATCTTCCAATCTATTTGGTTTCATATTCGTTAGCGCATCTTTCATACCTGAACTTTCAAGCTGAAATAATCCTACTGTATTACCGCTAGATAATAAGTTATAAACTTTTTGATCTTCAAAACTTATTTTCTCCACTTTGAAATTTGGATTTTTTTGTTTATTAATTTTTGTGTTTTATCAATTACCGTTAATGTTTTTAATCCAAGAAAATCAAACTTTACTAGACCTGCATTTTCAGCTGAATACATATCGAACTGAGTAGATGGTAATAGTAAATTTGCTGAATTATCTTTATATAAAGGAACTGTTTCTGTTAATTTTTTATCTGCTATAACAACACCCGCAGCGTGAGTTGCTACATTCCTGTTTAAACCTTCTAATTTGAGTGATAAATTTATCAAACGCTCGACCCTTTTGTCTTCATCTATAAGCTTTTGCAATCTTGGCTCTACATTAATACTTTCCTGTAATTTCAGTGGTCTTGAGGGATCAAATGGTATCATTTTACATATGCTGTCGACGAAACCATATGGTAATCCTAATACCCTACCAACATCTCTAATTACCATTCTGGCTTTAAGTTTACCAAAAGTTATTATATGAGCTACACTATCTTCATATTTTTTTGTTAAATACTCAAAAACTAAATCTCT
>QCJD01000016.1 GCA_003216255.1 Pelagibacteraceae bacterium AG-404-N13
ATGATATGAGAGAATCTTCATCTTTAAAAATTATTCCAAAATTAATTAATAAAGGATCAATAGTAAAATATTATGAACCAACTGGTCCTAAAATTGAATTAACTAAGTTAAAAAATGTAAAATATTGCTCAAATTTGAAACATGCTTGTAAGCATTCTGATCTTTTAATAATTCATACGGAATGGAATGAATTTAAACAATTAAATTTTAAAAGTTTAGTAGGAAAAAATAATTTTAAAATTTATGATTTAAGAAACTTATATTCACCCACTAAGATGAAAAAAAATAAGATTAATTACTTTTGTATTGGAAGATAATTAATTTAATTCAAATATTGCATCTACTTCGACAGCAACACCTAATGGAAGACTGTTAGTGCTAATTGCAGCTCTAGCGTGCATACCACTATCACCAAAAAGGGAAGCAATTAAATCTGAAGCGCCATTTATGACCTTAGGTTGTTCAATAAAATCATCAACCGAATTAACAAATCCAGTTAATTTAATACACGATTTAATTTTGGATAAGTCACCGCCACAAGCTTTCTTTGCTTGCGCCACGATACTTAATGCACATCTTTTTGCAGCCGAATATCCTTCCTCTGTATTCAAGTCTTTACCAAGTTTTCCTTTTATCAATTTTCCATTTTCATCAATTGAAATTTGTCCTGAAATAAAAAGCGTTTTACCTGAAATTTTTGCAGCAACATAAGATCCTACAGGAGCCGCAGCTTCAGGAAGATTAATATTTAATTCTTTTATTTTTTGATCAAAGGTCATTTTGTTTTTTTTTTTGATTTTTTATTTTTATCGTATTCCTTCCTTTTCTCAATCAAAATTAATGCTTCCTCCATAGTTAATTCTGTTGGATCTTTTTCCTCAGGTATAGTGGCATTTAATGATTTATATTTAATATAAGGTCCATATTGACCTTTCATAACTCTTACTGGTTTTTTATCATCAGGATGTTCTCCAAGATCTTTTATTATCGATGACGAAATTCTTCCTGGTTTAGCCTCAGCTATTAAAGTTACTGCTCTATTTAATCCTATTGAAAATATTTCTTCCACATTTTCTATTCTTGCAGATTTATTCTCACATTTTAAGTAAGGTCCAAATCTTCCAACATTTAAAGTAATATCCATATCATTGCTTGGATTTTTACCTAAACTTATTGGCAACGAACATAGAAATTGAGCTTTATTTAAATCAATCGAATCTATCTCAAGACCCTTTGGAATTGAAACATTTTTAATGTTGTCATTTTTCTTTTTTGTTTTTTTCTTACTCTTCTTCTCTTCTTTAATTTCTATATTTTTAGATTCATATTGCAAGTAGGGTCCAAATCTACCATTTTTAAGATAAATATCTTCATCGTTAATGCTTTTCCCAATTAATTTAGGCTCTGCCAAATTTAATTGTTGGGCAGCTTTTGCTTTAGAAAGAGGTCTTGTAAACTTACAATCAGGGTAATTTGAACATCCTATAAATGCTCCTCCACGAAAGCTATTTTTTAAACTAAGTTCACCATTTTTACAGTTTGAGCATTTTCTATTAACTTTTCCCTCCTTATCTATTTCGAAAATCAACGATCCAAGACTCTCGTTCAACAGATCCAAAACTTCTCTAGTTCTTTTTTCTTTTACAGATGATACATTAGAATAAAAATCACTCCAAAAATTTTCTAAAACTTTTATCCAATCTTCTTTTCCTGAAGTTATGTCATCTAACTGATCTTCTAATTTAGCAGTAAAATCATAATCAACATATTTTGAGAAAAGTTTTTCAAGAAAAGCAGATAATAACTTTCCTCTATCAGTTGGAAAAAATCTTTTGTTATTTATATCTGCATATCCTCTATTAGAAATAACTGAAATTATACTTGCATAGGTTGAAGGTCTTCCAATGCCTAATTCCTCTAACTTTTTTACTAAACTTGCCTCCGAATACCTTGGTGGTGGTTGAGTAAAATGTTGTTCATCTATAAAATCATTTATTTCAACATCTCCTTCTTTTACATCAGGCAATATTTTTTCCTCATTATTTTCATCATCAATATTTAATAGTTTTAAATAACCATCAAATTTTATGACCGACCCACTTGCCTTACAAACATTCTTACCGTCATTAGAAGAAATAGTAATTGTCTTTCTATCAAACTTTGCCGACTCCATTTGTGAAGATAAAGCTCTTGACCATATTAAATTATAAATTTTAAATTGATCGGAACTTAAATATTTTTTCACAGTTTCGGGACTTCTAGAAATTTCTGTTGGTCTAATTGCCTCATGAGCCTCTTGAGCATTTTTAGCTTTTTTACCAGAGTAGTTTAAAGGTACTTCTGGTAAATAATTCTCCCCATAATTTTTTGAAATATAATTTCTAAAATTTGTAATTGCATCTTTAGAAATATTTGTACCATCAGTTCTCATATAAGTAATTAAGCCAATAGTTTCACCATCTATATCTATACCTTGATACAATCTTTGTGCAATTTGCATAGTTCTTGAGGCTCCAAAACCTAATTTACTAGATGAAGTTTGTTGTAATGTTGATGTTGTAAAGGGTCCTTGTGGGTTTCTTGTAAATATTTTTGAGCTAATATCAGAGATTTGATATTTAATTTTTTTTATTTTATTTATGGCTGAATTTACATCGTTTTTATTTTTAAATGTAAATTTATCAACTTTTTTTCCATCAAGGATATTTATATTTGAATTGATTAGAGTATTTTCTTTTGTTTTAAATAATATATTTAAAGTCCAAAACTCTTCTGGTACAAAAACTTCAATTTCGTGTTCTCTCTCAGTTAATAATTTTAAAGCAACGGATTGAACCCTTCCTGCCGATTTTGATCCTGGTAGTTTTGTCCATAATATTGGAGAAATATTAAAACCAACTAAATAATCTAGAGCTCTTCTTGCCATATAAGCGTCTACAAGAAGAGGCTCAATATTTCTTGGATTTTCAATTCCATTGATAACAGCTTTTTTTGTTATTTCATTGAATACAACTCTTTCTACAGGCTTATCTTTTAAAAGTTTTTTTTCATTAAGGTATTCCTTAACATGCCAGGCTATTGCTTCTCCTTCTCTATCAGGATCTGTAGCTAAAATTATTTTTTTTGAATCTTTGGCTGTGTCTGTAATTTCTTTAAGGTACTTTTTGGAAAAACTATCGATTTCCCAAATCATTTTAAATTTGTTATCAGTATCTACTGAACCGTTCTTGGAAGGAAGATCCCTTATATGACCATAACTTGCTAAAACTGTATAGTCAGATCCTAAATATTTATTAATAGTTTTGGCTTTAGCTGGACTTTCAACAATGACAAGATTCATAAGTAGACAAACTACTCAAAAGGTTAAAAGTGTCAAATTAATAAATTTTAGACTTGCTTTCTTCTTTATTTTTCAATCGTTTAATGTTTTCTCGATGAGTATAAAATATTAGAACAAACAAAATTATATAAAAAATTATTTGTTCTCCATTAACTAAAAATAAATAAACTGGAACTATAAGACTAGCTATTAATGATGAAAGAGATGAATACTTAGACAAAAAGAAAGTTAACAACCAAGATATACAAAAAATAAATCCATAAATTAAATTTATACTAAAAAGAATACCAACATATGTAGCAACACCTTTTCCTCCTTTAAATTTAAGCCAAAGTGGAAATACATGACCCAAAAAAACACTCAAAGAAGAAATATAAATTAATTCTGGGTGATTAAATTTTATATAAATAACAGGAATTATTGCTTTTAAAATATCTAGCACAAGGGTTAAGTAGCCTATTAATTTATTACCAGACCTTAAAACATTTGTTGCACCAATATTACCAGAACCAATTTCTCTTATGTCTTTTTTTAAAAATAATTTAGTTAATATTAATCCAAAAGGAATTGATCCAAGAAAATATGAGATAACAATAACTATAAGATAATCCATCAATTTAATTTAAATAATTCTTCACCTTTTACAAATGTATTCATTACTTTACCTTGTAGTTTTTTATTCTCTATAGATGTATTTTTTGATTTTGAGTAAAGATTTTCTTTTTTTACAATCCAAGGTTTATTTAAATCAACTATGCAAAAATCAGCATCACTTCCAATACTCAAGTTACCTTTATTGATTTGAAGTATTTTAGCTGGATTTGAAGTTAAAGCTTTAATAATTGTTTCTAACTTTACACTTCCGTTATGATAATGTTCTAAACTTAAAGATAACAATGTTTCTATACCTGATGCTCCAGTTTCAGCTTGTGCAAAAGTCAATCTTTTTTGTTCTTCATCTTCAGGTTTATGATCAGAAACGATGACATCTATTGTTCCATCAGATAACCCTCTAACCAATGCCGATCTATCGTCCTCAGTTCTAAGTGGTGGAGAAAGTTTTAAAAATGTTCTAAAATCTCCAATGTCATTTTCATTTAACGATAAATTATTTACTGACACACCACATGAAAATTTAAGATTTTCTTTTTTATTTTTTATTATCTCTACAGATTTAGCAGATGATATTTGAGAAATATGATATCTGCATTTGAAATTTTCTAATAAAGCAAGGTCTCTCTCTATAATTATAATTTCAGCCAATTCTGGAATTCCCTGTAGACCTAACTTTGTTGCAATTATTCCATCATTAATCATTCCATTTTTTGAAAGTTCATAATCTTCTGCATGTTGAAGTATTAACGAATTTAAATCTTTAGCAGAATTCATAATTCTAGACATAATTCTGGTGTTTTGAATAGTTTTAGTTCCATCTGTAAATGCAATTATCCCTTTATTTTGAAGTAAACCAAATTCTGTCATATTTGTTCCTTCAGAATTAATAGTTAAAGATGCTGTAGGGAATATATTTATTTTTGATTTATCTCTTCCTCTTCGTTTAAGAAAATCAACAATTGAAACATTATCCACAACTGGATTAGTGTTTGGCATTGTAACAACTGATGTTACACCTCCAGAAAGCGCTGCGTTACTCAATGTTCTAAAATTTTCTTTATACTCAAAACCTGGTTCGCCTACAAAGACTCGCATGTCTACCAGTCCAGGGAATATATAGTTTCCCTTTAGATCAATATATTTTTCTCTTGAAGGTATATTATTGGTATTAACTTTTTTTCCAATACCATCTATTTTACCATTTTCATTAATTATTAATCCACCAACTTCGTATAAAGAATTAGATGGATCAACTATGTTTCCGTTAATAAAATATTTTTTCTTCATTTATGCACAAAATATTTTTAAACAGGCCATTCTTACAGCAACTCCTAATTCAACCTGTTCTTTGATTACACTTTTGTTTATATCGTCAGCTAATTTTGTATCTATTTCTATTCCCCTATTCATAGGACCAGGATGCATAATTAAAGCATCATCTTTTGCATAATTTAATTTATCAGGAGATAAACCGTAGTATTCATAATATTCTCTATTTGAGGAAAGGAAAGAACTTGTCATTCTTTCATTTTGTAATCTTAACATCATTACAATATCACAATCTTTAACACCTTTTTTCATATCAGAAAATATATTTACACCAAACTTTTCTATATCCTTTGGCATAAGGTTTGATGGAGCTACGATGTTAACTTCAGCTCCTAACATATTTAAAAGATAAATATTTGATCTTGCAACACGGGAATGAAGTATGTCTCCACAAATTGCAATTCTTAAACCTTCAATTTTTTTTTTTCTGTTAATAATTGTTAATGCATCTAATAAAGCTTGAGTCGGATGTTCTCGTCTTCCATCACCTGCATTAAGCACAGCACAATTTACTTTTTGTGATAATAAATTACATGCACCTGAGTCTTGATGTCTTATAACAATAATATCAGGATGCATTGCATTTAATGTCATAGCTGTATCAATAAGAGTTTCGCCTTTTTTAATAGCTGAATTTGTTATATTCATTGACATAACATCTGCACCCAATCTTTTGCCAGCTAAATCAAAAGAGCTTTGTGTTCTTGTTGAAGGTTCAAAAAACAAATTTATTTGAGTTTTACCTTTAAGAGTATCAAGTTTTTTATTTTTACTTCTATTTAAATCAATAAATTCTTTTGCTTGATTAAGAATAATATTAACATCATTAATTGATAAATCTTGAATTCCTAATAAATGTTTTTGAGAAATTTTAATAGCTTTGTTAGATTTAGTTGCCATTAAAACCAACTCTATAGCTATAAACTATTTTGAATGCAAGCTAATTATTTAAATAATCCAATGCTCCTTGCAATATAAACGCTGCAGCATTTTTATCTATATCTTTTTCTCTTTTTGATACATTTATATCTAGCTGGCTTGATATATTGAAGGATCCTACAGTAGAAAGTCTTTCATCCCAAAGAGTGAAAGGAATATCTATAAATTTCTCTAAATTAATAACTGTATCTTTGACTGATTGAGATGATTTACCAAACGATCCATCCATATTGACTGGATTCCCAACTATAATCCCTTTTATATTATTTTCTTCAATTATTTCTTTAAGTTGTTTTATAAAATCATCTAAATTTGTTTTGATTAATGTTTTAAATGGTGTCGCAATTTTATGATTTTCATCACATATTCCTATACCGATTCTTTTAGATCCCAAATCTAAGCCTATTAACCTTGATCTTGTACTAAGTTTTTTTTTAAGTTCTTCAATTGTGATCATATTGTATATTATTTACTTAAGTGGTAGTTTGCGGCAATAATTTTTACCATATGACAATAGATCTTAAAACAGTAAAACATATATCAAAGTTAGCAAGAATATCTGTAGATGAAGAAAAAGCTAATAAATTGGCTGGTGACTTAAATTCAATATTTACTTTTATTGAAAAATTAAATGAATTGAATACTTCCGATGTGCAACCTTTAACATCTATAGCCGAAACTACATTGAGATTTAGAAAAGATGAAATCAAAAGTGAAAATATACGTGAAAAAATTCTTAAAAATTCACCTGAAAATAATGAAGATTTTTTTGTAGTTCCGAAGGTAGTTGAATAATGACTGAAATTACCGATCTAACTTTAAATGAGATAGTAACAAATATTAAAAAAAAAAAAATTTCATCCACAGAAGTAACTAAATCATTTGTAGAAAGATCCGAAAAATCAAAAAAATTAAATGCATATATTACAGAAAATTTTTCATCTGCGATTGAACAAGCTAAAAAATTTGATGAAAATCCAAATTATGAACTCAAATTACCAGGTATACCTATAGCTGTAAAAGATCTTTTTTGCACAGATGGAATAAAAACTACAGCTGGTAGCAAAATACTTAATAATTTTATTCCAACTTACGAGTCAACAGTAACTCAAAATATTTGGGATCAAGGAGGTATATTGCTTGGTAAATTAAACTGTGATGAATTTGCAATGGGTTCGTCTAATGAAACTAGTTTTTTTGGGAATGTACAAAATCCTATTGGTGAAAATTTAGTTCCAGGAGGTTCATCTGGAGGATCATCAGCCGCAATAGCAGCTAACTTAACACCAGTTACAATTGGTACTGATACTGGAGGATCAATTAGACAGCCAGCGTCATTCACGGGCACAGTTGGATTAAAACCTACTTATGGAAGCTGTTCTAGATTTGGAATAGTTGCTTTTGCTTCTTCGTTAGATCAAGCTGGGCCTATGACTAAAAATGTTAAAGATTGTGCGACTTTACTAGAAGTAATTTCAACTTTTGATAAAAAAGATTCAACTTCAATAGATTTTAAAAGAAATAATTATTCATCTGAACTTACTAAAAATATTAAAGGTAAAAAAATTGGTATACCCAAGGAGTATAGAGTTGATGGTATGCCGGTAGAAATAGAAAGTCTTTGGAGCAAAGGTATTGAATATATAAAAGATTGTGGGGCAGAAATAATTGATATATCGCTTCCCCATACAAAATATGCTTTACCAACCTATTATATTGTTGCCCCGGCAGAGGCATCTTCGAATTTAGCCAGATATGATGGTGTAAAATATGGTTTTAGGTCTTTAGGAGAAAATTTAATTGATATGTATGAAAAAACTAGATCTGAGGGATTTGGTGAAGAAGTTAAAAGAAGGATTATGATTGGAACTTACGTTTTATCGTCTGGTTACTATGATGCTTATTATTTAAAAGCTCAAAAAGTAAGACAATTAATAAAAAAAGACTTTGATGATGCTTATAAAAAAGTTGATGCAATTTTAACACCTTCAACGCCAAGTTCAGCATTTAAAATTGCTGAAAAAACTAATGATCCAGTTTCAATGTATTTGAATGATATTTTTACAGTTCCAGTTAATTTAGCTGGTTTACCAGGAATTTCTTTACCAGCGGGCACAGATAAAAATGGATATCCTTTAGGTTTACAAATTATTGGAAAGCCATTTGATGAACAGTCACTATTAAATATTGCATATTCTATGGAAGAAAAAATTAATTTTAAAAATAAAATTACTAATTGGTGGATGTAATGAAAGATATAAATGAATTTTTGATAAAAAGAGACAATAACAATTATGAAGTTGTTATTGGACTAGAAGTACATGCTCAAGTAACATCAAATTCAAAATTATTTTCTTCTTCGTCTACTAAATTTGGTGCAGAACCAAATACTCAAGTAAGTTTAGTTGATGCTGCTTTTCCTGGAATGTTGCCAGTTATAAATGAATTTTGTGTTAAACAAGCTATAAAAACAGGAATTGGATTAAAAGCACAAATTAATAAAAAATCTGTATTCGATAGGAAGAATTATTTCTATGCGGATTTACCACAAGGATATCAAATATCCCAATATAAACATCCAATTGTAGGAGAAGGTAAGGTAATTTTAGATATGCCAAATGGTCAAAAGGAAATTGGTATTGAAAGACTGCATTTAGAACAAGATGCAGGAAAAAGTATTCATGATATTGATCCAAATAATACATTGGTAGATTTGAATAGGTCAGGTGTGGCTTTGATGGAAATTGTAAGTAAACCTGATTTAAGATCTCCAGATGAAGTAAATGTTTATATTAAAAAACTTAGATCAATCATGAGATACCTGGGTACATGTGATGGAAATATGCAAGAAGGTTCTTTAAGAGCTGATGTTAATGTTTCAGTAAGAAAAAAAGGTGAGAAAACATTTGGTACTAGGTGTGAAATTAAAAATGTCAATTCAATAAAATTTATGCAAATGGCAATTATACACGAAGCAAATCGCCAAGTGGATTTAATTGAAGAAGGGAAATCAATTGATCAAGAAACTAGATTATTTGATATAAAAAAAAATGAAACAAGGTCTATGAGGTCAAAAGAAGATGCTCATGATTATAGATATTTTCCAGATCCAGACTTACTGCCCTTAGAAGTAACTGATAAATTTATTGATGATATAAGGTCAGAAATACCCGAGCTTCCAGATGAGAAAAAGAAAAGATTTATAGAAAAATTTAAATTGACACCCTATGAGGCAACAATATTGGTTTCTGATATTGAAACATCTAAATATTTTGAAGAAGTTATTAAAAATGCAGATGTCAAATTATCAACAAATTGGATAACAGGGGAGTTATTTGCAGTTTTAAATGAAAAGAATCTTGAAATATCGCAAAGCCCAATAAGTGCAACAAATTTATCAAGACTAATTAATTTAATTAAAGACGGCACTATTTCAGGAAAAATAGCAAAGATAGTTTTTGAAGAAATGATTGTAGGAGATCAGGATCCTCAAAAAATCATTGAAGCAAAAGGATTAAAACAAGAAAGTGATCCGAAAGCTCTTGAGGAGTTAATTGAAAAAGTTATACAAAATAACGCAGATAAAGTTGCTGAATATAAATCTGGTAAAGATAAGCTTTTTGGTTTTTTTGTTGGTCAGGCTATGAAAGAAAGCAAAGGTAAAGGTAATCCTCAATTAATAAATAAAATTTTAAAAAAAAAATTAAATGGATAAAAATATTACTATCGATCAAAAAATGATCGATTATATTTTTTCTCACAGCGAAAGTTTACATAAAGTCCAAAAAAAAATATTAAAATTTAATGACAATTTAGGAAAAGCTAAAAGATTACAAATATCAATATTACAAGCAAATTTCTTACAATTTTTAATTAAAGCAAATAAATTTAAATCTTGTTTAGAGGTTGGAACTTTTACTGGTTACAGTTCTTTATCAATGGCTTTATCTTTACCAAAAAATGGAAAAGTTTATGCAATAGATAAAGATATAAATACTAATAAGATAGCCTTAAATTTTTTTAAAGAAGCAAAAATAAATAATAAAATATTTATTGAAACTAATAATGGAATTAATGCATTAAAAAAATTAACAAAAAATAAAAAAAAATTTGATTTAATTTTAATTGATGCAGATAAAGAATCTTATATAAAATATTTTAACTATGCTGTTCAATTGATAACTAAAAGGGGAATTATTTTAATTGATAATACTTTGTGGAAAGGAGAAGTGATAAATCAAAATGCTAACGACAAATTAACTTTAAAAATTAAGAAATTTAATCAATATATTAAAAAAAAAAGAATTAATAAATATATTTTGCCTTTAGGTGATGGTTTCACTATTTGCTGGAAATAAATGATTGAAATATTGTCTTTTTATAAATTAAAAAAATTAAATAAAATTAAATCTCTAAGAAAAAAAATTTTTGATAAGATTTTTGAAAATAATGTAAAAGGTTTAATTATCATTTCCCCAGAGGGAATAAATGGAACTATTGCTGGAAAAAAAAAAAATATAACAATTTTATCAAAATATATAAAAAGAATTATTTTGATTAGAAATTTTGATGTTCAAAACAGATTAAATTCTAACTTTGTACCTTTTTTGAAATTAAAAGTTAAATTAAAAAATGAAGTTGTTCCAATAAATGAGACATATAAATTTAATCAAAAAAATAAAAAAAAATATTTATCACCAAAAAAATGGGATCAATTTTTAAAAGTTAAAGGTGCAAAAATTATTGATGCAAGAAAACCTTTTGAACATGAAATTGGAACATTTAAAGGGTCAATTAATCCTAAAACAAAGAATTTCAGAGATTTTAAAAATTATTTAATTGGTTTAAAAAAAAATGAACGTATTGGTATGTTTTGTACCGGAGGTATTAGATGTGAAAAAGCTTCAAATTATCTTGATAATAAAGGCTTTAAAAACGTCTATATGTTAAAGGGTGGTATCATAAATTATTTTAATAAAACAAATCCTGTTAGGAACAATTGGTTAGGAGAATGTTTTGTTTTTGATAACAGGGTTACCATTAAAAAAAATACAAAACTTGGCAATTATACTATTTGTAATGGTTGTAGAATGCCATTACATAATAAAGATAAAAAATCACCAAAATTTAAAATAGGATTATCCTGTCCAAAATGCTATGACAATTTAACAAAAGATCAGTTTAAAAGATTTACTATGCGCCATCAACAAATAGTCAAATCTAAAAATAACTATAAATTTAAAAAGAATAATATTAAATAATGAACATACTTACAGACGATATTAAAGTTTTAGTTAAAAAATTAGCAATTCCAGCCAGTGTTGGAACGCTTTTTCAAACACTTTATAACATTGTTGATACTTTTTATGCAGGCAAACTTTCACCTGAAGCATTGTCAGCGTTAAGCAAATCTTTTCCAATATATTTTATAATAGTAGCAACATCAATTGGAGTTACAGTAGCTGGTACATCATTAATTGGTAATAGTATTGGTGAAAAAGATGAAAGGAAAGCTTCATTTTATTTTACTCATATTATTTATTTCGGAGTAGTTATATCAATATTCATCACATGCATTGGATTATATTTTTCTGAAAAAGTTTTTTATTTAATGGGATCGAATGAAGAAATTACTAATCTTGGTCTACAATATACTGATGTTATGTTTTATGGATCTTTTTTGTTTTTTCTTGTTGTTTCATTAAACTCACTTCTTCATGCTGAAGGGGATACAAAAACTTATAGAAATGTATTAGTGTTAAGTTTTCTATTAAATATTATTTTAAATCCTATTTTAATATGGGGGTTTCTATTTATACCAGCTTTAGGTATGACAGGTATTGGTTTATCAACAATTATTTCTCAGTTAATTGCCTTTTTAATAATCACTTTCAAAGTAATGCAAAATAATAGAGTAAAAAAAATTACAAAAGAATTCTTTATTATAAAATTTGCCTATCTTAAAAATATTTTCTTTCAATCTATGCCTATATCAATTGCTATATGTGGATATGCAGTAGCTGCTACATTGATATTTACTTATATTGGATTATCAGGTGAAATGGCAGTAGCAGGATATGGAGCAGCTACAAGAATTGAACAAGTTGTTTTACTTCCAATATTGGGAATAAATACAGCTATAATTACAATTATAGCTCAAAATTATGGCGCAAATCAATTTGTAAGGGTTAAGGATACTTATTTTACTTCAATTAAATATGGTATCTTAATAATGATTTTTTCTGGAATTTTAGTCTATTTTACAGCAGATTTAATTCCTAAATTTTTTTCTAATAACAGTATTGTTATTGATTATGGAAGTAGATATTTAAAAATAGCAGCTTTTATTATACCCGCATATCCAATATTTTTTTTATCAAATGGTTTTTTTATGGGTCTAAAGAAATCTGAAAATGCAATGATAAATAATATGTTGAGAAATGTGTTAGTTCCAATATGCGTATTTTACTTAGCAAAATATTTGTCAGCGGATTATGATACTTTTTTTTGGTTATGGTTTATTTTTCAGTGGTCTATTTCAATACTTCTTTTACTATTTGTTTCTTATTATATAAAAAGAATACTAGAGAAATCTAGCGCTATCATTAATCCACAACCATAAATCTTCTGCAAAGGATCTTCTTACAAAAAGATTTACATCATCAACTTCTTTATGGTGAATAATAACATCTGTATGATTTAATACTGTTTGAGCAACATTATTTTTGCTTTTTTTAAAACTGTTAAAATTAAAAGGTGAACTTGAAGACAATAAATCAAAAGTTTTTCTTCCTTTTATATTAATGCAAACCCAATGATCAGAAATGTCAGTTATTGCACCAAAATTCAATTTAGAAATTTCGTTAAACAGATTATTAATAACTTTATTTGTATCTTTTCCATCAAAATAAATTATCCACTCGTCAGGACTTAACCATAAAGCATTAAATTTTTCATTAGATGAACTTGTGTTAGCTTCTGTTGGTAAAATTATTGAAGTTATTTTACCAACTTTTGTAAAAAAATCTTTGTTTTTTCCTCTTATATTTATTTTAATTTTTTCTTCTGCCAAAGATAATTCTAAATCATTAAAAGTTTTTTTGTCTATTTTTGGAAAATTTATATTAAGCATTTAACCTCTTATTTTCTTTATCTAAAAAAATTGAATCTGAAACAATTACATTTATATTTTTATTTTCCATTGGAACTAATAGTTTTTGCCCTTTCATTTTTTTTCCATTTCTTACAACTGCAAGAGCAATAGATTTATTTAAATTTGGACTAAAATAGCTTGAGGTAACATGACCAAGCATTTCAACTGGTTTTTTACTTATATTAGAAACAATTTGTGCACCTTCTTCTAAGATTTCTTTTGGATCTTCAGTCAAAAGACCTACTAACTGCTTTCTATCTTCTCTAATAGTATCACTTCTATACAATGATCTTTTTCCGATAAAATCATATTTTTTTTTGCTAACAATCCAATCCATTTGCAAATCTATAGGTGTCATAGTTCCATCTGTGTCTTGTCCAACAATTATAAAACCTTTTTCAGCTCTTAATAAATGCATAGTTTCTGTTCCGTATGGTGTAATGTTAAAGTCCTTTCCAGCTTCTATGCATTTTTCCCATAAAGATTTTCCATACTTTGCTTCTATATTAATTTCATAACTCAGTTCACCAGTAAAACTTATCCTCATAATCCTGCAATTAATATTATTTATAGTTGAGTTTTTAAAAGACATATGTGTAAAATCATCATCATTAAAGTTTACACTTGGAAATAATTTTATTAATATTTTTTTTGAATTAGGTCCACAGATACTAACTGTTGAATATTGATCTGTTACAGAAGTTAAAAAAACATCAAGTTCAGGCCATTCTGTTTGTAAGTAATCTTCCAATTTTGACAAAACATTTGCTGCTCCTCCTGTTGTTGTAGTCATTAAAAAGTGATTATCACCTAAACGAGTTGTGACTCCATCGTCATAAACCATGCCATCTTCATTAAGCATAAGTCCATACCTACATTTTCCAATAGCTAATTTAGACCAAGCATTTGTATAAACGCGATTTAGAAATTCAGAAGCATCAGATCCTTGAATATCAATTTTTCCAAGTGTTGAAGCATCTAAAATACCAGCACTGTCTCTAGCCGCTTTACTTTCTCTCTGAACAGCCTGATGCATATTCTCATTTTCTTTTGGGTAGTACCAAGGTCTTTTCCATTGACCTACATTTTCAAATTTAGCATTATTTTTTATATGCCATTCATGAATAGATGTTCTTCTTGTTATATCGAAGAATTGTCCAACATTTCTGCCAACTATTGCTCCAAATGTTAATGGTGTAAAAGGTGGTCTGAACGTTGTTGTACCTAGTGTACCCATCTTAACACCGGCTGTTTCTGAAATTATTCCAAGAGCGTGCATATTCGATAATTTACCTTGATCTGTTGCCATTCCAGTGGTGGTATATCTTTTTACATGCTCTATAGATCTAAAACCTTCTCTGAGAGCTAGTTTTATATCTTTTGCTGTTGAGTCATTTTGAAAATCAATAAATGATTTTGTTTTACCTAATGTAATTTTATTAGGTAACAACCATATATTTCTTTTATCTAATTCTTTAGTACAACTTACATAAGTTTTTTCAAATTCAGTTTCTTTAAGATTTAATAAAGATTTAACTTTTTCATTGGTATTTTTAATTATATCATCCAGCTCAAAATCTCCATTACATGAGCCAACACTAATATGTTCAGAGTCTAATTCTTTTGGTAAGAAGACTTGATCACTTTCTCTAAAATTAAGTTTACCACCAGATTGAGTATGCATATGAACCATTGGTGTCCAACCACCACTAACTGCTAAACAATCACACTTTGCTTTAATTTTTTTACCGATTACATTCGAGCCATCTTCAGACAAATTCATTATTTCTATAGAATTTAATTTTCTATAACCAAATGTATTGGTAACTGTAGAATTCCAATAAATATCTATACCTAATTTTTCTACTCGTTTAACTATTTTAGAATTAGTTTTTTTTCTAATATCAATTATTTTTATTTGTATTCCTTTCTCAAATAAAGATAAAGCTGTTTCGTATGCACTATCATTGTTAGTAAAAACAAAATTGTTTTCGCCACATATAACTCCATAAAAATTTAGATATTTATTAACAGAACTTGCTAAAATTATTCCAGGTCTATCATTATTATTAAAAACAAGTGGTCTTTCAATAGCCCCTGAAGCAATAATTACTTTATTAGATCTTATTTTCCATAATCTTTGTCTTATATTAGAAGTTTTGTTATTTTTTGACAAATGATCTGTTAAATTTTCTTTAGCTAAAAGATAGTTATAACTATGATAAGCGGCAACACTAGTCCTTGTTTTTATGGTTAAATTTTTTAATTTTTTTAATTCTTCAATTTCTTTAAATAACCAATCTTTAGAAATCTCATCATTAATTTTAAAGTTTTCATTATTCTGAAATATAGTGGATCCCCCTAAAGTATTTTTATCATCAATTAAAATAGTGTTAGAACCACTTTTTGCTGCTATTTTAGCTGCTATAATTCCAGAAATTCCTCCACCTATTACAAGAATATCACAATGAATATGTTTGTGATCATACAAATCAGGATCAGGAAGAGTAGGGGACTTACCTAGTCCTGCAGATTTTCTGATTAAAGGTTCATAAATATTTTTCCAAAAACTTTTAGGCCACATAAATGTTTTGTAATAAAAACCAGCAGGTATAAAAGGAGATATAAAATTGTTTATTCCGCCAATATCAAAATTGACGTTAGGCCAACAATTTTGACTGCTTGCCTCTAAACCTTCATAAAGTTCAATTTCTGTCGCTCTAACATTAGGTTCTGTTAAATCTGTGCCTGGATTGATCTGACATATCGCATTTGGCTCTTCTGATCCACATGTCATTATCCCTCTCGGTCTATGATATTTAAAACTTCTACCAACTAAATGAATTCCGTTAGAAAGTAGTGCGGAAGCTAAAGTATCTCCTTTAAAACCAAAGTAAGTTTTTCCATCAAATTTAAATGATATTCTATTCGTTTGGTCTACATAATCAGTTTTTTTAACTCTATAATTTGGCATTAATTAATCTATAGAAGGTTTTTCACCCATTTTATAAACAGCATGAATTTTGTCATTTGTTGTATCTCTAACCACATTAAACCATTTTCTACATCCATGAGCATGATTCCATCTTTCAAATTGAACTCCTTTTATATTTTTTCTCATAAATAAAAACTCTGCCCACTCATCATCACTAAGTTCCGTTGGTTGTTTTGGTCTTTCTATGTGAGCTTCACCACCTGCAGTGAACTCACTCTGATCTCTTTCTCCACAATAAGGACAATTGATTATAAACATTAATGAGCTACTGCAGCCGCACCATGTTCATCAACTAGATCACCACTTACAAATCTATTAATATTAAATGCTGCATTTAATTTATGAGGTTCATCATTTGCAATTGTATGTGCAAATAAGTCTCCTGATCCTGGAGTAGCTTTGAATCCTCCAGTACCCCAACCACAATTGAAATATAAACCTTTGATGCTAGTTTTACTTATTATTGGACTCGCATCAGGACATATATCTACTATTCCACCCCATTGCCTTAACATTTTCATTCTACTGAATATTGGATAAAGTTCTAAAATAGCTTTTAATGTTCCTTCAACAACATCATGACTTCCTCTTTGAGTATAAGAAACATAAGCATCTGTACCAGCTCCAATAACTAATTCACCTTTATCAGATTGGCTTACATAAGCATGAACAGCATTAGACATTACAACAGTATCAATTATTGGTTTTACTGGTTCTGAAACCAAAGCTTGCAAAGGTTTGCTTTCTAACGGTAGTTTTAAGCCGGCCATATTAGCTATCACGCTAGAATGTCCAGCTGCAACTACCCCTACTTTTTTTGTTTTAATAAATCCTTTTGATGTTTCTATTCCCTCAATAATGTCACCACTTCTTTTAATACCTTTTACCTCGCAATTTTGTATTATATCAACTCCCATTTCATCTGCACCTCTTGCGTATCCCCAAGCAACAGCATCATGTCTTGCTGTACCCGCTCTCCTTTGTAAAGTTCCTCCTAATACAGGATATCTTATATCTGGGGATGTGTTTATAATAGGACAAAATTTTTTAACTTCTTCTGTATTTAACCAAACTGCATCAATTCCATTTAATCTATTCGCATGAGTTCTTCTTTTTAAATCTCTAACATCTTGCAGGTTATGAGCTAAATTCATAACACCTCTTTGACTAAACATTACATTATAGTTTAATTCTTGAGAAAGATTTTCCCAAATTTTTAAGGCATGATCATACAAACCAGCGCTAGCATCCCACAAATAATTAGATCTAATTATTGTGGTATTTCTTCCAGTATTACCACCTCCAATCCAACCCTTCTCAACAACAGCGATATTTTTCATATTGTGTTTTTTTGCTAGGTAATAAGCTGTTGCAAGTCCATGACCACCACCACCAACAATAACCGCATCATACTCTTTTTTTGGCTCAGGATTACCCCAAGCTTGTTGCCAATTTTCATGTTGGGTAAAAGCGTTTTTAATTAATGAAAAGATAGAATATTTATTATTCATAATTGCCAGAAATTACTTGATTAATATTGAATATTCAATGATTTCAAGTTACACACTAGTAACAAAAAAGGTGAGGTGGGTGAGCTGGTTTAAACCAGGAGTTTGCTAAACTTCCGTACGTTATAATGACGTACCGAGGGTTCGAATCCCTCCCTCACCGCCATAATTTTAATATAAAGGCTCATCTTTAAAAAAATCTTTAAGAAAAATAGGCTTCTGAGACAAAATATACCTATAAACATTAAAGTTCTCCAAAACTCTTTGAACATAATTTCTTGTTTCCTTAAATTTTATTAATTCAATCCAATCAACATAATCAATTTGATTTTTTTGAGGATTTTTATTTAGTTTTTTCCAATATTTAACTCTCTTTGGTCCAGCATTATAAGCTGCTATAGCAAAAGGATAAGATCCATCATATTCTAAAATTAATCCTGCAATATAAAAAGATCCTAAGTTAATGTTATATTCAGGACTTTTTGTTAATTTTGATTTTGAGTAACCAATTTTAGCTTGTTTTGAAACTGTTTTTGCAGTGTAAGGCATCAACTGCATTAAACCTTGAGCACCAACTCTGCTATTTGCGCTAATATCAAATTCACTCTCTTGCCTAATTATAGAAAGAATTAAAGCAGACTCAGGAATTTTTCTGTTACCTACCTTAGAAGGCGTGCTTATGATTGGATAATTGTACTTGTTATGAAATCTCTTTTGGTAAGAGGCAATTTTTGAAACCTGAATAGCAAAATCAAATCTTGAAATATCAGTGGCTAATTTTGCAGCTAAAATTTCGCTTCCCTTATCAATATCCTCGTTAGCCAAATATCTTAAAATATGTTTTGTGTATTTGCTTTTTTTTAATTCATGCAAAAGATATACTATTGCTACTAATTTTTTATTATAAAATTCTTGAATATACGATTTATCTAGTTCCATCAGACTATCTAATTGGTAATTTTCATTAGGTTTGACCTTCATGTGAGATAATTGACCATAGTAGGTAGTTAAGTATTTTGAACCTTCTAAATACCATTTATTTGACTCATCATAATTTTTAAGTTTTTCAAAAGTTCTACCAAGCCAATAAGCACCTCTAGATAGACTTATAGGATAACCAACATTATTATAAAATTTTATAAAATGATTTTTTGCTAATAAAGGATCATTAAGAAAACTTAAAGCAATCCAGCCACTCATCCATTCTGCTTCAGCGAACTCTGGACCTTCTGAAAGAGCATGATTACTAGTTAATTTATATGCAGTTTCATATCTCTTTTTATAAATCAAAGACCTTGCCAAGATAAATCTTTCAACCCACCACTTGTCTGGTCTTATCATATAATCTTTTGTATTTTTAATTTTTAGTAAAATTTCTAAAGAACTATCAACTCGACCTTTTTTTCTTCTCCATTTTAATCTATCATAATTTAATCCAGGATCATTTTTCAATTTTTGCGGAACTCTTTTAATTGCTGCATCAACACCATAACCTCTAGTCATCAATAATTGTCTAGCTGTATACAAGCTTTGGAAATCTTTTGGCAAATATCTTAGCATTCGTTTTAGATCCCAGTATTTGTTTTCCCAGGCTAAATAATCAGCTCTTTTAATGTAATCATCTTTAGACAGGTATTTTTTAAATTTTTTTCTAAAATAAATTAAATCACCTTTTGATAAATCGGCTCTTATAAATCCTTTTTTAACTAATTTTAATCCTTTTTCTTTATTTCCATTTTTAATTAAGCTTTCACCCAGCATCATTTCACCAAAGCCACTAATTGGCTGATATTTTTGAAACCAATTTATTATTTCATCTGGTGTTTGATTATTTAAAGATATCTTATGTTCAGCTAAATATTTAATTCTATTTAATCTTGGATAATCTTCAAATTTTTCAATGAATTGTTTATATTCAGTAAATGTAGCTTTATTTCCTAAGGTAAGTAAGTGTCTCCATTCAATAAAATTATAAATTGATTTAGCTCTAGC
>QCJD01000017.1 GCA_003216255.1 Pelagibacteraceae bacterium AG-404-N13
ATTCAGAATAAATTTCATGAAGCTGTACATCTATACAAAAAAGCAATATCATTAAACAAAAGTTTTTCAGAAGCTTATAATAATCTTGCAAACACACAAAAAAAATTAGGTGATAATAAAAATGCAATTTCCAATTATATGGAAGCAATAAAATCTGATAATTTAAATATTGGAGCCTATTTTAATTTAGCTAATTTATATAGATCCGAAAAAAAATTTGATGAAGCGTTAAATAATTATAAAAGGACATTAGAGCTAAACCCAAAATTTGTTGAGTCTATTAATAATATAGGTTCAATAAATTTAATATTAGGAAATTTTGAAAATGGTTTGAAATATTTAATAGAAGCAATTGAAATAGATATATTTAATTCAGAAGCTTATTATGCCTATTCCTCAGCAAAAAAAATTAGCGAAGAAGACCCAATTTTTTTGAAACTAAAAGATTTAATTGAGGAAAAAAGGGAGCCACAAGCCCAAAACTTTAAAATGTATTATGCTTTAAGTAAATCATATTTTGATATCAATAATAAGGATCTTGGTTTCAAATATTTAAAATTAGCAAGTAATTTTAAATCAAATGAGATTGAGAAATCATTTAAAAAACAATCAAGAGATTTTAAAAAAATTAAAAAATATTTTCAAATTGATACAAAAACTTTTGATTTTTCAAATAATTTTAACTCAACACCAATTTTTATATTAGGAATGCCAAGATCTGGGACAAGTCTAATAGAGCAAATTATTTCAAATCACTCTGCTGTATATGGTGGTGGAGAATTAAGTATTCTGCCATTAGTAATTGAAAATTCTAATTGGAAAAATAATGAGAATTTTATTAATACTACAAAATTTATTAGAGAAGAATATTTGTCAAAAATAGCCAATCTATCTAATAAAAAATTCATAACAGATAAATTACCAGGTAATTTTAAATGGATTGGATTTATTTTAAATTCTATGCCCGAGTCTAAAATATTACATTTAGTAAGAAACCCAATGGCTATATGTTGGTCAATTTATAAATCCGAGTTTAGTAATCCTGATATGGCGTTTACATATAGTCAGGAGTATATAGCTGAGTTTTACTTATTATATAGAGATTTAATGAATTTTTGGGAAAATAAATATCCCAATAAATTCATCAAAATTGTGTATGAAGATTTTGTCGAAGATAATGAAAATAATATTAAAAAAATATTTCAAAAATTAGGATTAAAATGGGAAAACCATCTTCTGGAATTTTATAAAAATAAGAGACCAGTTGAAACATCTTCATTTCAACAAGTAAGAAAAAAAATTTACAAAAATAGTTCTGAGGAGTGGAAGAAATATAAAAATTTTCTTAAACCAATGATAGAAATTTTATCAAAAAATAACATAAAATTTTAAAATTATTCTTATTTCTTGCAATTCTAAAAACCGATATTTATAATAAACTCTTACAAGCGGGCATAGCTCAGTGGTAGAGCGTCTCGTTGCCAACGAGAAGGTCGTGGGTTCGAGTCCCATTGCCCGCTCCAAATATTATGACTGATTTAGCAGATAAAAAATGTATCCCATGTGAAGGCGGCATACCAAATTTTGATATAACAGAAATTCATAAATATCTTAAAATGGTAGATGGTTGGAAAGTTGAAGCAGATGAAAACAAAATTTACTTTTTAATAAAAGAATTTAAATTTAAGAATTTTAAAGATAGTCAAAATTTTATTAATAAAGTAGGTGATATAGCAGAGAATGAGGGACATCATCCAGATATTTGGTTTGGGTGGGGATATGCTAAAATTAAAATATTTACGCACGCAATTAAAGGATTGCACGAGAGTGATTTTGTTTTAGCTGCAAAAATTGATAAGTTAATTAGTGTTTAAAATGTCTAGTATTAGAAAAAACTAATATAGTATTAGTTTGATTTGCAAATTTAATAATTTCTTTATCTCTAATTGATCCAGATGGCTGAATTACTGCTGAAATACCTGACTGAACTAATTTTTCTATTCCATCTACAAAAGGAAAAAAAGCATCAGAAGCTGCAACTATTTCATTATTTTCATTAATTTTTTTAAATTTATTCATTTTTTCAACAGCAATCTTACAACTATCTAGCCGACTTGGTTGACCCGATCCTATTCCAACAGTAGTCTCATTTTTTGCTAAAACTATTGCGTTAGACTTAACATTGCGACAAACATTAAACGCAAAAATTAAATTTTTAAGTGTTTTATTATTTGGTTTTTTTTTTGAAACAATTTTTAAGTTTTTCTTTGTTATAACCTCATTGTCTGGACTCTGTAAAAGAAACGTATTGAAATTTGAAATTAAATTATAAAAATTATTTATATTTAAATTATAAGCATCGATAATTCTAATATTTTTCTTCTTTTTTAAAATTTTAATTGCTTCTTTTTCAAATCCGTTTCCAATAATGATTTCAAAAAAAAATTCACTTATTTCCATAGCTAACTTTTTATTTATCTTAAAGTTGCAGCTTACTATTCCTCCATAAGCACTAATAGGATCACATCCAAGTGCTTTTTTGTAACTCCCCAATTTTTCTTTGTGGATAGATACACCGCAAGGGTTTGCATGTTTAACTATAACGGTGCCGGTATTTTTAGGAAGGCTCTTAGATATACTTAAAGCAGAGTATAAATCATTGTAGTTATTATAACTAAGTTTTTTTCCGTGTAGTTGCTTAATTTCAAGCGATTTATTGTAACTATAAATTGCAGCTTTTTGGTGAGGGTTTTCTCCATATCTTAATTTCTCAATTAGATTTCCATAAATCAATTTTTTTTTTGGAAAATTATTTTTTGATAAACTATTAAAATAATTAGTTATAGCCGAGTCATAATAAGCTGTTTCGGTAAAAGCTTCTTCTGATAATTTTTGCCTAAATTCAATACTAGTTGATCCTTTATTTTTTTTAAGTTCATCTATTAGTTCACTATATTGATCTATATTTGTAACTACAGTTACGTCACTATAATTTTTTGCTGCAGATCTCACTAGAGTAGGACCGCCAATATCAATATTTTCAATTATTTTTTTTTTATTTTTTGTTTTTTTAAGAGTTTTTTCAAATGGATAAAAATTTACAATAACAAGATCTATACTTTCATATTTATTCAATACCATTTGTTTTTTATGAGACTTATTATTTCTTTTGTTTAAAATTCCTGCATGGATTTTTGGATGTAATGTTTTTACTCTTCCTTCTAAAAGTTCAGAAGAATTAGTGAATTTTGATACTTCTTTACATTGATAACCTAATCGTTTTATTTCTTTATATGTCCCGCCTGAACTAATTATTTTTATTTTGAATTTTTTCAAAATTCCTAAAATTAATTTTAATTTATTTTTGTCTGATACAGATATAAGTGCTTGTTTAATTTTGCTCATTTTATCTTACTTATTTCCCACTCAATCAATTGATCCTCTTTTTGAGTATTTCCAGATATAAAAATATTCTGGTTTTCAATATAAGTATTTTTTTTACCGAAATATAATCCAGTTTCAATACCTATGAGACCATGATTTGTAAAAAATTTCCAACCCGAATTTTCCAGTTCTATTAAAACAGTTCTATTATCTTGTGTTTTTGTAACCTTAGTGTTCGGCATTAAATGAAATCTTATTTCAAAAGTAGTAGGTACATAATTTTTCTTTTTAATTAATTTATCTTTACCTAAAAATTTATTAGACTCCGGAAAAAATTCTATTGCTCTTTCGTGTATAATTCCAAATTCTTTTTGGTAACCGTTGTGTGACCCTTTTATGCTCCAGAATTTTTTTTGAAAAATAATATTACTATTTATAGATTTTAATCCATTTTCTAAAATAGTTTTATTATTTTTTTTTTTAAAATTAGAGGCAGACTTATTATTTAATACTAAAGTTGAATGAGCTACAGTTGATCTTGAAATAGTATTCAATTTATGATTTTGATTTTGAAAATAACCTGAATTACAAATTATTTTATTACCTTTGTATATTGTCTCAAATGATAAAGGTCCACTTTGGTAGTCATTAGAATATTTTTTATCGGGAGTTGATCCAGAGTCCATTGCTAAAACAACACTTTTATTTTTAAGTATTGAATAACCTCCTAATTCATGTCTTTCATTTGAGAACTTATATTTATAAAGATTTAGATATTTATCAAAATCAGATAAATCTGAAACGTGATTACCATTAAACAATAAACTTTCTTTAATAGATCCCCAAGAAAAATTGTAAGCTTTACCAAGATAATAAATTATTTCGTTTAGAAATTCAGGAATGTCATTTAATGACTCTTTTAATAATTCTCTAATTAAAACAAAATATTTTAAATAAAATACTAATTGTCTTATGTTTCTAGATTTAGGAAAATATTCATTGTCAAAAGATGAATTGATTATTTTTTTCAATAAATTTAATCCATAAGATATAAATTTTTCATGATTATATGATAATCCAGTTAATATAATTGCTGTGCATCCTATCATTTTATTGTCAAAAACTTCTGATCTATTGATTTCATTAATTAAATGATTAACTTGTTTTATAATTATTCTATTAAAAATAAATTTGTACTCATCAGAAGTATCTTCATAAGTTAATTTAGAATTTGCAATCCAAGAAATTATTCTTTTAGATAAAGTATTTATTTCCCAAATTTCAGAATTATAATTTTTGTTTTTATCTATCCAATTTTGAATAATAGAATGAGTTATTTTTTTAGACGATTTAAGATCAATTGTAAAAAGCCAATAAAAACTGTTTAATTTTTTTAAATCCTTACTATTAATTTTCTTTTCCCATATTGCGTTAACATAATAATCTTCAATTTTATTTTTTTTTTCATATTTGATTATACAGTTCAAAATGCTTAAGCTTGGCTTATAGCCCAAAGTATGGTTTTCAATTATAGAAATTTTTTTGTTATAAATATTAGACTTTAAATAAACTTTTCTTATTTTATCAAATAATAGGGAGAAAAATTCTTCGATAAAACTTATAGAACTTTTCAAAAACATTTTATTTTGATTTAAGTTTTTCTATATTTTTTTTTATGTCTCCATTGTTTTCTTTAAAAATTGTAGTTCCAGAAACCAAAATATTTGCTCCAGCATTTATAACATCTTTAGAGTTTAAAAAGTTAATCCCACCATCAACCTCGATATCAAAATTATAGTTATTCTTATCTTTAATTTCCTTCAGATCTTTAATTTTCTTTATAGTTTCAGGTATAAATTTTTGTCCACCAAATCCAGGGAAAACACTCATTACTAAAACTAAATCAATATTTTTTAATTCAGATTCAATTACGCTTATGTTTGTATCTGGATTTAATGATATTCCAACTTTTTTATTTAATCTTTTAATTAGAGAAATTGATTCATTTAAATTTTCAGTAGCTTCAGGATGTATTGTTATTATATCTGAGCCAGCTTCTGCAAAATTTTTGATATATTTATGTACAGGAGAAATCATTAAATGCACATCAAATGGTAATTTTGTATAATTTCTTAAAGCTTTTATAACTGGGGGTCCAATTGTTAAATTAGGCACAAAATGACCATCCATTACATCAACATGAATTAGATCAGCGCCTCCATCTTCTAGTTTTTTAATCTCTTTTCCTAGCTGGCTAAAATCAGCAGATAGAATCGATGGCGAAATTTGTATTTTTTTCATTAATTGATTGACTTAGTACTATCAATTTTTGTTTTTTTTTTGAATTAATTTTTACCAAAAATTTGATAAATTTGTATTGCAATTTCACTTTCTAAAGGAAATGATAGCATTCCCATCACTGAATAACCTAATAGATAAGGCATTAAATAAAACCTAAACATATAAAAGAACCATGCTACATAAAGAGGTATAATGGGTTTAATTATAAACGAAGGTGTTATTGGACCAAACATCTTAATAAGTGGATCAGTTAATTTTACAAAAACTTTCATGAAAAAAAATTCAGAGTCTTCTCTTTGGAAGATATTCATTGCAACTCTTCCAATTAAAGTCCACATTATTACACCCATGATATAATCAATTAAATATACAAAAGGATGAAAGTTTGCTGACATAAAATTTAAGGTTTTAAAAATATGATAAGGGGCGAAAAAATTCGCCCCTTAAAATTAATTATTTAATGTTGTTTACCAAGTACAGTTCTACCGCTAGGTACACGTACTTCATCAACCATTTTTTGAGTCGCAGCATCTGGAGCTTTAGTCATTAAGCTAACAACTACCATTGATACTAAACTAACTAATGATCCAACTATTCCGAATGTTAGTTGAGTAACACCCCAGAATCCAGCTCCACCATTACGTACCCAAACTAGATACGCTGTACCAGAGATTAGACCTAGAAGCATTCCTGCAACAGCACCCGGTGCATTTGCTCTCTTCCACCAAACACCTAATACAAGTGGGAAGAACAATCCTGACATCGCAAAGTCAAATGCCCATATAACTGAGCCTAAGATACCTTGAATCTCAAGAGCTGCAATAGTTGCTCCAGCAAAACCAATTATCACAAGAAGAACCCTTGCTACAATTAATCTTTTTGCAGTTTCTGCTTTAGGGTCAATGATCTTGTAGTACAAGTCATGAGATAAAGCATTTGCAATTGCTAAAACTAATCCATCAGCAGTACTCATGGCAGCTGCCATACCACCAGCAGCAACTAGACCTGAAATTACATAAGGTAATCCAGCAATTTCTGGAGTTGCTAATACTACGGCTTTACCACCCATGAAAAACTCATTTAATTCTAGAGTTCCATTCCCGTTAAAGTCGCTAATGAACATTAAGTTTGCTTGGTTCCAGTTTTGATACCAATCAATTGATTGAACTTCAGATATCGATTTACCAATAATTCCAGTCGCCAAGTTAGGATCTATCAAAGATAATTTAGATAGTGTCGCTAACATTGGAGCAGAGGAATAAAGTAAAAAGATAAAGAATAATGACCAACCTACTGATCTTCTAGCTGATTTTACGCTTGGTGTTGTAAAGTATCTCATCATAACGTGAGGTAATGATGCTGTTCCTGCCATCATACAAACAGCTAATGAAATAAATGCCCAAGGCGTTGCGTTTACAGCTGAGTGTGCTTTAGTTATTCCAGCTAAACCTTTTGGTACTGTCTTTAGATCTGCTGCAGAATTTTTAACAAAACCGAATTGTTGTTCTAATTCAGCAATTCTTGCAACTTCATCAGCTAACATAAAGTGTGGGAAGAAACCCGCACCCAATTTGTTACTGATCCAAAATACAGGTATTAAGTAAGCTATAATTAAAACGATGTATTGTGCAACTTGTGTCCAAGTAACAGCTCTCATTCCTCCAAGCATAGAACAAATTAATATACTTGCTAAACCAACATACACAGCTATTCCAAATGGAATATCTAATGCTACAGAAGCAATTGTTCCTGTTGCATTAATCTGAGCTGTCACATAAGTAAATGAAGCAACTGTTAATACTATTACAGCACATACTCTAGCTAAATTACCGCCATATCTTGTACCGATAAAATCTGGAACTGTATAACATCCAAATTTTCTCAAGTATGGTGCTAGCAAAGATGCAACTAATACATATCCACCAGTCCATCCAACTAATAAAGCCATATAACCATAGCCTTTAAAGTAAATTCCACCTGCCATTGCAACGAATGATGCACCAGACATCCAGTCTGCTGCTGTTGCCATACCGTTAAATACTGTTGGAACTTGTCTTCCAGCTACGTAATAAGCGTCAAGTTGAAGTGTTCTAGATAGATAACCAATTAGTGCGTAGATACCAACTGTAAATGCTACGAAAAAGATACCAATCAATTTCGCTGACATACCAGCCGACTCTGCTATGGCCATTAAAATTATGAATACAAGGAAACCACCAGTATAAATTCCATATACCTTAGGTAAGTTATCTATAAACTTTCCTTTAATCATCTAGTCATCCTCCTTTTCAGTAAAGCCGAACTCTTCATCAATTTTTTCTTGTCTGTTTGCAAACCAGAAAATTAAAATTACGAAGATTCCAAGAGATCCTTGACATGTAAACCAGTATGTTAATGGATAACCAAATGGTCTAAAGTTAGATTCATTCATTTCGGCGCCGAAGAGAAAGATGCCAATCGAGAAAACGAACCAGATCGCTAAAGTAACAAATAGCAAACCTCTGGTTTTTTCCCAGTGTTGAGCTTGTTTTGACATTTTTTATACTCCCTATAGGTTAAAAAAAATTACCATACTCAAAATGTGATAGATTGAAACCCTAAAAAATGCTCCAATTAAAAGTCTTTTTGTAATATATAACAACTAATAGTAGATAAATGGCCCTAAAATATAGATTTAACTTAAAAGATATTAAACTTGAAGATTTTAGGCTTTATCTTTTTTCTTTATTCAAAGCTTTTATTCCTAAGAAAAAAATTAAAAATATTGACGATCTAGAGATTTTCATTCAGCAAAAGTCAGCCTGGATATCTCAAGTTACCTTGTACAGTTATTTAAAAACAAGAATGGGAACTAAATATGTTTTGCATTTTGATGATGAAATATTCTTAACCTCAATTAACAAAGCCAAATGGAATATTTATGCAATAGCACTACAAGACTTAACTTTTTATACACTATCTTATCTAAACGTTTTTTATAATTTTAAAGATATGGACCATGCAAAAAGAATTTATGAAAAAATCTTAAATGATGAATTAAAAAATAAAATGCCCGAAGATGTAATTGAAAATGGAAAAGAAACTTTCAATAAAAGATTGCAAAAAATAGAATGGAATAATTATTATAAATCTTGGCCATTCAATGAAAGTGCTTTAGCATTATATGAGTGGGCACCAGTTGCAAAAGAATTAAAAACTTTAGATAGAAAAATTGTTTTAAATTCTATGATTTTAAAATGGGAAAATATTGAAAAGGAATTTATAAAATTAGTCGATATTTAAATATTTTTTCTATCTTCAACTAAGCTTTTTACAACACTTGGATCTGCTAATGTAGTAGTATCCCCTAATTGATCATGCTCATTGGCAGCAATTTTTCTTAAAATTCTTCTCATTATTTTTCCCGATCTTGTTTTTGGAAGCCCAGGAGAAAATTGAATTAAGTCAGGAGTTGCAATAGGGCCAATTTGCTTTCTTACCCAAAGTTTTAATTCTCTTTCTAAATCTAAAGAATGAGTTTCACCTGCATTTAAAGTTACATAGCAGTATAACCCATTTCCTTTTATATCGTGTGGAAAACCAACTACTGCAGCTTCTGCTACTCTTGGATGAGCTACAAACGCACTTTCTATTTCTGCAGTTCCTAAATTATGACCTGAAACTATAATTACATCATCTACTCTTCCTGTTATCCAATAATATCCATCTTTGTCTCTTCGACAGCCATCACCTGTAAAATATTTTCCATCAAATTGAGAAAAATATGTTTCTATAAATCTTTTATGATCACCATATACAGTTCTCATCTGGCCAGGCCATGATTGAGCTATACAGAGTCTACCTTGCGCTTCTCCTTTTAAAACTTTACCTGACTTATCTACGATTACTGGTTTAATCCCATAAAAAGGTTTTGTTGCTGAACCAGGTTTCAAGTTTATTGCACCCGTTTGTGGACTTATTAAAATCCCCCCAGTTTCTGTTTGCCACCAAGTGTCAACTATAGGACATCTCGAGTCTCCAACCGTTTTATAATACCATTGCCAAGCTTCTGGATTTATAGGTTCTCCTACAGTTCCTAATAATTTTAGAGTTTTTCTTGAAGTCTTTTTTACTGGCTTATCACCATCTCTCATAAGTGCACGTATTGCTGTTGGAGCAGTATAAAAAATATTTACTTTATACTTATCAACTATTTGCCACCATCTTGAATTGTCAGGATAAGTTGGAATTCCTTCAAACATAATAGTGGTCGCACCGTTAGACAATGGTCCATAAATTATATAACTATGACCCGTTACCCAACCAATATCAGCTGTACACCAATAAACATCTTTTGGTTTATAATTAAATATATATTGATGAGTCATTGAAGCATAAACCATATAACCACCAGTAGTATGCAAAACTCCTTTTGGTTTTCCTGTTGATCCAGACGTATAAAGAATAAACAGAGGATCCTCTGCATTCATTTCTTCAGGATCACATTTATTAGAAACATTTTTTATCATTTCATGGTACCAAATATCTCTTGAAGAATCCCAGTTAATTCTATTTCCAGTTCTTTTTACAACTACACATTTTTTTACTTTTGGACACTCAACTAATGCTTCATCCATAATTGATTTAAGATGTATGATTTTTCCTCCTCTTACACCTTCATCTGCAGTTATTACGAAATCAGACTTGCAATCATTAATTCTCCCAGAAATACTATCTGGAGAAAATCCTCCAAATATAATTGAATGGATTGCCCCGATTCTAGCACAAGCAAGCATTGTATATGCCAACTCAGGTATCATTGTTAAATAAATTGTTACTCTATCACCTTTCTTAACACCAATTTCTTTTAATCCGTTTGCTGCTTTAGATACTTCTTTGTGAAGTTCCTTGTAAGAGATTTTTTTTTGGACTTTTGGATCGTCACCTACCCATATTATTGCTGTTTTGTCCTTATTTTTTTTTAAGTGTCTATCAATACAGTTTGCTGAAGCATTAAGTGTTCCATCATAAAACCATTTTATTTTAACATCTGAATTACTATATCTTACATCTTTAATTTTTGTATAAGGTTTGATCCAATTAATTCTTTTTCCCTCTTTTTTCCAAAAACCATCATTGTCTGAAAGTGACGCTTTATATTTTTTTTCGTATTGTGATTTATTTACAGTTGCTTTACTGATCCAGTCTTTTTTTGTTTTATAAACTAGCTCTTTCTCAACGTTTTGTTCGACTTTTTTTTTAGAAATCTTTTTTCTTTTTATTATTTTCTTTTTTTTTGCTTTTCTTTTTTTCTTTTTTTTCGGCATTGATTTTTTTTTATTGGATACTACTCATCTTCAAAATAATTTTCCAGCTTTTAGTATCAATTGGCATTACAGATAATCTACTTTGTTTAATCAGTGAAAGATCTTTTAAATCCTTATTTTTTTTAATATTTTCAAGGGTTACAGGCCATTTTAATTTACTTTTAAATTTAACTTTCACTGCAACAAATTTCTTCATCTTATCTGTCGGGTCTATAAAAGCAGTTTTTATTACTTCAACAATACCAACAATCTCTTTACCAATGTTAGAGTGATAAAAAAAACAAAGGTCGCCTTTTTTCATTTTTTTTAAATTATTAGCTGCTTGATAATTTCTTACACCATCCCAGTCAGCACCCCTTGCACCTATTTTAATCTGATTATCAATTGACCAAACATCAGGTTCAGATTTTAATAGCCATTTTTGTCCCATAATTTTGGATATGTTTTTAAATATAAATCTTATTTTTGATTTTCCAAATATCTTTTTATTATTTTTTTTGTTTCAGAAATCTTACAGTCATTATAACCAGTATTATGTCCCTTACCGCAGTTATAACTTACCATCTCTACTGTATTAGGATATTGTTCTTTTATGAACATTAATTCTTCGGGTCGATTAAATCGATCGTCTTCGTAAGCAAATATTAAAGCTTTTATAACTTTAACCTCAGTCATTTTTTTTACTTGTCTCGGGCGCTCTTCTTTTCTCCATTTAGGATATTTATTTATTTCACTTCTTGGTCCAGCAAATGCTGGTGCAAAAACTATTGCTGAATTAAATTTCTTCTCAACTTCATCCATCATCATAAGCGATGTCCATCCTCCTGCAGAGTGACCTGCAAGAAATATTTTTTTTGGGTTTACTCCTACAGATATTAATTGATCTAAAACTACATTTATTTCCTTTTTTCTTTTATAGATATAAGATCCTATTTTACCACCATCTACAGCTTTGGAGCACAAATAATAAAAATATGTATTATCACTATTTGCCAAAACACGTAAAGAGTCTGGAATTTTATTATAGGATTTAGTACATTTTTCTTTTTTTTGGGGTCGAGTGGTTCCATGAGAAAATATAATTATAGTTAAATCTTTTCCATTATCTAAATTTATCTCTGGAGTTTTACCTTTATATTTTTCAGAAATTGGTGATAAATTATTTATGTTAGCTGAACCAAACAACTTAAAACCAGAAAAATTTTTATTTCCTGCTTGAGCATTAAAGCAAAAAATTAAGCTGCATAAAAAAATTAACAAAAATTTCATTTTTTAAATTGTATTTTATTAACAGTTATTTCTTTAATAATTTGTTCCTTATTTAATGACAAGCTTGATTAAATTTTTTTAATCTCCAGTAATTGTAAGGCCATGGTGTCAAAAACCCAACCAAAAGCATTATAGGAACAACCCACCAATTCAAAATAGCTCCCCCAGTTAAAAAATAATCTGTGGTATTCATCGCTATTTCCATACTTAGCATTGAAATAAAACTCATACCCATTGCAGTTTTCAGTGATTTTGAAAAAGGAATTTGCTGTTTAATTAAAATTAAAGTTTCTAAAATAATACTGGTTATTAAACCATTTATGATTGCTAAAATCATTATATATAAAACTGGAAATGGAATTTTTGTTAATTGAAAAAATAATATAGTGCCAAAATCTCCTATAGCACATCCAAGTAAACACCAAGCTGTGTTTTTTGCACTTCTTTTCCAAGTGTGATTACAAGTCCAGCTAAAATTATAGTTTAACACCAGCACCTTTTAAAAATTTTGCATCTTTATCCAAAGGTAATCTTGGAGATACGGGTAAATCTAAATTATCAAATTTTTTAATTTTATATTTTTCTAAACCAACCATTGCAATCATTGCTCCATTATCTCCACATAATTTAAGATCTGGAAATAAAGCTTTAAAACCGTTCTCATTACTTACTTTAATAAGTATATTTCTTATACCTTCATTTGCAGCCACACCTCCAGCAACTACAATATTATTATTACTTTTAGGATTAATTTTATTAAATTCTTGAAAAGCTATTTTTGTTTTTTTGTATAAAATTTCTTCAATTGTTTTTTGAAATGATGCTGCAAGATCAAATTTTTCCTGCTGAGAACTGATGGTTTTCGTTATTCTCAAAATAGCTGTTTTCAAACCTGCAAATGATAGATTGCAACCACCTTTGTTTATGATTGGTTTTGGAAGTTCAAATTTATTTGGATCTCCATTTTTTGCAAATTTTTCTAGTTTTGGCCCACCTGGAAATTCAATTCCTAAAAGTTTTGCAGTTTTATCAAAAGCTTCTCCTAAGGCATCATCAATAGTTGTACCAAGGCGTTTATAATTACCAAGTCCATTGACACTTAAGTATTGGCTGTGACCACCAGAAATTAAAAGTAATAAATAAGGATAGTCAATCTTTGAATGTAATTTTGGACTTAAAGCATGTCCTTCAAGATGATTTACTCCAATAAAAGGAACATTTAAAGATGATGCCATCGCTTTTCCAAAATTTAAACCAACTGTTAAACAAATTATTAAACCAGGACCAGATGTAGCAGCAATTGCAGATACTTTATCTAGACTAACTCCACTTTCTTCAATTGCTTTCTTTGCAATTAAATCAATTTTTTCTACATGAGATCTTGCAGCTAATTCTGGCACTACACCACCAAATTCTTTATGAATATCAAACTGACTTGAAATCACATTGGAAAGTATTTTAGGTATACCGCTATCGTCATCCTGAATTAAAGATACAGCGGTTTCATCACAGCTTGTCTCTATCCCTAATATTATTGCTTTTTTAGCCATAAAAAATTTTTTTTAATTAATACAATTAAACTATAAGAATGTAATAAAAATAAGAATTATGAAAAGAGAAAAAATTATAATTGGCTCTAGAGGTAGCAGCTTAGCCATGATTTATGCGGATAATGTAAAAACTAAATTAAAAGAAGTTTTTTCTAAAGAGATAGAAATAAAAAAAATTGTAACCACGGGTGATGAAAATCAAAAAGATAGACTTTCTAACTTGGGTGGCAAAGGTTTATTTTCAAAAAAAATTGAGGATGAATTATTAGAAAATAATATTGATATTGCTGTTCATGCTCTTAAAGATATGCCATCGATTGAAACTGATGGTCTTGAGACAAATTATTTTTTAAAAAGAAATTCTCCAAATGAAATTTTAGTGAGTAATAAAAAAATTAAATTTAATGATCTTAAACCAAATTCTATTGTTGGAACTTCATCTTATAGAAGAGAATATCAACTTAAAAATAAAAGAACTGATTTAAATTATAGATTAATTAGAGGAAACGTAGATACTCGAATCAAAAAAATGGAAAATGGGGATTATGATGCAATTATATTATCTAAGGCTGGAATCGATTCTTTAAAAATAAATGACAAAATAACAGAGGAATTTGAAACAGATGATCTCATACCTTGTGCAGGCCAAGGAATTATAGCTATACAATGCAAAGATAATGATGTTGAAATTAAAAAATTATTAGAAAAAATAAACGATAATCATTCCAGAATTCGTGCCAATACAGAAAGAGAAGTATTAAAAACTTTAGAAGGTGATTGCGATACTGCAGTTGGAGCCTTTTCAAATATTGATGGAAATAATATTAGTTTATCTGCAGAACTTTTTTCAGTAGATGGAAAACATAGATATTTTATTAAAGATACAAAAGATATAAATTTGGCAAAAGAACTTGGAAGAGAAGTAGGTGAAGCTTTAAAATCTCAGTCAAAAGGGAGTTATAAAAGATAAAATGCATATTTTGCTAACTAGACCACTAGATGATTGTAAAGATTTAATTTTGAGGTTTAAATCTTTGGGACACAAAGTTTCTCATTTACCGGTAATAAAAATTAAAAATGTAAGTCATGATAAAGTAAATTTTGATGAATTTAATGGAATCATTTTTACAAGTGCAAATGCTATTAAAAATTTAAATACATCAAATATTAATAAACAAATTAATTGTTTTTGCGTTGGTTCTTCAACAGAGAACGTAGCAAAACAAAATGGATTTCAAAACATTTTTTGTGCCGAAGGAAATGTTAATAATTTAAAAGAAGTTATTTTACAAAATTTTGACAATAGATACGGGAACTTGTTATACGTAAGTGGTGAAATTGTATCTTCAAACTTAGATAAAGATTTAATTTCTGAAGGATATAAAGTTAAAAGAATAATTAATTATTCTGTTCTTCCTGTTGAAGAAATTGGCGAAGAATTTATTAATAGCTTAAAATCATCAATTCCTGATATGGTCTATGTTTATTCAGAAAATAGTGCCAAAAACTACCTTAACCTTCTAAAAAAATATAATTTATTAGATTATTGGATGAATACTAATTTGATGTGTTTGGGTGAAAAAACCTCTTCAGTATTGAATGAAATAAAATGGAAAAAAATTTTTTTATTTAATTCTGGTGAAGAAGAGTTTTTGCTATATAAAATTTAATTATGGGCGTATTTAATAATTTCAAAGATCTTTTTTTATCAGTTTGGGAAAAGGGAATTTTAGGTATCGATTTTTTTCAAATAATAATTGGCATTGGAATATTTTTTATATTCCTTATTTTCAGAGGCCTAATCAGTAAATTAATTATTAAAAAATTAGAAGTAATTTCTAAAAGAACAACCAATAAACTTGATGATGCATTTGTTAAATCAATGGAAGGCCCAGCTAGATTTTTACCAATCGTTTTAGGTGTATTTTTTGCAAGTTATTATATGTCCTTTTCTGATGAGACGAGATCATTTGTTGATAATATAAATAGAACTTTAATTACAGTTTTAATTTTTTGGATTATACACCAAATTATTGAACCAGTTTCTTATATTTTAAGTGGTTTAGATAAATTACTAACCAGAGAGCTAGTAGGGTGGATTATTAAGTCCTTAAAAATTTTAATATTTATTTTGGGAGCTGCAGCAGTTCTCGAATTATGGGGAATTAAGATAGGACCAATTATAGCTGGACTAGGATTATTTGGTGTTGCAGTTGCTCTTGGAGCCCAAGATTTATTTAAAAATTTAATCTCAGGGATTTTAGTTTTGGTTGAAAAAAGATTTAAAATTGGCGACTGGATATTGGTTGAAGGAATTATCGAAGGTATTGTTGAAAAAATTGGTTTTAGATCAACAGTAATTAGAAAATTTGATAAATCTTTAGCAATAATACCAAATTTTCAGTTTGCAGAAAATGCAGTAATTAATGTTAGCCAAACAACAAACTGGCTAATCAGCTGGTTCATTACCCTTCAGTATGACACTACAGTAGATCAATTAAAAACAATTAGAAATCAAATTGAAGATCATATAAATCAAAATGAAGATTTTGATACATCCATTGGAGTTGCAGTTAGAG
>QCJD01000018.1 GCA_003216255.1 Pelagibacteraceae bacterium AG-404-N13
TTATTTCTCAATCTGGAATAGGTAGTGCAATAATGCTTACTGCTCCGTTAATTTTAACCACTTATGCTTTAACATTTATTGCTATGGCTGGAAGAGGCGGGGTTGATTTATCCATAGGTCCTTTTATGGGTTTTATCAACGTTAGTAGTATTCAACTATATGCAGCAGGATACTTGCAGACACCTGTTGGATGGTTCATCTACGCGTTTGCAATGGGTTTAATTTGGCAATTTTTTTATGCAATAATTGTTTGTTTTGTAAGAGTGTCACCGATTATTGTTTCACTTGCAGGTTACTTAGCTTTTGCAGGAATTAATATTGTAATTTTACCAAGACCAGGTGGAATAGCTCCGGATTGGCTTATTCCTTGGGGAGAGGGTTTTACTATTTTTAATGAAATATTCCTTCTGATGATATTAGCAACAATATTATTTTATATTATTACACATACTGCATTTTGGGGTCATCTTAAATTAATGGGTGCTGATGAACGTGCTGCTTTTACAAGTGGTGTAAAAATTAATTTAGTTAGAATTGTTGCTCATCTAATTGCTGGATTGTTTGCTGCTTTATCTGCAATTTGTTTTACAGCTTTAGTTGGTTCTGGAGATCCTTTGCAAGGAACCAAATATACTTTGCTGGGTATTACCGCGCTCGTATTAGGAGGTGCAAGTTTAGCTGGAGGTCGAGGAGGAGCGTTT
Source organism: Pelagibacteraceae bacterium AG-404-N13 (assembly GCA_003216255.1). Classification (GTDB taxonomy): domain Bacteria; phylum Pseudomonadota; class Alphaproteobacteria; order Pelagibacterales; family Pelagibacteraceae; genus Pelagibacter. Next base: position 702 of record QCJD01000018.1, read on the forward strand.
GGTGCAATTTTAGGTGCATTAAATTTATATTTAATAAATTATATTTTAGTTACATTTAAATTTGAGAGACTACAAAGCTTTGTTTCGGACTTATCATATGGTGCAGTTTTAGTTATTGCTCTATTAGTTAGTCTTATACTTCCATATGTAACAAGAATAACAAAAGGTTTGTCGGTAATGGTCTTTTTTATTCTTATGGCGTTTGCAGGTTTATTTGTTGTAATTCATCAAGTATATGACCAACCAATAGTTATTGAACAAGCAGTTGACAAAGATAAAAAAGATGAAGACAGAAGAGGACAAAAAGTAAGAAAAGTAGACGCAACAGGAAATATAATTGTTGAAGAAGGTGAAGAAGGAACTACGACTGGCACAGGTACAGCGAAAGGTGGTTCTCTTGCTGGACATGGAGTAGTTCAATTAACTGAAACACCTGGCACTATAGTTTTTTACGTAATATTAGGAATTGCTGGGGTTGCTTTATTGCTTTATCTTTTAGCTGTTCATAGGAGTCCTTCAACTATTACTTTTGCGGTAGTGGTTGTCATAATAGTTGCTGGCTTAATTTTTGATCCAGATGACAAAGAAAAAGATTTATTGAAAGATACTGAACAAATAACATTACAATCTAATCAGATTAGCAGTATTGAGACATCTGCTCCTCAATATTTTAGTTTAGAAAATATAAATTATTTTCCAAATATTTCTGAGGGATCTATTATTTCTGGAACTACTTATAGTATAATTTATTTTGCTGGAGTTGTTTTGTTAGCGTCACTTATTGTCGTTTCTATGTTGCCTCAATTTAGTCCGCGGACTAAATCAACAGCGATGTTATTTTTTCTAGCTGCATTATCTTTAATTGTATTAAAAGGTGTTTCTTACAATAATTTGATTGAAAGTTCTGAAAGTAGTTTCTTTGGTATTCAAGGATATGGGGTAATATTAGTGATACTTCTTTTATTTGTTATAACTGCTCCATTTGTTCATTCAAGAATTAAAAATTTGACCAATGTTTATATATTTGGGTTTGGTGTTTTGGCGATAATTGCTACTTATTTTGTGGGTGGAAATACGTTTATTCCTGATGATCCATCTCTTTATCAACCCAGAATTATTAGCGAGTTAAATATTGGAGATTTAAGCCAAATTAAATATGAAGGTACCAAAAGATTTTTTTATGAGACTGTCACCTCAGGATATTCTCAAGTAGCTTTTAGTATTTTAGCTGTATTTTTACTTCAATATTTCTTATTTCTAAATATGGGTCACAAAGCAAGTTACAGAAGATTTGCTCCCTATATGTACATTGTTATATTCGCTGCAGCGCTTTGGTCAGCAGTTTTTTATTCTGTTGGATACTCCTTTTATAAAATTTTAGCAGTATTTATTATTGGTATACCTATAACTCCATTAGTATGGCAGTTCATGGCTATTTACAGAGAGAAAAATGCTAGAGATAAACAATTGAGTCAATGGGAAGAGGTTAAATAAATGAGAAGATCTGCTTTTTTATTCTTTAAAGGTCTAGGTCTACTTTTTGCAATCCTATGTGGTATAGGGACTGCTGTACTTGGTTGGTTCGATGGAGCCGATTGGATGAATATAGTAACTTATTCTATAGCAGTAACTGGATTAATTTTATGGGGTTGGTACCATTTTTCTGTAAGATGGATTGATGAACAGCTAAAGCAAAATATTTTTACTAAATTTCCTAAAGAAGAAAAACAAATTGAAGAAGAAAATGAAGAAAATTTCTTTTTTAAAAATATTAGAGAACATAAATGGAAGACTATTGCTTTTCTGGGTATAATTCTTATTTTTATATTTGTATCATTTATAGCTGATGGTTTCTTTTCAGGAAGAACATTAGTTTCATTTTTAATTTTCTTAGCATTTATAATCTTCATGGGCGTAATAAGCCGATATATAAAAGGTACAAAAAGTGTATTTACCGGAATATCTGTACTAATTGGCTTATTCATCATTGGTTCATTAACTATTCCTGGTTTCTTGACATTATTAAATATGAAATCAATGCTAGTATTTGCTGCCTTCTTAGGTTTGGCAACTGTAGGGCAAACTTTTGTAGCTTTATTGGGTGGGTTAGATTTATCAATACCTTTTGTAATTGGATCTTCAAATGTTGCTTTAATGTCTTTAATATCTAAAGGCGTTCCTCCTTGGTTAGCTTGTTTAGCTGTATTAATACTTGGATTATTAATAGGTTTGGTTAATGGAATTTTAAGTTTTAGATTACAAGGACAAGCATTAATTTTAACTTTAGGAGTTGGATTTTTTGTTAAAGGTGGAGTTCAAATACTTGTTGCTATGGGAACTTTTTCAGCTGGAACAGTTTTTGGAGTAGTTCCACAATGGATGATAAACTTAGCAGCCATGAATGGTAAAACAATTGGGCTACCAATACCTCCTGTAATTATTATTTGGATTGTAGCAAGTATTTTAATTATAGTGGGTTTAAGATTAACAAAATGGGGAAGGCATTTATATGCTTTGGGTGGTAGTCGATTATCCTCATCAAGATTATCAATTTCAGAAAGAGGTTATTGGATTGGAGCTTATGTAATAAGTGGATTTTTTGCTTCTTTAACTGGAATACTTCTTCTTGGCTGGAGTGGAGGAGGTTTTATAGGAGCTGGAGATATATATTTATTTACAACTTTAGCAGCTGTTGTAATTGGAGGAACATCTTTATTAGGTGGTTATGGAGGATATGGATTAAGTGTAATTGGAGTATTAATATTACAGATTATAACGACAGTGCTAATTGGATGGGGTTTAAGTTGGGAAGCTCAACAATTCATTCTGGGTTTATTAATTATTCCAATGGTGGCTCTTTATGCTAGGTCACCACACATTAGAAGCCAAATATAAAGGGGAATTTATGACTAAATTAAATTGTGATATGGGAGAAAGTTTTGGAATTTATAGAGCAGGAAATGATGAGGAAATAATGCCTTTAATTGATGTAGCTAACGTTGCTTGTGGTTTTCATGCATCTGACCCAAATCATATGAGAAAAACTGTGGAATTAGCAAAAAAACATAATGTAAAAGTTGGAGCACATCCATCATTTCCAGACTTGCAGGGTTTTGGGAGAAGAGAAATGAAAATGCCAAAATTAGATTTAAAAAATAATATTATGTATCAAGTTGGAGCCCTGAAAGCATTTTTAGATGAAATGGAGATGCCATTGAATCATATAAAACCTCATGGAGCTCTTTATGTTATGGCATCTAAAGATGAAGAAATAGCAAGAGCTATAGCGGATGCAGTAGCTCCATTCAATGTAGGCATATATGGAATGGCTCATACAGCTCATGAGAAAGTTTATAAACATGAAAGAGGTTTAAATTTTATTGCAGAATTTTACGCTGATCTTGATTATGACGAAAATGGTAAACTTGTTTTAGCAAAAGGGAAAAATTCACTTTATGATAGTGATCTTGCTGCTGAAAGAACTCTAAGAGCTATTAAAGAAAAGAAAGTAAAAACTACATCTGGCACTGACATAGATGTTGGTTGTGATATTATTTGTGTACATTCAGACACACCAAACGCTGTTGAAATTATCTCAAAATTGAAGAATGCAATAAAAAATAAATGAAAAAAATACTTATTGCAAATAGAGGAGAAATTGCCTGTAGAATAATTGAAAGTTGTAAAAAATTAAATATTCATTCAATTGCAGTTTATTCCGATATAGATAAAAAAAGTAAACATGTAAGATTAGCAGATGAAGCTGTACATATTGGAAATTCTAAAGCACAAGAAAGTTATTTATCTTCAAGAAAAATTATTAATGCAGCTCTGAAAACTAAAGCTGACGCTATTCATCCTGGATATGGTTTTTTATCGGAAAATACAGAATTTGCACAAAATATTATTGATGCTGGACTTATTTGGATAGGACCGAAACCAAATAGTATAACTTCAATGGGTAACAAAGATATAGCTAGAGAACTTGCTATAAAAAGTAATTTACCTATTTGTCCAGGTTTAAAAAATGATGATTTAAATTCAAATGATTTAGAAAAAAAATGTACGAATATAGGTTACCCTATTTTAATTAAAGCTAGCGCAGGTGGAGGTGGAATAGGAATGCAAATTGTTAATAATTTTAATGAATTAAAATCTGCAGTAGATAAAACAAAAAATCTTGCAAAAAAAGCTTTTGGAAATAGTGATATTTTTTTAGAGAAATTTATTAGAAACTCAAGACACATAGAAATTCAAGTATTTGGATATGGCGAAAAATCAGCTGTTCATTTTTATGAGAGAGATTGTTCAATTCAAAGAAGATTTCAAAAGATAATTGAAGAAAGTCCAGCTCCCAAAGTAGACCAATCAATAATTAAAAAAATGGCTGAGATGTCTGTAAAATTTGCTTCAGATCAAAAATATGAGGGAGCAGGAACTATAGAATTTATATACGACATTGATCAAAAGAAATTTTACTTTCTTGAAATGAACACAAGAATACAAGTTGAGCACCCCGTTACTGAAGAAATAACCGGTGTTGATCTTGTTGAATTACAAATAAAATACGCATTAAACTTGGACTCTACGAGGGTTTTACAAAACGACATAATAAAAAAAGGAAATTCATTAGAATGTAGGCTTTATGCTGAAGATCCAAAAAAAAATTTTTTACCTTCTCCTGGAAAAATTTCAAAATTAAGACTTCCAGAAATTACTAAAGGCATAAGAATAGACATTGGAGTTGGTGAGGGAGATGAAATTTCATTTTATTATGATCCAATGATAGCAAAAATTATTGCCAAAGGAGAAAACAGATATGAAACAATAAAAAAAATGAAGAATTTTCTTGAGTCATTTGAAATAGATGGAATTAAAACGAATAAAACATTTTTGATTGAAGTTTTAAAAAATAAATCGTTTGAGGAAGCCAAATTCAATACTAAATTTATTGAAAATAATTTATCAATCTTCACAAAATATGAAGAAAAAAAACAAGATAAAATAGAAAAAAAAGAAATTAAAAAGCAAGAAAGTAATGAGACTAAAAAAAATGAGAATAATAATTATACCGATAAAGATGTACAAGCTTTTGAAAACATTATTTCTAATACTAAAAAAAGAATTAATGGACAAAATTATACAGAGAAAGATTTAAGAGCATTTAAAAATATTGTTTCTCCAAAAGATGAAATAAAAGAAATTCCTAAAACTAAAATAAAAAATGTTCCTGGAAAGATATATGATAAGCCAAAATTTTTACCTGCAGGTGATAAGTATATGTTAATTGAATTTGGAAATATAATGAATTTAGAGCTGAATTTTACAGCTCAAAATTTGGCTAAAGCAATAAAAGATCATAAGATACGGGGTGTGTACGAAACATCTCCATGTTTTGCATCTATGATTGTTCATTACGAGCCTGATGAGATTAAATTTAACGATCTTAAAAAAGAACTATTTTCTTTAATTGAATCTTTGGGCCCAACTGATGAAATTGAAATTAATAGTAGAATTTTTTCGTTCCCTACAGTTTACTTAGATAAATGGACTCAAGAGTGTATTGAAGACTATTCAAATAAAATTGCTAAGAAAAAACCAGATCCTGAACTTATTACAGAATTAAACAACTTAGAAAGTACAGATCAATTTATAAGAGTACACTCATCTACAGAATATTGGGTTGCTGCGATAGGCTTTTGGCCAGGATTACCATTCATGATGGCTTTAGATCCAAGATGTAAATTAACTGTTCCAAAATATAATCCACCAAGAACCTGGACACCCAAAGGAACTGTTGGTATGGGGGGAGCTTCAACTTGTATTTATCCAGACAGGTTACCAGGGGGATACCAAATTTTTGGAATTATTCCTGTCCCGATTTGGGATACTAATAAAAGCTTTCCTGTTTTTGAAAACAATATATGTTTATTTCAGCCAGGAGACAGGGTTAAATTTGTTCCTACTAGTTACGAAGAATTTGATCATGTATACAACAAAATTGAAGATGGTTCTTATGATTATAATATTGTCGAATACCAAAAATTTTCAGTAAAAAATTACAAACAATGGTTATCAACAATTGATGCAAGTAAAAGATTTTAAAAATGATTAAAGTAATAAAAAAAGGATTAGAGACTTCAGTTCAAGATTATCCTGGAAGAATTGGAACTTTAAATCAAGGCTTTCCACCTTCGGGACCTATGGATAGTTGGTCATTCAGATTAGCTAATGTTTTAGTGCAAAATGATCCCGGATCTCCTGCATTTGAATGTCAATTTATGGGTCCAACCCTAAAATTTGAAAAAGATACTGTTATTGCTGTTACCGGGGCCGATATGAGTCCAAAAATTGATGGAAAAACTATTCCTTTATGGGAAAGCATAGAAGTTAAAAAAGATCAAACTTTAGAAATGAGTTATGCAACAATTGGCGCCAGATCCTATATAGCCTTTTCTGGAGGAATTAATACTAAGCCATGGCTAGGATCAAGATCTACTTTTCATAAAGCTGGCGTAGGAGGTGTTGAAGGTAAGGCTATTCAAGATGGTCAGGAAATTCCACTAAATCAATCTAAATCAATTGTTGGTAGAAAAATTAAAAAAGATTCAATTCCAAAATTTTCAAAAGATAAAAAGTGGGAAGTCGAAGTAGTAAAAGGTCCAAATGATGATTGGATAGATGATAATGGACATAAGATGTTTTTGAATTCTGAATGGAAATTGCAGTCTAAAAGTGACAGAACTGGATACAGGTTGGATGGACCAAACTGGTCATTTGCTGAAAAAGCATTAAACAAGGGTCTAGAACATGGAGCTGAGCCATCAAATATAATTGATCAAGGATATCCAATTGGTGCGATTAACATAGCGGGCCAAACCCCAATAATATTGGTTAACGATGGACCAAGTATGGGAGGATTTATTGTTCCTTATACAGTTCCTTCTGCAGCATTTTGGAAACTTGGTCAGGCAAAACCAGGAGACCAATTAAAATTTAAAGAAGTATCTTTGGAAAAATCTCAAGAGATGAGAACAAATCAATCACTTATGTGTAGTGAAAAAAGTATTCAATCATCTTCACAAAATTATATCGAAGAAATAAAAAAACCAAAAATAAAAATTGATAAAATTAAAATTATTGATTTTGATAAAGAGATGAAGAACGAAAAAATAAGAGAAAAAATAATTGAAAAAAGAGGTATGAAAAGTATTAAAGTTAGGTTTTTTTAGTATGACAACAGAAGTTAAAACAACAGTACCAGGTAATATTTGGAAAGTATTGGTCAAAGAAGGAGATAGTGTTAAAAAAGATGATGCTTTATTTATAATGGAAGTTATGAAAACTGAAGTACATCATAATTCACCTGTGGATGGAAAAGTTATTCAAGTGAACATTCATAATGATCAAGAGGCAGTTGAACCAGGAACAGTAGCAATAATAATTGAGTAAATCTATGAATTTTGAAAAAAAATTTCTAACAAAATATTTGGATACAATAATTGAGCTTTCTAAAGAAACAGGAATGTCTAAAAAGGAGTCAAGAACTATGCTTGATATATCTTTATCAAATCAAAATCCTAAAACTGTTGACTTTAATGAAATTAAAACTGAGATAAAATCAATAATTACAATAAATATTTTTTCTCTTTTGTGTAAATTATAAACAAGTGAAAAATTTAATTCTTTACAACGGTCCAAATTCGCCATTTGGAAGAAAAACAAAAATTACTGCCTTAGTTCATAAAATTCCATTTGAAGAAAAAGTAATAAAAGTTTATGACTCAGAATTCCTAGACAAATTTAACCCTCTTAGAAAAATTCCAACATTAGTTATTGATAATAAAGAAACAATAATTGATAGTGATAATATCTGTCTTTATTTTGATGAAATTTCTAATCGCAAAACCCTTTATAATAAAAAAATTTATTGGCAAATCATGACTATAATATCTGTTGCTAATGGACTAATGGAGGCTGTTTTAGAGAGAAGAATGGAATTAATTAGACCTTCGAATGAACAAAGTGAAAGCTTTGTAAAAAAACAAGAAATAAGAGTTTTTAGGACTATAAATTGGCTAGAAAAAAATTGGAATAACTTTGAAAAAAATGTTTCAATGGATCAAATTTCAATTGCTGTAGCACTTGAATATACCAAATATAGATTTACTGATAGTTGGTCTAATGACTGTACAAAACTCAATGAATGGTTATCAAAATTCAACAGTAATGATTTTATGGAACTAACTATTCCAAAAGAAGCAACTTAATCTTTACCTCAATCATAATAAAACATTGGAGCCTTTTTCCAATCTAACCATGTAACTGGGTCGTGGCCCCAAACTACTTTAGCATTATAATCTTTTGCAACTTTTCTTAACTTTTTTACCGAGTCTGCTGCATCAGATGCTGATGCTACAAGTCCAGGTAAGCACTTATCACACCAATGATCTCCTGTGTAACATGCATCTCCTGTGAATAACATGTGTCCTGTTTTAGGAAGATTTACAAGTACAGACTGGTGCCCTGGTGTGTGTCCTGGTGTAAATATTATTTTAATTACTCCATCGCCAAAAACATCATAAAAATCTGTTTTTTTACCTTGTAAAAATTTCCATCTAATATTTGGTTTATCAAAATCTGCTCTTACATATGCCGGCTGTGAAAACCAGTCAGGATTAAAAGCATAATCATATTCTATTCTTTGTGTAATATGTGTGGCATTAGGAAAGTGGCCTATTGCACCAGAGTGATCAAGATGCAAATGGGTTTGAATAACATATTTTACATCTTCTGGATTAGTGTTAACTGTTTTTACTACCTCTTTACACCATTCTGAAACTTTCATTACAGGATCATATGCTTCTATAACATCACCCCAATGTTTATGTTTATCTAACGCAGCTTCTATTGGCATTCCACCATCAATAATAACATCTCCTTGAGGGTGTTTTATTAAAAACCATGGAACAGGAATTTCGTATGGTTCTTCACTATGATTCATTTTTATAAATTTTAATTTAGTTTTTATTGAACCTGTTTGAAACATATAAAGTTTAATTCCATTATTAAACTTTGTAGTATTTTCAAAAATATCTTCTTTTTTATTTTCCATAATTTATTTTACCAAGCAGACTCGTAAATGTTAAGTGCATCTTTTTCTGTTACTTCTCTAGGGTTATTTACCAATAAACGTGTTTGCTTCATTGCATCCTTTGCCATTTTTATACATGCTTCTTTTGGTATATTCACTTCTCTCAATTTCTGAGGAAGGCCTAATTTTTTTGATAAACTTTCCATTCTATCTATAAATTCTGAGCACACTGCTTGACTTCCTTGATTAGTATTAATGTCTGGGAAAACATATGGAGCTAGTTCCGCATAGTCTTTTGTTGCTTTATTATCAGCGCTATTAAACCTTAAAACATAAGGAAGGACTAATGAATTTGAAAGTCCATGAGAAACATGAAAAGTTCCACCAATTGGGTATGCGAGAGCATGAACGGCTGCAACTGGAGAATTCGCAAATGATTTCCCTGCTAACATAGCTCCAATTAGCATATTTCCTCTTGCCTCTATATTAGATCCATCAAATACAGCTTTCTCGATTGATCCTCCTAAAAGTTTTAGTGCTTCTACTGATAACATTTTTGAAATTGGATTATTATTTTTATTTGCTGAGGCATAACCTTCTATTGCATGTACCATAGCATCAATACCTGTTGCTGCTGTTGTATGTGCAGGAAGACCTATGGTTAAATCTGGATCTAAAATTGCTACATCAGGTAAAATTATTGGTGAAGAAACTCCTTTTTTTTCTTCTTCTCCAACAGTAATTATAGATATTGGGGTTACCTCTGAACCAGTACCTGCGGTAGTTGGGACTAAAACCAATGGTAATCTAGGACCTTTAGCATTTGAAACTCCCCAAACTTCTTCAATATTTTCATCAGATCCTAAAATTAAAGATGTTAATTTAGCAACATCCATTGAAGAACCTCCTCCAAAACCTATAACTCCCGTTGCTTTCATTTTTTTTCCAATTTCTATAGAATTCAAAAGTGTTTTTAGTGATGGATCTGCTTCTACATCTTCAAATATTTCTACTTTTGAAGAAAACTTTTTTAATTCGTTTAAAGTTGGTTCTGTAAGTTTTAATGACATTAAATCTTTGTCAGTAATAAATAAGATATTTGATCCTAAAATTTTACAAATCTCCTGTGAGGAAATTACTGACATACCACTGCCAAATCTTATTCCTGATGTTGTGTTAAATGTAAAATTATTTAAATTCATATTTATTTATACAAAGTAAACGTAAAAAATTATTGTAAATATAGCTATACCTATTAAAATTAAAATCCACCCATACCCTGTGCCTAATTTATCTATGTAGTTTACTTCTCCTAAAACTTCATCCGGTTGTTTATGAAGATCATTTGCTTGAATAGGTCGATTAGGTAAAGTTGATAAATCCATTTTACTTGCCAGAAACCAAATAAGCCCTATTCCAAAGAACCACCAAATTAATTGATATCCCCAAATAGAAGGTATTTTTAATATCCATGCTTCGTAACCGCCTCCTGGATCTCCAAAAAAACTATTACCAAGAACTTGACCAGGGCCTGCTCCAAAAAATAACCATATAAGTGCTATAACATATGCAAACGATCTCAATTTTGTTCTGCTAGGATGAAGTCCCATGTGATCATTTAAGAAATCATGAAATTTTTGTCGATGCTTTCTATCCGTATCAATTTTTGCTAACGCTGAAAATGCAGAAACTGAAAAACAAATAAAAACATTAAATATTAATCCCCACACACCTGAATGGATAGTTAATGGCCATCTGCCCCAGGGCAATCTATTGCCTGAAATTTGTTGTCCAATAGTTTCTGTCAAAATTACAATTATTATTCCAATAATTATTCCAGAAATTGCTGCTCCTCTTGTTATCCAAGGAAACCAAACTAACCCTAATAATACTATTAAAAATTGAAATGCTATTGAAATTGATATTCCGCTAAAAATTACCATCGCTGGTTTTGCAAATGTTGCTAGATAAAGTGAAGCTAAAAAAATTAACATTGTTATTAAACGAACTGCCACAAGTTCATTTTTCCATGTTATATTTTTATTTACATAAGTTTTGTAAAGATCTCTGGTAATTATACTTCCTGAGGTCATTAAAAAAGCTGCTGATGTTGATTGTATAGCAGCAATAACTCCTACAGCTAGTAATCCAGTTAACCATAATGCGCTGTTATCCATCAAATTAATTATATTATAAATTAATAAAGTATGATCTTTTTGTGACAACTCTGGAAGCACTGTGTTTATTGATAAACCGCTATTATTAATTTCAGAATTAGCTCCTAATAAACTTGCTCCTATTCCTTGGTAAGTTGAAAAAATAAATAATATAAAACCTATTGCTACAGCAGAACCCCAAACTTGATAATATGAAAAAACTTTTGGATGTTTTGCTGAATAACTCCACATAGAAAAAGATGGAGATAAAACAACTCCCATAAAAGAAAGTGTAAAAGTAAAAATCATCATAGCTGTCCATGGTCCACCAACTGCAGATGTTTTTCCTAAACCACCAACCCATTGTATTACTCCTGGTAAAGCAAAATATCCATTATAGTCTCCTCCACCATATCCGTTTGTATTTCCCCAATTGCTTATTGATGAACTGGCTAATTTAGAAAGCGCTTTTCCAAAAACTTCGAAGTTTCCAACAAAATAATATATTATCAAACCAAGAATTATTACGGTAATAAAGTAAAGCCAAGATTGCACAACTCCAACACTTACAACTGATTTAAATCCACCTCTAGTAACATAAAATAGAACTATTGTAGATATTACCCACATACCTAAATCTCTAGATATATATCCATCTGATAATACATTTACTAAAAATCCTGTAGCACCAAAAAAAACTGCTAGTAAAGGAATAGCTACAAAAAAAGTGACCAAGACGGTTATAATTCTTAAAGTATCACTTTTATAATAATCAAAATACATTTCTCCAGGGGTTATGTATCCAAACTTTCTACTTAACATCCATTGTCTTTTAAAAAAAAACAAACTTCCTAAAGGAACTGTTATTGCAATAAACGCAGTACCGACATATTGGAATCCGTCATTAAAAATTAAGCTAGATTGAGAAATAATTGTAAGTCCAGCAAAAGTGGCTGCAGTAGCAGCAAAGAAAAAAACCCAAGAAGAAACTTTTTTATCAGCTAAATAATATTTATCTGGATTTTCAGAATTAAATTTAGATCCCCTTACACCCCAAAAAAAACAAAAGGCTGCATATAATAAAATGAATAAGAATAACCAAACTGATTTTTCTGACATAACATTAATCTACCATTTCAACTTCGATAAACGAGTAAGGAAAATTATTGTTGTTAAACACATTATGTTCAACTCCTTTATCTCTATAGTAGGCCACACCCTTAGAAAGTTTAGATATTGTTTCTTTATTTTCCTTATCTATAATTTTAAGTTCACCATCTAGCATTGGAACTACTACATAATTATACTGATGTTTGTGCTGTCCAGTGCTATCTCCTACTTCAAATGACCATTCAGTTACAATCACCTTATCATTTTTAACTAGAACTTTTGAGTTAGCCATATCTTAATTCCTTTTTAATAATTAAGTACATCTTCTTGGTGCTGACTCTCCTTTTTCTTTTTTTATTCTTTCAGCTTCGTTTTGAGCTTCTTCGATTGATGAAAAAGCTTTATCTTCAAATATTATAAATGGTTTTGCTCTATCAGCATTTAATTGAGCTACACACCATTCCTTTCCTGGTTTAGTACACATCACCATATAAGCTCCAGGAATAGGACCATATCGTCTATTATTTAGAGTAAACAAACATTTAGCTAGTTCGTTTAGCTTATCTTGATCTAAATTTCCTAAAGCTTTTTTTTCTAGCTGATTTAAAGGAGTTTTGTCATCTGAACCTAAAATACTTTTTCCTCCTGTACCTTCAGGTCTTGTAAATTGATGACTACTCATTAAGGCAAAGGTCCTTCTTTTAAAAATCCTCTAATTGCATTTTCAAGAATTTTTGAAACATTATTATTATAATTATTGTAAGATAAACTACCACACCAAGAAAGAGATCCTGGAGCAAACAAAGCTCCATCATTTGGAGTTTTATAATAAATCATATCAGCTCTTACCATTGGGTTTTCAGTACCGCCCCCATAATAACCTCTTACTGTAAAATGAATTTCTTCATTTACTTGCATCATAAGATTTGTGTGATTTTCCGATCTTGCTAGCAAATATGCATTATGTGGAGTTCCAAATTCTAAATCATATCTATCAAGTTCAAGTCCTGCTGCTCCACCACCTACTAAACCAAAATCTCCTATAACCTCATCTTCTCCTACTCCATCAAATATCCATGAACATTCTGGTCTTTTGCTATCAGGTGTCCTTTTATAATACGAACTAACATCAAATCCATAAGCTGTAAAAGTTAGTCCACAAACTTTTGATGGTATTCTTCCTCTCGCTCTCCACATGCCACCATACTTACCGTCAAATGCGTTGTTGTATTCTCCAGGATTTGCAGTCCAAGCTCTTGTTCCTGCCTCTCCTTTTCTAACCTCAATAATATTTGGATTATCTGGATGATATTCGCTTATCCAATAAAAACCATCTGATCCTAAATAAATCCATCTTCCACCATTTAATTGATACTGTTCATAAGCTGCTAACATTTTTTCAGAGCTATATTCAGGGTGTGATCCAGTTAGAACACATCTATATCGATTTAATAATTCTACTCCTTCTAAATGTAAATCTTCATCTGTAACAACATCAAAATCAAAATTTTTTTCTTCTAACCAATCTGTTAAATGTAAATCAGCATTCAATTGCCAAAGAGAAGGTGATAACCAATGTCTATACTTTGGTCTCATGTTTAGTATTGGTCTTAACCTTGATGAAATAGCAACACCACTTCCATCAGAATGTTGTGAATAAGTTGATAAACCATATTCTCTATGCTCATTAAGATATAAATCTGAAGCAGCTAAAACTGGAACCTTTCCTGCTAACAACTGCGCAACAACTGAGTTTGTTCCTAAATTATCATTTGAATAAGCTATATAACTATTTGTTGGTAACACAAATAGCAGATCAGAAGTAGTTTTTCCTTTTGGTGGCTTAATTACAAAAGGTATGAAATCTTCAGTCTCAGCTGACTCTTCACCATTTATTCTCAGTCTAGCTGCATACACAC
>QCJD01000019.1 GCA_003216255.1 Pelagibacteraceae bacterium AG-404-N13
CCAAAAGAAACTAAATCACCAAGAAAAATAAGAAAAGAAGATGAAGAATTTAATTATTACTTTTTAACAATTTTTAAGAGCAATAACAAAATAATAAGTGGCAAGATCATTAATACATATGATAAATCAATAATTCAATTACCAATTAAAAATAATTTAATTTCATTTAATATAGATGAGTATAAAAAGAACTTTAAATTAAAAAATTATATTTCAGATAAAAATAGATTTATTGCTCATGCTGGAGGAGATTTAATGGGTTATAAATATTTAAATGTGTTGGAAGCTTTAGATGAAAATTATTCAAAAGGTTTTCGATTATTTGAGTTAGATTTACTATTAACTTCAGATAATTATATAGTTGCAGCTCATGATTGGAAAAATTGGAGAAAACTATCTGGTTACAAAGGGAATCTTCCTCCATCATTATTAAGTTTTAATAAATATAAAATTTTAGATAAGTTTACACCTTTGGATTATAAAAAAATTAATGATTGGTTTAAAAAAAAAAATGATGCAATTTTAGTAACTGATAAAATTAAAAATGTTGACTTTGTAAAAAAACAAATCTCAATTGATCAATCAAAAATATTAATAGAAACTTTTAACAAAGAGAATTTAGTTGAATTTAGAAAGAATGGATACAATGTTATTGCAAATATTGATTTTTTAAAAGAAATAGAAAATCCAATAGATTTTTTAATTAATAATAATGTTCAGTATATCTCAGTCTCACATAAGATTAAAAATAATCTTAACTATAACTTTTTAAATTATTTAAAAGCTTTTTTTAAAACAAGTTTTGAAAAAAAACTTATTGATAATGGTTTTAAATTATATGTTTATAATCTTAATGAGAAGAAAGATAAAATTACAGAAAATGACATTGCGTGTGATTATAGATATATATTCTATGGCATGTATGCCGATAAATGGAATTTTAACAAATCTATTGATTTTTGCGAAAATAGATCTAATTAAATTCGATTATCTGCATAATTTTATGAAAAAATTTTTTTTAAATTTCGTAAACTCAATAAATGGTTTGAAAGTAGCATTTAAAGAACATTCTTTCATTTCCGAGATCTTAGGTGGATTAATATTAATTCCTTACCTTATATTTTCAAATTTAAAAAATGAATATAAATTAATTATAATTTCGATCTATTTTTTATTATTAGCTTTTGAAATATTAAACACTTCCATAGAGAAGTTATCAGATAAAATTTCCAAAGAGATTGATTCTGATATAAAAAAAATTAAAGACTTATCAAGTGCATCAGTTTTTATAATTTTGATACTTCTTATAATTTTGTTAATTTTAACAATCTCCATGTAGGAAGACTAGTACTAAACTAGCTCCTAGAGTCTAAAGGACAACTAAATCTAATTTCTGATTACCTAACCTTTCATTGCCATTCTCTGTTACAAGATAGGTTTCACCCAAATTCATGGCTAATTCATTATCTGAATCCATAAGTATCATATGCATAAAGAACACATTACCTGGCTGTATGATATAAGGATTGCCCGTGTAAAGCATTGGCCAGTCCATCCAATTAGGCGAGAAAGTAGATCCTAATGAATAACCACAAGCATTCATTCTTGCTTTGTTATAACCAAGATCATCAAAAGTTTTAGCGTGAATATCAAATACTTCGCCAACTTTATTGCCTGCTATAAGATTACTCTCGCAATTCTTTAAAGCTTCAACACAAGCATCATGCATTTTGAAATGTTTAGGATCAGCTGTTCCTATAGGTATTGTTCTAAACATTGCTGAATGATAATGTCTAAATGTTCCAGCCCATTCTATACTTAACTGATCCTTTTGATTTAAAATTTGTTTTTCAGCTTGATATCTACAAAGTAAAGCATTTTTTCCTGATCCTATAATAAATTCATTAGCGGGATAATCTCCTCCACCTTCAAATATAACTCTATTCATTTCAGCTAATATTTTAGACTCACTTACCCCTGCCTTTGCATGTTTCCAAACTTGATCTAAAGCTTTGTCGGCAAGCTCTGCAGCATTTTTAACATAAACAATTTCTTCTTTTGACTTAATTACTCTCAACATATTGATTAGATTTGATTTATCTTCAACTGTACAATAGTTTTCTAGAGATTTATTTACAGCTAATGCATTTTTTCCAGTAAGGCCATAAGCTTCATATTCTATTCCTAATTTTTTTCCTTTAAGGCCTAATTCATCTAAAATTATTTTCAAATCATCAGCTGGTTTAGATCCATCTTTATCTACCCAAATTCTTATATCATTAATGTTTGAAGTATTTTGAGCTTGTCTTAAATCTGGTGC
Source organism: Pelagibacteraceae bacterium AG-404-N13 (assembly GCA_003216255.1). Lineage (GTDB taxonomy): Bacteria > Pseudomonadota > Alphaproteobacteria > Pelagibacterales > Pelagibacteraceae > Pelagibacter. The sequence continues at coordinate 2,321 of QCJD01000019.1, forward strand.
TCTTGTAAGTAATACTATATTTCCTTTTTGATCCAACACTAAAGATTGGAAAAAAACATATCCAAAAGTATCGTATCCCGTTAACCAATACATAGACTCTTGTCTAAACATTAAAAGAGCATCAATTTTTTGATCTTTCATATTTTGTATTACTTTTGATTTTCTTTTCGAAAACTCTTCTTTTGTAAAATGTAGTCCCATTAATTTAATACTGACATTGGATCTAAACGTGTTTGAAACCAATTGACTCTAAAATCTAAATGTGGACCTGTAGATCTTCCAGTTGAACCAACTGTTCCTATTATATCTCCTTGGTTAATTTTATCTCCTACAGAAACTAAAACATTTTCTAAATGAGAATAAATCGTTGAAATACCATGTCCATGGTCCATTATTACTGTTCCTCCAGTATAATACAAATCATCTTCGGCCATAGTTACTATTCCATCTGCAGATGATTTAATATGAGTTCCTTGCTTAGCTGCAATATCAATTCCATAGTGAGGCCATTTTGGCTTACCATTCAGTATTCTTTGACTCCCGTATACACCAGTAATTATTCCATCTAAAGGCATAATAAATTTATTTTTGAAATAAGTTAGGTCTGAATTAATAGCTCTAGCTTCCCCAATTGCATTATTTTCTTTTTTTATTCTTTTATAAACTTCCTCTGGAGGAGTCACTTTATTTTCTGGTAACCCGTCAATTTTTTGTATTTTGTATTTTCTTTTAAATACTTTTTTAACTATTTTTTCTTTTTTTCCATTAGATATTTTAGTTATTAAAATATCAAACTTTCTGTCTCTATCGATTCCAAAAACAAAAAAACCATTTTTTGATACTTTAATTTCTTTTTTATCTATAATTATTTTTGAATTTGGTTCAGTTTGACCTATTATAAAATGACCTTGGATGAATTTTCCTTTAAACTCTGCCGCATTTACATTAAAAAAAATAAAACAAAATATCAAAGTAAATTTTACTATTTTGCTGTCCATCCACCATCTACAAGTAAAGAAGTTCCAGTTATCATTGATGCAGCATCTGAAGCTAAAAAAACAACAGCCGAAGATATCTCGGACATTTCAGCAAATCTACCAAGAGGAATATTATTCAACATATCTCGTCTAAATTTTTTATTTTTAAGAAATTTTTTTGTCATTGGCGTAACAACAAATGTAGGACAAACTGTATTTACTCTAATATTGTGTTTTGCAAGATCTAATGCCATTCCTTTTGTAAGTCCCTCTAGGCCGTGTTTATTCATATTATACACGCTTCTTATAGGTCCACCCACATGACCCATTTGAGATGACATATTTACTATAGATCCACCTATTTTTTTTCTGTTTTTTGTTTTAAGCATTTTTAATGTACAAAGTTGAGCAATATTAAAAGCTGCAATAGTATTTACTTTTACTAAAAATTCCAAATTTCTTCTTTTAACTTTTGTAAAGTGCTCTGGAATATTTGTTCCAGCGTTGTTTATTAGTATGTCTATTCTTTGTTGTTTATTAATAACATCTTTAATCTCATTATAGTTTGTTATATCACAAACATAAGATTTACATTTTACTTTAGATTTTTTAACTATTTTAGACACCTGGTCTAAATCTTTTTTTGTTCTGCTTAATATTAATAGATTTGCTCCTGCCTCTGCTAAAGCGATAGCACAAGCTCTACCCAAACCTTTGCCCGCACCAGTAACTAGAGCAACTTTATTTTTTAAATTATATTTTTTTAAATACATTTTATAAAAATAGCTTTAGATCAGTATATATTAATTCAATAGCTACAAACAAAATAGCAAATAAACCAATCCATCCAATCCATCTATATTTTTTTATCCATTTTGATATTAGAGTTGCTGCAGTTGCCATTAAAATAATTGATAAAACTAATCCAAATACTAATAATGTATAATGATCTCTTGCAGCACCAGCAACACCTAAAACATTATCTAAACTCATTGTTATGTCAGCTAAAATTACTGTCATAATAGCCTTGGAGAAGGAAGAATTATCAATTTTTACATTTTCATTTTCGTTAGAACTGTTTTTAATTACATCTACATATAATTTGTAACATATGTAAAGAAGGAGAATACCTCCAATTAATCTTAGTCCAGTTATTTGAAGCAAATATGCTGTCAAAAGTGTAAAAATTATTCTTAATATAATTGCAGCACCTATTCCCCAAAAAATTATTTTTTTTCTTTGATCCAAAGGAAACTTTGATGCAACCATGCCAATGATAATTGCATTATCACCGGCTAAAACTAAATCTATGAATACGATTTGAAAAAATATTACAATTTGTTCACTCATTATCTGCTGTCTTCTATTATCATATCCGAAGCTTTTTCCGCAATCATAATTGTAGGAGCATTTGTATTTCCAGAAGTAATATTTGGCATTATTGAGGCATCAACAACTCTAAGATTTTTTATTCCATGAACACATAATCTATCATTTACTACAGAATTTTCATCTTTACCCATTTTGCATGTTCCCACAGGATGAAAAATAGTTTGAGCGTAGTCGCTTCCAGCCTTAACTAACTCTTCATCATCTTTAATATTTATTCCAGGCCTGTACTCTTCAGTCTCATATTTTTTAAAAGTTTCAGTTCCTAACATTATATCTCTAACAATTTTTAAACCGCGAGCCGCAACATATCTATCATCTTCAGTCGATAGATAATTCATTTTTATTTTTGGGTAATCTCTTATGTCACTACTAACAATATTTATTTCTCCTCTACTTGTTGGTCTTATGTTTGCAACAGTAGGAGTTATTCCATCAAAATCATGTAATTTGGTTGCTCCTAAAATATCAGTACTGATTGGTTGAACATGAAATTGTAAATTTGGTGTAGATCTTGATGAATCGCTCTTAACAAAACCACAAACTTGACTAGCACCCATTGTCATGGGACCACTTTGTTTAAAAATATATTCTAATGCAATTAAAGAGTTTCCAATAAAGCTATTTATTTTTTTATTAAGAGATTTCAAATTTTTTACTTTATATACAGGTCTAAACATCAAATGATCTTGTAAATTTTTTCCAACTCCTTTAAGATTTTTTATTATATTTACTCCAATATTTTTTATTTTTATACTATCGCCAATACCTGATACTTGTAATAAATGTGGTGAACCTATTGAACCTGCTGATAGTATTATTTCTTTGTTTGTTTTAACATTAAATAACTTATTTTTTTTGTAATAACTTACACTTACTGCTTTATTATTTTCAAAATTTATTTTTTTAACTTGAGCATTTACAATTATTTTTAAATTTTTTCTTTTTTTAATAGGATTCAAATATCCTTTTGCTGCGCTACATCTTAATTTAAATGCTTTATTGCCATGAGTAGTTGTAAATTGAAAATAACCTACACCAAAATTATCACCTTTATTAAAGTCTATTACTTCAGGTATTCCTTTTTCTTTAGCAGCGTTTATAAATTCATCTAACATTTTTAATTTTATTTTTTTGTTAGCAACCATAATTGGGCCTCTATCACTGTGAAAATCATTTTTTCCTAATTCATTATTTTCTGATTTAATAAAATAAGGCAGTACATCTTCCCAGCCCCAACCTCTATTTCCTTGTTGGCGCCAATTATCAAAGTCACTACTTTGACCTCTTATCCAAAGAAGCCCATTTATTGATGAGCTACCACCTAATGTTTTACCTCTAGGATATCTTATTGATCTGTTGTTTAAAGTTTCATCCTTTTCAGTATGAAAACACCAATCTACTTTAGGATTATGCATAGTTTTATAATATCCAACTGGTATATGAATCCATGGATAAGTATCTTTTCCTCCAGCTTCTATTAATAAGACTTTATTTTTTGGGTTTTCAGATAGTCTATTTGCTAAAACACATCCTGCTGAACCTGCACCTATAATTATAAAATCAAAGTTTTCCATTAGAATAGTTATAAATTACTTTAAATAATTAAGCTATTTAAAGCATTTTTTAAAAAAATTATTTTTATTTGTTGCTTGTATCATACAGTTATTTTTGCAAATATGCTGCTCATTAAATTAAACAATAGAGGGACAATAATGAAAAAAATCATTTCAACGTTATTTGCGGTATTTCTTGTATTTGGATTTGTTTCAAATGCTAATGCAGCAAAAACATTTAAATGTCAGACTGTTTTAAATGCAAAAGGCGACGAAGTTATCATGCTTAAAGACTTTACTGACAATGTTACTAAATTAACAGGTGGTTCACTAAAATTCGAAATTATGCCAGCAGGTACAGTTGTAGGAGTTAAAGAAACTCTTGATGCTGTTGACAAAGGCTTAATTGATTGCGGATTTGCTTGGACTCACTATTGGTCAGGAGAGCATCCTGCCGCTATGTTATTTGGATCACCAGTTGCTGGTGCAGGTGTTGGTATTGATAATATCGCTTTCTTATCTTGGTTCTTATCAGGTGGTGGAGAGCAACTTTATGATCAACTTTGGAAAGAAATGAAGAGAGACATCAAAGGTTTCATGTTACAACCAGTTGGACCAGAAGCTTTAGGGTGGTTTCCAGAGCCAATCAAGAATATGGACGATTTTAGAAAACTAAAATTCAGAACTCCTCCAGGAATTCCAGGACAAACTTATAAAGATATTGGAATTGCATCAGTTGCAATGGGTGGTGGAGATATTCTTCCAGCTCTAGAGGCAGGAACTATTGATGCTGCTGAGTGGTGTTGTCCAAAGCCCGACATGGTTTTTGGTTTCCAAAAAGTTCTTAAACATTACTATTTACAAGGTCTACACCAAGTAGTGGTTAATGCTGATTTTTATGTGAATGGAACTAAATATAATGCATTAACTGATCATGAAAAGTTTTCTTTAAAAATGGCTGCAGATGCATCTTTAATGAGATCTCTAGCTAGAAGAATTCTTGTAAATGGTGAGGCTTTACATGAACTAACTACAAAACATGGTGTTCAACTTCATAATACACCAGAAGATTATTTTAAAGAGTATATGGCAGCGGCTAATGCTACTTTAAATAAAAATGCAGAGAAAAATGCATTCTTCAAAAAAGTTTGGGACTCTCAGAAAGCATTTGCTGATACAGCAGTACCTTTCTGGTCAGGAGCTCAGATGTCAAATGCGCAGCTTGGATTAGCTCACGCAGCGACATTGAAGTAGTAGTTAAATTAAGATAATATTAAAAAAGCGGACTTTTTTTTAAGTCCGCTTTTTTTTAAGAATTTTAAATGGCAAAAAAAACCAACTAAATTAGATATTTCTGATGAAATGATCGCTGAAAGAAGAGGCGGTTCTAATAATATGCCAAATGACATGCCTAAATGGATGTCAAAAACAATCGTTGGAATAGACAAATTTAGTAAATTAATTGGCAGTATAGTTTGTTGGATTACTATACCTCTTATTTTAGGAATGGTTTACGAAGTCCTGGCTAGAAAATTATTTTTATCCCCAACTATTTGGGCTTACGATATGAGCCGATTTTTATATGGTGCTTTATTTATGCTAGGCGCAGGTTATGCGCTATCAAAAGGAGTTCATATTCGTGCTGATTTTTTATATAGAAATTTTAAAGTTAAAACACAAGGTCGAGTAGATTTTTGGCTTTACTTACTTTTTTATTTTCCTGGATTAATCGTTTTTTGTTACATGACAATTGGCTTTGTTCAAGAGTCAATAATGAGAAGTGAGAGAGGAATGGACACAACTTGGATGCCATATATGTGGCCAATAAAAACTTGTTTATTGATTGGTATAATTTTTTTATTAATCCAAGGAGTTTCAGAATTATTTAAAAGTTATTATGCTGCTACTAAAGGCAGGTGGCCGGGAGAAAAATGATATCACATTTAATAGACCCTGCTATTCTTGGTTTCATTCTTGTAGGAGTTATGCTTTTTGCAATTTTTATAGGGTTTCCTATTTCATTTACATTAATTTTTTTAGGATTTGTTTTTGGTTACTTAGGTTTTGGAAAATTAGTTTTCTATTTAATGACTCTCCAATTTTCAATGGTAATGACTGAACAAACACTTGCCGCCGTACCCCTCTTTGTTTTTATGGGAATTATGATGGAACAAGCAGGATTAATGGAAAGATTATTTTCTGCGTTCCAATTAATGTTGGCTAAAGTAAGAGGTTCATTATATTACGCTGTATTATTTGTATCTGTAATTTTTGCTGCTGCTACAGGTATTGTTGGTGCATCTGTAACAATTCTTGGAATTATGGCGGCAAAATCAATGAACAAGTCTAATTATGACGTAAAATTAGCAGCTGGAACAATTACAGCAGGTGGTACTTTAGGAATATTAATTCCACCAAGTATTATGCTCGTTGTGATGGGGCCTATAATGGAAATTCCTGTAACAGATTTATTTGCCGCTGCAATTCTTCCAGGAGTTTTATTAGCATGTTTGTATGCAGCTTATACAACAATAAGATGCATGATTAATCCTAAGTTAGGACCTCCACTACCTGAAAAATTTAGAGCGACTAATATGAAAGATGTATGGATCGAATTTTTTGTTGGTTTAGTTCCACCAGCTGCATTAGTTTTTGCAGCTTTAGGAAGCATACTTTTTGGTTTTGCTACACCAACAGAAGCAGCTGGTTGCGGTGCTGCTGGATCATTAATTTTAGCTTTGGCTTACAAAAAATTAACACTTTCAAAATTACAAGATGCACTAGTAAAAACTTTGGAAATCACAGCCCTAATAATGGTTTTAGTTGCAGCTTCAAATTTCTTTGGAGCGGTTTTTGCTAGATTAGGAACTCCAATGGTTCTTACAGATTTTCTTCTCTCTTTAGAAATGAACAAATATTTAATTTTAGCAATGGTAATGGTAATGATATTTCTTCTTGGTTGGCCTTTAGAATGGGTTCCAATTGTAATGATTATTGTTCCAATTATATTGCCATTAATAGAAGCTTTAGGATTTAATTTAACTTGGTTTGCCATACTGGTTGCAGTAAATCTTCAAACCGCCTGGCTTTCTCCTCCAGTAGCGCTTTCCGCTTACTTCTTAAAAGGTGTAGTTCCAGAATGGGATTTAAAAGATATTTATATAGGCATGATGCAGTTTATGGTTCTTCAGGTAATAGGATTAATCATTATTATAATATTCCCTAAAATTGTTCTGTGGTTACCACATGTCTTATATGGACAGTAAAATATATTTGTTTAATATAAGAGAGTGAATCAAAATCAAGAAACAGAAAACTTTCAATTAAGAAACTGGGAATTGGTATCAATTAATCCAAATAACAGAAATTGGGTTTGGTCAGATTATTTTAATTTTTGGGCAGTAAGCATTCAAAGCGTGATAGGTTTTTCATTGATTGCTTCATTATATCTAATTTACGATTTAAACTCTCTAATTGTTTTGTCAGGCTGTTTAATTGCTACATTTTTAATTTTTATTCTTATAAATATAATTGGCAAAACCTCACAAAGTACAGGATTACCTTTTCCAGTAATTCTTAGATTATCAATGGGTTACAATGGAGCTAGATACATAGGAATGTTAAGAGGTCTAGTTGGAATATTTATGTTTGGCGTTCAAACATTTTTTATTTCTAAATCAATTGGATACATAATTAGAATATTTTTATATCAAATAGATAATCAAATATTGAACAATGAATTTTTATTAATGTTTTTCTTTGGACTAAATCCATTAGATTGGTTTTCAATTTTGATAACTCTTTTATTTCAAGTTTATTTATTTACCAAAGGTCAGGAGGCTAATAGAAAATTTATAAAGTTTTCAGCTTTATTTGTTTATTTTGGTCTGTTCATCTTTTTTAT
>QCJD01000020.1 GCA_003216255.1 Pelagibacteraceae bacterium AG-404-N13
AAAATTTCATTAATTAACTCAAATACAAATAAAGAAGATATTAATAAATATTTTTTATCTATTGTAATTTTTGTTATTTCATTATTTGTCGTGACATTATTTTTAACAATTTCTGAAATTGAATTAGAAAAAGCATTTAAAATTGGAATACTTACAATAATGAATACAGTTAATTCACCAATGTATGGTGTTAGTGAATTTGATTTTTATAATTTAAGCATATTTACCAAATTTATTCTTATAATCTTTATGATAATTGGAAGAATAGAGATGTTAACAATATTTATTTTGTTTAAAAAATTCCTTTTCAAATATTAATTTAGTATTATAAATCAATTAAATTGCGCCCTTAGCTCAGCTGGATAGAGCAACGGTTTTCTAAACCGTGGGTCGGAGGTTCGAATCCTTCAGGGCGCGCCATTTATCACTACTTTTCTACTTTTTTTTGCTGTTGATGAATACTTAACTTTCTGCTTTACTCCGAACAATTCAAATTAAGATTTGAATTATTTGTTAACAAATAAATAATAAACAAGAGGAAGAAATAATGTTTAAATTAATAAAACTATTAACTTCTCTATTTGCTGTATTTGCAGTTCTAGTAACTTTTTCAACTGGATCTATGGCTGCTGGGAAGTCTAAAACTCTAAAAAACACTACAAAAAAAGGTTTTGTAAGATGTGGAGTTTCTCAAGGTCTTCCAGGATTTTCTAACGCTGATGCGGCAGGAAACTGGACTGGTGTTGACGTTGATGTATGTAGAGCTGTTGCTGCTGCAGTACTAGGTGATGCAAGTAAAGTTAAATTTACTCCATTAAGTGCTAAAGAAAGATTTACTGCTTTAACATCTAATGAAATTGATATCTTATCAAGAAACACTACTTGGACACTTTCTAGAGATGCTGACATTGGTCTAACATTCGTAGGAGTAAACTTCTATGATGGCCAAGGTTTTATGGTTAGAAAAAATTCAGGAATTTCATCTGTGAATGATTTCAAAGATGGTGTTTCTGCATGTACTAACTTAGGAACAACTACTGAGCTAAACATGAGAGATTTTTTTAATTCAAAAGGAATCAAATATGAGCCAGTAACTTTCGAGAAAGCCGACGAAGTTGTAGCTGCTTATGATGCAGGAAGATGTGATACATATACTACAGACAAATCTGGTTTAGCTGCTCAAAGAATTAAATTGAGCAATCCAGATGATCATATGGTTTTACCTGAAACAATATCAAAAGAGCCTCTAGGGCCTGTTGTACGTCAAGGTGATTCAGTTTGGGAAGATATCGTAAGATGGTCTCTAAACGTTATGATTGAAGCTGAAGAGTATGGTGTAAATTCTGCTAATGCTGACTCTATGAAGTCTTCAGATAATCCAGCTGTTAAAAGATTAGTTGGTGCTGAAGGTGAATTAGGAGCTGCTTTAGGTTTAGATAATGATTGGAGTTTAAGAATTATCAAGCAAGTTGGTAACTATGGTGAAAGTTATAAAAGAAATATAGCTGACACAGGAATCCTACCAGACAGAGGTCCAAATGAATTATGGACAAAAGGTGGAATTCTTTACGTACCACCAGCAAGATAATTTATATCATATAAATTAATTAAAAAGGGCTAGATTTTTCTAGCCCTTTTTTTTATAAGTCATATCTGATTGTGAACATTAAAAAAATATTACCTCAGCTTCTTACCTTACTAGCTGTAATTCTAGTATTTGGATTTTTTACTTATAATGCTCAAGTAAATATGGAAAATAGGGGTATAGCTTTTGGTTATGGTTTCTTATCCCAAGAATCTTCTTTTGATGTTCAGTTTTCTTTAATTGAATACGATGGATCTCATTCTTATTTTAGAGCATATCTAGTAGGTCTATTAAATACTATTTTAGTTTCAGTTATAGGAATAATATTTGCTACAATTATTGGTGTTGTAGTTGGTATTGCAAGATTATCTAACAATTATCTAATTGAAAGAACCGCAGCAGTATATGTTGAATTTTTTAGAAATATTCCCTTATTGCTACAAATATTCTTTTGGTATTTTGCTGCATTAAGGGCTTTACCTTTACCACAAGATACTGAACCTATGTTAGGAGTTTTTTATTTAACAATAAAAGGATTTTTTGTTCCAGCATTTATATGGAATAACTTGGATGTTTTTATTTACTCAGTTATTGCAGCATTAATAACAATCTTTTTTGTAAAATATTATGCTAGGAAAAAACAAGAAAATGAGGGTAAACAAACTCCTGTATTATTAATATCAATTGGATTATTGATAATTTTACCACTTTTAAGTTTTTTAATAGGCGGAGCAAGTTTTACAATACAAGTTCCTGTCTTAGATCAATTATCACAAAATTCGTATACGTATAAAGGTGGACTTGGTTTACCACCTGAGTTAATTGCACTAGCTTTAGCCTTATCTCTTTACACAGCTACATTTATAGCTGAATGTGTAAGAGCAGGTGTTCAAGGTGTAGGAAAAGGTCAAAAAGAAGCTGCAGCTTCTATTGGTTTAACTCCAAACCAGGTACTAAAATTAGTGGTAATGCCTCAGGCATTAAGAATAATAATTCCACCTACTACAAATCAATATTTAAATTTAACTAAAAATTCATCATTAGCTGCAGCGATTGCTTACCCTGATTTAGTTTTAGTTTTTGCCGGAACAGCTTTAATGCAAACAGGAAGAGCAATTGAAATTGTTTCTATAACAATGTTAACTTATTTATCTTTAAGTATAACAATTTCTATATTTATGAATTGGTATAATAAGAAAATAGCAATTAAAGAAAAATAATGAAAAAATTAAATTTATTAACTCCAAGTAAAGATAAGCTTTATACTTATTTATATACGGGTATATTTTTATTTTTTATCAGTATTTTAGATGTTTTTTTAAATTCATTTTTTAATATTAATCTAACTTCATTTTTACCAAGATCTATTAGCTTTATTTTGCCGTTATTATTAGGATTAATTGGTTTACACTTAATTAGGATTGAATACTCAGGAATAAAAAATTTAGATCTTATTAATAAAAATATCAATACTAATACATTTAATGCTTTTTTATCTTTAATAATAATATTTGTAATTATTAAATCTTTACCACCATTTCTTAGTTGGTTTATTATAGACGCCAATATTGCAGGCGATAGCAAGGATGCATGTACAGGTAGTGGCGCTTGTTGGACATATATAAAAATCTGGTTCAATCGATTTATGTACGGCATGTACCCAAATGAAGAACAATGGAGAATAAACTTATCATTTATATCTTTAGGTTTTCTTGGAACTCTTGGTTTTTTTGCTACAGAAAAGTATAAAAAATATTTAACTTTATATTATGTGATTATTTATCCAATAATAGCATTGTTATTTATTTATTTTTTTATTTCTGGTGGACCAATTTTTTTTGATTTTTCTTATGGAATAATTGCTGCAGTTATATCAATTATTATCGGTTTTTTTATACCTTCTAAATTTAAAATGTATTATTTTATAATAGTCCCAATTACTATATACATTCTTTTAAAATATGTATTTTTCTATGAAGAACTTATTGAATTAGGAAAGTTGGAAGCTCTTGAATGGGTTGAAACAGGTGCCTGGGGTGGATTATCTTTAACATTTATTGTTTCTTTTTTCTGTTTAATTTTCTGTTTTCCAATAGGATTGTTTTTATCTTTAGGTAGAAGGTCGGATTTTCCTATTATTAAATATATATCAATTGGGATGATTGAGTTTTGGAGAGGCGTTCCTTTAATTACAGTATTATTTATGTCATCTGTAATGTTTCCGATGTTTTTGCCAGAAGATATGTTCATTGATAAATTGGTAAGGGTAATTATAGCAATTTCATTATTTGAAGCTGCTTATGTAGCTGAAGTTATAAGAGGAGGATTACAAGCTTTGCCAAGGGGACAATATGATGCTGCAAAATCATTGGGCATGGGTTATTGGAAAATGCATATTTTTGTTATTTTGCCTCAAGCGCTAAAATTAGTAATTCCTGGTATAGCTAATACTTTTTTAGCATTAGTAAAAGATACACCTCTTATATTCGTTGTAGGATTATTAGAGATTGTTGGTATGTTGAATTTAGCAAAAACAAATCCAGAATGGCTTGGTTTTGCAATGGAAGGATATGTATTTGCGTCGATTTTATTTTTTATTATTTGCTATGCAATGAGCAAATATAGTTATAATTTAGAACAAAAATATAAAACTGAAAGATAAATATGTCAGATCCTATTATACAAATTAATAATATGAATAAATGGTTTGGGGATTTCCAAGTCCTAAAAGATATTAATCTTGATGTTGAAAAAAATAAAAAAATTGTAGTTTGTGGCCCTTCTGGCTCCGGTAAATCAACTTTGATAAGATGTATTAATAGACTTGAAGAACATCAAAAAGGATCAATCATAGTTGACGGAACAGAATTAACTGAAGATACAAAAAATATTGAACAGATTAGAGCTGAAGTCGGAATGGTATTTCAGCAATTTAATTTATTTCCACATTTATCGATATTAGATAATTGTACACTTGCACCTATCTGGGTAAAAAAAATGCCAAAAAAAGAGGCTGAAGAGTTAGCTCTAAAGCAATTAAAACAAGTTCAAATCGATGATCAGGCACATAAATATCCAGGCCAATTATCAGGTGGCCAACAACAAAGATGTGCAATTGCAAGAGCATTATGCATGGAACCCAAAATTATGCTCTTTGACGAACCAACATCTGCTTTAGATCCAGAAATGATTAAAGAAGTATTAGATGCAATGGTAAGTTTAGCAAAAGCTGGAATGACAATGATTGTAGTTACTCACGAAATGGGTTTTGCAAAAGAGGTTGCGGATGAAGTTATATTCATGGACGAAGGTATGATCGTTGAAAAGGCTAATACCAAAGAGTTTTTTGCTAATCCAAAAAGTGATAGAACTAAGCTATTTTTGAGCCAAATTCTTTAGAATTATTTTAAAATATTGCTAAATACTTTCTTGACAAGTTTTTAAATATTATAATTTTTGTGAATTTATAAAAATTATTTTACTTGCATAAACTTTCCTATTTCTATTTACTATCAAAATATTTTATTTAAAGAGGGGTCTTGAATGGAAGAAAATTTTAACAAACATCTAGGTAATAAACTTAAACTTAGAAGATTAGCACTTGGTTTAACTCAGACTAAAGTTGCAAAAGCAATTAACGTTACATTTCAACAAATACAAAAATACGAAAAAGGAACTAATGGTGTCAGCTCTATAAGATTACTTCAATTATCGAATTTTTTAAAAGTACCCATAAATTACTTTTATGAGGATTATTCAGAGTATTTGTTAAATGTTGAAAAATCTAAAGAGAGTCATATGAATGTTAACTATAATTTTTTAGTTAAAGTTTATTCTGAATTGACTCAGGATCAAAAAATCAAATTTAGTAAAAATATTCAGTTATTAGGAAATAATATTTCTAAAGTAGGATAATTTAATTAAATTTTTTGGCTCCTCGGGCAGGACTCGAACCTGCGACCAATTGATTAACAGTCAACTGCTCTACCAACTGAGCTACCGAGGAATGTAAACCTGCAACTTACTTTTTTTTTTCTTTAACTCAAGAATTTTTTTTGGAGGCAACGCCCGGAATCGAACCGGGATACAAGGATTTGCAATCCTCTGCGTAACCATTCCGCCACGTTGCCAAAATACGCTCAATATTCGATTGTTGTTTCTATATAGTTGATTTTTTCAAATAGTCTATCAATTTCAATCTTAATTTCATTATTGTTTATTCAAATGATTAATTTATAAAATAATTAATCAATGAGTTCAGATAAATATATCCATTCAGAAGTTGAAAATAAGATTTATTCTTATTGGGAAAAAAATAATTTATTTAAACCTAAAAAAAACAAAAAATCATTTTCAATAGTTATCCCGCCTCCAAATGTTACTGGAAGTCTTCATATGGGCCATGCTTTAAATAATTCTATTCAGGATCTATTAACAAGATTTCATAGAATGAATAATTATGAAACTTTGTGGCAACCTGGAACAGACCATGCCGGAATTGCCACTCAGGCATTAGTTGAAAAAAAACTAGCTAACGATGGAATTAAAAAGAATGATTTAGGTAGAGACAAATTTATAGAAAAAGTCTGGGAATGGAAAAATCAGTATGGCGATATAATAATTAATCAATTAAAAAAATTAGGTTGTTCATGTGATTGGTCAAGAAATGCATTTACGATGGATGATAATTTGTCAAAATCCGTAATAAAAGTCTTTGTAGATCTTTATAAAAAAAATTTAATTTATAAATCAAAAAAATTAGTCAATTGGGATGTAGTTCTTAAAACTGCTATTTCTGATTTAGAAGTTGATCAAAGAGAAGTAAATTCAAAATTATATCATATAAGATATCCAATAGAAAATTCAGATGATTTTATAACTATAGCAACAACTAGGCCTGAAACTATGTTAGGTGATACTGCTATAGCCGTAAACCCTAAAGACGATAGGTATAAATCACTAGTAAATAAATTTGTTACAATTCCATTAGTTGAGA
>QCJD01000021.1 GCA_003216255.1 Pelagibacteraceae bacterium AG-404-N13
CATTAGTACTTATAAAAGTGTCTTGTTCAACAATTTTAACAAAATACTCATTTTTAAAATATTTTTTTAATTCTGAATTCACTTTTTTTATTTTTATACCCTTATTTAAATCAACATAAATTGTACTAAGTATACCTCTAAACATTGGTGTTAAATGAGGTGTAAATTGAAAATTATTTTTTTTACCAGTGCATAAATCTAATTCTTGTTGTATTTCACTATTATGTCTATGAACTGCTAATCCGTATGCACTAAGTGACTCGTAAAGGTTTTTATTTTTATACTTCTTATGAACTCCTCTACCCGCTCCTGAATAACCAGACTTAGAGTCAATTATTATATTATTATTAGAAATTAATCTTTTTTTAATCAAAGGTATTAATGGTAACAATATAGAAGTTGGATAACATCCAGGACATGAGATTATTTTTGAGTCTTTAATAAAATTTCTTTTTATTTCTGGTAATGAATAAACACTATGTTTAATCATATTTTTTGCATTATGTTTAATATTATACCATTTAAAAAAATCAGTAGTTTTTTTAAGTCTAAAATCTGCTGATAAATCTATTAGGACATTTTTTTTTAATAATAATTTTGAAATTTTTTGAGACTCTCCGTTTGGTAATGCAGTAAAAACAACATCTACATTTTTTAAGAAACTTTTATTAAATTTAACTATCTTGGGTAGCTTATATTTTGTTAAACTTTTATCATAAGAAGATATTCTTTTTCCTATTGAAGAACTTCCACATAAATATTTTATATTCACTTTCTTATGATTAACTAAAATCTTAGTTAATTGAATTCCAATGTAACCAGTTGAACCAGAAATAAGAACATTTATCTTAGACATATAACAATATAACAGCTGTTGATTAAAAAGAAATTATCTTTTAGAAAATTGGAAGCTTCTTCTTGCTTTTGCTCTACCAGGCTTTTTTCTTTCAACAGATCTAGAATCTCTGGTAGTTAATTTCTCTTTTCTTAATGTGGTTTTTAAATTTTCATCAAATTTAATTAAAGCTCTTGAAATTCCATGAACTAAAGCTCCAGCTTGACCAGTGTGACCACCACCTACAACTTTAGACTTAACATCATAATCAGTTGATTGATTTATAATTTCAAAGGGTCTCAAAATTTGCATCTTATGAGTAGATCTAGTGAAATAGTCTTCAAAATTTTTTCCATTCACAAATATTTTGCCACTACCTTTTTTCAACCAAACTTTGGCAATAGAAGTTTTTCTTCTTCCTGTGGCATACTTACTATCTTTAAAATCTAATTTTGTATTAGAAGTGTTCGTAGTTGTGTTTTCCATTTTATATTTTTACAATATTTTTTTTGTTTAAAGTTTTTAAATCTACTGATTCAGGATTTTGTGCTTCATGTGGATGATTAGATCCTGAATAAATTTTAAGTTTTGTTAATTGTTTCTTTGCAAGCGCTCCTCCGGGAAGCATTCTTTTAACAGCAAGTTTTAAAACTTCTCCAGGTTTATTTTCATGAAGTCTTTCAGGAGTTGTTTCTTTAATACCTCCAGGATATCCTGTATGTCTATAATATTTTTTATTTTCGAATTTATTTCCAGTAAATTTTATCTGATCAATATTTTTTACAACTACAAAATCTCCATGATCCATATGAGGTGTATAAGTAGTTTTATTCTTTCCTCTAATAATTTTTGATATTATTGTCGCAAGCCTACCAACTACAGCATCCTTAGCATCTATTTCAAACCATTTTGTGTTTATATCGTCTTTTTTAATAAATTTAGTCATAAATGCGGGATTAATACTTATAAATATATATATTGTCAATTTATTATATTTTTCATTATTTCCATGCCCTTGTATTAGAATTCATAGATGCTAAAAAGCTTTATAGAATGAATTTTTCTTAAACCAACCTCTAAGGAGAAAATAAATGAGTGATAAAAAAGTGCCTAACCCAAAAACTTATAAATTTGACACTTTAAGTTTGCATGCAGGTTATCAACCGCACAAAAATGCAGGATCGAGACAAGTTCCAATATATCAGACTACATCGTATTTGTTTGATGATGTTGACCACGCAGCTGCACTTTTTAACTTGGAAAGAGGTGGACATATTTATAGTAGGATATCTAATCCAACAGTTGGTGTATTAGAAGAAAGAGTAGCATCTCTTGAAGGTGGAACTGCAGCTTTAGCAACTTCGTCAGGAATGAGTGCTATTTTTCTAACTGTAATGACTTTATGTGAAGCGGGAGATCACTTAGTTGTTTCATCTCAATTATATGGTGGAACTGTGAATTTATTTAGACTTACTTTGCCTAAATTTGGAATAAAATGTACTTTTGTCAAACCAAGAGATACCGAAGGATTTAAAAAAGCAATCCAAAAAAATACAAAAGGAATTTTTGGTGAGTTAGTTGGAAACCCTGGAAATGAAATTATGAATATGCCTGAAATTGCAAAGATTGCACATGATGCAGGAATACCTTTGATGGTTGATGCAACTTATCAAACACCTTATCTTTGTAAACCTTTCGAACATGGAGCAGATATCGTAGTTCATTCTTTAACAAAATGGATGGCAGGCCACGGATCATCAATGGCTGGAATTTTAGTTGAAGGAGGAAAATTTGACTGGATGCAAAATGATAAATTTCCAACAATGACAAAACCTTATGAAGGTTATCACGGATTGTCTTTTGCTGAAGAATTTGGTCCTACGGCATTTACTATGAAGGCTAGAGCTGAGGGTATGAGAGATTTTGGTCCTTGTTTAAGTCCACAAAATGCATGGAATGTTTTACAAGGTATTGAAACGTTATCAGTAAGAATGAAAAAACATTGTTCAAATGCTGAAGAAATGGTCAAGTATTTAATGGGTCATGAAAGTGTAGCATGGGTATCACATCCTAGTGTTCCTGATCATCCTGATCATGAACTAGCAAAAAAACTTTTACCAAATGGTCGTGGATCAATGATAGCTTTTGGAATTAAAGGTGGCAAAGATGCAGGTGTTGCATTTATAAATAATGTTAAACTAGCATCCCATCTTGCTAACGTTGGTGATACAAGAACTTTAGTTATTCACCCTGCTTCAGGTACTCATTCGCAAATGGATGAAGCGACTTTAAAATTTGCAGGTTTATCACATGATATGATTAGATTATCAGTTGGTATTGAAGACATTGATGATATTAAAAATGACTTTGAAATTGGTTTTAGAGCTGCAAGAAAACCAAGACTTGTTTCTAATCAATGAAATTTGAAGTAAATGGCAATGAAGTCTTTGCCTCAACAGGTGGTAGACCTTTTGATAAAAAAAAGCCTTTAATTATTTTTGTTCATGGAAGTGGTTTAACACACATGACTTGGGTTCTTCAAACGCGATATTTTGCTTTTCATGGATATAGTGTTTTGGCTTTGGATATGCCTGGTCATGGTTTATCAGGAGGTAAAAGTTTAAAATCGATTGAAGAAATGGCTGATTGGGTAAATGATGTAATTGACGCTGTTGGATATAAAGAAGCCTCTTTAGTTGGACATTCTCAAGGGTGTTTGGTTACCGTTGAATGTACAGCAAGATATCAACAAAAAATCAAAACCTTAAGTTTAATGGGTGGTGCCGGAGCTATACCGATGAACCCGGAACTTTTAAATCTTGCAGAAAATAATGATCCAAAAGCTGTTGATTTAATGATGGATTGGGCTCATGGTCCAGCTGGACATTTTGGCGGTCACCCTGTTCCTGGATTATATCATATTAATACTGGTGGAATGTTAGCAAAATCGAGAACAATTAAAGAAACTTTAGGAGTTGATTTTAGAGCCTGCGATAACTACAAAAATGGTTTCGTAGCTGCAAAAAAAATTAAAATTCCTACATTATCAATATTAGCAACTGACGACAAAATGTGCCCGGTTAAAGAAGGAAAAAAACTAGCTGATTTAATTGAAGGAAGTAAAGTTGATATTATTGATAATTGTGGTCATATGATGCTCCTAGAAGAAGCTGACAGAGTATTAAAAGTTTTAAAAAAATTTATTACAACTAATTATCCGCCTTTAAATAGCTAATTTTTTAAGCTTGATTGTAATCCCCACATAAAGCAAAATGTAAAAAAAAAGGAGAAATTTTATGAGTAAAAACCCAGAAACTATAGCTTTACATGGAGGAGATTACAGAAGTGATCCAGCGACTACTGCAGTAGCAGTACCATTGTATAGAACAACGTCTTACCAATTTAATGATACAGGTCATGCAGCAAATTTATTTGCTCTAAAGGAATTTGGTAACATTTATACTAGAATAATGAACCCAACCAATGATGTATTGGAAAAAAGAGTTGCTGCTTTAGAAGGAGGTTTGGCTGCACTAACAGTAGGATCGGGACAAGCGGCATCTACATTTGCAATTATGAATGTCTGTCAATCTGGAGACAACTTTATAAGTTCAACAGATTTATATGGTGGAACAGTTAATTTATTCACACATACACTAAAAAAACTTGGTATCGAATGTAGATACGCAGATCCAGCAGACCCAAGTAATTTTGAAAAATTAGTTGATGAAAGAACAAGATGTTTTTATGCTGAGACTTTACCAAATCCTTATTTGAGGGTTTTTCCTATTAAAGAAGTAGCTGATATTGGTAGAAAGCATAATATTCCATTAATAATGGATAACACTGCATCACCAGTTATATGTAAGCCAATCGAACATGGAGCGGCAGTGGTAGTTCATTCTTTAACTAAGTTTATTGGTGGTCACGGTACAGTAATAGGTGGTTGTTTAGTTGATGGCGGTAATTTTGATTGGACAGCTGATCCAAAGAGACAACCATTATTTAATGAACCTGATATGAGTTATGGTGGAGCTAAATGGGGGGAAGTTGTTCCTCAATTAACAGGGGCAAACGTATCTTTTGCGGTCAGAGCTAGAGTATGTTTACTAAGAGATTTAGGAGCACCTTTGGCACCTGATAATGCTTGGGGTCTTATACAAGGTCTTGAAACCGCTCCTTTGAGAATGAAACAGCATTGCTCAAATGCAGAGAAGGCTGTTGATTTTTTAAAGAAACATAAAAATGTTGAGAGAGTAATTTACCCTACACTACATGAAGGAGACATTGCTGCTAGATCTAAAAAGTATCTAAAAGGTGGAAATGGTGCTTTAGTAGGTATTGAAGTTAAAGGAGGAGTTGAAGCAGGTAAAAAATTTATTGAATCATTAAAAATGTTTTACCATGTAGCTAATATTGGAGATGCTAGAAGTTTAGCTATTCATCCAGCTACTACAACTCACAGCCAGTTAACTGAGGAAGAACTGTTAGCTGCTGGTGTAACACCGGGTTATGTAAGGTTGTCAATTGGAATTGAACATCCAGATGATATTATTGCTGATCTAGATCAAGCACTGAATGAGTCTGGAAAACCTAGCTTAAAGGCTGTCGGTTAGAATTTAAGTATAAAAAATATACTGAAGAGCTAACTAAAAAAATTGAACTTATTTGGTGCATGGATGCTAAAATAATCTGTGCACCATACAATAATGTAAAAATCCCAAGAACAATTTGAATAAGCAAAAGTAAACCAAGTAAATTTATAGCAAAATATAAATTATTTAATTTATTTAAGTAAATTTTAATCATTAAAAACAAATAAAAAAAAAGTATTAAATACGCTAAATTTCTATGCATAAACTGTACTAATGATGGATCGCTAAAAGCAGAAAGCTTAAATAAGTTTAAATGTTCATTATCATCAGGAAAATAATTTGATCCCATAAGTGGCCATGAATTATATATCTGACCAGCATCCATACCTGACACAAATGCACCTATAACTATCTGTAAATAAATTAAAGAAAGAAAAGTTAATGGTAAAGTTAACTTAAGATTTTTATCAAAATAGATATTTGAATTTAATTTTAAATAGTTCCACATAATTAATGATAATATTATAAATGCTATTATTAAATGTACTGATAATCGAAAATGACTAACATCAACTCTATCAACCAAACCACTTGAAACCATATACCAGCCAATAAAACCTTGAAAACATATTAAAATAAAAATTAAATAAAAATTTATTAATTTCTTAAATCCAACTTTAAAAGTAAAGTATATAAGAGGTACTAAGAATGATAAACCTATGAGTCTTCCAAGAAATCTATGAGCCCACTCCCACCAAAAAATAACTTTGAATTCATTTAAAGTCATTTCAAAGTTTTGGATTTTAAATTCTGGAATTTCCTTATATAAATTAAAATAAATATCCCATTCACTACTAGTAAAAGGAGGTAAAAATCCTGAAAACAACTGCCATTGAGTTATAGATAAACCAGAATCAGTTAATCTTGTTAATCCACCAACAACTATCATTAAGGATATAATAAAAAACATTATGATTAACCAAGTTTTGATACTGTTCTTTAATTGTAGATTTTCTATGTACATCATAGGATAAATATAATAATTATAAATTTATCCAAATATATAAATGTCGCCATTAAAGAAAAAAAAACTAAATATAATAAGAAAAAGACTAGATA
>QCJD01000022.1 GCA_003216255.1 Pelagibacteraceae bacterium AG-404-N13
TAAAAAGAAGACTTAAAATATTTTTTTATCCTACTGGTAATGAAATATCAGATAGTAAGAAAATACCAAATTGGAAAATAAGAAATTCAAATACCAATTATTTAGATTCATTTACAAAAAATTTACCTATTACCTTCATAGTTAAAAAAATTTTAAGGGATAAAGATAACCAAATTTTCAAAAAAGAAATTTCAAAAAATATGAAATCTAAATCTGATTTAATTATAACATCAGGAGCAGTATCAGCGGGTAAATTTGACTTTATTCCAAGCATAATAAAACAGTTTAAATTAAAAAGTATGTTTAAAGGTGTTAATATAAGACCTGGAAAACCAGTAATGTTTGCAAAATTTAATAACAATATGTGCTTCTTTGGTTTACCAGGAAATCCAATTTCTTCAGCAGCTTGTTTTAGGTTTTTTGTTTTACCTCATATATTTAAATCTTTAGGAGCTGTCTCTGAAAAACCAGTTATTGCAAAATTAAGATATAAATTTCAAAAAAAAAAAAATTTTACGAGATTTATTAAAGGAAGACTTATTTTTACTAAAAAGGGAGAGGTTGAGTTTGAGGTAAATAAAGGTCAAGAGTCATACAAGATAGGTTCTTTTACTAAGTCGAATGCCTGGGGTGTATTTAAAGATGGCGTTTCAAATTTTAAAAAAGGTACTCGTATTGATTGTTATTCTTTGTCTGGAATTAACGAATTTTTATTAGATTAATTAAATTTCTTGTCTCTTAAATAAATAAATAATAAATATTTCAAATGTTAGATATTAAAAACCCAAAAGCGGCCATCCCAATAGTCTTAATTGCAGGAATATTTTGGTCTTTTGGACCATATGTTGTAAGACATATAGATCAACCCCAACTAGTTACTTGGCAATATTTATTCACGAGAGGACTTGTAATATTTATATTATTAAATGTTTATTTGTATTTAGATGAAGGTCTTAAATTTTATAAAAATTATTTAAAAATTGGAATTTCCGGAATATTAGGTGGTGCTGGTCTTGCAACAGCAATGATTACATTTATCTGGTCAATTTCTAATACATCAGCTGCCGTAACATTACTTTGCTTAGCAGCTATGCCATTTATCACAGCACTTCTTGGATTCATGTTTTTAAAAGAAAAAATTTCTATGACTGTATGGATATCAATTTTTGTAGCAACTTTTGGAATAGCTGTGATGGCATTTGGAAATGCAGAAAAAAATACGTTATCAGGACTTATATTTGGTCTTGCATCAGCATTAGGCTTTTCAATTTTTTCAGTAACTTTAAGATGGAAGAAAGATACTCCAAAATTTACAACAGTTGCGCTATCTGGATTAATTTGTTGTTTGTTTTCAACTGTATTAATTTTAATCAATGACTTAAATTTTTTATCTACAAACAAAAATGAAGCTTTATTTGCAACTCATGGAACCTTAGTTTGTATGGGTTTAATAATGTATTCAATTGGATCAAAAAATATACCAGCAACAGACTTAACCTTGTTATCTCTAACAGAGGTAATAGGAGGAATTTTCTGGGTATGGCTCCCATGGCTGGGTATTAATGAAGTTCCATCAACTAACACTATTATAGGTGGTTTTTTTATTTTTATAGCTATTTTCTATTACAGTTTAATAATGCAATCTAATAGAAGATTTATTGGATTAAACTAAAATGGAAAGACCAAGTTATTTTGAACTTAAAAACGGATCAAAAGTAAAATTACCTTTTACTAATAAAGAATACCAAAATCGTTTAGCTAAAATAAGAAAAGTAATGTCTGAAAAAGATATAGATATGACAATTTTAACTTCAATGCATAATGTTGCATATTATACAGGCTTTATTTATTGTTCATTCGGTAGACCATATGGATGTGTAGTCACTCAAGAAAAAATAGTTACTATTTCCGCAAATATAGATGCCAGTCAACCATGGAGAAGATCTCACTGTGATAATATTATTTATACAGACTGGAGAAGAGATAATTTTTTAAAAGCAATAGTATCCATAATTGGAAGACAAGATCCTCCAAAATCAATTGGAATAGAAAACGATCATGTAACACTAGAAATTAAAGATAAATTAAATTCTATTTTTAATTTTTCTTTCTTTAAAGATATATCCGCCGATCTTATGAAATTAAGAATGATAAAATCAAATGAAGAAATTGATATAATAAAAAATGGCGCAAGAATTGCTGATTTAGGAGCAGAAGAAATTGTAAAGAATATTAAAGTTGGAGAAAATGAATTAGAGATTGCAATTTCTGGTAGGGATAGAATGGAAAGAGAAATTGCAAAAACCTATCCAGATGCAGAGTATATGGATACATGGGTATGGTTCCAATCAGGAATAAATACAGATGGAGCCCATAATCCAAAAACTTGTAGAAAACTTAAATCTGGTGATATTTTATCATTAAATACTTTTCCAATGATATCAGGATACTACACAGCATTAGAAAGAACTTTATTTCTTGAGCATGCAGATGATGCATCATTGAAAGCTTGGGAGGCAAATATTAAAGTTCATAAAAGAGGTTTGGATATAATAAAACCTGGGGCCAAATGTTCTGAAATTTGTGAAGAATTAAATGATCTTTTTGCACAGCTTGGATATTTGCAATACAGAACTTTTGGATACGGCCATTCTTTTGGTATGCTTTCACATTTTTATGGAAGAGAGGCTGGATTAGAGCTGAGAGAGGATATTGACACAGTTCTAGAAGAAAATATGGTTATATCAATGGAGCCAATGATTATGATCCCAGAAGGTAAACCTGGTTCAGGTGGATATAGAGAACATGATATTTTAGTCATCAAAGATAGTGGAGTAGAAAATATTTCTAAATTTCCATTTGGACCTGAAAAAAATATAATAAAAAATTAAATGAATTCAGATAAAATTATTGTTAATTCATGGAACGAGTGGGATCCTCTAAAACATGTTATAGTGGGCAAAGCTGATGGAACATGTATTCCTGCTTCAGAACCAGCTTTAGATGCAAAAGTTCCAGAAGATTCAGATATGAGAGGCCAATTTGGCCCCAGAACCAAAGACTCAATAGATAAAGCCAACCAATTATTAGATGATTTCTCTAATATATTAGTAAAAAGAGGAATAAAAGTTGATAGACCAGATCCAATTAACTTTAATCAAAAAACCTCAACACCAGACTGGGAAGCAGAAACTATGTTTGGCTGCATGCCACCAAGAGATGTTTTGTTAACTGTAGGAAATGAAATTTTAGAGGCTACCATGAGCTATAGATGTCGATGGTTTGAATATTTGTGTTACAGACCTTTATTACAGAAATATTACAATTCAGATCCAAACATGAGACATGAGTCTGCGCCAAAACCAAGATTAACTGATAAAGATTATAGAAAAGACTATCTATCCGATAAAATTGGAATTCAAAAAAGATTAGAATGGACAGAAAATAAGTTTTTTGTAACTACAGAAGAAGAGCCTCTATTTGATGCAGCTGACATATTAAGATTTGGTAAAGATTTAGTAGTACAACATGGTTTTACAACAAATTTAAAAGGTATCGAATGGATTAAGAGACATTATAAAGATCATAGAGTCCATGCAGTAAATTTTCCAGGAGACCCATATCCAATTCATATAGATGCTACCTTTACACCAATTAGGGAGGGATTAATTATCAATAATCCACAAAGAAAACTTCCTAAGGATCAAAGAAAACTTTTTGAGGATAATGGATGGGAAATAGTTGATTCAGCTCAGCCTGCTCATAATACACCCCCAGCATTGTGTTATTCATCAGTTTGGCTATCAATGAATGTTTTAGTGTTAGATCCAAAAACAGTGTGTGTTGAAAAAAGTGAAGTTTATCAGGCAGAGCAGTTAGATAAATTAGGCATGGAAGTTGTGCCTGTTGAGCTTAGAGACGCATATGCATTTGGAGGAGGACTTCATTGTTGCACTGCAGACGTATACAGAGAAGGTGATTTAAAAGATTATTTTCCTAAACAATAATGACTAAAATTAAAACAAAAAGAGAAAGAGTAAAGTTTGCATCTGATAATGTAACAGGAGCATGTCCTGAAGTATTAGATGCTATTTTAAAAGCTAATGATGGAGATAGAACACCATATGGTAATGACCAAATATCTAAAGATTTACAAAAAAAGTTTTCTGAAATTTTTGAAAAAGATGTAATTGTTTTTCCAACTGCATCAGGAACAGCAGCAAACGCTCTTGCGCTATCAACAATGACGCCTTCATTTGGTAATATTTATTGTCATAAACTTTCTCATATAAATGTAGATGAATGTGGTGCACCTGAATTTTATACAGGTGGAGCTAAATTGGTTAACCTTAATGGAATTAATGGAAAAATTACAGCTGAAGAGCTTAATAAATCAATAGTTGGAAAGGGTATTGTGCATCATACGCAGCCTTCATCAGTTAGTATCACACAACTATGTGAAACTGGTGAGGCTTATAAATTAGATGAAATAAAAGAAATTTCAGAAACAGCTCATAAGCATAAACTTAATATTCATATGGACGGAGCTAGATTTGCAAATGCATTAGTTTCATTAAATTGTAGCCCAGCAGAAATGACATGGAAATCTGGAATTGATGTACTTTCATTTGGTGCAACTAAAAATGGCTGTTTAGCTGCAGAAGCAATAATATTTTTTAAACCAGAATTAGTTGGAAATTTACCTTTTCTTATGAAAAGAGCAGGACATTTATTATCAAAAATGAGTTTTGTATCTGTGCAACTAGATGCTTATATTTCAAATGGTGTTTGGTTAAAGAATGCAAAACATGCAAATGCTATGGGCAAAAAATTAAGCCAAGGTTTAGACGAACACAAAAATATTAAAATTGCTTATCCAACTGATGCGAATGAGGTATTTGTAAAGATGCCAAAAGATATAATCGATCAATTAAATTCAGAAGGATATACAATTAATGACGATGAATGGGATGGTAATGCAGTTAGATTAGTTACCGCTTGGAATACAGACCCAACTGATGTTGAGACTTTTTTAAACTATATAAAGTCTTAAGCTAGCTAGGATTTTCTTTTAAAAATTCAATATACTTAACAACCTCGTCATATTTTTCATCAGGTATATCTTTATAACTCGCATTAAATTTACTTTTCACACATATTGCAACGTGAGCATAAGGATTTCGCCCTTTAGGATGATTAGGATGGTCAGGTAGTTGACCTACCAAATAATCGCCAGCTTCCTGAATAATTTTCCAGAGTTTACTTGCGTTTTCTTTGTTCATACTACTTAAAACCTTGATTCATCTAATTTTGCTATAGTCTATTTTTAATTTTCATATTGTGTTATTAAAAATTATGTCAACTGTATTTAAAAACATCAAACCTTATTATTCAAAAAATAAAGGTAATATAAGTTTATTCAAAGGTAATTCCTTAGAAATTTTGAAAGAATTTAAATCCGAGTCATTTGATATGATTTTTGCAGACCCTCCATATTTTTTATCTAACGATGGCATAACATGTCAGGGTGGAAAAATGGTAAAAGTTAATAAAGGAAAATGGGATGTTGGAATGTCACCATCAGAAATTCATGAATTTAATAAAGCTTGGCTTGAAGAATGTAAGAGAATATTAAAGCCAAATGCAACTATATTTGTAAGTGGTACTAGCCATAATATTTATAGTGTTGGTTTTTGTTTACAAGAGTTAGGATACAAAATTATTAATGATATTTCTTGGTTCAAAGTTAATCCTCCACCAAATTTAAGCTGCAGGTATTTTACTCATTCAACCGAAACTATTCTTTGGGCAAAAAAAGATAAAAAAGCTAAACATTTATTTAACTATTCTGTAATGAAACAGATAGGAGACCCTACGCCAGGTAAACAAATGTTGAGCCTTTGGAGGATTTTACCTCCAAGAAAAGAAGAAAAGAAATATGGAAAACATCCAACACAGAAACCATTAACACTTTTAGAGAGAATTATTCTAGCCTCAACAAACAAAGGTGATTTGATATTAGATCCCTTCAGTGGCAGCGGAACGACAGGGGTTGCAGCCATCAATAATGGAAGAAAGTATATTGGTATTGAATTTGATA
>QCJD01000023.1 GCA_003216255.1 Pelagibacteraceae bacterium AG-404-N13
TACTAAATTTTTCTACTTTAAATTTAAATAATAAAATTCAATTATTAATTTATTCACCTGTAAATTTTATTTATTTTTGTTTTTACAAATTTATTTATTGAAATAAATTTTCATAAGTCTTAAGTGGAATTCCCTCATGAAAAATAATTTACAAAATTCAAATACCCTAGAAGATAAAAAAATTGATTGGAATGCAGTACAATCAGCTATGAAGAAAAAACTTGGACAAGATATTTTTGATAGTTGGTTAAAAAAAATGGAGTTAATCCAGGAATTCAATAATTATGTTATGATATCTGTATCAACAAGATTTATAAGAGATTGGATAACATCCAGGTATTTAGATCAAATATTACAAATTATTAAGGAGTTTAAAAAAAGCATAATAAGAATTGAATTCGTTATAGAAGATAAAAATCAAAAGTCTAAAAGTTTTGATCATAAGCTTGAAGAAAAGAACAAAAATTTTATTAAAGATAATGTATCATTTATCAAAGAGTCTTTTCTTCAATATAACAGAATTGATCCAAATAAAAATTTTAATAATTTTGTAACTGGACCTACAAATAAAATAGCTTTTGAAGCCTCAAAGAAAGTTTCTGAAGAAATTTCATATTATAATCCTCTTTACCTTTATGGAGGAGTTGGCATGGGAAAAACTCATTTATTAAATTCTATAGGCTTAAGTCTAAAAGAACAAAATAAAGTAATGTTTATATCAGCAGAAAGATTTATGTACCAATTTGTTAAATCAATTAAATCTAATGAAATGGTAAAATTTAAAGAATACTTTAGAAATACAGATGTTTTATTAGTTGATGATATACAATTTATGAATGGTAAAGAAGCTATGCAAGAAGAATTTTTTCATACTTATAATGCTTTGATAGAAAAAGGTTCTCAAATCATAATATCTGCGGACAGACCTCCAAATAAATTAACCAGAATACAAGAAAGAATTAAGTCCAGATTTTCTGGAGGATTAGTAGTTGATATTCAAAAACCTGATTACGAATTAAGATATAAAATAATTAAATCTAAAACTGAAGAGCTAACATTACTAAACTCAAATCAGATAAATATAAGTAAAGAAATTCAAGAGTTCATTAGCAGTGAAATCAAAACAAGTATTAGAGAATTGGTGGGCGCTCTTAACCGAATTATTTCCTTTTCAAGAATTTATAATAAGGTTCCAAATCTTTCTGAAACAAGAGTAATATTAAAAGATTTATTAAATTTATCTGAAAACAAAGTTACTATTGATCTTATTCAAACTACCGTGTGTAAATTCTTCAAAATCAGCAAAAACGAAATGCTTTCTCCAAGACGTTCAAGATATCTTGTTAGACCAAGGCAAACAGCAATTTATTTGTCGAAAATGCTAACTTCTAAATCATTACCTGAAATAGGGAGAGCTTTTTCAAATAGAGATCATACAACAGTAATACATTCAGTTAAAACTATTGATAAATTAAGGAAAGAAGATAACGAACTAAACATTAATATTGATAATTTAAAGAATAAACTTTTGTATAATCAAGAAAATGAAATTTAATATAAACCAGCAAGATTTGCAAAAATCATTAAATTATTGTCAAGGAGTTATCGAGAAAAGAAGTACACTACCAATCCTTTCAAATGTTTTATTAGATGTTTCTAATGGAAAATTGACGATCACAGCAACTGATCTAGACTTAATATTTATTCATCAAATATCAAATATTGAAATACTAGAAGAAGGAAAAACAACAACTTCAGCATCAATTATGTATGATATTGTTAGAAAGATTTCTTCAGGAAGAAAAATAAATTTTTCGAACTCAAGTGAAAACAAATTACAATTAGAGTCTGAAAAATCTCTTTTTAATTTAAATTGTATAAATGCAGCAGAATTTCCATTGACAGATGAAAATTTTAATAAAAATGAATTTGTAATTAATTCAAAATACTTCCTGAAATTATTAAATAAATGTAAATTTTCAATATCAAATGATGAAACAAGACATTATTTAACTGGAATATTTTTTCACCAAACTCAAGTAGAAGATAAAATTTTTCTAACTGCTGCGGCGACAGATAGCCATAGAATGTCTATTTCAAAAATTAGATTAAAAAATAAAATTGAATTTGACCCAATAATTCTTCCTAAAAAAACTATATTTCAATTATGTTCAATTCTAGAAGACTTTGATGGAGATATTAAAATTTCTAATATTAAATCAAAAATTAAATTTGAAATAAATGATAGTATATTAATATCAAAACTAATTGATGGTAAATTTCCTAATTACGTCCAAGTAATACCCAAAGAAAATAAGAAAAAACTAGAGGTTGATCTTAAATCTTTCTTAAATTCAGTTGATAGAGTTGCTTCTGTATCTTTGGATAAAAAGGATGGAGTAAAATTTAGCCTTTCGAAAGATATACTAAACTTATCGGTAAATAATACAAATAGTGGAGATGGAAAAGAAAGCCTAAGTGTAAAATTTGATGATGAATTGGATATTAGCTTTAATTCTAGATACTTAATTGATGTTGCATCTCAGCTAGATGGAGAAAAAATAGAAATTTATTTAAAAGATTCTGGTTTGCCAGCTTTGATAAAAGATCCTGCAGATTTTGATAGTATTTATGTTGTCATGCCTATGAAAGGCTAATTAATTTTATCTAATTCGGAGTATATATATTTTTCAACTTTACTTATAAAATCTTTTGGGTCTAATCCTGGATCAATAAAGTTTAAAATTGAAATAGTTATAGATTTATTTGTTTTTATAACATTATTTTTTTGCCATACACGACCTGAATTTATTGCTAACGGCTGACATTTGATGTTTAGCTCTTCATAAATTCTTCCAACACCTTTTTTAAAAGGAACTCTATCATCTGGATGGACTCTGGTTGCTTGAGGAAAAATTAATATTGGTCTATTGGAGTTCTTAACTGAATATTTTATTTTTTCAATAAAACCTAAATTTTCTCTAGTAATTTTGTCTCTATTTACTGAAATAGATCCTATTTTTTTCAAATACCAACCAAAAATTGGAATTTTAAGCAATTCATTTTTCAAAATAAAAATTGGTGAATTAAAAATTGTTTGCAAATAAAATGTTTCAAACATTGATTGATGAGATGAGGCTATAAAAAATTTCTCATTATTAATAATATTTTCTTTTCCTTTGATAATTATTTTTGTTGAAAGTATTAATCTTAAACAAATTCCAGTCCAATATCCCATAAGTTTACCACCAAATAATACAATTTTTGAAGGTAATAATAGTGCTGGCAAAAAAATTATTGAAATTAAAGAAATTCCAAGAAAGAAAAAAAATAAAAATAAATATTTTCTTATCATTTTAATTAAAATCTAAATGAAGTCTCTTAACTTTTGTCTTTTTTTAGCAATAATTATTCTTGAATTTTTTATTAATATTTCAGCTGGTTTAGATCTAAGGTTATAATTTGAGCTTAAAGAAGAACCATAGGCTCCTACGTCACAAATAATTATTAATTCATTTTCATTTAATTTTTGAAATTTTTTAATTGATAAAAATTTATCTGTACTTTCACAAATAGGACCAACAAATTCATATATTTTATTTGAAGATTTATTTTTCTTATTTACTGGAATTATTTTATGTTTTGCACCGTATAATGCTGGACGCATGAAATCGTTCATTCCAGCATCTAAAATTATAAAATTTTTTGATTGACTCTCTTTAATATATATTATTTTAGAAACTAAAATCCCAGCATTTCCTACAATTGATCTTCCAGGTTCAAAAATTATTTTACTATTGTATTTTCCTAAATACTTAATGATCGATTTTTGATAATTATTGTAATTAAATATTTTTTTTTCATTTTGGTATGGAATTCCTATTCCTCCACCTAAATCAATGTATTCAAATTCATATTTTATCTTTGAAACTATTCTGTTTATAACCTTAAGCATTTTTTCATAAGGTTTATTCTCAAAAATTTGACTTCCTATGTGTACACTTAAACATTTTAAATTTATATATTTTGATTTTTTTATATAATTTACCAATTCAATAAAAATTTTTTCATTAACACCAAATTTGTCCCCCTTTTTTCCTGTTGAAATTTTACTTAAAGTTTTTGCATCAGTATTTGGATTAAGTCTAATTCCAATATTTACAATTTTTTTTTTTAATTTTGCAATTTTTTCTATTTCAAAAACTTCACTTTTTGACTCTGAATTTATTAGTAATATTTTTTTTTCAATTGCATACTTTAATTCCAAATGACTTTTGCCTACTCCAGAAAATACAATTTGCTTTGGATTAATTCCTGCTTTTAAAGCTTGCGCTAATTCACCTTTAGAAACAACATCCGCACCTAATCCTAGTTTTTTAATTTCTTTGATTATACTTAAATTGGAATTAGATTTAATTGCAAAACATATTAATGGATTTAGTTTTCTAAAATGGTATTTAAAATTAATAATGTTTTTCTTAAGTTTTTCATATGAATAGCAATAAAAAGGTGTATCAAACTTTTTTGCTAATTTTTGTAAATTAACATCTTCAACATGAAAATTACTTTTTATATATTTCATTACACTTTATGTATAATGATTTTATATTGATTTGCTTGATATTCTGGGTCTCCTTTTCTTCCACAAGAAAACAAAATAACAAAACAAATTACTATTAAAATTATTTTTTTCATCATTATAAATCTTTTTTATAACTTCTTATCATTTTCTTAATATTCACAAAAGAAGTTCCTCCAAATGAAGTTTTTGATTTTATTGAATATTTTAGGTCAAAAACTTTAAAAACATCACTGTTTAATTTAGGTTCAATTTTTTTTATTTCTTCTATTTTAAGTTGATTGAGCTTTTTCTTATTTTTTTCAGCAAAATTAATTATTTTTGCGGTTTGCAAGTAAGCTTTTCTGAACGGATAATTTAGCTCTCTAACCATATAATCTGCAAGGTCTGTTGCAGTCAGGTAACCTAAGCTTGCAAGTTCTAACATTCTTTTTTTATTTACAGAAAAATTTTTTAAAACATCATTTAAGATTATTAAAGATTTTTTTAATTGATCAAATGAATTGAATACCAGTTCTTTATCATCTTGAAGATCTTTAAAGTAAGATAAAGGAAGACCTTTCAAAATTGTTAACATTGAAAATAAATTTCCAAATGAACCTCCTGTTTTACCTCTTAAAAATTCTAATGGATCTGGGTTTTTTTTTTGAGGCATTATAGATGATCCGGTAACAATTTTATCGTTTAAAGAAATTAAATTAAATGCATCTGAGTTCCATATTATAAATTCTTCTGCAATTCTTGAAATATGTATTGAGCACGCAGAACAAGCATATAAAAAATCTATAACAAAATCTCTATCAGAAACAGTATCTATAGAATTTCTTGTGGGCTTATTAAATCTAAGTTTTTTTGTTGTGTAAAATCTATCTATATTAAATGATGTTCCTGTTAAAGCTGCAGTGCCAAGAGGATTTTCATTAAGATTTTCGAGATTGTTATAAAACCTTTTTTTATCTCTAGTAAACATTTCAACATATGCCAATAGATAATGTGCAAAAGAAACTGGCTGAGCATTTTTTAAATGCGTAAAGCCTGGCATAATTGTTTCAACATTTTTATTTGCAATTTTTAAAAAATTATTAATTGTAAAATTTAAATTTTTAATTATTTCATTAGTTCCTTTTTTTAACCAAATTTTAAAATCTGTAACTATTTGGTCATTTCTAGATCTTGCAGTATGGATAAAGCCTGCGTCTTCTCCAATTAGCTCAAAGAGTCTATTTTCTATATTCATATGTATATCTTCAAGACTTTCATTAAATTTAA
>QCJD01000024.1 GCA_003216255.1 Pelagibacteraceae bacterium AG-404-N13
TCCATACTTATTAAGATCAGAAAAAATTAATTTTATTTTCTTTTGTTTTAACAAACTAATTTTTTTTTTATTAAAAGTATTATGAAAAATTATTGTATTATAATTTATTGAACTTCTAATTATATAACTGTTCATATTTATTTTTAGATCTTTATCAATTATTAATCTAATAGGTGAGAATTTTTCCAAACCATTAATTCGACAATTTAATTTAGGATTATCAGAATTTATCGTTTTATAAGAAGTCAATATACCCTGATTTTGATATCTTAAAAGGTGTGATACATTTCTGGAGTGATCATTAGTAATAGGTTTATTATTTTTTAAAATATATAAATTTGAGGAACATGCCAGTTTACCAATTATATATGGCATTTTATTCTTTCTTACATAATCATATTTTTTATAAAGTCTTTTAGTCTCTTTTTTCATTAAACCTGATTTTGCTAAGATTTTATTAGAACTGAAAATTTTTTTTGAATTATTAAAACTTCTTAAGTCAGGGTCATCGATTGAATAGAAAACTTTTTTTACTTTTGATTTAATTATAGCATTTGTACATGGTGGAGTTTTACCATAGTGAGAACAAGGCTCTAGTGTTACATAAATAGTAGATTTTGATGTATTATTTTTGCACTTTTTTAATGCTACAGTTTCGGCATGGGGTCTTCCGTTTAAACTAGTTACTCCATAAGAAATTATTTTTTTATTTTTTACAATAACACATCCAACTGAAGGATTTGTTCCTGTTAATCCGTTCTGATTTATTGCTAGATTAATAGCAAATCTCATATTATTCTTGTCGTATGAATTAAATCTATCTTTTTTTAAAGACATCAATTTTATCTACGAACTGAACGAAGTCTTTTTCTTCTCTAAAATTTCTGTATACAGAAGCAAATCTTACATATGCTACTGGATCCATTGCTTTTAAACCTTCCATAACCATAGTACCAATAGTATTTGATGAAATTTCACTTTGTCCTAATTCTTCCAATGATCTAGATATCTTTGAAATGAACTTTTCAACTGTTTCGGTATCAATTGGGCGTTTTTTTAAGGCTACGTAAATAGATTTTGATAATTTATCTCTATCAAAAGAAGATTTTCTTCCATTTTTTTTAACAACAACTAATTCTCTAA
This sequence comes from Pelagibacteraceae bacterium AG-404-N13, assembly GCA_003216255.1. Taxonomy (GTDB): domain Bacteria; phylum Pseudomonadota; class Alphaproteobacteria; order Pelagibacterales; family Pelagibacteraceae; genus Pelagibacter. The sequence continues at coordinate 1,144 of QCJD01000024.1, forward strand.
ATTGAACTCTTTCAAAAGTGGTAAATCTTTGACCGCAAATACACAATCTTCTTCTTCTAATTGTAGTACCATCTTCGGTGGGGCGAGAGTCAACTACAGAGGTTTCACCTTTTTTGCAGTGAGGGCAAATCATAAAAAATCATTACCTTAAGTGTTTATAAATAGGAAAATTAGAACATAAGTCTACAACTTCATTTCTAACTTCATTTTCCACTTTACTATTGTCGTTAGGATTTTCTGACAAACCTTTAATTGTTTTTGTTATTAGTTCACCTACTAATTTAAATTCGTTAAGTCCAAATCCTCGAGTGGTAGCTGCTTGTGAGCCTAATCTTATACCTGATGTAATCATTGGACTTTCGCTATCAAAAGGTATTCCATTTTTATTACAAGTAATATTTGCCTTTGAAAGGCTTTCGGCAGCCAAATTACCTTTGACGTTAAATGGTCTTAGATCAACAAGCATTAAATGAGTGTCGGTTCCTCCTGAGTAGATTTTGAAACCATTATTTTTAAGTGTCTCTGAAAGAATTTTTGCATTAGCTAATACAGATTTAATATATTCTTTAAAGTCTGGCTTTAATGCTTCATGAAATCCAACAGCCTTAGCAGCTATAATATGCATTAACGGGCCACCTTGATAACCAGGAAAAACTGCTGTATTAATTTTTTTTGATAATTCTTCGTGATTAGTCAATATAATACCACCTCTAGCACTTCTGAATACTTTATGTGTTGTTGATGTAACTACATGCGCATAATCACAAGGATTTGGATATCCCTTGCCTGCAACTAAACCAGAAAAATGAGCCATATCAACCATAAGATATGCACCAACTTTATCTGCAATTTCTCTAAATCTTTTAAAATCTATTACTCTTGAATAAGCGCTACCACCTGCAATTATAAGTTTAGGTTTATGTTCTAGTGCAAGTTTTTCTACATTATCATAATCAATTAGCTCAGACTCTTTATCTACATCATAACCTATTGCATTAAACCATTTTCCTGACATTGAAATTTTTAAACCATGAGTAATGTGTCCACCCGAATTCAAACTCATGCCCATAAAGGTATCACCAGGTTTAAGTAATGCTAAGAAAACAGCTCCATTTGCTTGAGCCCCAGAATGAGGTTGGGCATTTGCAAATTTACAATCAAACAATTTTTTTAAACGTTCTATTGCCAAAGATTCCGCAACATCAACGTGCTCACATCCATTATAATATCGCTTACCAGGATATCCTTCAGCATATTTATTGGTTAAAACTGAACCTTGAGCTTCTAATACAGCTTGCGAAACAATATTTTCTGAAGCAATCAACTCAATATGATTTTGTTGTCTTATAAGTTCATCATTAATTGCATTATAAATATCCGGATCTGTATCTAATAAACTTTTTTCAAAAAAGTTTTTAAATTCTGAGTTTTTATAATCTTTTTCACTAGACATATTTAAATATTCTTTACCCTTTTTTTATGCCTTCCACCTTCAAATTTAGTATTTAGGAAAGCATTTAAACAATTAAAAGCTTTATTTTTACTTGTTAATCTAGATCCTAATGTAATGATATTTGCATCATTATGCAATCTAGATAATTTTGCATTTTTAACTGAATAACACAATGCAGCTCTTATTTTTTTATGTTTATTTGCAGACATTGCCATTCCCATGCCTGATCCACAAACAAGAACTCCAATATTTGACTTCTTTTTTGATACCTTTAAGCAAAGTTTGTGAGCATAGTCAGGATAATTAACAGATTTTTTTGAATTATTTGTTCCCATATCCATAATTTTTAATTTCTTTGAATATTTCTTTACAATAGCTTTTTTAAGATTAAAGCCGGCATGATCAGATGCGATAAAAATTGTTTTCAAATTATTGAATTTATATTCTAAATTTAGTTAAATTTATAGTCTAAAACACAGGCTACCAAATGTACTCTATTTTCTTCTCCTCCATTGAAAGCATTATGATATTTTAAATTATTTGTAACCCATACGGATCCGTCAGCTGGCATATGTTGTGCGGTTTTATCAATAACCATTAAACAACCAGGATTTGTTACTATAGGAATATGTAATCTTGGCTCAGGATCTCTATGCCAACTTAATGTAGATCTAGGTTCTTTAAGCAAAAGTCTAACCCTTCCAAGTTTATAATATTTTTTTAATTCATCTACAACTTCTTTAAAATAAGTATGTTCAAAATCTTTTACAAATTCTGTATATTTACTTTCATCAACATTAACATCCCTTGATACTTCAATTCCTGTAGAATCTGGTTTAGTCCAATAAACTCCTCTTGCTTTTGAACCTTTAATTGACTCAGGGTCTCCTGGGATTTGTGTTAGTGAAATAGCTGCAAAATGTGGAATACCTAAGCTACTATCAAATCCTTTAATTTTTAAAACTTCATTCAAAGCGTTCTTTAACTTTTTTAAGTCAAAATTTATTTCTTGCTTATGAAAATCACCAAGAAATTTTTTTGTTTTTCGGTCTGATAATGACGTAACATTAGACATATTGAATAAATACTTTATTTATTACTATAATACATATAAATATTGCCGCATATTAAAAATTAATTGAGAATGATTATCACAGGTAAATACCCGAATTTAAGACTTAGACGATCAAGAAAATTTGCTTGGTCTAGAAGACTAGTCCAAGAAAATAATCTTTCTGTTAACGACCTTATATTGCCAATATTTTTAACTGAAGGAAAAAATAAAAAGATTCCAATTAGGTCTATGCCTGGTGTTTTTCGATACAGCGTTAATAATTTAGGTTTTATCGTGGATAAAGCTATTAAAAGAAAAATACCAATGATTGCTCTGTTTCCATATACGAATCAAAAATTAAAAGATTCTTTTGGTTCAGAATCTTTAAATGAAAATAACTTAGTTTGCCAGGCAATTAAGTATGTAAAAAACAAGTATAAAAATAAAATTGGAATTATGTGTGATGTTGCCTTGGATCCTTATACAACGCATGGTCATGACGGATTACTAAAAAAAAATGAAATTGTAAATGATGAAACTATAGAAATATTGGTAAAACAAGCTTTGTTACAAGCAAAAATGGGATGTGATGTAATAGCTCCTTCTGACATGATGGATGGAAGAATAAAAAAAATTAGGCAAAAACTAGATAAAGAAAACTTACAAGATGTTCAAATTCTTTCATATGCAGTAAAATTTGCATCAAATTTTTATGGTCCTTTTAGGGATGCAGTTGGTTCCAAAGGTGCACTTAAAGGTGATAAAAAAACTTATCAAATGGATTTTAGAAACTTTCATGAATCTTTAAGAGAAGTTTCAACAGATATTAAAGAAGGTGCAGATATGATAATTGTCAAACCTGGGATGCCTTATCTAGATATAATAAGGAGTATAAAAGACAAATTTAAAATACCAGTAATTGCATACCAAGTATCCGGTGAATACAGTTTGATTAAAAATGGAATAAATAAAAATATAATTGACGAAAAATCTATAATAGAATCATTGTATTCATTTAAAAGAGCTGGTGCCAACGCTATAATAACTTATTTTGCAGACTCAATAAATTTAGATTTACTTGATTAATTTTCCAAATTCAATTCTAGAGGATGGAAAAGAAATATTATTTGGTTTCAGTATTGATTTATCTAAAAATTCTCCAACAATTTTAAAAGCACTAAATATATCATTTTCATTTTTTGTATTTGTATCGTTATTAACTAAAAAATTTGGAATAGTTTTTTTTGTTGACTCTACTATGAATTTTTCATCCCCATCAATAATGGTATTTGTTACATAATTTTTAAAATCAATATCATAACCTATAGTTTTATAGAAATTTAACTCCCAAAAAATAAAAAAAACCAACCAATTATCTTTGTTCAATAATTCAAAAAAATTATTCAATAATTGATAGATATTTTTATTTGTTTCGTTATCAACTGTTAAAGTTTTAATTAAATTCATTGTATATATTATACAAAATAATTTTTTTTTATTTTCTAAATAACTGGGTGTTGTTGCTTTATCTATTTCAACTTTAAAATATCCTAGCTTAGAATCTTGCTTAAAATTAAAGTTTAGGTGAAACTTATTACCTATTAATAGATAATTTTTTATTTTTTTTGAAGTAGCACCAAATATTACACCACTAACTTTGCCATTATTTTCAGTAAAAAAATCTGCTATTGCAGAATTCTCATTATATTTATTTATTGATAATAAATAACCTTTATCTTGCCATTTCATAATAAATTTAGATTTTTTAAAAGTATCGAAGCAGCAGATTGTTCGGCATTTTTGATTGAGGTGCCATTTGAATAAGTAAATTTTGAATTTTTTATTTTAACTCCAACTTTAAAGTTTGGTTTATGTCTGGGACCTGTATTCGAAATTATTTTATAGATAGGAAGAGATTTATATTTTTTAAGAGAGAATTCTTGAAGCTTTGTTTTAGAGTCTACCTTT
>QCJD01000025.1 GCA_003216255.1 Pelagibacteraceae bacterium AG-404-N13
AATTAAATATTTAGATTTTGATTTATTTACCAATATTTCAGCCTTCTCTACTGGTATTATTGTATCAAATGGTTTTTGAACTATAGCACCAGTCATAACCTCAATAGCTGAGTATTTAGGAATTTTTTTAATATATGGATTATCACCAGCGGCTAAAGTTTTAATTATTTTAAATTTTTTTGGGTTTTTAATGTTCAGTGAATTTGTTTCTCTTGAATTTATTGCGTAGCCATCGAAAGCTGTATTATCAGATGATGGATAATTTACTGGAGAAACAATATCTGATGATGAAACACGGTTTAAAGAATTATTTATCGAAATTTTTTCATCTTTAATTGAAATTTTATTTTTAATTAAATGCTTTAAAGCAGATGTATATGAATTCATTTGATTTTCTTTTTAGCTTTTTCAAGATCTTCTTTTGTATTTATATTTAGAAAATTATATTCATTTTTATCGTCAATCTCTATAATTTCAGATCCAATTTTATTTGCCCAATCTTCTACTTTTCTATGACCATTATTAATATCATCTAACAAGGTTTCTTTTAGTTCCAAAGACCAAAGTCCAAAAATATTATGCCTTCTGCTTCCACTTTTTAAAAAAAATAATTTTTTTTCAGATTCTATTGGAAAATTTTTGATTTTATTAATTAAATTTTCATCAAAAAAAGGCGTATCGCATGGGAATGTTGCAATCCAATTATATTTTTTTTTATTTTTTTCTATCCACACCATAGCTGACAAAACGCCAACAAGAGGTCCAAGATAGCCTTCGATTAAATCTTTTGTAGAAAATATATTCTTTTTTTTAATATCTATTTTTTCACTATTCGAAACAATTAGAATTTCATTAAAATTCTTTTCAATTTTTTTAATTGTATGATCTAGCAATGTCTTGTTTCCAAGCTTTGCAATAGTTTTGTCATTGCCAAATCTTTTTGATTTTCCTCCTGCTAATATTACTCCTAAAATATTGTTTTCAGACATTAAATTAAATATAAGTCATCTATTGTTTAAATAAAGATCAATATATGGATATAGAAATTTTAAAAATAGCTTCTGATACTAAAAATCATAAAGTTCTTGATAAATGTACTCATAAAGCTAAGCAAAAAAATTCTATGTGTGGCGATGAGATGGATGTTTCAGTAAAAATTGTCAAAGATCAAATACTAGATTTTGGCTATCAATGCAAGTCATGCATTTTTTGCCAAGCATCAGCCAGTGTTCTATCAAACTTTTCAATAAATAATAAAATTAGCAATATTGAAAAAGCAATAAATTTTTTTGAAACTTTTTTTGAAAATGACGCAACTAAGATCCCAAAGGAATTCAAAAAATTTAAAGCACTTTTTCAGAAAAATAATTTATCCCGAAAAGAGTGTATTTTACTTCCTTTCAAAACTCTTAGCAAAGCTCTAAAATCATAAAATGAAAAAAGAAATTATAATCAAAGGATTGATAGCTGGTTTCTTTTCAACAATAACAATAGCTGCATTAACTTTTTTGACATACAAAACTCAATATGGAATATTTTTAATAGCCTCTTTTGGTTCATCAATGGTATTATTGTATGGTTATCCAGAAAGCCCATTTGCTCAACCTAAAAATATTTTTTTTGGTCATCTTGTAACTTCTGTGGTTGGAATATTAGTTCTATTTTATATTCCATTACCAATTTATATTACTATACCTGTTGCTGTTGGTGCTGGAGTTTGTTTAATGATTATTCTTAACGTAACTCATCCTCCTGCTGGGGGTAACCCCATAATAGTCATTATAGGTAGTGTTTCCATAGACTATTTAATTAACCCTATAATTACTGGAACAATTATAATTTTAATTTTTGGAATAATTTTAAATCGACTAATCTTAAAAAAGAAATATCCTGTCTAGATGGATATAAAATATAACGTTTCAAAATATAAAGACTCTAAAATTCAGGAAATTAAAGATTCTATTTCTGTAGAAGAGCCTCTTGAAATGAGGTTAAGATTCAAAAAGAACGATAAGTGGGAAACTCAAAATATTTCTATAACTATGAGAACTCCAAATAATGATCAAGATTTAATTAGAGGTTTTCTTTTTAACGAGGGAATAATTGAAAACTTAGACGAAATAGATTCAATAGAGCAAAAAGGAGATGATGTTGGAGATTATAATTTAAAAAATGTTGTTGAAGCAACAATAAATAATTCTAAAAATTTAGATATAGGTAAATTAAAGAGAAATTTTTTAACAAACTCTTCTTGTGGTATTTGTGGAAAAACTTCTTTAGACTCTATTGAAGTCCTAAAAAAAGAGAAATTAAACTTATCATTTCCATTAATAAAAGAAGAAATTATTATGAAAGCCCCTAAGCTTTTAATTAATAAACAATCTGAATTTGTAAAAACAGGTGGAATACATGCAAGCGCTTTAATAAGTGATAATGGAGATATTATTTCTTCACGAGAGGATGTTGGAAGACATAACGCTTTAGACAAATTAATTGGTCATACGCTTAATGACAAAATAATTGATCCAAAAAAACAATTTATAGCTTGCTCTGGGAGGTTGAATTTTGAATTAGTTCAAAAAGGACTAATGGCAAATATTGGGCTTATGGCAGGAGTAGGTGCGCCAACTAGTCTCGCTATTGATTTAGCAAAACGTTACAATATGACCCTCTTAGGATTTGTAAAAGAAAATAGTTTTAATATTTATAGCAATATTAATAGAGTTATATTAAATAACTAATTGTAAAGGGAGACTGTGTCAAAGAATATTAGTAATTTATCTGGAAGAATTGGATTAAAAAAAAATCTATTTCAAAAAATATCTGATAGATCGTTAAAATCCAATAATGCTGATGGTATTAAAGAAATAGCGGAAGAATACAGGATGGGAGTGTCAACCATTCATGGAGCTGAAAGCTTTTATGAATTCCTTAGACCATCTCATAGAGAAAAAAAAGCGTTTGTATGCAATGGTAGCGCTTGCATGTGTGCAGGAACTCAAGGGTCATTAAAAAAAAAATTAAAAGAAAAACTTGGAGATGACAAGGTAGGTGAAATGTTTTGTCTTGGTTATTGTTATGAAAATAATGCATTTCATTACGATGGTAAAAATTTTGCCGGAAAGGATATAAATAAAATTGATGAGATATTAGAAGGCAAAGAAATTGATCAAGATAAATTTTATTCTAAAAGTTTTTCTTCAACAAGTTTTTTAATGGATGATAAAATTTCTAATTTTGATCAGTTTAAAGAAAATTTAGAAAAATTTATTAATACTGATAAAAAAGAAATAATTAAATCACTTTTAGATTCTAATTTAACTGGTAGAGGTGGTGCTGGTTTTCCAACTGGGATGAAGTGGGATTTTTGTAGTAAAGCAAAATCAGAAAAAAAATATGTTGTTTGTAATGCTGATGAAGGAGACTCTGGAGCTTACTCAGACAGATATTTGTTAGAAGATCAACCGTTAAAAGTTATCTTTGGTATGATAATATGTGGATATGTTATTGGAAGTGACGAAGGAGTTTTATATATAAGAGGCGAATACCCAAAATCCATTGAGTCAATAAATGCTTCTATCAATGCTTTAAAAAAATTAAATTTATTAGGAGAAAATATTCTTGGTACAGAATTTTCTTTTGATTTAAACATTTGCATTGGTCAAGGTGCATACATTTGTGGTGAAGAAACAGCATTGATTGCGTCAATAGAAGGCCGAAGAGCTGAGGTTGATGTGAGACCGCCTTTTCCTGTTACTGAAGGATTATATAAAAAACCTACTGTGGTAAACAATGTTGAAACACTAGCTGCAGCTTCTGGAATTTTGTTGAATGGTTCGGAAAAATTTTCTGCAATTGGAAATAAAAAATCTGCTGGAACAAAATTAGTTTGTTTTGATAGTTTTTTTAATAATCCTGGTGTTTATGAAATTGAGATGGGAACTCCAATGAAAAAAGTATTGTATGATATCGGAGGAGGTTTTAAAGAAGAAGTGAAAGCTTTACAAATTGGAGGGCCTTTGGGTGGAGTGGTTCCAATAAAAGAAGTTGAAAAACTGAATTTAGATTTTCAGGAATTTACTTCTGCTGGTTTTATGCTGGGGCACGCTAGTATAGTTAGTATACCAAAAGACTTTCCTATGGTTGAATATATTCATCACCTGTTTGAATTTACAGCTGAAGAATCATGTGGAAAATGTTTTCCAGGAAGACTTGGATCATACAGAGGTAAAGAAATGTTTGATCAACTAAAAAATAAAACTTCTAAGATTCCATTAAAATTACTAAATGAACTCCTAATAACAATGAAAAAAGGTTGTTTATGTGCTCTTTGTGGAGCAATACCCACTCCTATAATGAATATTTTAAAATATTTTGGAGATGAAATGAAAAATGATATGGTAAAAGAAAATTAATGAGTGCTGAAAAAAGAAAAGTTGCCTATATAGACGGTAAACCTTATGAAATAGGTTCGAAACACACATCTATACTTAAATTTGTAAAAAGTTATCTAGGAGAAAAAAAAGTACCAACACTATGTGATGATCCAAATTTAGCTCCTTACGGAGCTTGCAGGGTATGTTCTGTTGAAGTTGCACTTGAAAAAGATGGACCTACAAAAGTAGTGGCTTCATGCCATACTCCAGTTGGAGAAAACCAACACATTTTCACTAGTAATAAAAATTTAACAGATTTAAGAAAAAATATTGTTGAGCTCGTTTTAACAGATCACCCAATGGAATGTAACACCTGTGAAGTTAATAATAATTGTGAGCTTCAAGATGTGGCTAATGATTTAGGAGTAACTGATCATAGATACAACAACCCTAAACAACATAAAGGTATTAAGAAAGATACTTCTCATGATTATATGAGAATGAACTTAGATAATTGTATCAATTGTGGAAGATGTGTTCGTGCATGTGATGAAATACAAGGATCATTTGTGTTAACAATGAGTGGTAGAGGATTTGAGTCAAGGATAACAACTGATAATGATATGTTGTTTGGAGATTCATCATGTGTGTCTTGTGGAGCTTGTGCTCACACATGCCCTACTGATGCAATCTCTGATGTTTTTCAATCAAAATCTGTTGCAATAGATAAAAAAGTAAGAACAACATGCTCTTATTGTGGTGTTGGTTGTAATTTAGAAGCATCAATAAAAAATGAAAAAGTAGTTGCAATTGATACGCCTAAAGAGACAGAGGTTAATGCTGGTCATACTTGTATAAAAGGAAGATATGCTTTTGGTTTTTATGATCACCCAGATAGATTAAAAACACCTTTAATAAAGAGAAATGGAAAATTTGAAAAAGCTTCATGGGATGAAGCTTACAGTTTTATTAAAAAAGAATTA
>QCJD01000026.1 GCA_003216255.1 Pelagibacteraceae bacterium AG-404-N13
TATTTGTTGGTTGCTAAACATTAGAGGAAAAGATCTGCCAAATTCGCCAATAGTTAATTTTCAAGCAATTTTAACTAACAACAAAAAAATAATTCTTTTTGGCAACATAAAAAAATTGAAATCAATAAAGCAAAAATTTAACAAAAAAATTACTTTTTTTGAAAAAGATGAATTTTTCAAAGTTTTAACCTCTTTAAAGGGAAAGACATTTTGTATAGATGGTAAAACTTGTTCTGCATTGAATGAAAATTTAATAAATTCAAAGTTTATAATAAAAAAAAGAATTGATCCAGTTTATGATTTAAAAGCAGTTAAAAATAAAATTGAAATTAAAAATATGATTGATGCACATATTCAAGATGGTGTGGCAGTTACAAAATTTTTATATTGGATTAAGAATTCAAATATTAAAAATTTAGATGAAATTAAAGTCGAAAAAAAATTAGAAAGTTTCAGAAAGCTAAGTAAAAATTTTCTCTACCCTAGTTTTAATACTATAGCAGGATCGGGGCCAAATGGTGCGATCATCCATTATAGATCAAACAAAAAATCAAATCGTAAGCTTAACAAAGACCATCTTTTATTAGTTGACTCAGGTGGTCAATACAAATGGGGTACTACGGATGTTACTAGAACAATTTCTTTTAATAAACCTAATAAAAAAATTAAAGAGCTTTATACAAGAGTTTTGAAAGGTCATATTGCGGTTGCAACATCTAAAATAGATAAAATTAAAAATGGTAATAATTTAGATAAACTTGCTAGAAAAAGCCTTAACTCAATAAATTTGGACTATAGACATGGTACTGGACATGGCGTAGGTTTTTTTATGAATGTACATGAAGGCCCACAAAGTATTTCAAAGAATAACTTTGTAAAACTTAAAAAAGGTATGATTGTTAGTAATGAACCGGGTTTTTATTTAGAAAATAAATTTGGAATAAGAATAGAGAATTTAGTTTATATTGATGGTAATAATAAAAATCTTTTTTTAAAAAATTTAACTTTTGTACCTCTTGAAAAGGATTTAATTGTGAAAAATTTGCTAACAAAAAACGAAAAAAATTATATTCTTAATTATCATTTAGAAACTTACTCAAAAATATCACCATTTTTAAATGATAAAGAAAGAAGATGGCTTGTAAAATTAATTTAGCAAGTCGAACCATTCTTTTTGTGTGAGTATTCGTATTCCTAATTGTTTTGCTTGTTCTAATTTTCTATTAGTTGGTTTTTTACCAATTACTAAATAGTCTAATTTTTTAGTAACACTACTAACAATACTACCTGAATTTTCTTCAATTAAACTTTTAGCTTCTGCTCTACTAATATTTTGAAGTTTACCAGTAAACATAAAAGATTTATTCTTTAATTTTCCTTTTTTGTTAATTTCCCTATCTTTGATTTTAAGTATTTCACTTAAATTCTCTACAACTTTAATATTTGCTTTATTTTGAAAGAATTTTTCTAAAGATTTAATTTGCGTTTCTCCAATTCCGTCAATGTTTATAAGATCTTTAATTTTATTTTTTTTAGCTATGTTAAAAAAATTTTTTATAGTTTTGGTAAAATCTGCAATAATTTTAGCATTTTCCATTCCTATATGTCTTATTCCTAATGAAAAAATAAATTTATCTAACGTAACATCTTTTGAATTTTCAATTGAAAATTTAAGATTTGAAACTGATTGCGATCCCCATCCATCAAGTGAGGATATTTTTTGGTAATTCAGATTAAAGATATCTTGAGGAAATTTAATTAAATTTAAATCCCAAAATTTTTCTACGACCTTTTTTCCTAAACCATCAATATTTATTGCATCTTTAGATATAAAATGTTTAATTTTCTCAATTGCAATTTTCTCACAAACAAAACCTTCATTGGTACATCTTCTCACTGCATCAAATTTTTTTGTAATTTTGTTATATTCTTTTTCCGTGTTAGATCCACAAGAAGGACATTTTGTTGGAAAAATAAATTTGCTTAATTTTTTTTTTCTTTTATTAAAATCTACCTCTAAAACATGAGGAATGACATCTCCTGCTCTCTCGATTTTTACCGTGTCTCCAATTCTAATATCTTTTCTCAAAATTTCATCTTCATTATGTAAAGTTGCATTTGATACAACTACACCTCCAATATTAACTGGCTTTACTTTAGCAACTGGCGTTAATGCCCCGGTTCTTCCAACCTGTATATCTATATTTAATATTTCTGAATAAGCATGATCTGCAGAAAATTTATGTGCAATTGCCCATCTAGGGGCATTAGAGGTAAATCCTAATCTTCTTTGAAGCTGTAAGTTGTTTACTTTATAAACTAGACCATCAATATCATACTTTAAATCAAACCTTTTTTTTTCGAATTGTTGGTGAATGTTCACTAACTCATTTATACTATTAATGACTTTATTATGCTCGCTTGTTAAAAATCCCCACAACTTTAACTCTTTTAAAAAGTCAGATTGATTTTTAAATTTATTTTCACTAATAAATCCAAATGTATAAGCAATAAATTTTAGTGGAATTTTACTTGTTTCTTTTGAATCTTTTTGTCTGAGAGAACCTGAAGCTGCATTTCTAGGGTTAGCAAAGTTTGCTTTGATTTTTTGAAAGTCATCTTTATTAATATAAACTTCTCCTCTTATTTCGATATCTTTGGGGAAATTGTTATTCGTAACCTTATGTGGAATATCTTTAATAGTTTTTAAATTTTCTGTAATAACTTCTCCTTCTATTCCATCTCCCCTTGATACTCCGTAAATAAGAACGCCATTTTTATATGTTAGAGATGCAGAAATTCCATCAATTTTAGGCTCTACACTATAGTTTAAATCAGTTTTTTCGTTTAGAAAATTAAATATTTTTTTTTCAAAATTTATTAGATCTTTTTCATCAAATGCATTCGATAAAGATAACATTTTTTCTCTATGTTTATATTTTGCAAAATTTTTTGATGGCTTAAAACCAACTATTTTTGCGGGAGAAAAATTACTTTTGAGAAAATTATGTTTTTTTTCTAAATTTAATACTTTTTTTTTTAATTTATCATACTCACTATCTGAAATAACTGGAGAACTATTTTCATAGTAAAATTTATTATGTTTTTTTAATTCATTTATTTTTTTTTGATATTCTTGTTTTATATATTTATTCATAAAACCTATTTACTTAAGTAGATCTTTGAATTTTTGTATTATTGATTCCTCTTCTTTTTTATTTTTCGTTTTAGAAATCTTTTTATAATTTTTATTCAATACCTTATAGCTTTCTTCATACCATTTACTAGATTGATAATTATATCCCAATAAAGCTGCATACTTTTTAGACTCATCAACCAAACCAACCTTGTAGTGTAATTCAACCAATCTATGAAGAGCCTCTTCTACAAAAATTGTTGTTTCATAATCATTCACAACTGTCTTAAATCTATTTATTGCAGGTATCCACTTTTCTCTATCAATGTAATATCTTGCTAAATACATTTCCTTTGATGCTAAAAGTTCTTTAATTAATTCTAATTTAAATTCAGAGTCTAATGCAAATTCAGTATCTGGATATTTTTTAATAATAAATTCAAAATATTTTTTTGCTTTAAGAATTTCATTTAAATCTTTTGTTTCATCTACAATTTGATTATAATGGCAAAGAGCTAGTAAATAATAAGCATAATCTCTTCTTGGATGATTTTTATATTTATCTAAATATTTTTCTAATTCTATAATTGAATCTGTATAATAAAATTGAGAATAATATACATATGCCGCCATCAAAGCTGCTCTTGGAGCCCATATAGATTGTGGATATAATAGCTCTGCTTCATTAAATTTTTTTGCAGCAAAAATTACATCTCCTTTATCAAACTCTTTTAATCCTTCATTGTATGCTTTTATCATCTGTGATTCTAAACTTTCTTCTTCTACAATAGATATTTTTTCTTTTTCTTTTGCACAAGAGCTAGCTAAAAATATTAAAAATACTATTAAATATAATGAGTGAAATTTCATTGATAAATTTTATCAGAATTTATTAAAAATTCTAATAATTAAGCAATTGATCTTAGTTGATTTTTAATTGCCAAAGAATGAGGTAAGTTTTTACCTTTAATTTCTATCAATGAATAGTTGTTTCTGTCGCTAAATAATTTTCTTAACAATTTATTTGTTAAATAATGTCCTCCTTGAGAACATATTAGAGAACCTATCATTTTAAAACCTGACAAATATAAATCGCCCATACAGTCTAGAATTTTATGATTTACAAACTCTTTTTCGTTTCTTAAACCATCTTCATTAACTAATGAATTACCTTTTACAACCAGTGCATTTTCTAAAGTACCACCCTTACCAAGTCCCATCTTTTTTAATTTTTCGATATCTTCAAATAAACAAAAAGTTCTAGAATTATATATATTGCTTAAATCATCTTCAAAAACACTTACCTTGTTTTTTTGAGAATTAATAAATTCATTTTTATACTTAATCTCAAATTCTATATCTAAACTAACATTGGATTTATTAATTGAAATTGACTTGTCTCCTTCTATAAGTTCAATTTTTTTTTCAACCTTAATAATCTTTATTGGTACTTCACTAGAATGGATGCCTGCTTGCAATATCGATTCTACGAACTTTTTTGCAGATCCATCCATAATTGGAACTTCTTGAGAATTAATTTCAATAGTAGCATTGTCAATACCTAGCCCATATAAAGCTCCCATTAAATGTTCTATTGTGGAAACTTTAACCCCATAATCATTTGAAATTGTTGTACAGAGCGTTGCATCTACCACATTATTGTAAGTTGGGATAATTATATTATTTCTATCTATATCAACTCTTTTAAAGATAATTCCACTATTAGGGTTAGCGGGCAATATATCTAGGTGCGCTTTTACTCCTGTATGAATTCCTATTCCTTCTAAAGATATTTTTTTTGAAACAGTTTTTTGAGTTAATATTGACATTAACCCTTTATAATAAAAAGATAAAAATTATATATACAAGAAATGTTACAACAAAATACAATTAGTTATTTCCAAAAACATTAAAAAATCTTTGAAAAAAACCCATTTTATTTTGATATTTTTTAAATTTTTCTTTATTAATTTCTTTAAATTTTTCTTTAAATATTAAACCAGCTTGACAAATCTCAT
>QCJD01000027.1 GCA_003216255.1 Pelagibacteraceae bacterium AG-404-N13
AAGTAGCATTTTTTTTTAAATAAATGACAACTTATGTTATAAATATTTATGTTTAAAGGTTCAAATGTTGCTTTAATTACGCCGTTCAAAAATAATGAATTAGATGAAGAAACTTATATAAAACTTATTAATTTTCATCTTGAAAATGGTACCAACGGTCTGGTTCCAGCAGGAACTACTGGTGAGTCGCCAACATTATCCCATTCGGAGCATGAAAAAGTTATTGAGTTATGCATTAATGAATCAAATGGTAAAATCCCAGTTATTGCTGGAACAGGTTCGAATTCTACAGAAGAAGCAATCTCTCTAACAAAACATGCTGAAAAAGCAGGCGCAGATGGAGCCTTAGTTGTTACTCCTTATTATAATAAACCAACCCAAGAGGGATTATATCAGCATTACAAAGCTATAAATGATAACACAGGTCTACCGATAATAATTTACAATATACCAGGAAGATGCGTAATAGATATGTCAGTTGATACTATGGCAAGACTATTTGAACTTAAAAATATTGCTGGTGTTAAAGATGCAACTGGTGACTTAAATAGACTAGATCAAACAATAAAAAAATTAGGACCAAATTTTATACAGCTAACAGGAGAAGATGGTTTGGCATTTGAGTTTAACAAAAGAGGTGGAGTTGGTATAATTTCAGTTACAGCTAATATTGCTCCTAAATTATGTTCTGACATGCAAAAATTTTCAAAATCAGACAGCGATAATGAAATTAAAGAAGCTGAACGAATTGATAGCTTGCTTCAACCTGTACATAAATCACTATTTGCTGAAAGCAACCCAGCTCCTGTTAAATATGCAGCAAAATTATTAGGCTTATGCGATGATGCGGTAAGATTGCCATTAGTCAAAATAATGGACGAAACAAAATTAAAGGTTAAAAATTCTCTTGTTTCAGCAAAATTAATCAATGAGTAAAAAACCCAATAGTGGTTTAAAGATTATAACTATCAATAGAAAAGCTTCATATAATTATTTTTTTAAAGATATTATAGAAGCTGGAATTGTTTTAAAAGGTTCAGAAATTAAATCTGTAAGGTTAGGTAAAGTTAATATTGCCGATTCTTATGCTGTAGAAAAAAATAGAGAAATTTTTTTAGTTAATTCTCATATACCTATATATAAACAAGCAAGTTATTCAAATCACAACCCTTATTCAGAAAGAAAATTATTATTAAATAAAAAAGAAATAAATAAATTAACTGGAAGATTAAATGAAGATGGTTTTTCACTTATTCCTACAAAAATGTATTTTAAAAAAGGGAAAGCTAAAATTGAAATAGCAGTTGCCAAAGGTAAAAAACAATATGATAAGCGTTATTCAAAAAAAACCAAAGATTGGAATCGTGAAAAAGCAAGATACTTTAGAAAATCAAGCTAATTATGCATATTTAGCACTTGGATCTAATTTAGGAAGTAAAATAAACAATCTTGAGTACGCTAAATATAAGTTATCTAAAATAGGTGTTAAAATTATTAAATCTTCAAGTTATTATCATACTAAATCATGGCCTAATATTAACTTTCCTGATTTTATAAATTCAGTTTTGTTTATAAAAACAGATTTAATATTAAAAGATTTATTTAATCAAATTAAGTTTATTGAAGAATCTCTAGGAAGAAAAAAAGCTCCTAAAAATTACCCAAGAATTTGTGATATAGATATAATTGATTTTAATGGAGAATGTTTAAATGTACATTTCAATTCTCAAAAAATAATAGTACCGCATATAAGTATGCATAAAAGAAACTTTGTTCTCATACCACTTTATGAGATAAATCAAAATTGGCTTCATCCAAAATATAAAAAAAATATAGTCAAATTAGTTTCTAAGTTACCAAAAAATGATTTAATAAGTATTAAATTTGGTTAAATTGGATAATTAGTGATATAGTATTTTAAATGCTAAATTCTAATGAATTAATTGATAAGGTAAAATCCTATAATAAGTTTCTTGATCCAAAAACTTTGTCCAAAGCTTACGATTTTGCACTCAAGGCCCATGAGAAACAAAAAAGAGAAGAAGGCTCTCCATATATAATTCATCCTGTTGCCGTAGCAAATATTTTAACTGAATTAAAACTTGATAGTGCAACTATAGCAACGGGTTTACTTCATGATACAATTGAAGATACTCATGCAACATACAAAACTATAGAAGAAGAATTTGGAAGAGAAGTTGCAGATTTAGTGGAAGGTGTTACTAAAATTTCAGAGTTCGAAAATCAAGCAATCTCTAATTCAAAAGCAGAAAACTTTAGAAAATTAATATTGGCAACGTCAAAAGATATCAGAGTCTTGCTGGTGAAACTTGCTGATAGACTTCATAATATGAGAACCATGCATTTTGTTTTAGATAAAGAAAAGCAAATTAGAAAAGCAAAAGAAACAATGGAAATTTATTCTCCATTAGCTGATAGAATGGGCATGAACAGAATAAGAGATGAATTAGAAGATTTATCATTTGAAATATTAAATCCACAAGCAAGAAAGTTAATAAAAGATAGACTAGATAAAATTAAAGATAATAATTTAATAAATTATAATTCAGTTTTAAGTGAATTTGAAAACTTGCTTAAAAATAATAATATTAATTTTGAAATATTTAGTAGAGAAAAAACTCCATTTTCTATTTGGAGAAAAATTCAAAAAAAACGTACATCTTTAGAACAAATTACCGATATTATAGGCTTTAGAATTATTCTAGATAGTGTCGAAAGTTGTTATAAAACTTTAGGATTATTTCATAGTAAATGGAATTGTATACCAGGAAAGTTTAAAGATTATATTTCTTCACCTAAAATAAATAAATATAAATCGATACACACTGCCATTATTGGTCCCAACAAAAGACCTATCGAGATTCAATTAAGAACTAAACAAATGCATGAGTTTGCTCAAAGAGGAATAGCTTCTCACTGGAAATATAAATCTTCAGAAAAATTTAATTCATTAACATGGAAAGAATATGATTGGTTAGCAGATTTGGTTGAAATTATAGATAAAAATGAAAATCCTGAAGACTATTATGAATATACTAAACTACAAATGTTTCAGGAAAATGTTTTTTGTTTTACACCAAAAGGATCAGTTATAAAACTTCCAAAAGAAGCAACCCCAATAGATTTTGCATATGCTGTACACACTCAGATTGGAGATACAGCTATAGGATGTGAAATAAATGGAAAAGAAAGTGCATTACAATCAGTTTTAATTAATGGTGATGTTGTTAAGATTATAACTTCAAAGAGTGTATCTCCATCATTGCATTGGCTAACAAGCACAAAAACAGGTAAAGCAAGAGCTGCTATAAGAAGGTACTGGCAATATAGAGAAGATACAAAACCAACAAAAATTAAAAAATACAATACAACATTGTGGATTTCATTACCTGATGAACCAGGAAAGCTAGGAGATGTAACTACAATGATTGGAACAAATAATGTAAATATTTCTAGTGTAGAAATGGTTGAAAAAACAAAAAATTCAATAAACTTTAGATTCAATCTTATAATTCACGATTTGAAAAACTTTACAAAATTAATTAGTGAGCTAAAACAGAAAGAATATAATTTCAAAATTATTAGACATAAAAATAAAAAATATGCTTTCTTTAAAAGACTCTTTAGCGGTTTTAAAAAAAACTAAAGCCTTATTAGAGGGTCATTTTGTCTTATCTTCAGGACTACACTCACCCCAATATGTACAATGTGCAAAATTACTTAGTTTACCAAAAGCTTCAAATAAATTTACTTTATCATTAAGTAAAAAAATTAAAAAACATATAAAAAATATTGATATAATTTTGTCACCAGCAATGGGAGGTATTATTATTGGATATGAAATTGGTAGATTATTAAATAAAGAAACAATATTTTGTGAACGTGTAGAAGGAAAATTTAAATTGAGAAGAGGTTTTTCTATTAAAAAAAATTCACGAGTGTTAATTGTTGAAGATGTAATAACGACAGGTAAATCAAGTTTAGAATGTGTTAAATTAGTTAAAAAATCTAAAGCTAAGATCTTAGGTTTTGCTTGTTTAATTGATAGATCTTCTAAACTGTCTATAAAAATCAAAAAACATAAAATTATTTCACAAGTTAAATTAGATGTTCCAACTTTTAAAAAAAATAATTTACCTTCTTATTTAAAAAAAATACCTATAACAAAACCTGGTAGTAGGTTTTTAAAATGAGTATTAGATTAGGTGTTAACATTGATCATGTTGCAACAATTAGAAATGCGAGAGGAGAAAAACATCCTGAACCACTAATAATTGCAAAAAAAGCTATAAAGTATGGCGCTGACTCTATAACTATTCATCTTAGAGAGGACAGGAGACACATTAATGACAATGATCTAAAATTAATTTCTTCAGTAAAATCTATTCCACTTAACTTAGAAATGGCCACAACATCAGAAATGTTAAAAATAGCTATTAAGTTTAAACCTAAGTTTGTTTGCATTGTACCTGAAAAAAGAAACGAAATTACAACAGAAGGTGGACTGAATTTAAAAAAAAATTTAACAAAATTAAAAAAAACTATTAAGGCTTTAAATCAAAACAATATTAGAACTAGTTTATTTATTAATCCTAGTAAAAAAGATATACAAATTTCTAATTTGCTTAAAGCTAGGTGTGTAGAACTTCATACAGGAAACATATCTAATCAAATAAAAAAAAGTAAAAAATATTTAAATGATTTTAAAAAAATCAAAAATTGTGCAATTTATGCAAAATCTTTAGGATTAGAGGTTCATGCAGGTCATGGTATGGATTATAAAACAGCTAAAATTTTATCAAAAATCGATGAAATAGAAGAATTTAACATAGGCCATTTTTTGATTGGTGAATCAATTGCTTCAGGATTAAAAAAAACTATTAGTAAATTCAAAAAAATATTGAAGAAATGAATATTATAGGTAATGGAGTTGATATAGTAGATAACGCTAGAATAAAAAATGCAATTAAAAATAAATTTTTTGTTAGCAGAATCTTTACTGTTAACGAAATC
>QCJD01000028.1 GCA_003216255.1 Pelagibacteraceae bacterium AG-404-N13
TAATTATTATAATTCTAAAGATAAAAAATATGAATATCAATTATCTGAAATTGTAATTGGTAATGAAAAAGACATAGATTTAAAAAAAAAAGAAATCTACAAATATATTAAGCAATTTGGTTTTAAAATAGCAGCTAACAAATACAGTTCATCGGATACTTCTAAATATGGAGGGGACATTGGATGGATAAAAGGCACAAGACTTTCAAATAATATAAAAAATAAAATATCAAAAATTAAAGTTGGTGATATTTCAGAACCTATTAAAGTATCAAATGGATATTTATTTTTACAAGTTAATAATAAAAAAGAGATAAAAGAAAATTTTGATATGGAGAAAGAACTTAAACAGCAAATTAATTTTGAGAAAAATAGACAACTTAATCAATTTTCTTTGAACTATTATAAGAAACTTAAAAAGAATGTAATTATTAATGAAAATAAATAAAATTTTAATTATTTTAGGGGAGCCTAATAGTACATTTTCTGAAATATTGTTCAAATATTTTAATTCAAAAGAATTTTTTAATAATAAAAAAAAAATAATTTTAATTGGAAGTAAATCTCTACTTCAAAAACATTTAAAAATATTAAAAATAAATTTAAAATTTAAATTTAGAATAATAAATCATTTAAAAGAAGCAAATGTTAGGGAGGTGAATATTATAAATATAAATTATAATAATAAAAAAAAATTTTCAAAAATTTCTTCAAATTCATCAAAATATATTACTAATTGTTTTAATTTGGCTTTGAGTCTAATTAGAAATAATGAAAAAACAGCATTAATAAATGGACCAATTTCAAAAAAACATTTTTTAAAAAAAAAATATCTAGGAATTACAGAATATATTTCAAAAAAAATAAAAGTAAAAAATCAAGTGATGCTTATATATAACGACAAACTAGCAGTCTCACCATTAACAACACATCTTCCAATAAAATATGTAAATAAAGAAATAAAAAAGAAGAAAATTATTAAAAATGTGATTGAAATTAGAAAATTTTATAAAAATTTTCTTAATAAAAAACCTAAAATTGCAATATTAGGGCTTAATCCTCACTGTGAAACTATTGATAAATTTAGTGAAGAAAAAAAGATAATTATTCCTGCTATTAATTATTTAAAAAAAAATTATACAAATATAAGTGGACCTTTTCCTGCAGATACATTTTTTTTAAAAAAAAATATTATTAAATATAATGTAGTTGTTGGAATGTACCACGATCAAGTTTTAACTCCTTTAAAAACTTTATACAATTTCAATGCAATAAATCTTACCCTTGGGTTGCCATTTATAAGAATCTCTCCCGATCATGGTCCAAATGAAAAAATGCTAGGTAAAAATATTTCTGATCCTTCATCAATTTTTTATGCTATGAGATTCATTAATAAAATTAAATGAATGTTGTACCTAAAAAAAGTTTGGGACAAAACTTTTTAATAGATGAAAAAATTCTAAATTTGATAGTTAGCTTAGGTAATATTAATTCAAATGATATAGTACTTGAAGTAGGTCCAGGAACAGGGAATTTAACAGAAAAAATATTAAAAAAAAAACCAAAAAAATTTATTGTAGTTGAAAAAGATGCAAATCTTTCAATGAATTTAAAAAAAAAATTTAATAAAGATATTATTGTAATTAATGATGATATTCTTAATTATAATCAAAGTTTTCTATATAAAAAAAAAATAATTATATTTGGAAATTTACCTTACAATATTTCAACTCAAATATTAATTTCATGGATAAAAATAAATAATCTCAACAATTTTTGTAAAAAATTTATATTAATGTTTCAAAAAGAAGTTGCCGATAGAATTTTGGCAGAATTTAATAGTAAAAAATATGGAAGAATTTCAATTATATCTTCTTGGAAAATGGAAATAGAAAAAATAATAGATATTGATCCAAATAGTTTTTTTCCACATCCTAAAATTAAAAGTACTTTGCTTGTTTTCAAACCAAAAAATAAATTTTATAAAATTAATAACCCTAAGAACCTGGAACATGTTACAAATATTTTTTTTAACCAAAGAAGAAAAATGATAAAAAAGCCTATGCAATTTCTTTTTAAAAATTACGAAGAAGTGGCAAAAGAATTATCTTTAGATCTAACTTTAAGACCCCAAAATCTATCTAATCTTACTTATTATAAAATTTGTTCTTACTATGAGAAGTTATTTAAGAAGACCTAAAACGTGATTTTCAATATCATTCCTGTTATAAATCTCTGCGATATTTTTTGTTTCTAAATTAATATATTTTATTATGTTATTATAACATTTGTTGAAATTGTCATTTATCACAACTAAGTCATAGTTTTTCCAGTGCATTACATCTTTATCAAATTGTTTCATTCTCTCTTTTGCATTTTTTTCATCATTTAAATCTCTATTTAAAAGTCTATTGTACAGCTCTTCTCTAGATGGAGGAAGTATAAATATTGTAATTATTTTGTACTTTAGTTTTTTTTGTTTTATTTGCTCTGTTCCTTGCCAGTCAATATCAAAAATTACATTTTCTCCATTGTCTAATTTTTTAAAAACAACATCTTTAGATGATCCGTAATAATTATTAAATACTTTTGCATATTCTAAAAATTTTTTATTAAAAATTAATTCTTTAAATTCTTCCTCCTTAACAAAAAAATAATCTGAGCCATCAGTTTCATTGCTTCTAGGTTTTCGAGTTGTATGTGAAACAGATATAGAAAAATTATTTTTTGAAGAAATTTCTTTTACTAATGAAGTTTTTCCTGCGCCCGATGGAGATGATAGTATTACTATTATCCCTTCTTTTTTATCGGACATGATTTTATTAAAAATTAGTTCGCTTTATTTTCAATAAATTTTACAGCATCACCTACGGTAAGAATTTTTTCTGCATCACTATCTGAAATTTCAGAACCAAACTCTTCTTCAAAAGCCATAACTAATTCTACTGTGTCAAGGCTATCTGCACCAAGATCATCTATAAAGCTCGCTTCTTCTGTAACTTTAGCTTCATCTATACCTAGATGGTCTGCAACAATTTTTTTAACTTTACTTGAAATATCTTCTGACATTTTGTTCCTTTAGGTTAATGCGTTAATAATTAATTTAATAATTTTGTCAACTAAAATACATCCCACCATTTACATGTATGGTTTCACCTGTAATATAATCAGAAAGGTTTGAACAAAGAAAAAGAACTGTATTTGCTACTTCTTTTGGTTCTCCAAATCTACCTAAAGCTATTCTAGATTTTAATGTTTCTTTATAATTTTGATCTATTTTATTCGTCATCTCTGTAGTTATAAAACCTGGTGATACGCAATTTATATTTATATTTTTCTTTCCATATTCTAGAGCAAAACTTTTCGACATAGCCACCAAACCAGCTTTTGACGCAGTATAATTTGCTTGCCCGATATTACCCGTATGACCTACTATTGATGTAATATTAATTATTTTACCTTTCTTATTTTTTAACATTTTCTTAATACTATTTTTACTTAACAAAAAAGTTGAGGTAAGATTTATATCTATAACTTTTTTCCACTCATCTTCTTTCATTCTAATTGAAAGATTATCACTTGTAACACCAGCATTGTTGATTAGAACATCAATTTTATCATCTAATTTTTCGCAAACTTTATTAATAAAATTTTCTATTTCATTATGTTTAGAAATATCAAATTTTTCGACTTTTACTGATTGATATTTATTTTTTATTTTATTTAGTTTTTCTTCGTTTGTACCTGTTGCAACAACATTTGCTTCTGCGGTGACTAAATTTTCAAGAATTGAATTTCCAATCCCTCCTGTTGCCCCTGTTAAAAGTATATTAGTATTTTTTAAATTTATCATTTTAAATTAACTTATTTAAATCTTCCAAATCATTTACTTGAATTAATTTTACATTACTATCAATTCTTTTAATTAGTCCAGATAAAACTTTTCCAGGTCCAATTTCAATAAATTTATCTACTTTTGAATTTATCATATTTATAACAATTTCTCTCCATCTTACTGGTTTTTCTATTTGATCTATTAACAATTGTTTAATTTGATTTGGATCATCACTATATTGAGCTGTAACATTTGACATTATCTTTACCATAGGTTTTTTAAATTCTGTATTTGATATTTCAACCCTCATTTTTTCAGTTGCACTTCTCATTAATTCACAATGAAAAGGTGCGCTTACTGGTAAACGTATATTTTTTATTTTATTTTTTTTTAATTCTTCAGAAAGTTTATTTAAATCTTTTACTTCCCCGCTTACCACAATTTGACCTATAGAATTATCATTGGCTACGTAACATTTAAATTGTTCATTATTATTGTTAATAATTTCATTTATTTTATCTATCTCAGCTCCTAAAATTGCTATCATTCCTCCTTGGTCCTTTGGAACTGCTGTTTGCATAGACCTTCCTCTGCTTTGCAAAAGGCTTATTGATTGTTCAAAAGTTAAAGATCCAGAACAGGCCAAAGCAGAATACTCCCCTAATGAGTGTCCAGCAAAAAATGATGCTTTGTTCAAATTAAAAGAAGTTTCCTTTTTTATTACTTCACAAATAGTATAACTAATCAAAAAAATTGCTGGTTGAGTATTTTCTGTTTGATCTATTAATTCTTTAGGACCTTCAAGGATTATCTTGCTTATTGGTTTTTGCAAAATATCATCAGCTTTTTCAAATAAAGATTTTACATAATCAAAATTTTGATACATTATTTTTCCCATTCCTACTGTTTGGGAACCTTGACCTGGAAATAGAACAGAAAA
>QCJD01000029.1 GCA_003216255.1 Pelagibacteraceae bacterium AG-404-N13
ATACGATCAAGTTGAAGATTACGAACATCTACATAATTTTATAAAATTATTAAAAGCTACAGGAGTAAAAACTTTTATTATACATGCTAGAAAAGCTATGTTAGGAAAATTCACTCCAAAACAAAATTTAAATATACCGCCTTTAAAATATGAAATGGTTTATAAACTAAAAGAAGATTTAAATGAATTAAATATCATAATTAATGGTGGAATAACTTCTCCTGATCAAATTAAAGATCATATAAAAAAAGTAGATGGTGTTATGATTGGTAGATCAATTTACCATTCTCCTTATTTATTAGCTGATATTGAAAAAGAAATTTTTAACAATGAAAACGTTCCGTCAAGACAAGAAGTTGTCGAAAAACTTGTAAGATATTTGAAGAATGAAGTTAAAAAAGGAACAAGAGTTAATCAAGTTATGAGACATACTCTCGGATTATTTCATGGACAAACGGGTTCTAACTTTTGGAAAAGATATTTAAGTGAAAATATGTGTGTTAGGGATGCAGATATCCAAAAAGTAAACCACATTTTGGATAAAGTTAAATTAAATCATGTAACCCAACCCACAAGACAAATTGATTAACGAAATTTTATCAAATCAGTATATTTTTATAATTTTATTAATGGTGCCAACAGCTGCTGTAGCTGGTTTTTTTGCTGGTCTATTTGGTATTGGTGGAGGCTTAATAACAGTGCCATTCTTATTTTTTATATTTGATTATCTTAATATTGATAAAAATTATTTAATGCATTTGGCTGTAGGAACTTCTTTTTCAATTACAATATTAACTTCACTTTCTTCAGTTTTGGCACATAAAAAAAATAAAGCTTTTGACTTTAATATTGTGTTCAATTATGGAATTTTTGTAGTTGTTGGTGTTATGTTAGGGACTATTTTAACTGCTTTTTTAAATACTAAGTCTCTACTTTTATTTTTTTCAGTAATTGTTTTTTTCTTTGGCGCCTATCTTTTGCTTAAAAATGAAACAAAGCAAATAAAATCAAATATTACTTTTGCCAAAAAAACTTTTTTTGGTCTTATATCAGGTATTATATGTGCTCCAATGGGAATAACAGGAGCAATGATGAATGTTCCAATTCTTAGATATTTTGGCTATCCAATAAATGTTTCTATAGGATGTTCTTCAGGTATTGGGTTTATGATATCTTTATTTGGTGCCACAGGTTTTTTTATCTCAGGTTTCTATTTAAATGCTGATTTACCTTTAAGCTTAGGCTTCGTTAATATCCCAGCTTTTTTAATTTTTATTCCAATAACTACTTTTATGGCAAGGGTAGGTGCAAATACAGTTCACAATATGAATAAGGTTAAAGCCCAAAGGTTATTTGGCGTTTTTCTCTATGTTATAGGGACGATTTTTTTACTTAGATATTTTAATATTTGATTGGCTGAGGTGGTCTTAGTCTCCCTCAACCACCTCACCTAATACTTTATATGATTCTCTAAAAATAAATAAACTCGTAATAATTGAATTTGTAGATTAAATCTTCTGATCGTATTCACCTATTTTTCCAGTTTTTTGAAGCAAATCATCAATAAAACTAAATATTTTTTTCATTCTATTTTTTGAAAATGGGCTTTCAGTAACTATAACTAAAGAAGGTTTGTTTGATGAAGCTCTTATTAACCCCCAGGAACCATCATTAAATGAAAATCTGATACCATTAACGGTCAAAATTTCTGAAATTTCTTGTCCATCAATTTTAATTTTATCATTTTGTATATTTTTTATTTCAGTGACTAAATCTTCAACAACTTGATATTTCTCGTTATCTTTACAAAAAGGCCCCATAGTTGGCGATTGAAAAGTTTTTGGTAATTCACTTATAATTTCATTCATTTTTTTATTATGGTTATCTAGTAAATGACATACTTGAATAGCAGAATTGATACCATCGTCATATCCATAACCCAAAGGTTTATTAAAAAAGAAATGACCACTTTTTTCAAATCCTGCTAAAGCTTTTTCTAAATTAACTTTCCTTTTTATATGTGAGTGCCCTGTTTTCCAGTAAACTGTTTCACAATTATTATCAAGAAGTCTAATATCTTTTGCGTATAGTCCTGTTGATTTTACATCAACTATAAATTTTGATCCTTGATATTTTTCAGATAAATTTCTTGCTATTAATAGACCAATTTTATCTGAAAATATTTCATTACCATTATTGTCTATTACCCCAACTCGGTCGCCATCTCCATCAAATCCAAAACCGATATCTGCATTATTTTCTTTAACAGCTTTTGAAATAGCATGTAACATTTCTAAATCTTCAGGATTAGGATTGTATTTAGGGAATGTAAAATCTAGATTACAATCTAATTCAATCACTTCACAACCAATTCCTCTTAAAATATCTGGAGCAAATATTCCAGCTGTTCCATTTCCGCAAGCAACTACTGCTTTTATATTTTTATTTATTTTATTATTATTAATTAAATCATTTTTATAAATTTGTTGAAAATTATTAATTTTTTTCTCACTTCCATTTCCTTTGATGAATTTTTGATTTAAAGTTATATCTTTTAATTCTTTCATTTCTTCTGGCGCATGAGTTAATCCTTTTTTGATACCCATTTTTACACCTGTCCATCCATTTTCATTGTGACTAGCTGTCACCATTGCGATAGCATCAGCATTTAAATTAAACTGTGCAAAATAAACCATTGGAGATAGTGATAATCCTATGTCTTCTATCAGACATCCCGTTGAAGCTAATCCTTTTTTTAATGCTGATTTTATTTCTTCACTATAAGATCTATAATCATGACCAACCACAACTCTTGGATCATTTTTTTTTGTATGATTTATAATTTGAGTGCCCAATCCCTTTCCCAGGCATTCGATTCCCTCTAAATTTATGTTTTCAGGATACAACCATCTTGCGTCATATTCTCTAAAACCAAAAGGATCGATTTTTAACGTTTCTTTCATGTGAATATTTCTACATTTTTTTTATTTTTTTATTGATAATTTTATATTGTGTTCTATATATGTTCTGTTGATTTCTAATTTATATAGTATATTAACCATGTAACCACACAACATATAGTTGTTTTACAAAAAAAAGGGAGAAAATGAACAAAGTATTATCACAAGCATTGAGGAAAGCTGTCTCCGATTTTTCCCCTCAATCAACAGAATATTCTAAAGATAAAAGGCCAGATTTATTTTCTTTAAACGACGATACTGAACTATTTCAAAATTCGAAAGGTATAACTATAAAAATTGATAGATCTAAGGATAACAATTTAACAGATTTTGGTAGAGCAACATTAAGCGATAGATATTTAGGAGCAAATGAATCGTTTCAAGATTTATTTGCTAGAGTTGCAAGTCATTATGCTGATGACAATTTACATGCTCAAAGATTATATAACTACATTAGTAATCTTTGGTTTATGCCTGCAACACCAGTTTTATCAAATGGTGGTACAAAAAGAGGTTTGCCTATTTCTTGTTTTTTAAACGAAGCTGGTGATAGTTTAAATGGTATTTTAGATTTATGGAGCGAGAATGTGTGGCTTGCGGCTAAAGGCGGAGGTATCGGAAGTTATTGGGGAAATCTAAGATCTATAGGAGAAAAAATTGGTAGAGTAGGAAAGACTTCAGGAATTATTCCATTTATTAAAGTAATGGACTCATTAACTATGGCGATTAGCCAAGGATCATTAAGAAGAGGATCTGCCGCTTGTTATCTTCCAATAGATCATCCAGAGATAGAAGAATTTATAGAAATGAGAAGACCAACTGGAGGTGATCCTAATAGAAGATCCTTAAATCTTCATCATGGAGTTTTAGTATCAGATGCATTCATGAGAGCTGTTGAACTAGATGAACAATGGGCATTAAAAAGTCCAAAAGATCAATCTGTTCAATCAACAGTGTCAGCTAGAAATTTATGGATTAGATTGTTAACAGCAAGAATTGAGACAGGTGAACCTTACATTGTTTTTATTGATACGGTTAACAGAATGATACCTCAACATCATAAATTAGCTGGTTTGAATGTAAAGACTTCTAATTTGTGCAGCGAAATTACTCTTCCAACAGGTATTGATAAAGATGGAAAAGATAGAACAGCAGTTTGTTGTTTATCTTCTTTAAATGTAGAAAAATATGATGAATGGAAAGACGATGAGAATTTTATATCTGATGTCATGAGATTTTTAGACAATGTGTTAACAGACTTTATTGAAAAGGCACCGGAGTCCTTCAGTGATGCAACATATGCTGCTTTTAGAGAAAGAAGTGTAGGATTAGGTGTAATGGGACTTCATTCGTATTTTCAGAAAAAGATGATCCCTTTTGAATCTGTAATGAGCAAAGTTTGGAATAAAAAAATATTTGCAAATATTCAAAAGCAAGTTGATAAAGCATCCATAGACTTAGCTGAAGAGAGAGGCTCTTGTCCTGATGCTGCTGATTACGGAATTAAAGAAAGATTCTCAAACAAAACTGCAATAGCTCCAACAGCATCAATCTCTATTATTTGTGGAGGAACTTCTCCTGGAATTGAACCAATTGCAGCTAATAGCTACACTCATAAAACACTTTCTGGTTCATTTAATGTTAGAAATAAATATCTTCAAAAAATATTAGAAAAACATGGAAAAAATGATGAAGAAACTTGGTCAAGTATTACAACAAACCAAGGATCTGTTTCACATTTAGATTATTTAACACAAGAAGAAA
>QCJD01000030.1 GCA_003216255.1 Pelagibacteraceae bacterium AG-404-N13
TTTCAGGTAGTTCTCCTTCAAATTTAACATCGACTACCGCTCCAATAATTTGTGTAATTTGTCCTTTTCTCATAATTATAAACTTTCTGCTCCTGATATAATTTCTATTAGTTCTTTTGTAATTGCTGCCTGACGGCTTCTATTATATTGAATAGTAAGCTTGTCAACCATTTCACCTGCGTTTCTGGTTGCGTTATCCATTGCACTCATTCTTGAACCTTGTTCGCTAGCTGAATTTTCTAACATCGCTTTAAAAATCTGAGTTGAAATATTTTTTGGCAATAAATTTCCTAATATCTCATCTTCATCAGGCTCAAATTCATAATTTTCATCTGATGACTTTTCTTCTTCGTTTATTTTTAAAGGAATTATTTGTTGTTCTTGAGGTATTTGAGTGATGACGTTTTTGAATTGATTATAAAAAATTGTACATACATCAAATTCCTTTTGTTCAAATTTTTGAATTAATATTTTTCCAACTTTGTCAGCATCAAAATAATTTGCATTTTTAGACTCTTTAAATGAAATATTTTCAATAATATTATCTTTATAAGCTCTTTTAAGTTGATCATGGCCTTTAGATCCAACTGTAATAATCTTTAATTCTTTACCGCTATCAGATAACTTTTGAAAATATGATTTAGCTTTTCTAATAATATTTGAATTAAATCCACCACAAAGCCCTCTATCTGCTGTGATAACTACACAAAGATGAACTTTATCTTCACCTGTTCCTGCTAACAATTTTGGAGCATTTTCTTTATCAGAAATACCTCTTGAAAGATTTAAGATTATATTATTCATTTTTTGAGAATAAGGCCTTCCTCTTTCTGCGCTTTCTTGTGCCCTTCTAAGCTTAGCCGCCGCAACCATTTTCATAGCTTTGGTTATTTTTTGCGTTGACTTAACGCTTGATATTCTTTTTTTTAAATCGTCTAAACTTGCCATTTTTTAAGAACTAAAATTTTTTTTAAGATCTATAATTAATTCAGTTAATGTTTTTTCAATATCTTCCTCAAGTTTTCCAGAGGAAATAATTGAATCGATTATTTCTGGTTTTTCTGATCTACATTTCTCGATTATTTTTGCTTCAAAGCTTGCAATATCTTTTTGTTCAATATTGTCTAAATGACCTTTAACACCACAGAATACAGATATTACTTGCTCTGCAACTGTCATGGGTGAATATTGTTTTTGTTTTAATAGTTCAGTTAGTTTTGCACCTCTATTTAATAATTTTTGTGTAGAGGCATCTAAATCTGATCCAAATTGTGCAAATGCCGCCATCTCTCTATATTGAGCCAATTCAAGCTTCATTGATCCTGAAACCTTCTTCATAGCTTTGGTTTGAGCTGAAGATCCTACCCTAGATACTGACAAACCGACATTAATTGCAGGTCTAATTCCTTGGTTAAATAGCTCAGTTTCAAGGAATATTTGCCCATCGGTAATTGATATAACATTTGTTGGTATAAATGCTGAAACATCACCTCCTTGAGTCTCTATAATTGGAAGTGCTGTTAAAGATCCACCACCATGATCATCACTTAATTTTGCTGCTCTTTCAAGTAATCTACTATGCAAATAAAATACGTCCCCTGGATAAGCTTCTCTTCCTGGAGGTCTTCTTAAAAGTAATGACATTTGTCTATATGCAACTGCTTGTTTTGATAGATCATCATAAATAATTAAAGCGTGCATACCATTGTCTCTAAAATATTCTCCCATCGCGCATCCAGTATATGGTGCTAAGAATTGAAGTGGAGCTGCATCTGATGCGGTTGCTGCAACAATAGTTGTATATTCCATTGCTCCGGCTTCTTCTAAAGTTTTTTCAATTTGTCTTACTGTTGATCTCTTTTGACCAATTGCAACATAAACACAATATAATTTTTGTTTTTCGTCACCTGATTCATTTATTTTTTTTTGATTTATTATTGCATCAATAGCTACAGCTGTTTTGCCGGTTTGTCTATCACCGATGATTAATTCTCTTTGCCCTCTTCCAATTGGAACCAAACTGTCGATTGATTTTAGTCCTGTTTGCATAGGTTCACTAACAGATTTACGTGGAATAATTCCTGGTGCCTTAACTTCTACCCTGCTTCTTTTAATTCCTTTATCTAAAGCACCTTTACCATCTATTGGATTTCCTAAACCATCCACAACTCTACCTAATAATTCTTTTCCTACTGGAGTATCAACAATAGCACCAGTTCTCTTAACTGTGTCGCCCTCTTTAACAGCTCTATCATCTCCAAAAATTACAACACCAACATTTTCACTTTCTAGATTTAAAGCCATTCCTTTTGATCCATCTGAAAATTCTACCATTTCTCCAGCTTGAACATTATCTAAGCCGTAGATTCTAGCAATTCCATCTCCAACAGATAATACCTGACCTACTTCAGAAACTTCTGCCTTATCTCCAAATTGTTTTATTTGTTCTTTTAATATCTTTGTTACTTCTGAAGGATTTATTTCCATTTATGCCTCTATCATTTGTTTTTCAATTTGTTGTAATTTATTTTTTATGGAGGTATCGATCATAGTACTACCCACTTTTAGGACTAAACCGCCTATTAAACTTGGATCATGCTTATAGTTTAATTTTATATTTGAGCCAAAATTTTCTGCTAGCTCATTTTTAACTTTTGTAATTTCTTCACCATTTAATTCTTTTGCAGCTATAAGTTTTGCATTAATTTCTCCTCTTGACTTAGAGCAGACTTCTAAAAAATCCTTAAATATTTTTTCAACATAAAAAAATCTTCTTTTTTTAATTATAAAACTTATAAATCTTTTTAATAATTCATTGTGATTATTTTTTTCTGATATCATCTCCATTACTTTGATCAAATCTTCACTTCTCGTTGTAGGATTTTTAATCAAATAACTGAAATCTTCACTATTTTTTATTAAAACTAATATTGAATTTGCCTGCTTTTCAATTTCTGTAAGCGCGTTACCTTCCGATGCTAACTCAAACAAAGCTTGAGCATAACTGTTATTAGACGTTACTGATATTTTGTTTTTGCTCAATTTATGCTCTCATTAATGAAGATTTTAAAAATTTCGCTTAAATAGCATAAGAAGTATCAGGCTTCAAGACTCTGAATGTAAAAAAATTCAATATTTAATGGGCTAATTGAAGCTAATTGGGTCAACATCAACTGTCAGTTTTATTCCTTTGGGAAGATTAATTTTATTTAATAAAAATTTAAGTTTTTTCTGAATCTTTGAAGATTTTTTTGATCTAATTAATAACCTGCTTCTAAACTTTTGATTAATTCTATAAATGGGAGCATCGACAGGTCCAAGTATTTTTTCATTTATTGATTTTGAAATAATATTTTTTAATTTTGTAGCCTCTACATTCAATATTTTTTCATTGGATGAAGATAAAATTAAAGAAATAAACCTTTCATAAGGAGGAAGATTATTTTTTTTTCTAAGTTCTAATTCTTTATCTAAAAATTTAAATGGATCTTCATTTGTAATTTGATCAATTATATCTGGTTTCAAATTGTAAGTTTGGAAATATACATTTGCAGGCTTACCAGTTCTACCAGCTCTTCCTGATAACTGATGATAAAGTTGTAAATTCTTTTCAGCGCTTCTTAAGTCGTGTCCGTGTGATGTTAAATCAATATCTAAAACAATAATGCAATTTAAATTTGGAAAATGAAATCCTTTTGAAATTAATTGAGTTCCAACAAGAATATTTATCTCTCCTAATATAATTTTATCTAATATAGTTTTACTAGAAGATTTATTCATAGTATCGCTTGAGAAAATTGTGGTTTTTTTATTTGGAAATAATATTTTTACTTCTTCTGATATTTTTTCTACTCCAGGGCCACTAAATACAAAATCACAAATATTATCTTTCTTGCATTTTCTACCTAAATTTGTCGAATACCCACAGTAATGACATAAAAGTTTTTTTTTGTTTTTATGATAAACAAGATTAATAGAACAATTTGGGCAGGAAAATACATTTAAACATTTCTTGCATAAAACATAAGGTGCAAATCCTCTACGATTAATAAAAAAAAGAACCTGATCTTTTTGATCAAGATGTTCTTTAACTTTTTCGATTAATTTATTTGATATAAAGCTTTTTTTAGCTAATTTATTTTGATTTAGATCTA
>QCJD01000031.1 GCA_003216255.1 Pelagibacteraceae bacterium AG-404-N13
AATATAAAATAAAGTTATTAAACGGAAGTATTGCAAATATAAACAATAAAAATATCTACAATATAAATTTTAATGAAACTGAATATGATCTGTCAAAGTTCACAACTAAAACTATTACTCATCAAAAAATACAAGAAATAAATTCTTTGCGGTTATTAAATTGTTTATTTGAACATTTTAAAAATTATAAAAAAACAAATAAGTGCGAAGAGAGAAAAATGAAATCTATTTCACAAGAGCTATTTAAAAGATTTGTTGTTCCAATGTATATATTCATTTTATCTTTAGTTTCTTCTAGCCTTGTAATAAAGCCAAAAAAAAATTTATATGCAAAATATTATAAATTTTCAATTTTCATTTTAGGTTTCATGATAATGATTATTTCTCAGATAAGTTTTAAATTTGTTTCTGAGACAAAAAATTTAGATTTAATTATAATATCATTTCCTATTATAATGATCTTCTTTTATTATTTTTTTCTTTATTCAAAAACAAAATTTAAAATTAAAACACGATGATTATAAAAAAATATCAAAAATACTTGATTGGAACTTATTTCTATAATTTCATAATAATATCTTTGGTTTTTCTAGCGCTAAGCTTTATATTAAATTTTTTTGAAGAATTAAAATTTTTCGATGATTATGAAGTTGATGCTTACTATCCTATTTTACTTGCTTTATTAAATACACCAACCATTTTATTTGAACTTTTTCCATTTATTTTTTTAATAACAGTTAAATTTTTTTATATTTATATTAATGAAAGAAATGAGTTTGAAATATTAAAAAATAATGGAATTAATTATTTCAAAATTTTATCTATTCTTTCTATATTTTCTATTTCAATAGGAATTATCATATTGATATTTTACTATACATTCTCTGCAAGCTTAAAAAGCCAATATTATAACTTAAAAAGTAATTTTTCAGATCAAAACGAATACCTTGCCGTAGTAAATGAATCAGGCCTTTGGATTAAAGAAGGGATTGATAATACTATCAATATAGTTCACGCTAAAAAATTTAAAGGAAATATAATTGAGAATGTAACTATAACACAAACTAATTCAAAGTTTAAAATGCCAAATACTATTATTGCTGAAACTGCAAATATATCTAAAAAACAATGGGAATTAACAAATGTGAAAATAATTAATCATAAAGGTGAGTATAGCAAAAGTTCATCAATTAAATACGAGTCTACTTTTGATGGAGAAATAATTGCTAACCTTTTCTCAAATCTTAATTCTTTAAATATATATGAACTCTATGAATTGTCTGAAAATTATTCAAAAATAGGATATTCAACTACAAATGTGATGGTTCACTTAAACAAGTTATATAGTATGCCTATTTTTTTCTTATTAATGACAATATTAGGTTTTTTGATAATGGTAAAATTTAAATTTATTAAAACAAAGTTTTTTACTATAGTTATTGGGGTAATTGTATCTGTTATAGTTTACTATTTGAATTATTTTTCAAGTATATTTGGGGCAAATGAGACGTTACCAGTTGGTTTATCTATATGGTTGCCTCATTTGATTCTTTTGTTATTTTGTTCTTCAGTAATGGTTAGATTAAATGAATTATAAAGCTTTATTGTTTATTACTTTTATAATTTTCCTAATTGGAAAAAATGTAATGTCTGATGAAATTAAGATCGACTCTTCTAAAATCGAGATCTTGGAAGAGGGAAATATCATAAGTGCATTAAATGTTAAAGCGAATATACCGAGTAAAAAAATTGAAATAGAAGGCGATAGTTCAATTTATGATAAGAAAAAAAATCAGTTAACAATAACTAATAATGTTAAATTTTTTGATAACATAAAGAATGTTTATTTAGAAAGTGAAAAAGCAGTTTACAATCAATCAACTGACATATTACAAACATATGGTAAAACTTTTATTAGAATTGAAGATAAATATTATGTGTATTCTAGCGATCTTTTTTACAATAGAAAATTACAAAAAATTTCTTCTGATAAAGAAACTATTATAAAAGATAAAAAACAAAATGTTTTTAATTTAGAAGATAGTTTTATTTTTGATATAAATAATCAAATTATTTCAGCCGATAAGACAAATATTATAGATATTAGCAATAATGAATATAAATTTGAAAAAGCAAAAATTAATTTGAAAAATAATGCTATAGCAGGAAAAGAGTTAAAAATAGATTTTATGGATTCTTATTTTGGAAATTCAAATAATGATCCAATTTTAAGAGGAAGAGGAGCAACTTCAGACAATGAAAAAACTAAAATTTATAAAGCAGCATTTACAACTTGTAATACCGAAAACAAAAAGTGCCCTGGTTGGGAGATTCAGTCTGAAGAATTTATTCATGATAAAAAAAAGAAAATGTTTGAATATAAAAACTCTTGGTTAAAAATTTTAGATAAAAAAGTATTGTATTTCCCATTTTTCACTCATCCTGATCCAACCGTAAAAAGAAAATCAGGTTTTCTTACTCCTATTTATGGATCTTCTAACGAGTTTGGAAGTTGGGTAAATATTCCTTATTTTAAAGTAATTAGTGAAGCAAAAGATATTACATTTAACCCAAGAGTGTATGCTGATGATAAGTTTATTTTACAATCTGAATACAGGCAGGCATTTGAAAATTCAAATATGATATCTGATTTCAGTGTAAACAATGATGGAAAAAATACAAATACACATTTATTTGCTAAAGTTGATGGCAGTTTAAGCAATAAAACAAACTTTAAATTTAAATACCAAGATGTGTCAAATGATGATTATTTAAAACTTCATAGTCTTTCGAGCTCAACATCTTTAATTGAAAATGAAAGTTTACTTACAACACAATTAAATATTACAAAAAGAATTGATAATGATACAAATTTAGATACTAACTTTACAGTCTATGAAGATTTGTCAAAAAAAGACAGTGACAGATTTCAGTATATATTGCCAAATTTTATATATTCAAAAAATATAAATATTCCAGAAAATTACAACGGAAATTTTACTTTTAAATCAACTGGTTTTCAAAAAAATTATGACACAAATAAATACGAAAGTTTATTAATTAATGATTTTTTATTTGAGTCTAACAATATAATTTCTAAATCTGGACTTCTAAATAATTATGATTTGTTAATTAAAAATTTTAACTCGTATGCCGAAAATTCATCTAGTTATGTTGAAAAAGAAGATTATGAAGTTTTTGGGTCATTGCTATTAAAAACAAGTTTTCCACTTAAAAAGATTAATGAAAAATCTAAAAATTACCTAAAACCAATAATGGCTTTAAGATATAGTCCAAATAATACAAAAAATATATCGGACAAGGATATAAGATTAGACTTTAATAATATATTTTCACTTAATAGAATTGGAACAGATGAAATTGTAGAAGGTGGAAAATCTATTTCACTGGGATTAGAGTATGAAAAAAGTAACCTTGAAGATGAAAAGGTTATTGCTTTTAACATTGCAAATTCTATTAGAGATAAAAAAAATGATAATTTACCAACTAAATCAAAATTAAATAATACTAGATCAGATATAGTTGGAAATGTTTCTTATTCGCCAAATAATTATTTAGATTTAGATTATAATTTTTCATACGATAAAAATTTAGACGGATCAAATTATGATTCTGTTACAGCTAGTTTCGATATTAATAACTTTACAACTAGTTTCAACTTTTTGTCAGAAGATTTTGAAATTGCAGGCAATGAAAATAAAGAAGTATTTTCAAATTCAACAAAATACAAAATTAACAATGAAAATAGTTTAGGATTTACTACTAGCAAGGATTTGAAAAAAGACTTTACAGAGTACTACAATCTTATTTATACATATGAGACAGATTGTTTAATTGCATCAGCAGAATATAAAAAGAAATTTTATAGAGATGGAAGTTTAGTTCCTGATAAAAGTTTATTATTTTCTATTAAATTTATACCTTTTGCGGAAATCAAACCAACCGCTACATCGCTAAATTAATTAATGTTTTTTAAAAA
>QCJD01000032.1 GCA_003216255.1 Pelagibacteraceae bacterium AG-404-N13
CATAGATTTAACTACAGGTATATAAAAAATGTCATTAAAAACTTTTAAACCTTATACAAAAACTACTAGAGGAACAGTATTAACTAGTAGAGAAGGACTTTGGAAAGGAAAACCATTCAAACCATTAACTTCTGCAAATAATTCTTCTAAAGGAAGAAACAATTATGGAAGAATTACTTCAAGAAATCATGGTGGGGGACACAAACATAAATATAGAAATGTAGATTTTTATCGAAAAAAATTCAATTTATCAGCCGAAGTTGAAAGAATTGAATATGACCCTAATAGATCGTGTCATATAATGCTTGTTAAATTTGAAGATGGAGAAAAGTTTTATTATTTGGCACCAAAAAATATAAAAATAGGTGAAAAAATTCAAAACGGCCCAAATTCTGAAATAAAGATTGGTAATTGTCTTCCCTTACAAGATATACCTGTAGGTGTAGATATTCATAATGTAGAACTAAATCCTGGTGGTGG
Organism: Pelagibacteraceae bacterium AG-404-N13; assembly: GCA_003216255.1. Lineage (GTDB taxonomy): Bacteria > Pseudomonadota > Alphaproteobacteria > Pelagibacterales > Pelagibacteraceae > Pelagibacter. Next base: position 481 of record QCJD01000032.1, read on the forward strand.
TGGCAAAATAGCAAGGTCAGCAGGAACATCTGTTACAATTTCTGGAATAGATGGAAATTATTCAATTATTAAGATGGCTTCTGGTGAGGTTAGAAAAATTGATTCAAGATCTCTTGCTACAATAGGTATTTTATCCAACCCAGATCAAAAAAATATTAAAATTGGTAAAGCTGGTAGATCAAGATGGTTAGGCAGAAGACCTCACACAAGAGGTGTTGTTAAAAATCCTGTAGATCATCCACATGGTGGTGGTGAAGGTAAGTCAGCAGGAGGAAGGCATCCTGTGTCACCAACCGGACAGTCAGCCAAAGGATTAAAAACTAGAGATAACAAGAGAACAGATAAATTTATTATAAGAAGAAGAAAGAAGAAAAGAGCATAAATTATGGCAAGATCAGTTTGGAAAGGACCATTTGTTGAAGAGAGTTTAATAAGAAAAGTTGAAAAAATAAAAAATGATCCTAATAGAAAACCAATAAAAACATGGTCAAGAAAATCGACTATCATACCTGATTTTGTTGGTTTTAGTTTTTTAATTTATAATGGGAAAAAGTTTATACCAATTACAATATCAGAAGATATGGTTGGACATAAATTTGGTGAATTTGCTCCTACGAGACAATTTTTTGGCCATACACCAGCAGATAAAAAAGCAAAAGTTGAAGGCGGAGCTAAAGGGGAAGTTAAAAAATAGAAATGAAAAAAAATAAAGAAAAAGATACAAAATTAGTAAGATCTATTAATAAAAACGTTAGGTCCAGTACAAGAAAACTTAATCCTATATTAAAATCAATAGTGGGAAAAAAAGTTGATTTAGCAATAAGAAATTTATCTTTTTCGGACAAGAGAATTTCTAAAGATATTAAAAAAACAATTTCATCTGCTGTAGCAAATGCTGAAAATAATTATCAATATGATATCGACAATTTGATTGTTAAAGAAGCATACTGTGGAAAACAAGTTGTAATGAAAAGATTTAGAGCTAGAGCGAAGGGTAGAGCTTCACCAATAATGAAACCTTATTCAAATGTAACAATAATTTTAACTGAAAAAGAGCAACAAAAGGAAAATCATGGGTCAAAAAGTTAATCCAGTAGGTTTAAGGTTGGGTATAAACAGAGGTTGGGACTCAGTATGGTACGCTAAGAAAAAAGATTTTGGTAATTATTTGATTGAAGATTATAGAATTAGAGAATTTATCAAAAAAAATGTTATTAATTCTGGTGTTTCAAAAGTTATGATTGAAAGAACTAGCAAAAAATGCTTCGTAACAATTTATACATCAAGACCAGGATTCGTGATTGGTAAAAAAGGTAGTGATATAGAAAAAATCAAAGGCAAACTCTCAAAATTAACTTCAAACGAAGTAGTTTTAAACATTAAAGAGGTAAAAAAACCTGAAACTAATAGTTATCTAGTAGCAGAAAATATTGCGCAACAATTAGTCAAAAGAATTTCATACAGAAGAGCAATGAAAAGAGCAATGCAATCAGCATTAAGATTGGGAGCTAAAGGAATAAAAGTTTCTATAAGTGGAAGATTAGGAGGAAATGAAATTGCACGAACAGAATGGTTAAGAGATGGAAGTATACCATCGCATACTTTAAGAGCAGATATAGACTATGCGGAAGCCGAAGCTTTAACCACGTATGGAATTATAGGAATTAAAGTTTGGATTTATAAAGGAGAAATTTTTACAAGAGAATTTAGTCAAGAAAGAAATAAAAAATAAAATGCTACAACCAACAAGAACAAAGTTTAGAAAAGCACATAAAGGAAGAATTCACGGTAATGCTTCTAGGTGCAATAATATGAATTATGGATCTTTTGGATTAAAAGCTATTCAACCCGAACGAATTATTTCACGACAAATAGAGGCAGCAAGAGTTGCTTTAACAAGACATATGAAAAGACAAGGAAGAGTTTGGACAAGAATGTTCCCAAATATACCTGTGTCAAAAAAACCAACAGAAGTAAGAATGGGTAAAGGAAAGGGATCTCCAGAATTTTGGGCATGCAGAGTTAAACCAGGAAGAATATTATTTGAAGTTGATGGTGTAACAGAGCAAATAGCAAGAGAAGCTTTATATAAAGCTTCAGCTAAATTACCAATTAAGTGTAAATTTATAAAAAGAATATAATTATGAAAAAAAAAGAAATAAAAAAATTAACCAAAGAACAAGCTTTAAAAGAATTTGAAAAATTAAAAAAAGACTTATTTAATATAAGATTTCAAAAGATTAATGGTCAAATTAAAAATCCTGCACAAATTAATGAGACAAAACGCAATATAGCAAGGTTAAAAACAAAAATAGGAATAAAGAATGCCTAAAAAAATATTAAATGGAATTGTTATTAGTAATAAACCAAACAAAACTATCACTGTATTAGTTGAAAGAAAGTATCAACATCCTGTATTAAAAAAAGTAATTAAAGCTAAAAAAAAATATAGTGCACATGATGAAAATAATGCTTTCAAAAAAGGAGATAAAGTTTCAATAAAAGAATGCAGACCATTTTCTAAAACAAAAAAATTTGAAGTTATAGGAGATAATAAATGATACAGGTTCAAACAGAGTTAAATGTTGCAGATAACACTGGAGCTAAGAAAATAGAGTGTATTAAAGTATTAGGTGGATCGAAAAGAAGATATGCTGGTATAGGAGATACAATTGTTGTAGCAGTAAAGGAAGCTATACCAAAAGGAAAAGTTAAAAAAGGAACAGTGCATAAGGCAGTAGTTGTAAGAGTAAAAAAAGGCATACATAGAAATGATGGATCAAAAGTTAAGTTTGATAATAATGCAGCCGTATTAACTGATGATAAAGGTGAGCCAATAGGCACAAGAATATTTGGTCCAGTAACAAGAGAACTGAGAAATAAAGGGCAAATGAAAATTATATCATTAGCGCCAGAGGTATTATAAATGATAAAAAAAGGAACTAAAGTTAAAATTATTTCAGGTAAAGATAAAAACAAAGATGGAGAAATAATTGAAATGGATAGGCAAAATAATAGAGCAAAAGTAAAAGGTATTAATATGGTAAAAAAACATATTAAAACTACTAAAGAAAAAAAAGGTGGAATAATAAGCAAAGAAAATTTTATTCATATTTCCAACCTTGTTATTTTTGAGCAAAAAAAAGAAAAAAAAAAAGAAATTAAAAAATAATGGAACCAAGACTTAAAGATACAATAAACAAAGAAGTACAGCCAATGTTAAAGGAAAAATTTGGCTATAAAAATCTTTATATGGGACCCAAAATATACAAAGTTGTCATTAATATGGGTTTAGGTTTAGATGGCAATGATTCCAAAATACTTAAATCTTGTCAAGAAGATCTAGCTAAAATTACAGGACAAGCTCCAGTGATTACAAAATTTAAAAAATCTATAGCGAATTTTAAAACTAGAAAAAATACAAATTCAGGACTTAAGGTTACGTTAAGAAAGAATAAAATGTACGAATTTATTGATAGATT
>QCJD01000033.1 GCA_003216255.1 Pelagibacteraceae bacterium AG-404-N13
ATTATAAAAAAGCAAATAATTAAAAAAGCCATGCTTTACACGGTTAATTCATATGTTATAGAATCAGATAATGTCTTGTTTATGCACATGATAATTGTTGATTCAGATAATGAATTAGTAATGAATTTGGGTTAAACGTATTTAGTTACAGATGATTGAAATGATAGATAAGGTAATCAGAAATTAGATTTGGTTACACAATAATTTATGATTCATTTAAATTTAAACAACGATTTGATAAATGATTTTAATTTAAATGGTTTTTTAATTTTGGATAAGTTTATAGATTTAAAATATATAAATGAATTAAAAAATAGGTTTGAGCCATTATTTAAAGGTGAATTTGAAACCGGTATAAATCCTGATGAGTGGAATTGGAAATTTGGTAAAGATCCGGAGGATGTTACTAGGCAAATTTGTAATGGTTGGAAGTCTGATAATTTAATAAAAAAATTTGTATGTCATGAAATTATTGGAAAGTGTTGTTCAGTTTTGATGAATTGGGATGGTGCAAAATTAATTCAAGATAATTTACTTTGGAAACCACCTGGTGGAAAAACTTTAGGATATCATCAAGATGCTGCTTATGATGATTGGATAATACCACAAACTATGGTGACCTGTTGGATGTCACTTGACGATACTTCTGAAAAAACTGGTACATTGGAATACGTTAAAGGATCTCATAAATGGGGTCTTCAACCTCCAAAAGGAGAGTTTCATTCTCCCGAAAATTATAAAGAACAATTAAATATTTTTGCAAAAAAAAACAATAAAGATATTGAAATAGTTTATGTAGATGTGCCTGCTGGTGGAGTATCTTTTCATCATGGCTACACATGGCATGGTTCTGGCACAAATATTACTCAAGATCATAGAAGAGCTATAGTTTCACATTGCATTCCATCAAATGCAAAATTTCATCCTACAAATGAAGGTGGAACGGCAAAAATCTACAAAAAATATAAAAAAAAGAATAGTGATATTTTAGATGAAAAATTTTTTCCACTTTTGTGGAAAAAATAAATAATCAAAAATTTTTACATTCCCCATCTCATAGCTGCAGTATGAACTGGTGCATCCCAGTTTTTTAAGATCTCTTCATCACACTTTAGAATTGTAATGGAAGATCCTTGCATCTCAAGCGAAGTACAATAATTGCCAACTAAACTTCTTGTAACTTCAACTCCTTTTGATTGTAAAATTTGACATGCATCATCATAAACTAAATATAACTCTGTAAGAGGGGTTCCTCCCATACCATTAACAAATAATAATGTCTTTTCATTCTTTTGCGGTTTTAAATTATCAAGAATGGCATCTAAAATATTTCCTACAATTGTTTTAGATGGTTGGATTTTTTCTCTTTTTCTGCCTGGTTCGCCATGAATTCCTACACCAAATTCCATTTCGTCATCACCAATATCGAAAGTTGGTTTACCCGCAGCAGGAACTGTGCAACTTGTAAAAGCAACACCCATAGTACCAGCATTTTTATTAACTTTTTCTCCTAAAGTTTTGCACTCATCTAACGATCCACCATTTTCTGCTAAAGATCCAACAATTTTTTCTACTAAAACTGTAGCAGCAACACCACGTCTACCGGTCGTAAATGTTGAATCCTCTACAGCAACATCATCATTTGTAACAATGCTAGCATTTTTTCCAGAATACATTTCTGCACCCATTTGAAAATTCATGATGTCTCCAGAATAATTTTTAACAATAAATAAAACTCCTGCACCACTATCAACATGTTCTGCTGCTGCTTGCATTTGATCTGGGGCTGGAGCTGAAAAAACGAAACCTGGGCAAGCTGCATCAAGCATTCCATGCCCTACAAAACCTCCATGCATTGGCTCATGACCGCTTCCTCCACCTGAAATTAAAGATACCTTGCCTTCTTTTGTTTTATTTTTTCTTGAAACAAAACTAGGATCTAAACTAACTTTAATTATGTCGCTATGAGCTTTTCCAAATCCACTAAGGCTTTCATTTAAAAAGTCATCGGGTTTATTAATAAATTTTTTCATTTTTCCTCCTATTGATTAATCACTGATTTACATATTGTATCGATAATAAGTTGCGAAGATCGAGCGCCAGGATCTATATGTCCTTTAGCACGTTCGCCTAAAAAAGATGCTCTACCTTTTGTAGCTAACATATCTTTTGTTGATAACATTCTATCTTCTGCAATTTTGATTACTTCATTTAATCCTTGTTTCATGTCGCTATTATTATTTTTTATCTCATTAAGTTTTTCAGATACTGGAATTAATACATCCATCATTGTTTTTTCACCGACATCGGCCTTCCCTCTTTCCTTCATAGCTTTAACGCCACCAATAATCATTTCACATGCTTTATTAAAATCAACATCTTTATCAAGGTCAGGTGATTTTGCCATTGAGATAAAAAAAGTTCCAAATAAAGCCCCTGACGATCCGCCAATTCCTGATAAAACTTTCATGGCAATCGTATTTAAAGCCTTAGGTAAAGGTAAATCTTTAATTGTACCCTCAAGCTCAATAACTAATTTAAGACCTCTTTGTATATTAAATATGTGGTCGCCATCTCCGATATTCTGGTCTAGCGTTTCAATTTCTGGTGCATTTTCATCAATTACTTTCTGAATATTTTTTGCCTGAGAAATTAAAAAATTAACGCTCATAAATTCTGTTTCCTTTTTTATCAAAATTTAAAACTTTTTTAGTATTAATGTCAAAATTAATTGTCTCGTTTATTGATGATTTGTAATTGCCTTGTATTGACACTAGTATTTCTTGGTCTTTAAAATTTAAAGCAACTACTGTTTCTGAACCTAAATTTTCAATTGAAATAATTTTGGCTGAATGATTGCCTGTAGCTATTGAAATATTTTCAGGTCTAATCCCAAAAGTCGGCACATCATTCATTCCAAATAATGATCCGGGAAGAATATTAATTTTTGGCGATCCAAGTCTTTGGGAAACATAAATTGAATTAGGATTTTCATATATTTCCTCTGGTGTTCCTATTTGAACTATGCGACCTTCTTTTAGTACTCCTATTTTATCAGCTAAAGTAGTTGCTTCAGCTTGGTCATGTGTAACATAAAGTATAGTTGCATTAAGATTAGTTTGAATATTTTTTAGTTCAACTCTAAGACTTTCTCTTAATTTGGCATCTAAGGATGAAAGAGGTTCATCCATTAAATATAAATTTGGTTCTCTTACAAGCGCACGTCCAATAGCTACTCTTTGCATTTCTCCACCAGATAATTGTGTAGCTTTGTTATTAAGTTTATTAGAAATTTTTAACATACTTGCAACACTTTCAACTTTATTTTTTATTTCATCTTCAGGTAATTTTCTCATTGGTGATCTTAAAGGAAAAGCAAGATTTTCATAAACGCTATAATGTGGGTATAATGAATATTGTTGAAAAACAAAACAGACATCTCTTGATGCTGGCTGATCTTCTGTAACAGACTCATCGTTAAACAAAACACTACCTGAGTCTATTTTTTCTAAACCTGCAATGCATCTTAATGTAGTAGTTTTTCCTGCTCCAGATGGTCCCAGTAAAACAAAAAACTGTCCATCCTCTATTGTAAAATTTATGTCCTGCAAAGCTTCAATT
>QCJD01000034.1 GCA_003216255.1 Pelagibacteraceae bacterium AG-404-N13
TGCTGCTAATTATAATCAAGCATTATCAGAAATTGATAAAAAACTTCCTGATGTAGCAATTTTAGATGTAAAATTAGATAAAAGTGACAGTGATGGTATTCAATTATTAAGTCATATTAAAAAAAAAAATTCTGATATTCCGGTAATTATGATTTCAGGTCATGCTAATATTGAAATGGCAATTAATTCTCTAAAGTCAGGTGCTTTTGAATTTATTCAAAAACCTTTTGATAAAGAAAGATTACTTAATTTTGTCAATAGAGCAGTTGAAAATTTTAATTTAATTATTGAAAATAAAAATTTAAATAGTAAGTTATTTCATTCATTTGATTTAATTGGAAAAAGTTCGAACATATTGTCAATTAGAGAACAAATAGAAAAATTATCTCAATCAGAAAGCAGAGTTTTTATAAGCGGTCCTACAGGTTCAGGTAAAGAACTAATTTCAAGAAAAATATATAAAAATTCAAAAAGAAAAAATGGTCCTTTCGTAATAATTAACGGAGCTTTATTAGATGCTAAAAAATATGAGTTAGAATTATTTGGAGAGGAAAACGACAATGGTTCTATAACTTATGGTGCTTTAGAAAAAGCTTCCGGAGGTGTTTTGCTAATTGATGAAGTTACAGAAATACCCCTTGAAACCCAATCTAAAATTTTAAGAGTAATAATTGATCAAAAATTTAAACGTTTAAATGGCAATCATGATATTAGTGTAGATGTAAGGATTATTTGCTGCAATAGCAAAGATATGAATAATGAGATTAAGAATGGAAACTTTAGGGAAGATCTTTATCATCGACTTAATGTATTTAATATAAAAATTGATCCATTGAATAAAAGAATTGAAGATATTCCATTATTAACAAATTATTTTATTCAAAATATATGTGAAACAAACAACTATAAACCGTTTTCCATAGAAGATAATAATTATTTATTAAATTATGATTGGCCTGGAAATGTTAGAGAGCTTAGAAATCTAATCGAAAGAATAGCTATTTTATCTCCTGGCGATAATAATGAAAAAATCATAAATATAATTAAAGAATCATTAGCCAAATCAAGCGATGATAATTTTTCAGTCGTTGATACTCTTTCAATTCCTTTAAGGGAAGCCAGAGAAAGTTTTGAAAAAGAATATTTAATATCTCAATTGAAAAAATTCTCTGGAAATATATCAAAAACTGCAAAATTTGTAGGTATGGAGAGATCAGCTTTGCACAGAAAATTAAAAATTTTAGGGGTTAAAGACTTAAATTGATGAATATAATAATTTGTGGAGCAGGTAGAGTAGGATTTACAATTAGCAAGCTATTAAGTGAGCAAAATCACTCGATTACAATTATAGACCAGTCTAGCGAAGATATTCAAAAAATTAATGAATCTCTTGATGTTAAGGCAATTGTGGGAAAAGCTACATCTCCATCAATTCTTGAAAAGGCAAATACTAATGATGCTGATATGATTATAGCAGTGACAAGAAATGATGAAATAAATATGCTAATTTGTCAAATTGCTTACTCGATTTTTAAAGTGCCAAAAAAAATTGCTAGAATTAGATCTCAAGAATATTTAGATCCAAAGTTTTCAGGTTTATTTAATAAAGAAAATCTACCAATTGATTATATTATATCACCTGAAATTGAAATAGCGAAATCAATCCAAAGAAAATTAGAAGCCCCAGGAGCTTTAGACAATATACCATTTGCGGAAAATAAAATAAGACTGTTGGAAATTTTGATTGATGAAAAATGCCCAATATATGGAATAAAATTAAATGATTTAACTAAAAAATTTCCCAAATTGAATGCATACATTTTAGGAGTGGTTAGGGATAATAATTTTTTAATTTTAAAAAAAAACGATTCTTTAAAACATAATGATAAAGCGTATGTAATGGTTGCTTCGAATAAAATACAAGAAACATTAAAAGTATTTGGACATAGTGAAAAAATTTCTAGTAAAATTTTAATTATTGGAGGTGGAAATATTGGGTTTAATTTAGCAAAAAATATTGAACAATCGCTTGATGATGCAAGACTTAAAATTATTGAAAAAGATAAAAGCAGAGCTGAATTTATCGCTAATGATTTGAATAATTCAATAGTTATCAATGGTAATGGACTTGATGAAGATGTATTAAATGAAGCTAATTTAGAAGATGTAGAAACTGTTCTTGCACTAACTAATGACGATGAAGATAATTTGATGGTTAGTGTTTTAGTAGAAAAATTTTCTAAAAATAAAAGAACAATGGCTTTAATTAATAAGCCAAATTATTCTCTTTTGCAATCTTCACTTAAGATTGATGATTTAATTGATCCTAGAATGAATACTGTCTCTAGTATTTTGAAACATGTTCATAAAGGTACAATTGAAAATGCTTATTCAATTTTAAATGGAGAATATGAAGTAATTGAAGCAGAAATAATTGAATCATCTGAGCTAGTTAATAAAGAATTAAAAAATTCAAATTTACCAGATGATATAAGAATTGGTTCAATTATTAGAGGAGAAGAGATAATTTTACCTTCATCTAAATACATATTTCAAAAAAAAGACATTGTAATTCTTCTATCCAAAAGAGATCAGCTTCCAACAGTCGAGAACATGTTTAGAATTAGTTCTATCTAATTTTAATGAGTAGATTCAGTTTAATATATATTGGTTGTTTTCTTTTAATTTTAAGTATTTTTTCATTCTTCAATATTATTTATTCGTATTATTTTAATATTTTTTTAAATGTAGATATTTATACCTATGTTTTTTTTATTACCTTATTCTTAGGCTTATTTGCTTGTTTTTATAAAAAAATAAAGCTTAAAAAAATTTCAATATATGAAAAAATTTTAACAGTTTTATTTGGTTACTTATTTTTTCCATTAATTATTTCCTTACCCTTCTATTTCAGCATTAATAATATTTCATTTTTAAATTGTTATTTTGAA
>QCJD01000035.1 GCA_003216255.1 Pelagibacteraceae bacterium AG-404-N13
AAAATGATGTTTTGTTTAAAGTTTTTTCAAGTCTTAGAGAAAAAGCTAATGCACCAGCTAGAAATAGATCAAAAGATTAATTAATATATTAACTTGCAATAACTGCTAGTAACAACAAAGCAACAATATTAGTAATCTTAATCATAGGATTTACTGCAGGCCCAGCAGTGTCTTTATAAGGATCTCCTACTGTATCACCTGTCACTGCCGCTTTATGTGCTTCAGATCCCTTTCCGCCAAATTTTCCATCTTCAATATATTTTTTTGCATTATCCCAAGCTCCACCGCCTGCTGTCATTGAAACAGCTACAAACAATCCTGTTATTATAACACCCAATAACATTGCACCAACTGATGATAATGCTGCAACTTTACCACCTATTGGTAATATAATTAAATATAAAACTATAGGTGAAAGAACTGGCAATAATGATGGTACTATCATTTCTTTAATTGCAGCTTTAGTAAGTAAATCAACCAGTTTACCATAATCTGGTTTAGCTTTACGTTTCATTATACCTGGTATTTTTTTAAATTGTCTTCTCACTTCAACAACTACTGCGCCACCTGCTCTTCCCACAGCTTGCATGCCCATAGAACCAAATAGGTAAGGTAACATTCCTCCAATTAATAAACCAACAACTACAAAAGGATTTGATAAATCGAATGTAACAACTATCCCCTCTAATTTAGATCCTGTCACTTTAGAAAAATGTTTGATATCTTCAGTATATGCAGCAAATAAAACAAGCGCACCTAATCCAGCAGAACCTATGGCATAACCTTTAGTTACAGCTTTGGTGGTATTTCCCACAGCATCTAACGCATCTGTAGTTTTTCTTACATTTTTAGGCAAATTTGACATTTCGGCAATACCACCAGCGTTATCTGTTACTGGCCCATAAGCATCAAGAGCAACAACCATTCCAGCTAATGCAAGCATAGTTGTCACTGCTATTGCAATACCAAACAATCCTGCAATATAATTTGTTAATAAAATTCCACTAACAATTATTAAAGCTGGTATAGCAGTAGCTTCCATGGAAACTGCGAGACCTTGAATAACATTAGTTCCATGTCCAGTGGTAGACGAAGCAGCAACACTTTTTACTGGTCTATAATTGGTTCCTGTATAATATTCAGTTACCCAAATAAGCAATCCAGTTATGATTAAACCTATTACTCCACAATAATACAAATTTAATCCAGTAAATACATTAGAACCAACAACATAATTTTTTTCAAAACCAATAACGTATTCTGTAACAGGATATAAAATAACTAAAGATAATATTGCTGTTGCAATAAACCCTTTATACAGAGCATTCATTACATTTTTTGAATTTCCTAATTTAACAAAAAATGTACCTACTATTGAAGTTATTATACATGCTGCTCCAATTGTTAAAGGATACAACATCATGTTTATATCTCCATGAAAAAAAATTGAAGAAAGAACCATGGTTGCAACAATAGTAACTGCATAAGTTTCAAAAAGATCGGCTGCCATACCGGCGCAGTCACCAACATTATCTCCGACATTATCAGCAATAACAGCTGGATTTCTTGGATCATCTTCTGGAATTCCAGCTTCAACCTTTCCAACTAAATCTGCACCTACATCAGCACCCTTTGTAAAAATACCACCACCTAGTCTCGCAAATATAGAAATTAGAGAAGCTCCAAAACCCAATGCAACTAAAGCATTTACAATTTCACGTTCATCAATACCAAATTTAAGTAAAATAAAATAATAAACCGCTATAGACAATAGTGCTAAACCAGCAACTAACATACCTGTTATAGCTCCAGATTTAAAAGCTACAGACAATCCACTAGCAAGCCCTTTTCTTGAAGCCTCAGCTGTTCTAACATTAGCTTGAACAGATACAAGCATTCCAACGTATCCAGCTATTCCAGATAAAGTTGCACCAATTAAGTAACCTAGTCCAACTAAGTAGTTAAATGCATATGTAATTATGATTAACACAACAACACCTACTATAGCTATAGTTTTGTATTGTCTGTTTAAATATGCTTTTGCTCCAATTTGAATTGCAGATGCTATTTCTTGCATTTTGCTATTTCCTGGACTCGATTTGATAATATTAGAACCAGTAAAAAAACCATAAATTATTGATAATAACCCAGCAAATATTGTGTAATATAAAATAGTTTCAATTGAAGCGTCCATATAATCCTTAAAATAAGTTAGTATTTAAAATTTAAAAATCGGACATTACAAAAAAAAGAATAAAAGGCAATAAATAACTTGTTAAAATTTATGAGAATAACCTCTATAATTAATAGATTTTAACTGGTTTTTTCCATCAATAATTGTTCTTTGATTTTTTAGACTGGTAGTGTTGCCAATATGTGTAATTTTTATATTGATTCTTTTAGATAATTTTTTGATATAATTTCTCTTATCTTTAGGTGAAGTAAACAAAATTTGATAATCATCACCTTTTGAAATGAATTTTAAAATATTTTTGTTATTTATCTTCAAATAATTATTTAAATTTTTAGATATCGGAATTTTATTTGAATACAAAATATATCCAACGTTTTGCTCATTAATTAATTTATTAAGATCATCAAACAATCCATCTGAAATATCTATAGACGATTTAGCAAAGTAAAATAAATTTTTACTTATATTAACAGGTATATCTGGAAGATAATATTTTTTAATAAAATAACTATTTATAGCTTTATTAATATTAATTTTTTTTTTTAAAATTTGTAGTCCTACAAAGCTGTCTCCTAAATTACCAGTTACGTAGATATCTTCTTTTAATGAA
>QCJD01000036.1 GCA_003216255.1 Pelagibacteraceae bacterium AG-404-N13
TGATCAGATTTTCTAAGAACTACTATTCTTCCATCAAAATCAGATTGGTCTCCACAAATAAATACTGGAATTCTAAATTGAGAACTTCTATTAGTTACCGCATCATCAAGCATTGACCATATCTTTTTTTTGATTTCTTTAAAATCTTCATAGTATGCTGGTTGCATACGATATTACTTTCTAAATCTCCTGATTAAACTAGATGTATCCCATCTATTTCCACCCATATCTTGAACTTCTGCATAATATTTATCTATTACTTCAGTTATAGGTAGTGGAGAATTATTTTTTTTAGCTTCTTCAAGAGCAATTTTTAAATCTTTTCTCATCCAGTCAACAGCAAAACCAAATTCAAATTGATCATCAATCATAGTTTTATATCTATTTTCCATTTGCCAAGACTGGGCAGCGCCTTTCGATATAACTTCAATCACATCTTCCATCTTAAGACCAGCATTCATGCCAAAATTGATAGCTTCTGATAAAGATTGGACTAAACCACCGATACATATTTGATTAACCATTTTAGCTAATTGTCCACTTCCAGATTTTCCTAAAAGCTTCATTTTTTTGCTATAGCAGTCAATGATATGATTAGCTTTATCGTAGTCTTTTTGATCGCCACCTATCATTACAGTTAGTGCACCATTTTCAGCTCCTGCTTGACCACCAGACACCGGAGCATCTAAAAATCCAAATTCATTTTTTTTTGCATGATCATAAATTTCTCTTGCAATTGTTGCTGAGGCAGTAGTGTTATCTATATAGACAGCACCTTTTTTTATTGTTTTGAAAATTCCATTATCTCCAAAAGTTACTTCTCTCAGGTCGTTATCATTTCCAACACATGTTAAAATGTATTCTGCATTTTCTGAAGCTTTGGCAGGGGTATCTGCCTTAGTTCCTTTGTATTCACTAATCCATTTATCTGCTTTTGATCCAGTTCTATTAAAAACAGTTACATTGTGTCCTGCTTTTGATATATAACCAGCCATTGGATAGCCCATAACCCCAAGACCTATGAAAGCAACATTACAAGTCATAATTTTTTAAAATGTTTAAAAGTTTAAGTTTAAAAGTAATTATATTCGGTTTTATATTTACATTTTTTTCTAGTTTTGGACAGAGTTTTTTTTTAGGTTTATTTAATTCTAGTATAAGAGAAACACTTTCAATCACGCATGGACAATTTGGTACAATCTATGCCTCAGCCACATTAGCTAGCAGCTTTCTGCTTATATGGATTGGAAAAAAAATAGATGATGTAAATGTTTTGAAATTTGCAATTTTTGTAACAATTCTTCTTTCTGTATCTTGTTTTTTCTTTTCTAAAGTCTCTTCAGTTTTATTTTTATTTATTGGGATTTTTTTGATGAGATTTTCAGGTCAAGGATTAATGTCTCATACTGCAACAACTATAATTTCTAGATATTTCACAAAATCCAGAGGTAAAGCTTTAAGCATAGGTTGGTTTGGATTATCATCAGCAGAATTTATTTTGCCTGTGTTAATAGTTTTTTTATTAACTTTGACAAGTTGGGAAAATATTTGGTTGCTTATTTCTCTTTTAGTTTTAATTTTTTTGCCAATAACATCTTACTACTTAGTAAAAAATATTAACTTAGACTCAAGAGAAAAGACAAGTGAAACGAAAGTTGAAGAAGAAAATATAAAACAATGGAAAAGAAGTGATGTTATAAAAGATTATAGATTTTATATTATAAATTTAAATATGCTAGCAATGCCTTGGATAGCAACAGGCTCTTTCGTATATCAGTCTTTTATAAGTGACTCTAAAGGTTGGGGTCAATATATTATAGCTCAATCATTTATGTCTTATTCAGTAATAAGTGTAATAACGTTATTAATTTCTGGATTTTTAATAGATAAATTTACTAGCAGAAAATTATTAATTTATATGAACATTCCTCTTTTTCTTTCTGTTTTAACAATTATTTATTTTAATTTGCCATTTTCGGCATTTATATTTTTTGGTTTACTTGGAGTTACTAACGGTTTAGCTAATTTACTAGGATCTTCTATTTGGGCAGAAATCTATGGTGTGAAACATATTGGTTCTATAAAAGCTTTAACAACTGCTTTAATGGTTTTTGCAACAGCATTCGGAACAGCTTTATTTGGAATTTTAATTGACAATGGATTTACAATTGAAAAAATAGCCGTTGTTTCTGGGGTATATATTCTTGCATCTATTACAGCGTTATTTTTTATAAGAAATAGACTCAATCCTGTAAATATGTAGAAAAAACTTGATTTTTTTTAGCCCGAGGTATAAACAACCGGCCATGGCAAGAGTTACAGTAGAAGATTGTATTGACAAGGTCGAAAGTCCTTATGAACTAGTTTTAGTTGCAAAAGAAAGAGCAACTCAATTAAATTCAGGTTTAGAACCAACACTTGATAGAGATAATGATAAAAACACAGTCATTTCATTAAGAGAAATTGCTGAAGAAAAAATAAAAGTAAAAGATTTAACAGATGCTGCTGTTTACAAGTTAAGAAAACATGTTGAACAAATAGATGACACAGGAGACGA
>QCJD01000037.1 GCA_003216255.1 Pelagibacteraceae bacterium AG-404-N13
ATCGGTAAATCCGGAGTTAATTCTAATATTTTTTTTGTAATAATTCTATTTACCTCTAAATCGCCATTACTTACAGGTGTACCATCAGATTTAATTTCTTTATTAAGACCTTTGTTTCTTAAATCTAAAGCAACTTGACCGGCGTAAAGAAAATTATCTATTTGTTTTTCTACTAAATCTTTTAAATTCTTATCATTCATCTTCTTCAAATTTTTCTAATATAATATTATTTGAATTAATTACTTTTTTGCCTACATTTTCAAAATTTACTGTTATTTTTTCGTTTATAATAGACTGAACTTGACCAATTCCCCAGCTTTTATTAGCTGGATTAATAACTTTATCTCCAGGTTCAAAATCTATAATCATTTAATTTAATTTATATTAGAATTAAGTATAAATACCATCAAATGAAAACAGAATTAAATTCAATTGGATTACAAAAAAAACCTTCAGATACAACAATTGTTGTAGCTATGTCTGGCGGAGTAGACTCTTCTACAGTTGCAGGAATGATGAAAAAAGAAGGCTATAATGTAATTGGTATAACGTTAAAGTTATATGACAATAGCAAAGAAGTAGCAAAGTCCAAGCAATGTTGCTCAGGTCAAGATATCATGGATGCTAAACGCGTAGCAAATAAACTAGGAATAGAACATAGAATTTTATACTATCAGGATAAATTTAAGCAAGGAGTAGTAGATAATTTTATAGATAGTTATCTAAAGGGAGAAACTCCAATACCATGTATTCAGTGTAATCAAACAGTCAAATTTAAAGATTTATTTGAAGTTTCAAAAGATCTTAAAGCTGATGCTTTGCTAACTGGACACTATGTAAAAAGCATAACCAAAAACAATATAACTAGCATGTACAGGGCAATTGATGAAACTAGAGATCAAAGCTATTTTTTATTTAATACGACTAAAGAACAATTAGATTATTTAAGATTTCCACTTGGAAAATTTTTAAAAGATAAGACCAGAGAAATTGCAAAAGAACTTGATTTAAATGTAGCAGACAAACCTGATAGCCAAGACATATGTTTTGTACCTAATGGCAATTATTCATCAGTTATTAAAAAATTTAGACCAGACTCTTTTAAAAAAGGTAATATAAAAAATTTAAATGGCAAAGTAATTGGTGTACATGATGGAATAATTAATTTTACAATTGGACAAAGAAAAGGAATCAAAGTTTCAGATAAAGAACCACTTTATGTAATAAAAATAGATTCAGAAAATAATGAAATAATAGTTGGTCCAAAAGAAAACCTTGGAAAAAAAAATATTTTTTTAAAAGATTTAAACCTATTAAGTGAAAAAAAAGAATTTGAAAAAAATATTTTTGTTAAAGTAAGATCTACAGGAAAGCTCTTAGAAGCAAAAGTAAATTTGCAAGATAATAATAGTGCTGAAGTTAATTTAGTTGATATAGAACATGGAATTTCTCCAGGCCAAGCATGTGTATTTTACAACAAGGATCAATTTGGTGATAAAGTACTAGGCGGTGGTTGGATTAAAGAATAAATACTATTTTTTCTTATTCTTTTTTCTTGCTCTTCTTTTTTTTGAGCCCATTTTTCTACGGCCTCTATGCTTTTTTGGGTAACCCATAATCTCCTTTATTTCTTTTTGTTGACATATTTAACGGATATAGCATTGTCTAGTTATCATATCAAATTTATTATGGATAAATCTTTTAAAACATTTTTAAAACATACGGCAAAAGATTATTACAATCAGTCTGTAAATCCTCCAGTTGTAAGAGCATCAACAATAATCTTTAAAACAATGAATGAGCTTAGAAAAACGCAAGCTAAAGGCAAAAAAAATCCTACTGGTGGTCACTTTGATTATGGAAGACAAGGAACGTCTACGACATACATTTTACAACAAATGTTAAAAAAGATGGAGGAATGCCATCACGTTTTTTTAACACCAACAGGATTTGGTTCAGTATTTTTGTCGATTTTTAGCATTGTTCGTCCTGGAGATGAAATCCTCATTGCAGACCCTGTTTATTTCCCAACAAGATTATTAACTCAAGATTTTCTTAAATCATTTAATATTAAAACAGTTTTTTATAATCCTCATGATTTAAGTACATTAAAAAACAATATCTCAAGTAAAACAAAATTAATTTATGTTGAAAATCCAGGAAGTAATTCTTTTGAATTTCAAGATTTATCTAAAATTATCTCAATCGCAAAAAAAAATAAAATATTCACTGCAATAGATAATACTTGGGCTACACCTTATTTTTTAAAACCAATTAAATTGGGTTTTGACATGGCAATAGTTTCAGCAACAAAATACTATTCAGGTCATTCAGACGTTATGGGCGGTAGTTTAGCTGTAAATAAAAAAGTATTCAAATATGTTGAACAAGCAAATAAAATAGCAGGATTAAGATTAGGACCTGATGATGCTTACTTAATAATAAGAGGCTTAAGAACTTTGG
>QCJD01000038.1 GCA_003216255.1 Pelagibacteraceae bacterium AG-404-N13
TACTAGTCTGTCTTCAACTCTTCCTTTATTAAAATCATTTGAAAATATTTATTGGGTTTTAGGAGGAATAGCAAAGAAAGGGGATAAATTTAAATTAGAAAAAAAAAATTTTAAAAAAATAAAAGCGTTTATTTACGGAAAAGACAAATTATTTTTTTCAAAAGTTTTTTTAAATAAAATTCAATACAAAATTTCAAAAAACTTAAATCATGCATTATTACAAGTATTTAAAGATTTAAAAAAAAATGGAGGGCAAAAAAAAATACTTTTATTTAGTCCTTCTGCAGCATCTTTTGATCAGTTCAGTAACTTTGAAAGAAGAGGAGAGTATTTCAACAAAATTATTAAAAAACACTTAAAGAATTAATATTTATTTTATGAATAATTACTTTGATAACTTTTATGATTGGTGGAAAAATATTGATAAATATATTTTTTCATTAATATTTATTTTATTTTTTTTGGGATTATTTTTTTCGTTAGCCTCAACTTCATTAATAGCATCAGATAAGCTTGATACAAATTCATACTATTTTTTTATTAAACATTTTATTTTTATAATTTTAGCAATAACTATATTAATGATTTTTTCCTTTTTAAAAGAAGAACTATTAATTAAATTATCAATTATTTTATTTTGTATTTCATTTATTACTTTAGTTTTAGTCCCATTCATTGGCATAGAAGTAAAAGGATCTAAAAGATGGATAGATTTTGCCTTTTTACCAAGATTTCAACCAATTGAAATTATTAAGCCTTTTTTTATAGTTATTTTGTCAACTTTATTATGTCTAAAAAAAAATAATCTATATTTTAAATATTTTTTAAGTAGTTTAATACTTCTGCCAATACTACTATTATTGATTTCCCAACCTGATTTAGGTCAAACATTGCTTATAGCAATGATATGGCTAGCTCTTATTTTTGTTTCAGGAATTAATATATATTTATTTTTTATATTCTTTATAATTGTTACTCTAACTGCTTCTTATTTAATATTTTTTGTTCCAAAATTTGAATACATAAAAATTAGATTTTTATCATTTATGAATTCGTCTGAAGCTGGAAACTATCAAGCTGAAAAAGCAAGTGATGCTATTATTAGTGGTGGATTTTTTGGAAAAGGTATTGGAGAAGGCACTCTTAATTCAAAAATTCCAGAGGCTCATACTGATTATATTGTTTCAGTTGTATCAGAAGAGTTTGGTGCAATCATTGTTGTATTAATTATTTTATTATACTTGGTATTTGCATATAAAATTATTCAAAAAATAAATTTAATAAACCATGAAAAGATTAAATTAATATTAATTGGCTGTGTTTCATTAATCTTATTACAAACTTTTGTTCATATAGGAGTAAACATTAGGTTGTTACCAACCACCGGAATGACATTGCCATATTTAAGTTATGGTGGTTCATCAATTATTAGTACTGCATTAATTTCTGGAATTGTTTTAAATTTAACTAAAAGAAAAGTAGTTTAAATGAGAGAAAATGTTTTAATTACCACAGGTGGCTCTGGAGGACATGTAATTCCAGCTATGATACTTTTTGATCATTTATCAAATTATACTAATGTGACTATTTCAACAGATAGAAGGGGTTCAAGGTTTTTAGATAAGGACAACTATAATT
The DNA here is from genome assembly GCA_003216255.1 of Pelagibacteraceae bacterium AG-404-N13. Lineage (GTDB taxonomy): Bacteria > Pseudomonadota > Alphaproteobacteria > Pelagibacterales > Pelagibacteraceae > Pelagibacter. Next base: position 1,639 of record QCJD01000038.1, read on the forward strand.
ATAGTTTAGTAGATACACCAAAATTGAAAAATATTCTTTTTTTACCAATAAATTTAATTTTAATATTATATTTAACTTTAAAATCATGCTTTCTTCTAAAAAATAAAAAAATAGGAAAACTTATTTCTACAGGAGGATACATGTCTTTACCTCTGATTCTCGCTGCTAAAATGATGAATTTAAAAATCTATTTACTTGAACCCAACATGGTTTTGGGACGTGCAAATAAGTTTTTTTTGAAATCTTGTAGAAAAATATTTTGTTACACAGAACAAGTTAAAAATTTTCCTGAAAATTTAAAAAGAAAAATGGTCATTATCAAACCTCTAGTGAGAGAAAATATTTATAAATTAAATCAATTTTCTAATAAAAGAGATAAAATAAATATATTAATTGTAGGAGGCAGCCAAGGTGCAAGTATTTTTGATAAAAATTTAAAAAATTCAATTGTTAATATTTCTAAAAAATTTCCGTTAAATATTATTCAACAAACTAATTATAAAAATATTACACAATTAAAAGATTTTTATTATAAGCATAATGTAGAGAATATAATTTTTAGTTTTGATAAAAATTTTGACAATATTATCAAAAAAACTGATCTTTGTTTAACAAGAGCAGGAGCATCTACTTTAGCTGAATTATCAGTTTTGAATATTCCATTTATTGCGGTTCCATTACCAACTTCCATAGATAATCATCAGTTTGAAAATGC
>QCJD01000039.1 GCA_003216255.1 Pelagibacteraceae bacterium AG-404-N13
TTAAAATTCATATAAGAAATAATCATTGGAAAAAAGGTTCTTTACCTTGCGATTTAGAAGGTGAAAAAAATAGTAGTGTACCCAAAGATTTGTTTGAGAATATGCTTAATAGATATCCTGATATAAGAGATAAAATTTCGTATTTAGTTGATTGGGATGATGATAATTGGATTTCATCAATGAAAAGTGCAGATATTTTACTGGCATGGAATTTTCCAACAAATGGTTTGAAAGAAATTGCACCAAATTTAAAGTGGATACATATTGTTTCAGCAGGTGTTAATCATATTTATCCGTTTGATTGGATGAAAAAAGATTTGGTAATAACAAACAGTAGTGGAATACATGCAAAAAAAGCTGGTGAGTTTGGTTTGATGAGTATTTTGATGCTCCAAAATCATATGACGAGAATAATTACTAATCAAAAAAATAAGGAGTTTGTAACTTTATTAAGTAAGCCCATTGAAGGAAAAAAAGTTGTAGTAGTTGGAACTGGTTCTTTAGGAGGATCAATGATTAAGCATATTAGTTTATTGGGAGCAAAAGTGATTGGTGTTAACAGAAGAGGTGGAAAAGTCCAAGGATGTTCAAAAATTATAACTTTTGATAGAATTGATGAGGTTTTGTCTGAGGCTGACTTTCTTTATTTAGCTGTTCCAGAAACAAATGAAACAAAAGGATTAATTAATAAGAAAAGATTAGATAGTCTTAAATCTACTTGTGGAATTGTTAACATTGGAAGATCCTCGGTAATGGACTATGAACATCTTAGATCAAAACTTGAGAGGAATGAAATTTCTGGAGCTATTTTAGACGTCTTTTCTGAAGAACCTATAAATAGAAATTCTAAATTTTGGGATACTCCTAATTTAGTAATTACTCCCCATATTTCCTCAGATAGTAAAGGAAATTATATTGAAATGGTTTTGGAGAAGTTTTTTAAAAATTTAAAGTTATTTATTGATAAAAAAGAATTACCTAATCAAGTAGATCCAAATCTAGGTTATTAATTTTCAGTTTTTTTTATTTTTTTTTTCTTTTTTTAATTTTCTTTTTTCTTTTAAAGATAATTTAGGTTTTTTCATAACACTTGAATCTTTAAATGATTTTCCACTATATCTTTTAGACATTAGAAGCTATCTCCATAATTTCATCAGATTCAATTATATTTTTTTTATAATCTCTTTGAATAACTTTTATCATTGCTTTTGCTACATTTTCAACTTTTATAGGTTTATATTTTTTCATATTGCCTAACATTAAAGGTGAAAGAGTTTTCATTACAAGTATTCCAATTTTTTCTCCTACTCTATTTTCCTTTCTATTCCCCAGTAAAATAGAAGGTCTAAAGATTGATAAATTAGAAAAATTTAATTTTATTAATTCTTGTTCTGCTTGACCTTTATTTTTTAGATACAAGCTAGTAGCATTAGGGTTTGCGCCCAATGAAGATATATAAATAAAATTATTAACAAAATTTAATTTAGCTATTCTTGCAACTTCTATTGGGAGATTATATTCAATTTTAATATATTTATCTTTATCTGGTGTATTTTTTCTTGTTGTGCCAATACAAAAAAAACAGTCATCTCCACTAATCGAGTCATAATGATTTTTTAAATTATTAAAATCAGTTTTAATTATTTCCAATTTAGAACTATCTATTGTAGGTTCAGACCTAACAAATAGCTTTATTTTATTATAATTATTATCTTTAATCATCAAATCAACAAGTTGATTTCCTATTAAACCAGACGAACCAAATACTAATGCAGTTTTCATTATTTCAATTTTTGTTATATTTAAATCTCAAGTTATTTAAATTATACTTTTTACATAAATTAATTTAATATAAATCTAATATATGAGTTGTATAATTTCATCCATACACAATTGTCCTGTAAAATCTGTATCATTTCAAAGTATTGACTCATGTGAAATCAAAAAAAATATTGGAATAGTAGGTGACAGAGTTTTTGCATTTTCACAAGGTTTAGATGCAGATGAAGCAAAATTATTTGAAAAAAGTCCAGATGCAAGAAAGGGAAAATGGAATAAAATCTTAACTCTTAAAAATTCTCCAGTTTTAAATAAGTATAATTTTTTATTTAGTGATAA
>QCJD01000040.1 GCA_003216255.1 Pelagibacteraceae bacterium AG-404-N13
TTAGATTTAATTAAAGCTAATAATCTGTCCATAACATTTAAAACACCTTCAAAATGACCAGGTCTGTATTTTGCACATAAGATTTTTTCAGATTTTTTAAGATTAAATTTTTTATTTTTTTTCTTATAAATTTCTTTAACATTTGGCATAAATAAATATTCAACATTATTTTTTTTTAAAATTTTTATATCTTTTTTAAAATTTCTTGGGTAAGTACTAAAATCTTTTCTTTTGTTAAATTGTGTGGGATTAATAAAAATACTTACAATTGTTTTTAATTTTTTTTTTTGTGAAGATTTTATTAAAGATTCATGGCCTTTATGAATACCTCCCATTGTAGGCACAAATCCTATATTTTTATAATTTTTTATTGCCTTATTTAGTTCAAAAATATTTTTAATAATTTTCATTTTTAATAAATTTGATTATAAGTAAAACATCTAAATGATTAAACAAGCTATTATTCCCCTTGCTGGCCTAGGAACAAGGTTATTGCCAATAACGAGTGTATTTGCAAAAGAACTACTTCCTATTAATGGAAAGCCCGGTATAGAATATATTTTAGACGAGTGTATCGAAGCAGGAATTAAAGAAATTATATTAATAATATCAAACAAAAAAGAAATAATTAGAAAATATTTCTACAATGATAAATTTTATCAATCAATTATAAAAAAAAAGAAAGACCCAAGAATAATTAAAGAGTATAAAAAAATTTTATTTTATAAAAAAAAAATTAAATTTGTTTACCAAAACAAACCATTAGGTACAGGTGATGCTGTTCTTAAAACAAAAAAATTTATCAAAAATAAATATTTTCTCATGTTGTTGCCTGACGATCTAATTATGAAAAAAAATTGCTCAAAAGATATGATAAAAATACATAAAAAACATAAAGCCTCTATAATGGCAAGCCTAAAAGTAAATAAAAATAATGTTGATAGGTGGGGTATTTTTTCTATTGCAAAAACTTTAGATAAAGACAATTTTAAAATTTCTGATGTTATAGAAAAGCCTAAAACTAAAGATGCACCATCGAATAATGCAGTAATTGGAAGGTATATTCTAAACAAAGATATATTCAATTTTTTAAAAAATCAAAAAAAAGGAAAAGGTGGAGAAATACATATTACTGATGCAATAAGAAAAATGATCTTTGAAAAATATTTTTTTATTGGTCATAAGTTCACAGGAAAATATTTAGATTGTGGAACGATGAATGGATATATTAAATCAGGAATTGAAATATCTAAATTATGAAAATTTGTATTTTAGGATCTGGTTATGTTGGTTTAGTAAGCGGTGCTTGTTTTTCAGATTTAGGAAATAAAGTTATATGTGTCGACACAGATAAAAGAAAAATTTATAATCTTAATAATGGTGTTATGCCAATTTATGAACCTGGCCTAGCAGAGCTAGTAGCAAGAAATAAAAAACAAAATAGACTTTTTTTTTCAACGGACATTAATAATTCAATAAAAAATTCTGACTTAATATTTATTTGTGTAGGAACTCCAACTAAAAATAATAAGGCTGATTTAAAATATGTTTTTAAGTCAATTAATAATATTAAAAAAAATTTGAATAAGTATAAAATCATAGTCACAAAATCTACAGTACCAGTAACTACTGGTGATAAAATTGAAAAATTATTAAAATCTAATCGAGGTAAAAAGAAATTTAATGTTGTTTCAAATCCCGAGTTTCTCAGAGAAGGTGAGGCTATAAGAGACTTTTTGTATCCAGACAGAGTTGTTGTTGGAACTGATAGTAAAAAAGCTAACAATGTAATGCGAAATTTATATATGCCAATAATTAAGAAAAAAAGTAGGTATTTTCAAACCTCTAGAAGAGCAGCTGAATTAATTAAATATGCATCAAATGCATTTCTAGCTACTAAAATTTCATTTATTAATGAAATAGCAAACTTGTGTGAAAAATCGTCAATAGATGTAAAAGAAGTTTCTAGTGGTATTGGTTTAGATCAAAGAATAGGTGAAAGATTTTTACGTGCTGGACCTGGTTATGGAGG